>CAWGLH010000012.1:0-38975 GCA_963823365.1 uncultured Sphingobacteriales bacterium
TAAAGTATGCCGCAAAAGCTTCTGAACATCTCGGGCTGAATGCACATGCAACATTTAGCGGTGCATTGTTATGGCATACTGTTTACCCATGGCCGCAAAGGCCGGCGGGCCTGGTGGAAACGGGATTTACAGAACTCGCCAAACGCTGGCTGCCCATCCTCAATACATTTGATGAATGCGGTGTTGACCTTTGCTATGAAATTCATCCGGGCGAAGATCTGCATGATGGCATCAGCTATGAAATGTTCCTCTGAAAAGGTAAACCATCATGCAAGAGCCTGCCTGCTGTATGATCCCAGCCATTTCGTTTTGCAGTGCCTGGATTACCTGGCTTATATTGATCATTATCATGAGCGCATCAGGATGTTCCATGTGAAGGATGCCGAGTTCAACCCAACCGGTAAACAAGGCGTATATGGCGGTTACCAGGGATGGGTGGAGCGGGCTGGAAGATTCCGTTCACTGGGCGACGGGCAGGTTGATTTTAAGAGTATCTTCAGCAAACTTGCGCAGTATAATTATAACGGATGGGCCGTCATGGAATGGGAATGCGCTTTGAAACATCCTGAAGACGGTGCAAGGGAAGGGGCTGTTTTCATCCGCAACAATATCATCAGGGTCACCGAAAAAGCCTTTGATGATTTTGCCGGAACAGGCAGCGATGAGGCCTTTAACCGGAAATTACTCGGCATTTAATAACATCTTGCAAGTATTTCCGGTCTCAATTATATTCAATGATGTTGGTTATGTTTCATTAACTTTATTTTGAAAATTAAACTGTATATGAAGAAAGTATTTTTAGCCTTAGCGATTGCAACTGCCTTTTATGCATGTGGAGGCGGCGCTTCTACGGAATCAACCACACCGGTCAGCAACAACGATTCCAACGCAAACTCCCAGATTGGCGCAGAATCTGCAACACCAGCAAGTCCGGCACCAGCAGATACAACAGCAGCAGCTCCCGCACCGGCAACAGCAGCGGCAGGTGGAAAAGACGGCAAAGCATTGATTGAAGGATCAGATTGCAGAACCTGCCACCTGGATAAGGATAAACTCATCGGCCCGTCTTATATAGAAGTGGCCAAGAAATATCCAAATACCGAAGCTAATGTAAAATTATTATCCAGTAAGGTTATGGCCGGCGGAACCGGCGTATGGGGCCAGATCCCAATGGTGGCGCACCCGAATCTTTCTGCAGAAGATGCTGAAGCCATGGTGAAGTATATCTTATCCATGAAATAAACCATCTGCATGAAAATTATTATGCCCGCATTGGTAGCAGCTTCTTTATTTATAGGAGCCTGCAACTCAAGCGCCCCTCCTGCAGAAGAAAAAACAGAAGACACAACAGCAATGGCGGAAACAGCTGTAGTGATGGAAAACAATACATTCTCGGCGGAAGAAAAAGAACAGGGCTGGCAATTATTGTTTGACGGCATGTCAAAAAATGGCTGGCATGTTTTCAATAATACCTCCGACGGTGCAGCCTGGAAAGTGGCTGACGGAACCCTGTATTTAGACACTGCAGTAATAAAGGATGGCAGAATAGTGGGCGGCGGAGATTTGCTCACCGACAGCAGTTTTGAGAATTATCACCTGGTCCTGGAGTGGAAAATTTCACAAAACGGGAACAGCGGCATGATCTTCAATGTGGCGGAAGGAAAAAAGTATGAACATACATATGATACCGGTCCTGAAATGCAGGTGTTGGATAATGCCGGACATCCGGATGCGAAAATCCCCAAGCACCGCGCCGGCGATCTCTATGATCTGATCTCATGTTCAACGGAAACCGTCAAACCCTTTGGTGAATGGAACAAGGCTGAGATCAAAATCCTTAATGGCAAGCTTGATTTCTTCCTGAACGGCACCAATGTGGTGAGTACCACTTTATGGGATGATAACTGGAAAAAAATGCTGGCTGCCAGCAAATTCAGGGATATGGCTGATTTTGGCACTATAAAAAACGGGCACTTCGCCCTCCAGGATCATGGCAACCTTGTCTGGTACCGGAATATTAAGATCAGGAAATTGTAAAGTATTAATGCGTTACAGAAAAACACAGATTATTCTGTGTTTTTTTTTGCCTATATCCGGGCAACGTCAAAAGGTTAGCGCTAATTTAGCATCTATCATTTAGCCATCTTCAACTGTTGTCATGAAAAAAACGATTGTCCCCGTCTTACTGATCATGCTTGCCTTACAGGCCAATGCACAGAAAGGGAATGAATGGATACCACTGTTCGACGGTAAAACGCTATCCGGATGGCATGCCTTTAAAAAGCCCGGATCAGCTACGGCCTGGATGGTAAAAGACCAGGCCATCTACCTGGATATATCAAAAAAAGAAGGCCGTGGTGATTTGGTGACCGACCGGGAATTCGGGGATTTTCACCTCAAATTTGAATGGAAAGTTGCTCCCAAATCCAATAGCGGACTGATCTTCTGGGTTAAGGAGGGAGACCAGTTCGGGGCCACCTATCAAACAGGTCCTGAATTCCAGCTCATTGATAATACGGGCTACCCCGACCCGCTTCTTCCCGTACAGTTGTCGGGATCATTGTATGATCTTATTGCATGCCCCGCCGAAAATGTAAAACCAACCGGAGAATGGAACAGTTCCGAGATTGTTTCTGAAAAAGGAAAACTGGTCTTTATCGTCAATGGTAAAAAAGTGGTGGAGACAATATTGGGCAGCAACGAATGGAATGCCTTAATCGCCGGCAGCAAATTCGCTGCTTATAAAGACTTTGCAAAAACACCCAATGGACGGATTGCGCTTCAGGACCATGGCGGAGAAGTCTGGTATAAGAATATCATGATCAAAAATTTGTAATCAATTCCTCAATTAACTGTGTATGAAATCTCTGGTTTGGATTTTATCTGTGTCGTTCATAATGATGGGTATCAGCAGTTGTTCTTCAAAAAGACAAGGCAGTCCCCGGGTACTCGTGTTTGCGAAATCAGTGGCCTGGTATCATAAATCTATTCCCAACGGCCTTGCAGCCTTTCAGAAACTGGGACAGGAAAACGGATTTATTGTTGATACCACTACGAACAGTGATTATTTTAATGAAGACTCCCTGAAAAATTACAGTGCTGTAATATTTCTGAATAATACAGGCGATATCCTCAATCATTACCAGCAGGCGGCTTTTGAAAGATTTATCCAGGCCGGTGGTGGTTATATGGGTATACATGCTGCGGCAGATACGGAATATTCCTGGCCATGGTATGGTAAACTGGTAGGGGCATATTTTAAAAGCCATCCAAAGGAGCAGCCGGCAAAAATTATTGTAAAGGATAAAACACATATCAGTACAAAACACCTGGGAGACACCTGGGAATTCACCAATGAATGGTACAATTTTCGGGTTCCGCCATCTGACTCGGCGGTACATGTGCTGTTAACGATTGATGAAAAATCTTATGAAGGCGGAGAAAACGGCGATTATCATCCCATGGCCTGGTATCATGATTATGATGGGGGCCGGGCTTTTTATACAGCGATTGGTCATACCGAGGATATATATGCTGACCCAAAATATGTGCAGCATATCCTTGGCGGTATCCAGTATGCGATTGGTGATAACAAGGAACTTGATTATTCAAAAGCCACCACGCAGTTTCCCCCGGATGAAGACCGTTTCACCAAAACAATCCTGACTTCAGGATTTGATGAGCCTACTGAAATGACAATACTTCCTAACCTGGATATTTTGGTGGTGCAGCGAAAGGGAGAGATCATGCTGATTGATCATGCCACCAATAAACTTACGCAGATTGCGAAACTCAATGTTTATCATAAGGCAACGGTTCCCGGCGTGAATGCTGAAGAAGGTGTACTGGGTTTAAGTGCGGATCCTGATTATGCGAAGAATAATTTCGTGTACATTTTTTATTCACCGATCGATACATCCGTGAATCGTTTGTCCAGGTTCACCTATAGTAACGGGAAATTCGACCTTGCATCAGAGAAAGTAATTCTCCAGTTTTATTCCCAGCGAAATATCTGTTGCCATACAGGTGGTTCCATTGCATTTGGTCCGGATGGCAGCCTGTATGTATCAGCAGGGGATAACAGCACACCCTTTGACCAGCCTGCTACATCAACATACAAACTGCATAGTTATGCGCCACTGGATGACCGTCCGGGTTTTGAACAATGGGATGCAAGAAGGAGTTCCGGCAATACCAATGATTTGCGCGGGAAGATCATGCGCATTAAAATAAAGGAAGACGGAACGTATACCATTCCTGAAGGAAACCTGTTCAAGCCGGGAACACCGGGAACGAAACCGGAGATATACGTCATGGGTAACCGAAATCCTTACCGCATATCCGTTGACCGGAAAACGGGCTTCCTGTATTGGGGTGAGGTTGGTCCGGATGCGGCGAATGACAGCATGGAAACACATGGTCCGAGAGGGTATGACGAACTCAACCAGGCGCGTGAAGCGGGTTATTTCGGATGGCCATTATTTGTAGGAAAGAATTATCCGTACACGAGGTTTGATTATGCCACAGGGGCGGTGGGTGAACCATTTGATCCGGCCAAACCGGTTAATGAATCAAGAAATAATACAGGTATTAAAGGAATTGCCTGCGGTGGCAAAACCATTTATATGGTATCCATATGCAGTTTCTCCTGAATTCCCTGAATTAGGTACGGGAGGAAGAAATGCAATGGCGGGGCCGGTCTATTACCCGGAGTTTTATCCAAAGGAAACAAGGTTCCCGGATTATTATCAATGGCAAATTATTTTTCTACGACTGGATCAGGGGATGGATCAAAGCGGTTACGATGAATGCCCAGGGTGATTTTGAAAAGATGGAACCCTTTATGCAGGGAACGAAATTCAATTCACCGATTGATATGGAGATGGGGCCTGATGGTAAATTATATATCCTCGAATATGGAACCGGCTGGTTTACCAAGAATGCAGATGCTGGTATTTCAAGGATTGATTATAATCCCGGTAACAGGTCGCCAAGGGCAAGTATCTCCATTGATAAACTCACGGGCGCACTGCCATTGGCGGTGAATGTTTCAGCCGAAGGGTCTGGTGATCCTGATAAGGATCCGGTGACCTATATATGGCATTTCGGAAAAGAAATAAGGGAAACAAAGGAAGCTAAGACAAACTTCACTTTCGACAAGGCGGGAGATTATGAAATATATGTTGAAGTGAAAGATGATAAAGGCGCTGTTACCAGGAGTGAAACAAAGGCTGTGTATGCGGGTAATGAAACGCCGGAGGTAAGCATTGAGCTGCCCGACAATCCAAGTTTCTTCTTCCCGGGCCAGCCTGTGAAGTATAAAGTGTTGGTGAATGATAAGGAAGATGGAGCTACTGTGGATAAGGCAAACATTTATGTAAAAGTGGATTATGTAAGCGGACCGGATAAGGCGCAGGTGGTGGGCCACCAGATCGTGAGCAGCCTGCTGGAAGGAAAGGCATTGTTTGAAAACAGTGATTGCAAGACCTGTCATAAAGTGGGTGAAAAATCCATTGGTCCTTCACTGACTGCTGTGGCAGATAAGTATGCGGATGACAGAAGGGCGAATGAATACCTGGTGAGCAAGGTCATTAAAGGTGGAGGCGGTGTTTGGGGTGAAACGGCGATGGCAGCGCACCCGGATCTTAAACCAGCGGATGCACAGAAAATTGTTTCATGGATCACTGATCCTTCATGCTTCGGCAACTGGCCAAGACTTTGCCACCGGAAGGAAGCTATTACGCCAACAGAAAATGATGTATCGGGTGGAAAAGCGATGCAGATCAGTGCAACGTATACGGATAGGGGCGGACCGGGCATCAAATCACTTACGGGTGGAAATGTTGCCATTATCAACAGCCCGGTACTATCACCCGGCGGACAATACCAAACTGGATGGTGTGAATGTAATGGAGTTTGGAGGCCGGAAGTTTGCGATGATGTCGGGTTCATCAGGGGTGATTGAATTCGGGAATGTAAACCTAACTGGTATTAAATGCCATTGAAGTTAGTTATGGATCACAGTCTCCCCTGACAAAGGGATATATTGTAGAGGCTTATGAAGGAAATGTAAATGGAAAGAAGATCGGGGAAGTTGCCATTGCCAATACCAGGGCCGGACAAGGCGGTAAGGCGGTCATGAAAAGCAGCTGGCCCGATGACGGGAAAGGGAATTGTATTCAGGATACGCAAAGCAGATCCGGCTGAAACTGTAGTGATGGCCGTAACCGGAATCCGGTTAATCCTGATGAAGTTTTGCAAATTGGAGCGAAATGATTTTGCGTTATTCAGATGCCAGGCAGGTTAATTACCGGTCGTTGATTTTCGCAATATGATATAATTAATAAGGAGGGCGATAAAAACGATCAGGAGTCCGCCGAACTCCCTCGATTCCTCAATCCATGGTTTTTCTGCTTTCATGGAATGTACAAGACTTTCGGCGGCGTGCTCGCTGGCCCAGGCGAGCACGCCATTCTTATCAAAGAAAAGGTAGGTCCCGTAGACCAGGCAAATGAGCATTCCTATGATATATAGGTAAGCCTGGAATTTCCCCTTTGATGCCTGCCAGCAAAGGAATGCAGCCAGGAGGTAAATGGGTATCCATATGTACGGATCCACGATCATTATACTGTAATAAGGCAAAGAGTAAAAAAACAATGGAAAGGATAATATTTACAGTCTTCATATAATGAAGTTAATACTTTGGTAAATTTTTTTTAATTACAATGCAGCATTACCAGATTTATTCCTGTCATAATGCATTACTGTGATGGGCTTCTTTCCCATAAAAAAAAACATCCCTGAATTTTACCGGCTACAAATTGAAAAATGATAATGTGTACCATTAACACGAATAAACTTTTCATTAAAAAACATTTAAAAAAATTTTAACTTTTACGAACTATTTATCTATTTTTAAAAACTTGTTCCAAAAACGATTTAGCAAAGGATTAAACTTTAACCAACTCTAACTGTGTTGTCTTATGAAACAAAAACTCCTGAAATGCATGGGTAAGGCTATACCGATGCTTATTCTTTCGATGCTGCTATGCACGGCAGCATTTGCCCAAAAATCAATTGCCGGAAAGGTGACAGGTCCTGATGGACAACCGGTATCTGGTGCCACTGTAGCGGTAAAGGGAAGCAATGTTGCAACCTCCACCGGTGCTGATGGTACATTTGTTATTACTGCTCCCAATGAAGGTACACTGGTCGTATCTCTTTATCGGATATGATGTACGCGAAGTGCCTGTCTCCGGGCAGAACGGATTGGAACATTGCATTGAAAGAAAGATCCAGCAGCCTTAAGTGAAGTTGTGGTTACGGGGTATACATCCCAGGCCAAGAAAGACATCACGGGTTCTGTTGCTGTAGTGAATACAGCAGATCTTAAATCAATTCCTGCGGCAAATGCGGAATCTCAATTGCAGGGTCGCGCTTCCGGTGTTACAGTAACAACTGATAACCGTCCGGGTTTTGGCGCATCTGTAAGGATCCGTGGTATCGGTTCATTTACAGGCGATGCCAACAACCCGCTCTATGTAATTGATGGTGTACCGGCCGACGGACTTGGCGGTATCAACCCTAACGACATTGAAAGCATGCAGGTATTGAAAGATGCATCTGCTGCTTCCATTTATGGTGCACGTGCATCTGCGGGTGTATTGGTGATCACCACGAGGAAGGGTCGCCAGGGCGGTGCAAAAGTGAGCTTCAACTCTTATTATGGTACGCAGGATCCTGGTAAAGGTTTTGACCTCCTGAATTCACAGGAAATGGCCGACCTTACTTTTAACGCATACAATAATGCAGGCCAGACGCCCCCCGCCACCCAGTATGGTGCAGGAGCAACGCCTGTTCTTCCTGATTATATCCTCCCTGCCGGTAAGAAAATCGGCGAGGTGGATGAAACAACCTATAACCTGAACCTGGATGACGTCAATGGTTCCACGCTGATTGCAAAAGCCAATAAGGCAGGAACTGACTGGTATGATGTAATTACTGAGAGTGCGCCTATACAGAACTACAATCTTGCAGTTTCCGGTGGTGCTGACCGCAGCCGTTACATGATGAGCCTTGACTATTTCGATCAGAAGAGCATCATGATCTTCAGTTATTTCAAGCGTTATACTTTCCGCGTGAACACTGAGTTCAACATTAAAAAGAATATCAGGATCGGTGAAAATATCCAGTTCCTGATCAGTGAAAGGAATGATGCCGGTAATAACGGGGAAGGAACAGAATTAGGTATGGCATATCGTAACCAGCCCATTATCCCGGTATTTGATATCGCGGGTAACTATGCCGGTTCAAGGGCGCCAAACCTGGGTAATGCTTCCAACCCATATGCCACCAGGGATCGCGCTAAAGATAACAGGGGTCATAATTCATCCCTGTTCGGAAATGCTTATTTAGAGGTTGACTTCCTTAAGCATTTTACTGCAAGGACAAGCATTGGTGGTACTTATGGAACATATGATTATTACAGCTTCAACTTCATTACTTACGAGAACTCTGAGAATAATACCGGTAACAGTTATACAGAAGGTTCCGGTAAGAACACAAGCTGGATCTGGACCAATACACTGAACTATAAGAACAGTTTCGGAAAGCATGATCTTTCTGTACTTGCAGGTACTGAAGCCATTGAAGATAACGGACGCAGCATCGAAGGTACAAGGTCAACTTATTTCCTCCAGGATGTGAATTTCCGTTCATTGAATAATGGTGGTGCAGCCGGCCAAAGGGCAAATGGTGCACCATTTACACCTGCTTCTTTGTTCTCCATCTTCGGCCAGCTTAAACTATTCATGGGACGACAGGATTCTTGCTTCGGCTACTGTTCGCCGTGATGGTTCTTCAAGGTTCGGTCCAAACTTCCGTTATGGTACATTCCCTGCCTTCTCTTTAGGATGGAGGATTTCAAGGGAAGGATTCCTGAGGGATGTGAAATGGATCACTGACATGAAGATCCGCGGTGGATGGGGACAGATGGGTAACCAGAAAGGTGTATTTGCCGCTAACTCTTACGATGCATTCGTAGGCGGTCCCGGTTCTTCAGCATATGATATCAATGGTACAAGTAGTGGTACCGTAGCAGGTTTCCAGCAGTCATTCGTGGGTAACCCGGATGGTAAATGGGAAACTATCGAAACCTCAAACATAGGTATTGATGCGACTTTGTTCAACGGGCATACAGAAGTGATCATCGACTGGTATACCAGGAGTTCAAAAGACCTGCTGTATCGTTTGCCAGCAGTAGCTACTGCCGGTGCCGGTGCTGCATCTAACCCTGCCTTCTCCAACGTTTCTGAAATCAAGAACTCAGGTCTTGACCTGATGATCACACAACGTGGAATGATCGGTGGCAAGGATGGTGTGAAACTGGATGGTACTTTCACTTTCACCACATACAGCAACAAGATCCAGTCACTTGCTCCCGGTATTGATTTCTATGATACACGCGGATCACGTATCGGTAACTGGGTAAGGAATGCGGCAGGCCATCCGGTATCTTCTTTCTTCGGATACCAGGTAGCCGGACTTTACCAGAGCGATGACGATGTTAAGAATTCAGCAGTTCAGGATGGTGCAGGTGCCGGTCGTTTCAAATTTGCAGACCTTGATGGTAATGATACCATTAATAATGCCGACCGCACATTCCTGGGTAACCCGAACCCTGATTTCACCTATGGCCTCCAGGTTAGCGCTGCATGGAAAGGATTTGATGTGGGTGTATTCTTCTACGGTGTACAGGGTCGCGATGCCATGAACTATGTTCGTTGGTGGACTGACTTCTTCCCATCATTCCAGGGTAACAAGAGCCCGGATGCATTGTACAATTCATGGACCCCAACCAATACCGGTGCAAAAACACCGATTGCTGAAAACGTTTCCAACTTTTCAACTAATGCACAGGTTAACAGCTACTACCTCGAGGATGCTTCTTACCTCAGGATGAAGAACTTAACCATTGGTTATACATTACCCACATCGCTCACCAGCAAGTATAAGATTGATCGCCTGAGGTTCTACTTCCAGGCTACCAACCTGTTCACGATGACTAAATACACTGGTCTTGATCCTGAGATCATTGGTGGTGATGATGGTTTCGGAGTTGACGAAGGTATCTTCCCAACAGTTAAACAATTCTTGTTTGGCGTCAACCTTAACTTTTAATTTGTGTTAGTTTTAAAAACGAATAATAATTGATCATATGAAAAGATTAGCTTATTCCATCATCTGCCTCGCTACGGTAGGCGTCATTGCCTGGAGTTGTAGCAAGAGCTTCCTTGATAAGAAGCCGGTAGGTTCATTGGATGCCAATACCCTGGCGAATAAAAAAGGTGTTGAAGCCCTCCTGATTGGTGCTTACTCCGTACTTGACGGATTCATCAATGGTGGTGGTATCTTCCTTGGTGGCTGGCAGAGTTCCGGTACCAACTGGGTGTATGGTGCCGTTGTTGGCGGAGACGCCCACAAAGGTTCTGATGCTGGTGACCAGCCAGACATTATCCCTATTGAGTCTTTCACTTCTTCTTCTACCAATGATTATTACAATCAAAAGTGGAGGATTGTCTATGAAGGGATCACAAGGGCAAACTCTGCACTGAAGGTAATGAAGAATGCCACTGACATTTCACCTGCATGACCAAACCAGGATCAGGGCTGAAGCTTTGTTCCTCCGCGGCCACTATCATTTTGAAGGTGTCAAAATGTGGAACAAGATTCCTTATATCAATGAAGATGTCACTGATTTTAATGTTCCCAATGATATTGACATCTGGGATTCTATCAACAGGGATCTGAAATTTGCTTATGATAACCTTCCCGGTACCATGGCAAATAAAGGCCGCGTGAATAAATATGCTGCAGGTGCTTTACTTGGTAAGGCTTACCTGTTCCAGAAGAAATTCGCAGAAGCCCTGACTATACTCAGGGACGTGCATGATAACGGAACAACTGCTACCGGTGCCGAAGTATGAACTGCTGACCAAATATGCTGATAACTTCAACGCAGAAACCAAGAACTCTACAGAGTCAGTATTTGCAGTGCAGTATTCAGTGAATGATGGTTCTAACGGTGGTGATAACGGCGGATGGGGTGAAGTACTGAACTTCCCTTATACAGGAGGTCCAGGTACATGCTGCGGATTCTTCCAGCCTTCACAGGATCTTTTAAATGCATTCCAGGTGGATGGCGCTTCCGGCTTGCCTGATCTGGATAATTATAACAAGAATGAAGTGAAGAATGACCAGGGACTTACTTCCAGCCAGCCATTTACCATCGGATCCGAAGTAATGGATGCAAGGGTTGACTGGACAATTGGTCGCCGTGGTATTCCTTACCTCGACTGGGGCCTCCACCCTGGTTATAACTGGATCCGTGACCAGGCTTATGCCGGTCCATTATGCTCCGGTCAAGAATACCTATTACAAGAGCCAGCAGGGTGTACTTACTGATAAGTCATTTCTGGACAAGTGGTGTAACTGCCAATAACTATACACTTATCCGTTTTGCTGATGTTAAGCTGATGCTTGCAGAAGCAGAAGTTGAAGCAGGAACACTGGAAAAAGCCCGTGTACTGGTTAACGATGTACGTGCACGTGCAGCTAATCCTGCAGGTTTTGTTCAAGGAAGTGCTGCTACATATAAGGTTGGATTGTATACCACACCATGGACTGACAAGGCAGTTGCAACAAAAGCTGTTCGCTACGAAAGAAGGGTAGAACTTGGTATGGAAGGTCATCGTTTCTTTGACCTTGTACGTTGGGGTGTTGCAGAAGCAACACTCGATGTATACCTGAAATATGTAAGCGGACGTCCGGTTAACGGATGGCCTGTTCCGAACAACAAAAGGAATTTCCTTGCTACTGCAGATTTCAAAGCAGGACAGCATGAATACTTCCCGATTCCACAGGGCCAGATTGATCTCTCAACTACAGGCGGTGTCGCCAGGTTGAAACAAAATCCTGGTTACTAATATTGATAAGTCTTTCTATAAATTGAGGCAGCATTCAATGCTGCCTCTTTTTTTTTACCGTAAATTGTACACCTGATTCTGATTGACAATGAACCTGAGACATATACTGCTGCTTGTTTTTGCACTGATACTTTTTTCCTGCAATTCACGAAAAACATTATTCCAGCCCCTCAATGCTTCCTCATACAGGAATTGATTTTGAAAACACGATCCTTCAGACAGACTCCATCAATATCATTGAGCAGGAGAATGTTTATAACGGGGGAGGTGTTGCTGCCGGTGATTTTAATAACGACGGACTCCAGGATCTTTTTTTTACAGGTAATCTTGTTCCCTGTAAACTTTACCTGAACAAAGGCGGAATCAATTTTAAAGATGTTACTGATATTGCCGGTGTTGAGGGAAAAGGAAGATGGGCGCGCGGCGTAGCAACCGTTGATATCAATAATGACGGGCTCCAGGATATTTATGTATGTGCCACACTGAAAAAGAAACCGGAAGAAAGGGTCAATATTCTCTATGTAAACCAGGGGATCAATAAAGATGGCATTCCCGTATTTAAAGACCTTGCTGCGGAATACGGACTTGCAGATTCCAGCCAGTCGACCATGGCCGCTTTCTTCGACTATGATAATGACGGAGATCTCGATTGCTATATCGCCGTCAATGAAATCGTGCAGGGCGATTTCCCCAATCGTTTTCGTCCCATACTCAATGACGGATCACATCCGAATACAGACAGGCTATACCGCAACGACTGGAATGATTCTTTACAAGCATGGTGTATTCACCAATGTTTCCAAAGAAGCCGGGATATTATGGGAAGGCTATGCCCACGGACTCAATATCTGCGATATCAATAAAGACGGATGGAAGGATATATATGTCAGCAATGATTATCTCTCCGGCAATATCCTGTACGTTAATAACAGGAACGGAACCTTCACGAATAAAATGCTGGAGTATTTCAAGCATTCATCTGCCAATGCCATGGGCAATGATATCGTTGATATCAATAATGACGGGTTATCAGATCTTGTTGAGCTGGACATGAACCCGGAAGATAATTTCCGGAAGAAGATGATGATGAATGCCAACAGCTACCAGACCTACCAGAATATTGACCAGTTCGGTTACCCATACCAGTATGTAAGAAATTCATTGCAGGTAAACCAGGGAAATACCATTGGCGCCAATGACAGCATCCGCGAACCGGTGTTTTCGGAAATGGCCTACTTCAGCGGTATTGCGGAGACAGACTGGAGCTGGACGCCCTCTGTTGCGGATTTTGACAATGACGGCCTGCGTGATATCATCATCTCCAACGGCTTCCCCAAAGACATTACGGACCATGACTTTGTAGCGTACCGGGATGAGGCATTCATGATTGCCAGCAGGCAGCAATTGCTCGACCAGATCCCCGAAGTGAAAATCGCCAATTATGCCTATCGTAACAAAGGCAACCAGCAGTTTGAAAACCTCACTGAAAAATGGGGATTCACCACTCCTTCATTTACAAATGGCGCCATTTATGTTGACCTCGATAATGACGGCGACCTTGATTATGTGGCCAATAATATTAACGATAAAGCATTCGTCTACAGGAATACACTAAATGATAAGGAAGAAACGAAATCAAACTTTATACAGGTAAAGCTCAGCGGGGATGGAAGGAACAGGAATGGTTTAGGTGCCTGGGTAGAACTTTACCAGGGGAAAAATATACAGTCGTATGAATATTCACCATACCGCGGCTATTTATCATCTGTGGATCCCATTGTCCATTTTGGCCTGGGTAAAACAGGCGCTATAGATTCACTGGTGGTTAAATGGCCCAATGGTAAAAAGCAGGTGAAACAAAAATCCTGCCATTAATCTAGTATTGACTTTTTCGATATCAGATGCCACTGAAACCTATCAGTGGAATAATGCCGTTTACTGGATTCCACTTCATTATTTACTGATATCACCTTGCGGGCAGGAATTAACTTTAAGCATGTGGAGAAGGATTTTGTTGATTTTAATATCCAGAAACTGCTTCCCCATAAAATGTCGCAGTATGGTCCCGCATTGGCCGGAGGTGATGTGAACGGTGACGGAATGGATGACATTGTTATCGGCGGTGCCAAGTCTCACAGCCCGGTCATTTTATTGCAACAGACCGATGGAAAATTTATAGAGAAAAAAATACTAAACCAGAAGGACGAGATTTATAAAGCCAGTGAGGACATGGGCATACTTCTGTTTGATGCCGATGGCGATAATGACCTTGATCTTTATTGCGCTTCGGGTACCTATGAAAATCTTCCGCTTACCCCGGATCACAGGGATGGATTTTTTATCAATGACGGGAACGGAAACTATGCGATGGATACCAGCGTCTTCCCGATAAATTATTCGAGCAAGAGCTGTTTAAAGGCTGCTGACTATGACAATGATGGTGACCTTGATCTGTTCCTGGGAGGAAGGGTATTGCCGGGTTCATATCCCAAACCTGTGAGCAGTTTTATTTATCGAAATGACAGCAGGGATGGAAAGGTGCTGTTCACCGATGTGACATCTTCGGTGGCGCCGGGACTGGTTAATATCGGGCTGGTATGCGATGCCATCTGGACTGATTTTAATAATGATGGATGGAAGGATCTTGTGCTTGCCGGGTGAATGGATGCCGGTAACCATCCTGGAAAATAAGCAGGGTAAGCTTTTTAATGTCACTGCAGGATCAGGCCTTGAAAAGCAGGTGGGCTGGTGGAATTCATTAAGTGCGGGTGATGTGGACAATGATGGAGATATCGATTATGTGGCCGGCAATATGGGACTGAACAGTTTTTACAAAGGCTCGGATGAACAGCCGGTTTCGGTTTATGCAAAGGACTTTGATAAGAACAACAGCTACGATGCTATTCCATCTGTATTTATTCCCGATGTAGCCAATGGACAGAAGAAGGAATTTCCCGCGCAGACCCGTGATGATATGATTAAGCAGATCATCGGGTTCAGGCAAAAATATCCGGCGTATAAGCCATTTGCCCTGGCCACGATGAAAGATATTTTTACCGCAGAAGAAATGAAGGATGCCACTGGTATTGAAAGGGAATTTTTTCCAGTCGGCCCTGATCCGCAATGATGGCAACGGAAAATTCACCATCCTTCCATTGCCGCAGTCGGCCCAGATGGCTCCATTAAATGGAATGATCATGGAAGACTTTGACGGGGATGGAAACCTTGACATACTGGCCAGCACGAATGATTTTGGAACTGAAGTAACGGTGGGCCGGTATGATGCTTTGAACGGGATTTTCCTTAAGGGGGATGGGCAGGGGAATTTTCAGTCATTATCGATACTTCAAAGCGGGATATTCCTTCCCGGTGACGGAAAAGCCATGATTAAGATCAGGGGAATTAATGGAAGAACTTACGTAATTGCATCGCAAAACAGGGGAGCGTTGAAAGTTTGGCAGCCTCGTTTGGAAGGAAAACAAATTACACTTCAACCGAATGATGATGTCATTACACTGACCCTGAAAAATGGTAAACTAAGGCGGCAGGAATTATATTTTGGAAATAGTTTCCTATCACAGTCCACCAGGTTTATCACTATCAATCCATCTGTTACGGGTATTGAAGTAACGGATCTGAAAAAGCAAAAACGCAAACTGGCACCTTAAATAAATGAACATGATCAGAAAAATTGCGGGGTCACTGATCCTGCTGTTTATTTTTTCCTGTAACCAGGAGAAATCAAATTCCGGTACACCTGTATCCACTGATCCGGTACAACTGCATGCTGCAGTTAACAGGCTGAATGATGTAGTGATCTATGAAATATTTTCACCTCCTGTAGCCAGCCGTATTTATGTATATTCCACGCTTGCAGCCTTTGAGGCAAGCCGCTGGATGGATACCAGTTATGGTTCACTTACGGCAGCAGTTAAAAGGCTTTCCCACAAATGCCGGAACCGTTGCCCGGACAACGTTATGATTTCCGTATTGCCGGGATAGAGGCGTTCTTTAATATTTCACTGAAGCTCACATTCACCAAAGATTCTTCAAAAGTCACGCAGGAAAAGATCTTACAGGAAATGAAAGCAGGCGTTGATGATGATGTATATGCTTCATCCATTGCTTTCGGTGATGCTGTTGCTGAGGCCATCTGGAAGCGGGCAGCCAATGACCAGTATAAGGAAATCCAGGGCATGGCGCGGTACTCACCACTGGATATGCCGGGCCGCTGGAAAAACACTCCACCTGATTACCTGGATGCGATACAGCCTTTCTGGTCAAAGATGCAGCCATTAGTGATGGACAGCAGTGCACAGTTCAAACCGGTGCCACCGCCTGCTTATAGTACAGATACAAGTTCGGCCTTCTGGAAAGAAATGATGGAAGTTTATGAAGTAAGTAAGACATTGACGGAAGAGCAAAAGAATATTGCAAGGTTCTGGGATGATAATGCTGCTGCGATTACCTATAAAGGGCATATGATGTTTGCCAATAAGAAACCCAGTCCGGGTGGTCACTGGATGAATATTGCCTCGATTGCCTGTAAAAAGGCGGGGTTCGACTGGCTGCAAAGTTCTGAGGCATATGCTATGACTGCTGTGGCTATGTATGAAGCATTTTTGTCCTGCTGGGATGAAAAATACCGAAGTGAATATATCCGCCCGGTGACAGTGATAAATGAAACCATCGATAAGAACTGGCAGACATTTTTACAGACGCCTCCCTTCCCTGAGTATACCAGCGGACATAGCGTGGCATCGGCCACTATTTCCACTGTGCTGACGAAAATCTTCGGCGATAATTTTGCGTTCACTGATGATTATGAATTGCCATATATCGGCATTGAACGCAGTTTCCCATCGTTTATCAAGGCTTCTGAGGAAGCCTGTATCAGTCGCTTATACGGAGGAATACATTTCATGTCGGCAATAAATAATGGAAGGTCACAGGGAAGAAACCTGGGCGCTTATATCGGCAATAAAATCAAATGGAAAACGCAGTCTGAAATAATTGCTTCGAAGCAGTAAAAGGTTTGCATCGGATTCCATTGTTGAAGTAATTCTTTGCGTCTCTTAATTCCCCGGAAAGTAGTTTCTACTCTTAGCGTCTCTGTACTAATGATTGCAGTCATCTGCATGGCAGTGATCTGCTTTTTTGCACGACTGGTAATTGAACCAGTGTGCAGAAACAATCAGGATAACAGCCGGTACAAGGAACATCAGCAAATATTCATGGTATACCTGTTTCAGGAAAAGCATGCCGATACCTGAAGTAAAGAGTATGATTGGCCAGGTACTGTGATGGTGTTTTTTATAGCCATGCCAAAGAGAATACAGTCCAATACATAATGCAATAAATATCATCATATACTCAAACCCGGTATTGTTGATAATATTTATCCCGAACAGCGGAAGGCTCGAAAGAAGCAGGGGTAAAATGGCACAGTGAATGGCACAAGCCACCGAAGCCACTATCCCGAGAGCATCATAATTTATCTTTGTCATCAATTCCGGATATCCGGCAAATATACAAAAAATGCAACAAAGTTGCATTTAATTTGTAGTTTTGTATTTCATTATGAGCAAGAAAACCATTTTTTACCTGTCCTTTTTTACGGCCCTGGTGATCATTTTTTATGTTGTAATGATCAATGTGACCAGTATAGCAGAGGAGAAGCTGCCTCCCCTGAATACGGTTCGGCCATTCAGTTTTATAAGGCAGGATGGAAAGGAGGTAACCCAGAAGGATATGGTGGGCAAGACCTATATCGCAGAATACTTTTTTACGACCTGTAAGGGTATTTGCCCCAAGATGAATAAGAACATGCAGAAGGTTTACGAGGAATTGAAAAATGAAAAGGATTTCATGATCCTTTCTCATACGGTTGACCCGGAAACGGATTCTGTTCCGGTCTTAAAAAGATATGCTGATTCATTGGGCGCCTCAATAGATAACTGGTGGTTTTTAACCGGAACGAAAGAAAACCTTTATAAGACAGCGCGCGAGAGTTACTTACTGGATGATCCCCAGAATAGCAGTAAAAATATCAAGGAGCAATTTATCCATACGCAGTTTTTTGCGCTCGTGGATAAAGGCGGACAGGTCAGGGGCATATATGACGGGCTAAAGAAAGAAGAGATCACGCAACTGGTAGATGACTGTAAAATGCTGTTATCTCAATAGTCAGATGGAAGACATGGCGCTCGACATATTGAAAAAACACAGCCTCAGCAATACCGATTGCCGGAGGGCCATTCTGGAGGTATTCCTGGAATCAGGCAATGCCCTTGCCCATCATGATATGGAAGAAAAGACCGGTGAGCGATTCGACAGGGTTACCATCTACCGTACATTACAGACCTTCATAGATAAGGGCATCGTGCATACCATTCCTACAGCAGATAATGCCGTCAAGTATGCATTATGCAGGGAAAAATGTTCCGAAGGGCACCATCATGATAACCATATACACTTCATTTGTGAAATCTGCGGAAAGACCACCTGCCTCGATGAAATCCATATTCCTGCCATCCCCCTGCCAAAGGGATATACTTCACATGAAGTGAATGTGGTGGTGAATGGCGTATGTAGTGGTTGTGGGTTGAGGGTTGAGGTTGAGGGTTGAGAGTTGAGAGTTGACGGTTGAGAGGACTAGAGACTATAGACTGGAGTTTGTTATCCCTTGGCGTCTTTGAATTACCTGCGACTTTGAATTTCCACATTTTCACTATCACATTACCGCACTAAACAAATTATCACATTTTTATTTCCAGCGCAAAGCGCTGGAATAAAAATGCCCCAATGTATAAACACCGGGGCTTCTTGGTTAAGGCTCTGATTAGTAGCTAGGTTATATAATCATAAAAATTATAATCGGAAGACAAATATAATCCCCCTCCCAGCCAATAGCTATACCCGTTTAGTGGTATTTTAAGTTAATTATTTATGATCAAAGGAGGGTTTTGCCTGAGCATAATGGATTTAGCAGGCGGTGATTTTAAGTTAATGATTTAAGTTCTGTGCTGACCATTTCCATCAGTTCATGAATTTTTTCAGGGGAGAAATCCAGGGTTAATCCTGCGGCTTTATATAGTTCAGGCAGTGTCCGGGTTCCTCCCAGGCTCAATGCTGAAGTATAGTTTTGTATAGCCTTTTCTTTGTTTTCACGGAATTGCTTCCACATGCCAAGCGCCCCCAATTGCGCAATGCCATATTCGATATAATAAAAAGGAACTTCAAATAAATGCAATTGCCTTTGCCAGCTGATATTTCTATAAGGCATTAGTCCGCTGTAGTCAATTATCGAAGATGAGAAACCATTCAGGATATTCATCCAGGCTTCTGTTCTTTCATTTTCACTATGCCCTGGATTTTCATATACCCAATGCTGAAATTTATCAATTGTGGCAATCCAGGGAAAAATGGTGATCACCCTTTCCAGCTGGTGGCGTTTTGCCCTTTTTAATTCGGTTTCATCTTCAAAAAATACATGCCAGTAATCCATGGTAAACAATTCCATGGCCATACTTGCCACTTCTGCCATTTCGGTAGGATATTCCTTGAAATTGGCCAGTTCAAGGGGATGTGAAAGAAATGAATGAATGGCATGGCCGCCTTCATGAACCATCGTGGTAACATCGCTCATTTGTCCGGCTGCATTCATGAATATAAACGGCGCCCCACTTTCTGCCAGCGGCATATTATAACCGCCCGGTGCCTTGCCTTTCCTGCTGTCGAGGTCAAGATGATTCATCAATTCCATTTTGCGGAGGCAATCGGCAAAAAAGGGATCGAGTTCATCAAGGCACTGAATGGTTTTATGCAGAAGTTCCTTTCCTTCCCTGAATGGCCTCAGTGGTTCAGTTCCTTTTGGTTCGGCTTCAGTATCCCAGGGTTTGAGCACGTCAACACCAAGCTTAATACGATGGTGTTCATAAATTTCATCTACCAGTGGCAGTACATGACTGCTTACTGCCTCATGGAACTGGAAACAATCCTTTGGTTTATAATCAAAACGGCCCATTTCCACGAACTTGTAATCCCGGTAGTTTTTAAATCCGGCATTAAGCGCCAGCTGATTCCTTTTCTCTACCAGTTTTGAAAAAAGCAAATTCAGGCTGTCCTTATCCTTCAACCTTCTTTCATTAATCTTCCGGTAAACCTCTTCCCTTTTTTCCCTGTCAGAATCTTCCAGGAATTTTGCAGCCTGCTGGAGGGTATATTCCTTGCCATCAACCTCTACTGTCATTTCTCCGGCTATCTGGCCATATTGCTGCTGCAACACATTAATATCGGCCTGTATAGGAATATTTGCTTCGCGATAGAGTTCAATATTCTTCCTCACGTTCCTGAGGTAGGTAAAATATTTATCCTGGTCCAGCTCTTTGGTAAATGATGACTCCACAAGTTTTTTATTCAGCAGGTCTGAATAAGGCTGGAACTTAGGCTGGATTTCCTGGTAGAAATAATTAAACGCTTCTTCAAGTGATTTATCCGTGGTATCACAGGTCATCCTGATCTGCCTCCAGCATGCATCTTCACTTACCACTGCTTCAAGTTCATTGACGTCTTTAAGCCAGATTTCAAACTCCCTGAGGGAAGCCACCTGGCGCTCGGCAAGATTTTTAAAATAAGGCTCAAGATGCTCCCAGTCAGTAATTACAAAATCGTCAGGCAGGAATGTTCTTTTGATCTTGCTGATGTCTGCGGAGTAATTCATGGTTAATGCGTATTACTTAAATAATTATTTCTGCCAATACAGTTGCTGGCATGGAGTATTGCTATAAAGTGGGAAGTGTTTATTTTTTCTTTGCAACCTTTTTAGGTGCTTCTTTTTCTGCTGCAGGTTTAACAGCAGCTTTTTCAGCTGGTTTTTTTGCCTTGGGTTTTTCCGCAGGCTTCTCTGTTTTTTTATCTTCTTTTTCTGCTGCAGGCTCTTCAGCTTTTTTTGCTTTGGCCTTTTTAACCGGTTTCTCTTCTACTTCAACTTCGGCAACCGGTTCAATGGTTTCTGACTCTTCTTCTACCGGTTCTTCTGATCAGCTTCACTTCAATACCATGGCTTTTAAGGATGCTGTACCAGCGGACCATTTTTTTCATGTCGCTGTTATATACCCTGTCAAAATCCAGGTCAGGAAATACTTTTTCAAAAAATTGCTTAACGGCTTTGGCGTCTTTTTCTTCCGGTAATTTCGTACCCGCCTTATCTATGGCAAAGAAAATCTCTGAAAGATTTACATTATCAGTAACAGTATATACTTCAATACTTTCAAGGTGCGACAGGTTATGCGTGCGCGATGCCACAAACTTCGTGGCCTTATCATCGAGGGAACGGACGATGGCGCCGTCGGTCTTGCTGCTGATGATTTCAAATAATCCTGGCAGTCCGGTCACAGATACAATCTTGCGATATTCCATATTTGGCTTTAATGTTGAAGGGTGCAAGATAACCCATTTATTAAAATTTAGGGCTGGCTTCAACATTCCTTCAGTTCTATATTTTTTCCTACCTTAATCCTTCCCTCAAACATTTAAAATATTGATCAGATGAAAAAGTCGATTTTACTCCTATTGGTGGTATGCTGGATCTGTTATTTCGGCTCAGGCGCAAATGGCCGATACGGTCAAAGCCTACCTGGTCCGTGATTTTAAGCGTGCCAAATTGTATACGCAGGAATATCTCAATGCAATGCCTGCCGACAAATATACTTACCGCCCGCATGACAGTGTCAGGACCTTTGCCCAGCAAATGCTGCACCTGTCGGAAGGGAATTTTGGGATTGGCAGCCTGGCTACAGGTATTCCTGCACCCAGGCGCGGGCTGGAAATGACTGTGCCCCAGGTAAAGGATTCCGTTGTTGCCGTAGTTAATGCCAGTTACGATTTCATTATTGAAGCACTCATCAAAACTGATCCGGCTACTTTACTGGCCGATAGCTAAAATGGGTAATATGGGATTCACCAAACTGGCCTGGTTTAATAAATTATTTGAACACCAGGGGCATCATCGCGGTCAGACTACAATATATATCCGGATGGTGGGAATAAAACCCCCTCCGGAACGATTATTCTGAAACTGAACTTATCATGGGATTCAAAAAATCAATATTTTGAATCCCATTCTTTTTAATACTACTGCTTATGAAATATTCTCTGAGATATGGCATTGCCATAATGTTCTTATTCAGCATCGTTTCCGTTTTTGCGCAAAAGAAAAAGGCTGAACCGGTGAAAGACAATTACCCGGTGAACAGCGGAACGCTTAGTGCTTTCCGCTTCCGGAATATCGGACCGGCACTGACTTCCGGCCGGATTTCGGATATTGCCGTGAACCCGGCAAACCATGCGGAATATTATGTTGCGGCCGCGGCCGGAGGTGTATGGAAAACAATTAATAAGGGAATTACCTATAACCCGGTGTTTGACGGACAGGGATCTTATTCAATCGGATGCGTCACCATTGATCCTTCCAACCCCAATACTGTATGGGTGGGTACGGGTGAGAATAACAACCAGCGCAGTGTGTCCTATGGAGACGGAATTTATAAATCAGAAGATGGCGGCAAGAGCTGGAAAAATATGGGGCTTGGACAATCAGAGCACATCGGTAAGATCATCGTTGATCCTGCCGATCCCAATATTGTTTACGTTTCAGCTTATGGGCCGGTTTGGAGTTCAGGGGGCGACCGCGGTATTTATAAAACGATGGATGGTGGAAAGACCTGGAGAAAGATCCTGGAGGTAAGTATTCATACCGGATTTTCTGAGGTACATATGGACCCCCGGAATTCAAAAACCCTCTATGCTTCTGCCCACCAGCGGCAACGAAGCGTATTTACGTATATCGGGGGCGGACCGGAAACGGCTGTTTATAAAAGCACAGACAGCGGTCATACCTGGAATAAGATAATGAGTGGATTACCCTCCGGAGACCTGGGACGCATAGCCCTCGCCATATCTCCCGCGAATCCGGATATACTGTATGCCATGGTGGAAGCCCGTGAAGGCGGCGGAACCTTCATCAGTAAGGATCGTGGTCAGAGCTGGCAGAAAAGGGGTAATTATTCCACTTCCGGAAATTATTACCAGCGATTATTCTGCGATCCCAAAAACGTTGATAAGCTATATGCCATCGATACCTATATGGGTGTGAGTAGGGATGGAGGAAAAACCTTTTCCATACTGGGTGAAAAAAACAAGCATATCGATAACCATGTAATCTGGATCGATCCGGGTAATACAGACCACCTCCTTGTAGGCAGTGATGGCGGGTTATACGAAAGTTATGACGGTGCCGATAACTGGGAGTACAAAGCCAATCTTCCGGTTACACAGTTCTATAAAGTGGCTACTGATAATGCATTTCCTTTTTACCATATCCATGGCGGAACCCAGGATAATTTCAGCATGGGCGGGCCATCGAGGACTAATAGCAGTAATGGGATCATGAACTCCGACTGGTACTTCACTTCACTGGGTGACGGATTTGAATCGCAGGTAGACCAGTCGGACCCCAATATCATTTACGCACAGGCGCAGTATGGTTCGCTGGTTCGTTATGACCGTAAAACAGGAGAAAAACTCAATATTCAGCCCCAGGAAAAAGAAGGTGAACCGGCATACCGCTGGAACTGGGATGCGCCGCTGGTACTCTCAAGGTTTGATAATAAAAGGCTGTATTTCGCTGCCAATAAGGTATTCAGGACCGACGACCGTGGCAATACCTGGAAAGTCATCAGCCCAGACCTGTCGAGGCAGATTGACCGCAACAAACTAACGATCATGGGTAAGGTATGGAGTGTGGATGCTGTGGCGAAGAACCAGTCGACCGATATTTACGGAAATATCACCACCATCGCGGAATCATCCAGGGATGAAAACCTTCTCTACGCAGGAACGGATGACGGAGCGATGCATGTAACAACGAATGGCGGATCAAGCTGGACAAAGGTTGCCTTACCTCAAGGGGTACCCGAAAATACGTATGTAAACCAGTTGTTGGCTTCACAGCATGACAAAAGCACTGTATATGTAACGTTTAACCATCACCGTTATGGTGATTTCAGGCCATACATATTCCGCAGCCGTGATGCTGGAAAAACCTGGACCTCCCTGGTCAGCAACCTGCCTGTAAGGGGCACTGTATATACTGTTGCGGAGGATCATATTAACTCCGAATTGCTGTTTGCCGGAACAGAATTTGGCGTATTCGTGACGATTGACGGTGGTGCACACTGGGCCCAGCTGAAAGGCGGAATGCCCACCATTGCCATCCGTGACCTGGAAATACAGCGAAGGGAAAATGACCTTGTCCTGGCATCATTTGGCAGGGGTTTCTTTGTATTGGATGATTACAGTCCGCTGCGACAAATGAAGGCCGGGGACCTTCAGAAAGAAGCCATCATTTACCCGGTGAAAGATGCTTTAATGTTTATACCGGATGTCCGTTTAGGCGTAAGGGGCAAGGGATTTTTGGGCGAAAGCCTTTACACCGCACCGAATCCGCCGGTGGGAGCAACTTTTACCTATTACCTGAAGGAGGATATCAAAACAATCAAAGAAAAAAGGAGGGAAAGGGAACAGGAACTCATCAAAAAAGGCCAGGCACCTTATTATCCTACTATTGACTCTTTACGATTGGAAGATGAACAGCCTGAACCGCATATCCTGTTTACGATTGCAGATGAGGGTGGAAATGTGGTGAGAAGGCTTAAGGCTCCTGCTAAAAAAGGATTGCAGCGGATGGTATGGGATTTCCGGTATTCATCCACTGCGCCTGTAAATTTTACACCTTTCGATGAATCATTTGCATTCAGTAGTCCGGATATGGGCCAGATGGCTTTGCCAGGGACATATAAAGTGAGCATGAGCAAGTTTGAAGATGGCAAATACAGTCCGCTTGCAGAACCTGTTTCATTCAAAACTGTGGCGCTGAATGCGGCAACTTTGCCGGCAGAAGATCAGAAAGCAGTTGCTGCATTTACCTCCAAACTGGCCGGGTTTAAAAGGGTGGTTGATGGAACGAATGAATACAGGAGGGAAATGGTTAACCGTATCAGGTACCTGAAAGCAGCTGTTCTTCAAACACCGGGGGCGCCGCTGGATATATCGGACCAATTGTCCTCCCTGGAGAAAAGGCTGAATGCAGTGAATATTCCATTGAACGGTGATGCCAGCAGGGCGAGAAGGGAATTTGAAACAACGCCATCCGTTAATGGAAGGCTGGGAAATATCATGTACCAGCTTTGGAATTCAACATCTGGTATTCCGGGTGATTATATGCAATCATATGCCATAGCAGAAAAGCAGTTTTCACCTGTTTACAGCGAGATCAAATCTATTAGCGAAGAGCTGAAAAAAATTGAAGCGGCCATGGAGAAGAGTGGTGCGCCGTATACGCCGGGGAGACTTCCTGATTGGAAGTAGAATTAGTTGAGGGTTGAGAGTTGAGGGTTGAGAGTAAAATACAGTATGGAGTTGTATTTTACTCTCAACCCTCAACTCTCAACCCTCAACGCCCAGTTCACTCAACTACTTTACAAGTAATTGGCTGAACTGTGTACTGTCGCCATGGAAAACATTAAAATCAACGGCTGAGACAACGCCATTCACCCTTCCTTTTTCTGAATGTTGCCAGAAGTCCCACTGACGTTCTATCCTTGGCCTGTTCTTCTGGATATAATGGGCCACCCATAATGGGTAATCATCAAACTCACTGCCGAGGTATTGCTTATAAAAATCTGCACCGGTGTAGAGGATGGGTTTTACGCCATAATGTTTTTCAACCAGGACCAGCCATTCCTTAACCCGTTTACGAACATCGGCCGGTTTTGCGCCATAGGTTTCTTCCACATCAAGGACGGGAGGCAGGTCGCCGTCTTCAAGCTTCACCGTGTTGATAAAATTTTCAGCCTGCTTTGCACCGGCTTTTGTAGGAATAAAAAAATGATAGGCACCTCGGGCCATGCCTACTTCCCTGGCACGTTTCCAGTTTCTCTTGAATTGCCAGTCCACCTTGGTATATCCTTCTGTGGCCTTGATAAATGCGAATTTCAATGCAACATCCTTCACTTTCATTTCCTGTACATCTTTCCAGCTGATCACTCCCTGGTGCGTGGAAACATCGATGCCATGGACCTGGTAATCTATCGGGAGAGAGATGCCAAATGCAGGATAATGCGCGAAGCCTGCCTGTTTTTCCATCCACCATATATATAAAAAATATCCGCCAACAGACAGAAAGGTGAGAAAGAGTATACTGAGGACTATCTTATGCTGATAAAATGGTTTCTTTTTTCTCGGCGGCATGAAATGAAATACGTTGTGGCGCAAATTACTGCAGAAATGATGGCTTAGTCCATGATCTTTTTAACATCGATGTAGAAAACCAATTTTTTTTGCATGAACTATTTCGTTTCAGGGTGCTTTTCATTTTACTTCATGATTTTTTCTTTCCTGGATGATTTCCATTTTACTTCATGATCTTTTTGACATACCTGAAATCCTTTGACCTGACAGTGAGCCAGTAAATGCCTTTCGGCCATTGATAGGAATCCACCATAAAATAATCACTGCCATTGACCAGGATCTTTTCCTCTTTCCAGATCAGTTGACCCGCACTATTATGCAAAGTGATTCCTATGTCTGAAGATGTGAAGTTCCTCAACTGGATGGTAAAGCGGTCTCCGACAGGATTAGGGAATATGTTTACCGTGTTTGGCGGGATACTGTTATCAACGATAAAAGACACCTTGTTGTTGGCCGAAATGAGCTGAAGGTCCGGGTCAATAAGGGCTGTATCTGCAATAAATCCAAGGTTGATGGTGGCCTGCTGTCCGTTGTTATTATGATTGAATATGATAAGCGTATCCTTTGTTGCAGATTTGAATAATATGGGCACGGGCATTTCGAAAAAACTTACGGAAGGATGTGATGTGGACTGGCTGAGTTTTGCATTAATATATGTTCCTCCCAGCGACTTCACTTCAAGCTGGTAACTCGGGTATCCCTGGCCGTTATACCAGTCGAGGAAGAATTCATCCAGTTCCAGGCCCGATGAAAGTTCAAGGTTTCTTTTCAGGTCGTCGGTGCGGCCAAAGCCATAGGTTGTTTTTGGGTCAGCGAGGTAATTCCTCAGTCCTTTATAAAAAGCGCTATCTCCAAGTTTCCAGCGAAGCATTCTCAGCAGCCATGCACCTTTTGCATAGCTCAGCCGGTAACTGAAGATCCTTCCGATATTGGTGGTGTCATCCACCATCACGGATCCTCCTGGCTGGGAAACAATGGAATTCAGCTGGGTTTGAAAAGTTGGCCGTATGGCGGGGGCAGGATAGAAAGCTTCCAGGGCATAGTTGGCCATAAAAGTGGCAAACCCTTCATTGAGCCATATGTCCTGCCAGCTTCCGCAGGTTACCTGGTCGCCGAACCACTGGTGGCCAAGTTCGTGGGTGATCAGTCCTTCAGAAGCATTGCCCATGAAGGAATTGGTCTGGTGTTCCATGCCTCCACCAAAACCACACTGGGTATGGGCATATCTTTCATTCCTGAAGGGATATGGGCCGAAGGCATCTTCAAACAATCGCATCGAGCGGCGGGTAAATACCTTGCTGTCGGAAAAAGTCGTGCTGCTTTCCGGGTACACATACTGGTTCAGTGGCAGGACAGTGTTGTTCAATTGGATAGTATCGTTTTGCACTACGTAATTGGTGGCGGCAAAGGCTACCAGGTAGGTGGCGATGGGATAGCGGTGTTTCCACCAGACCGTTCGTTTCCCGGCATCAAGGATTTCATTGGCCAGCACGCCATTGGAAGCGGCAAAATAGGTATCAGGGGTTGTAATGATCACGTCCAGGGAATCCGTTTTATCATCAAGGCCGTTTTTGCAGGGCCACCATTCACGGGCGCCATAGGGCTCGCTGAGGGTCCAGATGATCGGGCGTGCCTGAATGTGAAGAGGCGGTAAAAGAACCAAACCCCGTGGTGGTTGGGGCACCCTGGTAGTAAATACTGACTGAATCCCTTGTGCCACTATTAAGTGTTGAAGGGAAGTTAATGGTTAAGAGGTTATTACCGGGCCGGGTGAAAGCAACGGGGACATTATGGTAAAGCACACTGTCAACCACCAGGTTATCGAACAAATCAAAGGAAATGTTCGTGGTTGAGGAGGTTATGGTAAAAGCGCTTGTAATTTTCCCCCTGATATACCTGATAGCAGGGTCTACCATCCATTCGCAGCGGAAATGGTTTATGTCAAAATTTGCGGAGGCCATGGACTGTTCTATACCCAATGCATTATTGGTAGTCATCGAACGATACCTGTTCTTCTCCTGTTCAACCAGTTGATCCATAGAGAAATTACCGTTAACCTGGGCATTCAAAGAAGAAATGCCATAAATGAAAAGCCACGACATGATCAATATCCGGGTCATTCGCATATTCCTGAAGTTCATGGTAATAACGAAACAGGGATTGATTAATTTTACACCAGATGCCCGGATTCAATATTAATGATACCGTTAATTTAATGACAAAACTGACCCTTCGAAGGGGGATTAACGCTATAAAGGTATTGAGCAGTTATTATTTCAGCCGTATTTCCGGAAATCCTGTTCAGTGGGGATACCCCATTTCCCTTTCTTTTGAGCCCACTACATCCTGTAACCTGCGGTGCCCGGAATGTCCCAGCGGACTCCGTGCCTTTACCCGTCCGACGGGCATGCTGGAAAATTCCTTTTTCCGGAAGACCATTGATGAGATGCACCGCGAGCTGCTATACCTGATTTTTTATTTCCAGGGAGAGCCATACCTGAACCCCGGTTTCCTGGATATGGTGAAATATGCTTCCGGTAAAAAAATCTATACAGCCACTTCCACCAATGCCCATTATCTCACGGATGAAAATGCCAGGAAGACGATTGAGTCGGGGCTCGACAGGCTGATCATTTCCATCGATGGCACCACACAGGAAGTGTACCAGCAGTACCGGGTAGGCGGAAAACTGGATAAAGTGCTGGAAGGGGCAAGGAATATCGTTAAATGGAAAAAAACACTGAACAGCAGGAAGCCTTTCGTAGTGTTCCAGTTTCTCGTGGTGAAGCCCAATGAACACCAGGTGGATGATGTAAGGAAACTGGCCGGGGAAATTGGCGTGGATGATGTATGGTACAAGACGGCCCAGGTGTATGATTATAAGAATGATCCCAACGGGCTGATACCGGGGATTGATAAATACAGCAGGTACAGGAAAAATGACCAGGGTGAATGGCAGCCCAAAAATAAACTGGCCAACCATTGCTGGAAACTGTGGCATGCCAATGTGATTACCTGGGACGGGCTGGTTGTGCCATGCTGCTTTGACAAGGATGCACAACATCAACTCGGGGATCTCAGCAGGCAGTCATTTCGTGAAGTATGGGAGAATGAGCAATACAGGGATTTCCGCAAACAGCTTATGCATAGCAGAAAAAATATAGATATTTGTTCGAACTGCAGTGAAGGCACAAAAGTCTGGGATTAAACATTATGGCACAATTTAACAACAGGATCAGGCAGGTCATCATTCTCATTCATCATTTTGTTGCTGGGCTTCCTGATCATCAAAGAGCTTTATATGCTCATTCCGGGATTTCTTGGCGCCATCACCCTGTACATACTGGGTCGTGAAAGGTATGCCCGCATCGTGGAAGTGAGAAAATGGAGTCCGAGATGGACAGCACTCCTGTATATATTGGTATCATTAGTGGCGATCAGCATACTTATGTATTTCACTATTAAAGTAATGCTGCCCAAATTCAACCTTGTTTTCAGCCATCCCAAGGAACTGATGCAGGGCCTGCACCAATTATCCGAACAGGTTAATGCAACTACCGGCATCGACCTTTTTTCTGATGCCAACCTGGGCAAGTTGCAACAGGGCCTGGGAAATTTTATTCCAACATTCCTGAACAGTACGGTGAACATACTGGGTAATGTAGTCATGATGTTCTTTGTGTTGTATTTCATGCTGGTCAACGGCAAGGAAATGGAGACTGCCGTCACCAGTTTCATTCCCCTGCATCCGGAAAGCATTTCTAAACTTGCAAAGGAAACCAAGACCATGGTTAAGGCCAATGCGATAGGTATTCCGCTGATTTCCGTTATCCAGGGATTATTTGCCACCCTCGGTTATTGGATTTTCGGGCTAAATGAATTTGGTTTATGGGGTTTCCTTACGGGAGTTTTCGCATTCTTTCCCCTGGTTGGAACCATGCTGATCTGGTTACCATTGGTGATATTCCAGTATTCCCAGGGGCTCATCTGGCAGGGAACAGGGTTGCTGGTGTACAGCCTGCTGGTTACAGGCAATGTGGATTATCTTGCCCGTATATCATTAATGAAAAAGATAGGTGACGTGCATCCGTTAATTACTATATTGGGCGTAATAGTAGGGTTGGGGTTATTCGGATTCATGGGATTTATTTTCGGTCCCCTCTTGCTTTCCTACATGATCCTTTTGATCAAAATATACACCAGCGAATTTGTTGATCACAGCAAATTATAAGTGATAACCATCTAAACTTCTTGAATGGGCCTTGAAAAAGACATTAACCAGTCTGCGTTCAGAAATGAAAACCAGAAAGCCAGCATAAATATTATTTATACCTACCACTGGCTGGTGGAACAAATTAAGAATGTGCTTGGTGAAGAAGACCTTACCCTGCAGCAATTCAATATACTCAGGATTCTCCGGGGAAGTCATCCCAAGCCGTTGTCAACCCTGCAGATCAGGGAAAGGATGCTCGACAAGATGAGCGATACCAGCAGGATCGTGGACCGGCTCGTGGTAAAAGGGCTGGTGGCAAAGAAAATGTCAAAGGCCGACAAGCGGCTGGTGGATGTCACTATAACGGAAAAGGGTAAGCGCTTACTTCACCGGCTTGACCAGAAAAGCGCGCAGATGGACAATATCCTGAAGGGATTAAACGAAAAGGAAAAGAAGTTGCTCAATAAGCTGCTCGACAAGATCCGGTCCATCACCCCGATGCTTGTGTTGTTTTGCAGTTTGATTTTGCCGGGGATTGCCTTTGCCCAGGGAACTGCAGTGCCCAATACCATTTCCGCGTCACCAAAATATGAATTCAGGGCTGCCTGGGTGGCTTCGGTGGATAATATCGACTGGCCTTCAAAAAAAGGGCTGCCTGTTGATTCCCAGAAGGCAGAATTTATAAGGCTGGCGGATATGCATAAGCAGAATGGCATGAATGCACTGATTGTCCAGATCAGGCCGGCCACCGATGCTTTTTATCCATCTCCCTATGAGCCCTGGAGTGAATGGCTCAGCGGCACGCAGGGAAAGCCCCCCCTGCCATATTATGACCCGCTGCAGTTCATGATAACGGAAACGCATAAGCGCGGAATGGAATTCCATGCCTGGTGCAATCCTTACCGTGCAGAATTCAGCATCGGCAAATCATCCATTTCTCCCACGCATATCAGCCGGATACATCCCGAATGGTTTCTGGAATATGGCGGCAAACGGTATTTTGACCCGGGGAATAAGGAAGTGCAGGTGTTTGTCAATAATGTGATCAGGGATATTGTGGGCAGGTATGATGTGGATGCCATTCATTTTGATGATTATTTTTATCCTTACCGCGTTCCGGGTAAGGAGTTTCCGGATAATGCCAGTTTTATAAAGTACGGCGGGGGCATGGTGAAGGACGACTGGCGCAGGAGCAATGTGGATTCGATTATTGTGATGCTGGCCCGGTCTATAAAGGAAATCAAACCTGGATGCAGGTTCGGAATATCACCTTTCGGGGTATGGAGGAATATCGACAAAGATCCTGAAGGAAGTAAAACCACGGCAGGTCAAACGAATTATGATGACCTGTATGCCGATATTTTATTATGGCTGAAGAATGGGTGGATTGACTATGTAGCGCCACAGCTGTACTGGGAGTTCGGGCATAAGGCCGCGCCATATGAGGTACTGCTCGACTGGTGGAGCAGGCATACCTATGGAAAACATTGTTATATAGGCCTGGGTATTTACAAAGCCGGGACAAACAAGATATGGAGGGATGAGACCCTGATCCCCCGGCAGATTGAAGCATTGAGGAATACGCCCAATATCCACGGGGCGATATATTTCAGCAGCAAAAGTTTTGTCAATAATCCCAACGGGTGGAGCGACAGCCTGCGGAATGTCTATTATAAAGAACCTGCCGAGGTTCCACCGATGGAGTTGGATTAAGTAAATGTGGAAATGCGAAAATGTGCAAATGTGCAAATGAGGAATTGATTTTAGGTAATTCACATTTTTTCAAGACCTGCCAATTTTTATTTCATTGCTGATACCACTAAAATAGTTTCGAATGAAATACCTGGTCATCATCATTACGCTGGTCATGGGTTCGATCCTGCCAATCCAGGCCGCATTAAATGGGAAGTTGATGCGGACCTTCGGGCATCCTGTTATCGGGGCTACAATTTCATTTTTTCACAGGTACTATTGTTCTGTTTATTTATGCATTTACCGTGCGTGCCAATTTCCAGGCATCACTGGTAAAGGAGACACAATGGTATCACTGGATCGGAGGTATTATCGGGGCAATATATGTAACGGGGATCATTATGATTATCCCCAGGTTAGGGGCCGCACTGGCCTTCAGTTTAATTGTGGCAGGTCAATTGATGATGAGCGTGATCATGGATCATTTCGGATTATTCGGCGTACCCGTCAATCCGGTTAATCCGGCTAAAATGCTGGGATTTTTATTGTTGCTCGCGGGGGTAATCCTGATCAGGAAGTGAAATGTATGTACAGGTTTAATTTCTGCTGGCAATATTGTATTTTACAATTACCCCATTTTCACTATCACATTATCACACTATCGTATTTTCGCATTATTTCGTTTTCGCCTCAAGCCTGTCAACATACTCAAGACTGCCTAAGCGAAAACGAAATGGGACCCCTGTCGTTTTTTCAAGTTTCCATTCCTTCTGACAGATAATTCCCCAGTCGCGCGCAGGGTCAAAATAAGTAAACTGGTAAACGGTCAGGTTTTGTACAGGTATTATCTTGTCGATGGTCATCTGCCTGGTAAAGAAATCATTATAACCCGGCTTCTGATCCGGGACATAAATGTTCTGCCCGAATTGAACCCCTGAATAACCATGGGATGTTTTGATGGAGTAGTTTTTTAAGGCATTTACCTGGGGTGCCAGATAATTTTTAACAAATTTTTGATTCTGGCTTACAGCCGTCAAATGCAGGAAAATCAAGGCAACAAGAAGAAATGAAAAACGTTCCGGCATTTCGACTGATTTAATTCGTAAATTACGGCCTGATTTTTGTGGCAACGGCCGATTTTTTTCAAGAATACTGTTAATGTAACGCATTTAGAGGAAGATAGTTCCCTTTATCCTGAGTAATATGGCACTTGGTCAAAGTTTACAACAAAAGCTATTACAGAAGCTGTCGCCCCAGCAGATTCAGCTTATGAAGCTGCTGCAGGTGCCTACAGCCAACCTGGAAGAGCGGATCAAGGAGGAGCTGGAGGAAAATCCTGCGCTGGAGACGGGTGAAGATGGTCATGAAGACAATTATGATGAGCAGCAGGCGGATGATTTTGAGGCTGCGAAGGAAGATGAGTATGAGGAACCTGATGGCAGTAAGGATGAGTATGAAAATATTGATATCAGTGAATATGTGCGGGATGATGATGAGATAGCGGATTACAGGCTGAAGGATGATAATTACCCTGAGATGGATGAGGGCCGCACGATCCCGCATAAGATTGAAACCAGTTTTCATGATTACCTGCTGGAGCAATTGGGCATGCTCAAAATAGATGAGCGCACCATGCGGATAGCGGAGCAGATCGTGGGAAGTATTGACGATGACGGATACCTGCGGAGGGAGACCACGTCCATTGTTGATGACCTGGCGTTCAGGCAGAATATTTCCACCACGATACAGGAAATCGAGATGCTGATCCAGAAGATCCAGCAGTTTGATCCACCGGGCATTGCCGCCCGTGATCTGCAGGAATGCCTCTTATTGCAGCTTTACCGCAAGCAGGCAACCAATGTTGATCCTTCCATCGATCAGTCTATACAGATCCTCGAGCACTATTTCGATGAGTTTACAAAGAAGCATTATGAAAAGATCCAGCGTGGGTTGAATCTTTCTGATGAAGCACTGAAAGGCGCCATCAACCAGATCATCAAACTTTCGCCCAAGCCGGGGGGTAATATGGGGGAATCGAATTCGGGAGAGAGTTATATCATCCCCGACTTTTTCATTTATAATAACAACGGTTTGCTCGAGCTTACGCTCAATACAAAGAATGCCCCTGACCTGCGTATCAGTGAAGGCTACCGGGATATGCTGAAGGAATATGACCGGGGCAGCAAGAAAGACAAACGCCAGAAGGAAGCGGTGCTGTTCATCAAACAGAAGATCGATGCGGCAAAATGGTTCATTGATGCCATCAAGCAACGACAGAATACCCTGTACATGACCATGCATGCGATCATGAAGCACCAGGAAGAATTCTTTTACACGGGTGATGAAACGTCCCTCAAGCCCATGATCCTGAAAGATATTGCGGAAAAGACCGGGCTTGATATTTCCACGGTAAGCCGTGTGGCCAACAGTAAATTTGTGCAGACTGAATTCGGTACCTACCGTTTGAAATTCTTCTTCAGTGAATCGCTCAGCACTGACAGCGGTGAAGAAGTATCCACGCGTGAAGTGAAAAAAATCCTCAGCGATATGGTGGAAGGGGAAAGTAAATCAAAGCCCCTGAGTGATGAAAAACTCACTGATATGCTTCAGCAAAAAGGCTATAATATTGCACGGCGAACGGTAGCCAAATACCGTGAGCAACTGAATATTCCCGTCGCAAGACTGAGAAAAGAATTATAAACATGCCATCACTGGAACTGCCTTTCCCAAGGCCGCTGACATTCATAGCCCGGCTGGTTTCTGTTATTTTTCATCCGCTCTTCGTGGGTGTGTACATGGCGTTCTACCTGGTATATATCAATCCTTTTTATTATGCCTATATACCAAGACAGAATGCTTTCCGGAATTTCATCACGGTTGCGAATAATAATCTTGTTTTTCCATTGTTGGTGGTGTTGCTGATGCGTGGACTGGGTTTTAGTAAATCCATCTACCTGAAAACAACAAAGGAGAGGATAGTGCCGTACATGGCCAGCATTATATTTTTCTTCTGGACATGGAATACCTTTTATCATCTCCAGGGAATTCCGCAGGTTATGCGCGATATGACCCAGGGTGTTTTCTATGCTTCCGTGATGGGGATGATTGCCAATATTTATTTCAAGATCAGCATGCATGCCATGGGTGTGGGGGGCCTGATCGGGCTGATGATCGTAGTATTGCTCGACGGGCAGATGTATGGCGGACTTCCTTTTGTGATCTCTGTCATGGTGGCCGGGCTGGTAATGAGTTCAAGACTTATTACGGGCGACCACAAGCAGGGGGATGTTTTGGCAGGATTTATAGTTGGATTAATGAGCCAGTTAGTGGCGGCATGGATAATATAAAAAAGCCCGGTCTTCGTATCAGACCGGGCTTACCTAACCATTCATAAGTCCTTAACCATTGAGCATTTTTGATTTCTTCAGATAAGTTTGATCAGGATAATAAACAAAAAGGACGTTGCCTTCTTTTATAGTATCGATAATCTTTTTATTGTATTTCTGCGGAACAGCCGGGCAGCCATAGCTTCTTCCCAGGTAACCCTTTTTACTGATCACTTCTTCATTCGCGTAATCTGCGCCATGCATAACGATAGCCCTTGCCAGCGCTTTATCATTGATGCCTGTTTCTGTACCTTTCAATTTCATGGAATATCCATTTCCGCCATGATAAGTGCCTTCTGTAATATAAAAGCCGATACTGCTTTTATTGGAGGATGGCTTATTGGAAAAACTCTTTGCGTATTCACCGCCTGAATTCCTGCCATGTGCTACCACGGTATTGAAAACGACATCCTGGTTTTTCAGGTCAATCACATATAGCCTTTTCTTCCTGGAAGATTTTGAAAAATCAATGATGGTAATGATACTGTCGGCACCTGCCAGTCCTTTTTCGCGCAATTTGCTGAAACCTTTGAGGGCCATGGTAAAGGCGATGCGGGGAAGACCGAAGTCGGCCAGCCCGATATTATTATAGATCTGTTCTGAAATGGAACCTGCTTTATTAATTAGTGCTGCATTGCTGATGGGGAGCGGGGAATTTATCCTTGTGCCGGCATGGCCTGATTTTTTTGCCACCATGTCTAATGGAAGGCATAAAATGAAGAATAAGGCGGCAAGCCTGGTTACGGATTTGAGCATCAAAATGGGTTTTGTATAAGACTTTTTAGAAACGGTACCCATAGTAGCTTATTGTATTTATAAAATGAAAAAAACCAACGCCCTTATACAGTTAGTTGGTTTGATTGTTTTTATAGGAAATAACTTCTTGTAATAGTCGACGCTGCAAAGGTAAGGGCCAGAATCAAACGGGCAAAGGCTTTGATCGGTATGGACCAGTATAATGTCTTTTTTAGCTACTATATAACAGTTTTAGAATCAGGCGTTAACAAAGCTTTAAGAATTGGTATATAAATGCACCGTGATGTAAGGGTTGGTTGTCAGTTCATTGTAGGAGTAAAGAAACAGCTATGCATCTTTTAGGAAATTTTTTTTAACATGACCGACGGCCATTTACCATGAAATGGACATTTTAACCATCAGGACCCGGTTTTGTGCCTGTTTTACCCTGGCAGAAGCCTTAATTTTGTGGTTATTGTAAATTCCTTATTTTTGCCTCCCTTTTAAGGTGAAATTCCTCAGTAGCTCAGTTGGTTAGAGCATCTGACTGTTAATCAGAGGGTCACTGGTTCAAGTCCAGTCTGAGGAGCTATACTATGAAGCAGTTATGAACAAACGGTTTATAGCTGCTTTTTTATTTGCATACTGTTTGCATGGATGGTACACCGGGATCCACTCTCCGAATTCCCGGGTTAATCAGGTTGTTATTTTAAATGCGGTTAAAAGCGAAAGCCGATCTGGATAAGATATCGGTAACCAGCAGTAGTAGTAGATACGGTACCATTGGCTTCCAGCTCTTGATCAGAAAAAACATAATTAAAACCAGGCACTTTCTGTTCAAGTACCTGCTGTAATGCCTGCAGCAATTGTGTCCTTTCTTCAAGATCAACATTTCCCTCAACTGTTGCCTTAAGCTTATAAAACCCCACACCAGGACCAATCATGACAAGGTCAAGGGTAACTCTTTTCCAAAAAACAAACTGGCATCCAAGTTCAAAGCCTATAACATGAACGTCGAGATCAGTTTTGGTATTTACTTTTATTTGATTTGTTGAATTATTCCCTTCCCAGGCATTCGTTCTTTCGATCTGATTAAAAGAATAATAAGGGCCTATATAGAAACCATGCGGAGTTGCATATCTATTTTCGTTGGTAAGATAAAACCTGTAGTCGGCCGAAAAATGAAACCCTGTATTCTTGATATCCCTGGTTATATTAAAACTATCAGTAAAAATTGCAATCAGTTTTGGCAGGCCCGCCTTGCCAAAATTTACAGAAAAGCTCTGGCGGGGATTTACCAATCTTTCATAGCCAAGGATAACGGCCTTGTCAAATCCAAACAATAATGCTGAGGAAAAATTATACCTGATAATATTTTTTTGCGAATGTTTCCATAAACTGTCTTTATTTTCCAGCATCTGGGCAAATGAAGAAAAACTGATTATTGAAAAAACAATGACCACGATAATCCTGGTATTCTTTTTCATAGCAAATGTTTATATCAAGGTTCTTTTTAAAGATAACGCATTTATGAGTTTTTGACTATTATCTTCAAAGCAAACCGCAAGGATCATTCGGGGTATCCAAAATGTCGGTAAGGAACTTGCAAATATTAATATTGAATGACTCCCCTTTTTCGTTTCAAAAGGGCTTTTTTATGAATCCTGCCAGATTTCGTATACCGTATGACAATGGCTGGCAATCAGTAATTGAGTATCAAAGTCCCTGTTTCATCAGACAGGGCGGATTTTAACAGTGGGTTGTTGAACAAATCCCTGTAGTTTATCCATTTGTTGTTTACCCTGATCATATTGAAGATCATGCGGGCACCATGGCTGTAATCTGCATACCAGTTTACATGCCCGGTGTACAATGGCTGAATGGGCTTCCCATCCAACTGGTGCCACCCATATATCGCAACACGATTTTCTCTTCCCTTAAATGCGGCTTCACTGCAGATCACAATGTCTTTTTTTATGCCACTGATCAGTCCTTTCATTCCCCTGCGCTGACCTTCAATAATTAGGTGATGCTGCCACATGGTGACTGTGCTGTCGCGATAGGCATACATGGGAACCGGCTCCAATTTTACTTTGCTTTGTTGGTAAATGAGGTCTACCATCCTCCTGGTGGGAAGAAAACATTGAAGGCTGTCGGCCATGACCTGTGCAGCCATGGGTGTGAGCGGAACCCGGGCCCAATCATCATTGGATCCGATCATGGCATAGTCGGGCGAGCAATAAAAAGTGATTTTATAGGCATTGCCTAAAGAATCCTTGTGGGAAAAGTTGATTGGTTTGAATCTAAAGAAGAAATCCGGAACATTTCCCTGCTTAAGGTATCCGAGAAAAAGCGAATCGCGTTGCTTCCAGTTATAAGAAATCGCCTGCTTATAAAATGAGGTTCCTGAAACTGATATCGAAGCGTGATGTTGATATTTTACATGCAGGTTTTTATTGCATGCAACAAAAAGCATCATGACTACCCAAAAGAATATAAGTTTTGAATATGACATCAATCGAGAATTGAGTAATTGCAGTGGGTTGGGCGGTTCTGAACTGATATCTATTTCAGGTGAGTTTTGAGAAAGTTGATGACTTTTATCCGGATTTCATCACTATCAAACATCTCTCCGTAATGAGGTGCGCCTTTTAC
>CAWGLH010000013.1:0-60800 GCA_963823365.1 uncultured Sphingobacteriales bacterium
GTGGCGAATTCTCTCTTTATTGGCTCCTTATATAGTTCCGCCACCCTGAATATGGCAAAGTCGGGCTTGATGAATTTATTCAGGTTAAGCATCGGCACATAATATAGCGCATTGTGTACACGACCGCTTACAATGCCCGGCATATCCTTCGGGATTGCCATTCCTTCACTGTACATGACAACACCCTTCCTTACGCTGTCTGCGGCCGACTGCAATTCGCGGCTTGATTGTCCCCAGGTATCAAGCACTACACCATCGGCACCCGTTTCACGGATCAGTTTGGTGAGCCCTGACAGGTGCCGTTCATTCCTGGTGCTTTCATCCCATGGATTGTATGCAATAAATGACTTTGTTCCCATTGCCCGCAAAGCACTGAAACTGTTTTTCAATCCGGCAGTACCACCAGGCAAATCGCGGTACAGGTCAAACTGGTTTCGCTGGTCAAGTCCCAGTGATGGCCATGTAGGCCATATGCCCACAACGTCATCACCGCCATATAATTTCTTTGCCCTGGCTTCAAATGCCTGCAGTTGAACCTTGCCGGAATCATAGTAATTTTTATCCCATGCCATGACCAGGTGCATCACATATGCATGACGGATCCATTCCAGGTCCTTACGCCTGTACATGGAGTCGTCAAAAGAAGGAATATCAAAGAGTTTTTTTTGCTGGAAGACCTGCCGTAGTCCTTCCTGCCAGGGGCCGTTAAAGACAGATGAATAATACTGGTAACTTACTTTTCCACCGGGGTACAGTATCGTTTCAAACCTTTTGCGCTGACCTTTTTCCACGCTCTCCCTGTCGCGTCGCACCAGGGACCATTCACTTACGGAATCGTTTATTTTACGGGATGCATACCCCAGTTCCCAGGCATTATCCGGCAATACCACATTCACCGGCATCTTTCCAGGCATAAAAAGATGTGCCCTTGACAGGGGATGACCGCCAAGGCCGGTTATATAAACTTCCGCAGAACTTATGCTGAAGGGCACAACATTGCTTATGGAAATGGTATCCTTTGACTCATTAATAAAAGTAATTGAATGTGTAGCGCCTGCTACTACCGGGGAGGAATAAACGATTTTTATCCTGTTGTCAGTAACATTGGAATAAATACGCTGTTGATTTAACTCATAACTGAATATCGGTTGCCCAATAGCTGCCTGGTAGCAAAACAGCATCAGCAGCAGCACAAATTTTTTCATCATTCAATCTACAAAAAATGAATGTACTTTCATTTGCACATCTTGCACATCTGCACATTTGCACATTGTCCTCATGCAAGATCCAGGTACGGCTTATTTTGCAAAATTTCCTCGATCCAGCCCATAATTTCAGGGTTAAGCATCTTTAATACTTCCAGCGCATTGAGGTTATCCGTCAATTGCTGTGGCCTGGTGGCACCCAAGTATGGCTGTAGTGACATTGGGGTTAGCGATTGTCCAGGCAATGGCCAGTGAAGCCATGGATACACCGATCTCATCAGCAAGTGCGACCAGTTTTTTCAGCTTTGCAATTTTTTCCTCCTGCAGCCACCTGTTCTTCAGCCAGTCGAACCCCTCAATAGCAAGCCTCGAATCATCCGGAATTCCGTTCAGGTATTTACCGGTCAGAAATCCTGCAGCAAGCGGGCTCCAGATAGTGGTTCCCAGTCCTACATTCTTAAACACAGGGAGGTAATCCTGTTCCATCTTGAACCGTTCGAACATATTATATTGAGGTTGCTCCATCACAGGACCGATCAACCCATATTGCTGTGCCACCCTGTGCGCTTCCATGATCTCCGCTCCGCTCCATTGTGAAGTACCCCAGTATAAAATTTTCCCCTGCTGTATCAGGTTATGCATCGTCCATACCACTTCTTCAATCGGTACATTGGTATCCGGCCGGTGGCAGAAATACAGATCCAGGTAATCTGTCTGCATGCGGGCGATCGCAGCATGGCATGCTTCTACGATATGCTTTCGGCCCAGTCCTTGCTGGTTCGGTTTATTATCCTTTCCATGTAATCCGAAATACACTTTGGAAGAAAGTACATAGGTGGTGCGGTCCCATTGTTTATTTCTTCAGGATCCTTCCCATCATCAGTTCACTTTCCCCGCCTGCATAGGCTTCTGCGTTATCAAAAAAGTTTATGCCTGCATCATAGGCCATGCCCATGAGTTCGTCGGCTTTATTGTCTTCGATCTGTTTGTGAAAAGTAACCCATGACCCAAAAGAAAGCAGGCTAAGCTGAAGGCCGGTGCGGCCCATATAACGGTATTCCATGCTTCAAAGTTAAAGGAGAAAGATAGAGCTTGTTACTTTTTCTTCAGTGTATCCAGTGGCGGAAAAGGCCGGCTTGCACTGTCACGGTTAACCAGGCTGTCGGTGCCCAGCATATTATCTTTTACCCTCAGAATGCTGTTGGAAATCTTGTAAATCTCGAAGGTCTTAAAATCCTGGGGAGCTGAAAGGCCAACCCCGATCATGATCATATCCGGACGATGAATCCTGACCGGCTTATCCGTATAAAATTTCTGCGAATTCTGGTCCCACCACAGTTCCTGGCAATACAGCGTGTCACCTGTGTTATTAAACACCTTGACACTGTCTTTCAGAAATACCTTGTTTTTAGTCTCGTAGTATTCACCAAAACGTGCATCCAGCTGGCTTTCTATATTGATGGAATCATTGAAAAAATCCACGTGCATGGACTGGGGAAATTCAACTTTTGCGAGGGTATCCTGGTAACGCAGCATCAGCGGCGCCCGAAGCCTTGCTTTCATGACCCCGGTGGAACTCATGTACGCTTCAACGTTATGGGCTTCATCCACACCAAGCCTTTTTGAAAATAATTTCTTTACCTCTTCTTCATCATTGACACAGGAAGACAACATGAAAAGGCAGCTACAGGCGACTGTAAACAAATGTGCAGGCAATGCTACGGGCAAGAGCATTGATCATATCCCTTTATTGATATTCACGTTTATTAAACCAGATATCACTAAGGTTGAAGCCAACGGAAATGCGGAAAAGGTTTTCGCGGACGGAATTTGATTTATTGCCCCGCATGCCTATTTCAAATGAAGTATTGATGGTAGTGTACTGATTGGTATATACATTACGCCTTACCGGCAAGCCTGTTCCAAAAGTGATTGACCATGTATTCAGTTTTGAACCAAGGTCAACATAATCCGGGCCGAAATTTATACCTGCACGGTATGCTACCCTGCTCCAGTAACTTTTTGAATTGATCTTTGGAATGATTTGTCCGCCTACCCTTATTGTCCAGTTATTCTTCAATGCATCAGGCTCTCCAAAATACCGGTAATTGCTCCATCCGGTATAATTGAATTCGGCACCGACCATCCAGTTGTCGATTTTTTCATACATCACCGCAAATCCATAATTACCGGGGGAAATAATCTCACCCTTTTGATTATCGACCTTATAAATGCTATCCAGCGGTGTGATGCCGCGATCATTGAAATCAAATGTTTCCCTGGTCACATTGCGGCTGGCATCCATTGTATTTTGCAGTCCGAATGTAGCTCCGAAACGAAGGTTCTTATTGCCCGGAAACCACCAGGGTATACTGAAGGCCCAGTTTGGCAAAAAGACCGCCGAAACTGGTGGAATCAGAATAATTTGCCTTCAGGTAAGATACCGTATCGTTCAGAAACAGCAACTGGGTATTGTATTCCTTATTGCCAAACATATAACCGGCGTTAAATCCTATGCTCAGTCTTTTAAATCCATAGGCCATACCCAGATATGCCTGGTAACTTCCGCCGCTTCCTGAATACCGGTAACCAACACTATCTATACCGGGTAAACGATTCCTGGCATTGATATCATAATTTATCCTGGTAACAGGTTTGAGCCCGAGGGTCATTCCCCAGTTTTTCTTCTTGCTCAGGTTAAACCCGATATTGACATAGGTAGGAATGAGGTATGCAGAGTTATACTTTGCGGTAGCTTCATTTGAAGACCTCAATGTGCGGCTGGTATATTCAAGGCCAACATCAAATGTGGTCAGCTTCAGATTGGCGTATGAGGCAGGGTTGGTAAAGTTGATGGACTGAAGGTCCCAGTAGGCAAGTGATAATCCGCCCATCGCCCTGTTCACTATATTCTGGGTGGGATTGATGTCGCCATAAGCCATAACGGGAGTAGGGAGAGTTTTCCTGGCTGAAGGACTGAAAGCCGATTAAAACGCTGATAATCAGTATAGTTATGTATTTCCGACAGTTAGTTATTGTACTCACTAATGGCATAAAGTCCTTTATATAAAAAATCAGGGTCGGCAAATATCGGGTTTTTAAGGTGTAGGGCGAAATATGAACTATCACCCCCGGTTAACACCACGTTAAAATTCCGGTATTTTTCGAGGTATGCATCGATGGTTCCGTCAATCTCCTTGGCCATTCCAACGATCACTCCGGAGAGAATATTCGTCCGTGTATCATATCCCACTCAATGGAAAATTCCAGTCCTTTTTCACCAGTGGAAGCTTGGCTGTATAGTCGTTCAGCGATTTGAACCTTAATTCCATGCCAGGTGAAATCCCGCCGCCCAGGAACTGGTTATACTTGTTGATGAAGTTGTAGGTGATGGCAGTTCCCAGCCCGATCACGAGATTATTTTTCCCCGGAAAAAATTTTACAGCAGCTGCTGCCAGGGCGATCCGATCGGCCCCCATGGTCTCCGGCTTTCCTACCGGGACAGTGAATGGGACCTTGGTGAGATGGGATAATTTATGAAACCGGGTTTTTTCTTCCAATATGAGCTCGAGGGAGGGATCATGGTTGATCACGGAAGAAAGGATTGATTTATCGGGTTTGTACCTCGACAGCAGATCCAGGATCAGTTCCTTTCCGTCATTTTCCAGCACCTGCACTTCCAGCATGTCATCTCCGTCAAAGACCGCATACTTGAGCCTTGTATTTCCGAAATCGAGGCAGAGTGTAACCATGGAGGCAAATGTAGAGGTAAATGCCAAATACTTTGTCAAGACCGGGAAACAGAATGGCTTTTTTCTTGAATGCCATATTGATTTTATATTTAAATTTAATTATCCCTGTATAACCGTTATGCGATTCTCTTCAAAACATGCAAGGTTAAAATTCGTGTTACCTTAGAAATAATCAGCCTGACTGTTATCCAGGAATTTTATCATTTAAAAATGTAAACCATGAGAATTTTAAAACCCACTGCTATTCTGTTGTTCATTTCAGTTATCTTCCTTTCGCTGTCTTCCTTTGTACAACCTGGTGCAGTTGTTCTTCCTGCGGTTGCCGGCCTTGACCATCAACACAAATCTGCACCGGATTGGAATGTGCCCAAAACACTCACCGCTCCAAAAGCGATCACTGCCAATTTCGGACTTCAAAACATTACAAAGGAGGATTTTTTATCACTTACTCCTGAAAAGTATCGACAGATAACGGGAAAACGGCTGGGTATAGTAAAATCCATGGAACTAAAATGGGCCCAGAAAAAATTACGCAAGACCATGTACGATGAAACCGCTGGCGGAAGCATCCCCAAGTGGCTTTACATTGTGATGTCCATCTTTGCATTGGGCTGGCTCGCGATCGGTATCATAACAGGATTCAAGGGGAACGACTGGTGGATCGCTTTACTGCTTTACTTCCTGTTTATAATTCCTGGTATTATCTATTCGCTTGTTGTGATGAAGAAATATTATTAACGATCATTGACCGGAAGTCAATAGATCTCAACTAAAACAAAGCGCCATTTCTTTCAAAATGGCGCTTTGTTTATATATCAATATGAAGCCCTTTAATGTGTCCATGCTGTCAAAAACAATCAGAACACAATAACCTTGATTACAGAAAGAGAAAATGAAGTAATTTAGGACATAAACTGTGGGCCTGCGCCTGCAAATGAATCACCCGAATTAACTGAAAAATGCCAAAACTATTTTTTCCTGCCTTACTGGCGATTATCTGTTTTAGCTGTAACCAAACATCACAGAAAGCAGAACCAGCTGCCACAACATCAACAGAGCTGGACCGTACGATTCTTCCGGTAAAAGAACCCATATATCCTGATGACACCACATTGGATGCCAGGAAGGGTAAGGCACCGTCACGCTTTGAAGTGAAAGCTCCGCCAAAAGCACCAAACGTGGTGATCGTCTTGATCGATGACCAGGGCTTTGGTGTTTCCAGCGCATTTGGTGGTCCGGTGAATGAACCGACCGTGGATAAACTTGCAGCGAACGGATTAAAATATAACCGATTTCATACTACCGCACTTTGTTCGCCTACCCGTGTGGCATTGCTTACCGGTCGAAATCACCATTTGAATAATGCAGGAGCTATCATGGAACTGGCTACCGCCTTTCCGGGCAATACCGGGATTCGTCCAAATAGTGTTACACCGCTTGCAGAAATGCTGAGGTTAAATGGGTACAGTACAGCGGCATTTGGGAAATATCATGAAACACCACCTTGGGAAGTTTCCGTTTCAGGTCCTTATGACCGCTGGCCTACACATTCAGGATTTGATAAATTTTATGGATTTATTGGCGGGGAAACCAATCAATGGGCTCCTGCAGTTTATGATGGTACCATCAGGGTGGAAACACCTCATGATCCGAATTATCATTTTACGACCGACATGACCAACCAGGCCATCAACTGGGTAAGTGCACAACAATCGCTCACACCTGATAAACCATTCTACATGTATTTTGCTACCGGTGCTACACATGCTCCTCATCATGCACCAAAAGAATTTATTGATAAATACAAAGGCAAATTTGACCAGGGCTGGGATAAATTAAGGGAAGAAACATTTGCCAGGCAAAAAGCATTGGGTGTAATTCCCCAAAATGCGAAACTCACTGAACGACCAAAAGAAATTCCTTCATGGGATTCCCAAACCCCTGAACAGAAAAAATTATTTGCCAGGCAGATGGAAGTATTTGCTGGTTTTGCAGAACATACCGATTATGAAGTGGGCAGATTGGTGCAGGCACTGGAAGAAATGGGCGAAATGGAAAATACACTGTTCTTTTATATTGTGGGTGATAATGGCTCCAGTGCAGAAGGAGGCCCGGAAGGAACTTACAATGAAATGATGGCCCTGAATGGAATTATCAGTAATGCTTCACAGATGATGGGACATATTGATGACTGGGGTAGCCCGAATACCTTTCCCCATTTTGCCATTGGCTGGGCACATGCGGGAAATACTCCTTTCCAATGGACCAAACAGGTAGCCTCACATTTTGGCGGCACACGAAATGGCATGGTGGTGCATTGGCCCGCAGGAATTAAAGCCAAAGATGAAGTCAGTTCACAGTTTACGCATTGCACAGATATTGCACCCACGGTTTTGGAAGCCTGCGGACTGCCTTTCCCCAAATCGGTGAACGGGACTGAACAAACTCCGTTTAGCGGAACTTCTTTTATGTTCTCATTTGATGATGCGAAAGCTGCCGACAGGCATACCACCCAATATTTTGAAATGTTTGGCAACAGGGGCATTTATGACAATGGCTGGGTGGCCTGCACCAGGCATTCCATTCCCTGGCTGATGGTACCACTTCCTCCGCTGAAAGATGATATCTGGGAATTATATAATGTGAATGAAGATTTTTCTGAAGCAAATAATCTCGCAGCCAGTAATCCTGAAAAATTAAAAGAACTCCAGGCAATATTTTCCAGGGAAGCCACAAAGAATCATGTGTTCCCGATTGATGACCGCAGGTCGGAACGATTTAATGCTGAAATTGCCGGCAGGCCCGATCTAATGGGTAACCGAACCTCATTAACTGTTTATGAAGGCATGGTAGGGATTACGGAAAATGCATTTCTCAATATTAAAAACAGGAACTACACTATCACCTCTGAAGTGGAATTGAAAGACGGAAATACAAATGGCGTGATTATTTCCCAGGCAGGCCGGTTTGGCGGATGGAGCCTGTATATGAAAAACGGAAAATTGCACCACGAATACAATTTTTTCGGGCTTGAGAAAACGAATATTACATCACCGAAATCGCTTGCCGCAGGCAAACATGAAATCAAATATGAATTTGTTGTTGATTCTCCAAAGCCAGGCACGGGCGGAAAATGTTTTCTCTATGTAGATGGTCAGAAAGTTGCAGAAGGTTAAATTCCTAAAACCCAGCCATTCATGTATTCTGCAGATGAAGGCGTGGATGTTGGGATGGACAATGAGACCAATGTATCCAACGATTATAAAGAGGGGAATAATAAATTCAGTGGGAAAATTAAAAAAGTAACGGTGGATATTGCCAAAAACTGAGGGTGATAATCAGGATTTATTGAGGGCGACTTAAAATGACTTTCCGGACTTTTTAGTTTGCTTTTTCCGATGGTGAATATTAATTTAGATTTATACCTTAAAGGGTATAGTTATCGTAAATTTTTCATTTTTATACCTTAAAAGGTATATTTAATAAACTTTCAGTTACCCTTGGAAATGCCATAAGCGACAACAGGCTTACCATTGTTATCAGGTTTGTTTTTTTCGATAAAACCTGTAGTTCAGGCCGACCCTGAAATTATGGTAATGCCCATAATTATGTTGTTCAGCATAGTAGTCATTTTTACCTGAACCATTATTATAGTAAAATTTAAAGTTGGCGATAGATTTCAATCCTCGACCTATATTAGCATTGAGTGATAGTGCAAAACGTTTATGCAGGTTGATCATGATCCTTCCGCCGATATCGATTATACCGTAAAACTGGTCCTTGTTATTGTAAAATGTTCCCCGGGTAATGGAATCATAAAGGCCGGTATTGATGTCATAGAAGTTGCCTCTGTAATTAGTAGTATATTTATCCAATTTAATTCCCTGTGAATATCCTGTATAGACATGAAGCTCAACCCTGTCTTTGAAAAACGGAATGGAATAATTAATGCGGATTGGGATTATAATACTTTTATATACTTGATTAGCAGCACCTAGATATAATCTCGTACTATATTGTTGATAGTAGATAGTATATACAAGGCCGGTTTCAAATTTTAATGATTTATTTAATGCGTGCAGATATTGAATATCAAACGATGCATTATATGCACCAGGATCTTTCACCAAACCATTCCCGGTATCAATTTCTTTATAATGATAGAAATTCTTTCCCAGTTCAAATCCAATATAATCGGATGGTTGGGAATATACCTTAACCAAATTAAAAATCAGTAGTAGAAAAACAGCCGCATACCTCATAAACGTCCGCGAAAATAAGGCTAAATGTAATACGCGACTTGCATTGCAGGTTCTTCTATAAATCAAACTGAAACCCGGTCAGGTTTTTAAAATGCCCGTTGAGTTTGATCTTTTCTTTCAGTCCTTCCATCTCCAACACAACAGGAATAACCTTGGTGAGATGCCTGCGTAAATATTCCTGTCGTTGCAGTTCCATGGTGAGCCCAAGTAGTTCATATTCTTCATCAATCGAAAAACCCACATGATGCGCCACGTCATAACTGTTCAGTTCTTCATCCGGTTTGGAAAATGTTTTGCTGACATTCAGTAACTGGTGTAGTTTCCTTATACCGGCAACTACTTTCTGCATCAGTTCACGGTTTCCTTCATCATCATTATCGGGATAGTTGACGATGGCGCCGCTATAGAGTTTATCAGGCACATTATGAATGGTTTCCAGCACGCGAAATACCTGGACGCCTTTTGTCCGGATATCCATCTCACCATTCTCTTCCGTTTTCACGATCTCTTTTATTTCGACAAGTGTTCCGAGATCAGCCATCTTATCATTGATCACGGAAGGGATGCCGAAATTTTTTTTCATCTCAAAACATTCACTGATCAGTTGCTTATACCTCGGTTCAAAGATGTGGAGGTTTAACTCTTCCCCGGGATAAACCACCAGGGCAAGGGGGAATATGGGAATGAAATTGGTCATACTGTAATAATACTGATTTTTTAAAATTCGTCCTGATGCCTTTCACCCGGATGCAGGCCCATCCTGATCCTGCAATATAACCAGCAACCGAAAAATCCAAAAATAAAAACACCGTACTGAACTTCCAGCCCGATCTCATACAGGAAACCCATCAGGGCTACCGCATGGAAAGATATCCAGGAAAAATAATGCCGGTAACCCTTCATGAAAAAAGGGTACAGGAATATACATAGTGCCATCAAGTCCGCCCAATATCCCGGCGGCACTGGCATAACATAGTATTTCGTTACTCGGCAAGAGTCGCTCATAGGGTTTGAGATAATCAGCATTCGCAGCATACCATTCTTCCGTATCATGTAATACATCACCGGCCCCGGTTCCTATCAATGGATGCTTTTTTACAATATCAGCTCCGGCTTTAAACGACAATATCCGGGGCGCATCAGATAATCCTTCCGTATAATTTCCGCGCGAATAATTCTGGTAATCCCAGATCACAAATTTCACCCGGTTCCGGAAAGATGGTATAAGCGCCCAGGCAATCAGTGGTATACATAAAAGCGCAATGCCGCCGGGTAATACATATTTTCTCTTCCCATACTTCAGTAATGCGATAAAACTTACCAGGTAAAATCCCAGCAGCCCTGTCTTGGCCGCCAGTACATGAAAATATATCGCGAAGTAAATGAGCAGGAATATTATCATCCCCCTATTCCATCCAACCCCTTCCAATTTTTTTACCTATCCATTCATCGATCAGAAAAATATATACCACCAGTAATAGCCAGGAGAATCTTACATGGTCATTGCCCATGGGCACCGGGATCACTTTAGCTTTCAGGTATTCCTCCACAGCATAGTTCCCCGAAAAAAATGACCAGTAACTGAACAGGGTGGAAATCATTGAAAAAACCACCAGGATGGCAAACAGTAACCGGTGCGACTGCCTTGGTATTTTCATCATGGCTGCTGTACAGAAGGGCAATAATAACAAAGGGATTTTTGTCTGTACATTCCTTGACCATTGATAATGATCTTCACTCCACCACCATGTGATTGCGGGAATGAGAAATAAAATCACAAGTCCACAAAGCCACAAAGAAGACCTGAAATTCTTCCATCCTTCCCTCCCATAAAAAATCAGTGATACGGCAATAAAGATGATGATGGAAACTGAGAGAAGTCCGCGCGACCAGAATAATCCGGCCATCATTAATACCACCAGTAACGGCAACAGGTAACGGCTTATAATGATTTCCTTTGTCAAATTAATTTTGTTGTGGCATACAATTGGCCGAATTTAGAAACTAAACCACGAATTACGTAATGAACTGGCAAAGCCTTTATGAATTGTCGAAGCAAAATGACTTCAGGAGCATTGCCCGCGGCATTTCCCTCATCGAAAATGAATCGCCGGGTTATGAAGAACTGTTGAGGGCATTGCCGGATACGGATCATGCCAAACTGGTTGGCATTACTGGTCCGCCAGGCGCCGGGAAAAGCACGCTGGTCGACGGACTCATCGGGCATTTCGTTCAGCAGGGCAAAAATATTGCCGTGCTTTGTGTGGACCCATCCTCCCCCTTCAACCTTGGCGCCCTGCTGGGCGACAGGATACGGATGAGTGAATGGTACAATAATCCCCATGTATTCATCCGCTCCCTGGCCACCCGTGGTTCACTTGGCGGATTACACCCACGGATCATCGAGATCAGTGATTTCCTGAAATCCTGCGGTTTTGACCTGATCATCGTGGAAACGGTGGGGGTCGGGCAAAGCGAGATTGAGATCGCCGGACTGGCAGATGCGACAGTTGTAGTGCTGGTGCCGGAAGCAGGGGATGAGATCCAGACCATGAAGGCCGGACTGATGGAGATTGCAGATATATTCGTTGTGAATAAATCGGACCGCCCAGAAGCAGATACCTTCGCCAAACATATCGGCATACTTGCACATTCCTCAAAAAAGGAAATTCCGGTCATCAAAACCATTGCTTCGGAAAGATCGGGCCTGCATGAACTGGCAGCAGCCATTGACAAAAAGCTCAGCATGCATGAAGAGCAGGACAGGAAATACTGGCTGCTGGCGGAAAGGGCTTACCAGTTGATCAGGAATGAACGAATGAAGGATGTATCGAAGGAAGAACTTAAAAAAAATATAAAAGCGGCTATACATGAGGGAAAGTTTAATCTCTATAGTTTTGCAAGGCAAAATCTATAAATATGAAATATCTTCCCGGCATCAAGAGGAGTCGTTAAGTTTCAGGTAAACAGGGCCCCAGTAAATTTTTAGTATTTTCAGGATTAAAATATAAACGACGGAAATGCATAAACGGCATTCTCACAAATAATAAAAATGGATAAAGCAAATATAGCGGCCGAAGAACCCATGGTAGTGGCGGTAGTTCCGGAAAAAATATATTCATGGTGCACCTGCGGACTGAGTGAAAAGCAACCTTTTTGCGATGGCAGGCATAAAACCATCGAGGGGATGCCCTTCAGAAGCCTTAAGGTCCAGTTCCATGACCCCGGAAGATGCTTGCTTCTGCATGTGCAAACAAACCAGGACCCCGCCATTTTGTGATGGAAGTCATCATAATTGCAGGCAGGCAAAATAAGCAGTTTATAACTTTGTATCAATTTATCAGCACCAGGGGAAATCTCTTAAAGAGATTTATATTTATAAAAATCACAATTATGCTCCCTACGCTATATTTACCCCTGTAGCCTTTATGCTAATGGTTGCCGCTCCAGGCCTGGCCCAGCAGCTCTTCACCATGTCAAATAAATGCCTCGAACAAACGAATCGCGCGAGTGCCTTCAATGACGATAAAAAATATGATTCAGCGCTTAGTCTTTATAATAGCATCACTAAAAGCTGCAACTCAAAAGACGGCAAGGAAATTATTTTTAATGGCAAGGCAAGATCATATAATGGCCAGAAAAAATATGATGAAGCCATTGCCACGGCGAATGAATCACTGAAGCTGACAAAGAATACCAGCATTAATGCATATTTCGAAAGGGCTATGGCCTATAGCGGAAAGAAAAAGATTGAAGCATCACGGGCGGATTTTACCCGCATCATTGAGCTTACGGAAAAAAATAAGAATGTAAAGGAAAGGGCAACCATCTACGCCATGATTGGCGATCAGTATTACAAATCAGGCATGAAGGATTCGGCTAATGCAAATCTAAATAAGGCCATTGCGCTTGACCCGGCCAATGCCAATTTCTATCATTCAGAAAGGAGATATGGCAGCAAAGGAAAATAATTACGATGAAGGCTTTTGAATATTATGATAAGGCTGTTGCCATGGGCCGGACCGATGTTGACATGTACAAGATCCGTGCAGGGGCCCGGATGAAAATGGTGCAGGATAAATACAAAACGACAAATGCGCAGGAACTGAGAAGTAAAATGACACCGAAGGAAAAAGAACAGGTTTGCACTGAACTAAAGAAGGCCATTGAACTGGGATACAAGAATATGCAGGCCGATATGTTTTCTGCCCTGGTGTGCAAATAATAAAACCATGAAAGCTTCATCCTAACACATTTTAGACTGCTTATTACATAACTAACGTCAAAATATACCTGAAATGAAAAAATATCATCATAGTCTTAACTGCAATAATGATCATGGTCACCGGATGCAAGACCATGAATAAAACACAAAAAGGCGCAGCAGCAGGTGGTGCAGGTGGCGCATTGATCGGAGCTGCCGTAACCGAGGGAAGCATTTGGGGAATCCTCATTGGTGCAGCGGTTGGCGGTACGGCAGGCGGATTGATTGGGAAAAAGATGGACAAGCAGGCAAAAGAACTCAAACAGGCGATACCCACCGCAGAAGTGGAGCGGGTGGGCGAAGGAATCAATATGACTTTTTCTTCCCAACTGATGTTTGCCCTGAATTCTGATAAGATTTCTGACAGTGCAAAATCAGGATCTTGCAGCGGCAGCAACTGTATTCCAGAAATATCCTGATACTTATCTAATGATCGAAGGGCATACTGATGATACCGGGGCGGATGATTACAATATGACCCTGTCCGAAAAAAGGGCAAATTCAGTGGCGCAGATTTCCTGATCTCAAAAGGTGTGTCGATCCTTCCCGTGTTCAGCGCAAATGGTATGGTGAAACACAGCCAAAATATGCAAATGACAGCGACGCTAATCGCAGTAAAAACCGTCGGGTGGAAGTGGGTGTGTTTGCGAATGAAAAAATGAAGGAAGAAGCCAAAAAAGGAACGCTGAAAGATTAAGATAAATTAGCCAGGCTGTATGGCGAGGTTATGTTGTATTTCAACAAAAATCAGCCTTGTTTATTGTTTTTCCACCACCTGAAGCCTACAAATCCTACCACGGCGAAAGGTGCGAACATCAGGTAGAGGATACCCGAGTTCAGTCCCTTGGCCGGCTTATGACCAAGTTGTTGGGCTGTCTTTGTACAGATAGAACACTGCGCCATAACCGGTGTTTCCAGCGCCATAAAACCTGCCATCAGCAAAATCAGTAAAAGCCTCTTCATGTCAGCGGATTTCTGCAAATTTACAAAATATGTCCTTACTAAATACGATCATACAAACGGCTACTTCAGCCCTGTCGGAACTAAGGCCTGAAACATTAACATCCGACCAGTTAAACAGTTCAATGAAAAAACTGGAATCCCTGGATGTTAATGAAGCCATTGATGTTTACTGGAAAGCACTTCCGGAAAAACCCGAAAATGACCAGGAATTACCTGCCTGGGAGGAATTGATGCATAAAAAAGGGAAGGAAATTAACCATGAATTGCATCTTTTCAATGAAGAACTCAGCCGGGTAAAATCACTTCATAACACCTTACATATTGCGGCCCTTGAACCCCTGATCAGGGCTGCCCAGGAAATCATCCGTCCCCTGTATAATTTCACGGCACAGCTAAATGCCTGAGAACGAGCGGTCCGCCAATAAATGAACTGCTGTTCCCGCAAACTCCCGACCTTTAAAAGTCGCAAAACAGGTGTTCCGGACAAATATCAAATCCCCGTGCAACGTTCTTGAATAGTCCCGTGTCAAAATACCAGCCATGTTGAATGCCAGGGAGGTTGTAGCGAAATGCTTAAAAAACCAGGCGGCTGCGCAAAAGCAGCTGTATGAGGCGTATGCGCCCCAGATGCTGGCTATTTGCTACAGGTATACCAAGAGTTCCATGGAAGCGAGTGATGTAATGCAGGAAGGTTTTGTAAGGGTCTTTAAAAACCTGCATCAATGGAAGGGAGAAGGGGAAATTGGCGCCTGGATCAGGCGGATCATGGTAAATACCGCTTTAAACTGGCTTCGCGATCACCGGAATATGCAATGGTCGGATGATAAAAGCATCCCGGAAACATCCGACACCCAGCCTGTTATCACACCGGTAGAAAATCTCGAAGCAAGGGAACTTGCCGACCTCATCCGGAAACTTCCTGCCGGATACCAGACCGTTTTTAACCTCCATGCCATAGAAGGATATACCCACGTTGAAATCGCACAGATGCTGGGCATTGGTGAGACAACGAGCAGGACCCAGTATTTACGGGCAAGGAAACAACTGGCCCAGTGGATCACCAGCATGGCAAACGAAAAAGAAAAACATTATGTCAGAAAATAACCCATTTGAAATTAACATGCAGGAAAAGCTGGATGGCTTCCGGATAGAACCGGCAGCATCTGACTGGCAGGCCATTTACGAGAGGCTCCACCCGCGAAATAAACGCCGGATCATCTGGTGGTGGCTCCCTCTTGTTGCGGCACTGGGCGCTGGTATATTCTGGGCATATAATAAAAATGTAAATATTAATCTCCGGCCTCGATTGTTGCTGCAAATCCTGCAGTTGTAAAAAAGCCCGAGGCCAAAGTAGAAACCGAAACATCGCTTACTCACGCCATCGGTAAAAACACATCCCGACCGGAAAAAGAAAGCGGTAAAAAAGCGCTGACTTCTGAAACCTCAAATAATAAAACTAATCCGGTTACGATCGCTGCTTCACTGCCTGCTCCATTGGCTGAAAATAATGATCCTGCAAAAAATTCAACTGCAAGGTCCAAAGAAAAATTATCATCTGCAGATGAAGTAAAGATGGTTGCTGATAAATCTTCAACTTCTGCAACGGAAAAAATTCAGGCCGGAGAAAAACCATCAGCCGTAACCGAAGAAAAGAAACTAACCAGGGAAAATTCACCAACCCTTACTGAACAAAAGATAATGACCGGAGAAAATTCATCAACCCTTACCGAAGAAAAGAAACTGGCAGGGGAAAAACCATCAGCCGCAACCGAAGAAAAGAAATTGACCGGGGAAAAACCATCTGCCGCACCTGAAGAAAAAAAGGTTTCCGAAACAGCAACCACTATTCCCGTTAAGGAAAATATCCGCCGCTGGCAATGGGCGGCCTACCTGGGTGCCGGACCCAATTATCCTTCAGATCCCATTGCCCTGGGACCAACCGCACTGGCAGTTAGTGCCCCGGATTACAGCAGCGGCAATGCCCGCACCTACACCAATTCCAGTAATGAAAATGGCTGGCATTTTAATGCCGGCCTAATGGCTGAAAAAAAACTGGGGAAGAACTGGTTGTTCTCAACCGGCATCGGCGTTAATACAAATACATGGAAGACCACCATTGAAAAATATAAGGACAGCATATTCAGCGGTTCACTGCAGTCGAGGTACAAGCTTTCCTCCGAACAACAGAAATACCAGTTATGGATGGCTGAAATACCATTACAATTCAGTAACAGGATTGCGGGAAAGAAAGCAGGGTCATTATGGTGGACGATCGGGCTGAATAACCAGTTTACACTCAGCCTGAAACAGCAAATTGAAGCAGACAGTTTGCAGGGCAGCCAGCTTTCCGACAGCAGGTCACTGACTTCTTCTGCCCGATTTTACCAGCCCCAGTTAAGGCTTGGCTTAATGTATAACCATGATGGCAGGGTGCATTGGCAGCTATTGCCCCTTTTCCAGTATACGTTTACCGGTGTTTATTCAACTGATCCTCCCGATAATCCCCTGCTCGTTAACCTGCAACTTCAATACAGGCTTTTCTTCCAGGGGAAAAAAGAAGCAAAACGTTCGAAAAAATAATTTCCCGGGTACTGCGCAACGAAAGGGCATATTCCGGTTTCATATTAAGACCAACTATTAACCTTCAACACTCGTACGATGAAAAATTGGCTGACCTCAGGAACTTTCCTCTTCATGTTTCTCTTTTCAGGATGCCTGAAAGATGAAATAAAAAGAAGCTATACTTTTTACCGGCCTGTTTACAAAACTTCAGAGGAAGTAAGGCAAAATATTAAAAGCAGCGCACCCATATCCGTAACAAACCCAGGTAAACTTTTTTACCGGAACGGCTATGTTTTCCTTAACGAGATTAACAAAGGTGTTCATATTATAGATATCAGCAAACCGTCACAACCTAAAGTAGTGGCCTTTGTAAATATTCCCGGCGCTGTTGACCTTGCCGTGAGGTCAAATATCCTGTATGCCGATATGTATACAGACCTTGTAGCACTTGATATCAGTGATCCGTTAAATACAAAAGTTACTTCTATTGTGGATGGCGTGTTTCCCCATCGTCAATACCAGGATTTCTATGCAGACACCAGCAAGGTTATCGTGGACTGGGTAAGGGTTGATACCACAGTAAGGTCTACTGAGGAAATTTCACGGTGGGGTTTAATGAGGGCAGATGTATTGCTTTCCATGCAATCGTCGTCTAGTTCCTCTGGCGGTTCAAACGGTACCGGGGGAAGTATGGCAAGATTTGCACTGAGCAACGACAGGCTTTATACCGTTGACTATACGAGTATTAAAATATTCAATACGGCTGTTGCTGAAAAACCTACTTATGTAAAGGAGTTTAATACCCAGGCATGGGATATTGAAACAATATTTCCATTTGGCAATAACCTCTTCATTGGTTCCATGACTGGAATGTACATTTTTGATATTTCCTCAAAAGACAACCCGGTACAAAAAGGAACCTTTTCACATGCCCGTGTATGCGACCCCGTTATCAGCGATGGAAATTATGCCTATGTTACCTTAAGGGATGGAACAGAATGCCAGGGATTTATCAACCAGCTTGATGTGGTTGATATTGCCGATGTCACCAAGCCGGTACTGGTGAAGTCATATCCCATGACAAATCCACACGGATTGTCAAAAGACGGAGACATCCTGCTGATTTGCGACGGGGATGATGGTCTTCGCATTTGCAATGCGCAGAAAGCCGACCAGGTCAGCACGATCAGTACCTTAAAAATGTCAAAGACCTTTGATGTTATTGCCCTGGGTGGTATTGCACTGGTTTCAACAATCGATGGACTATACCTTGTTGATTATTCACAGCCGGCTAATCCGGTAATTACCGGGTCAGTAAAAATTCTTAAATAATTATCATTAACCTTTTGTCATGATAAAATCTGCCAGGAATAATGGAACGATTGTTTGGTCATTGCTGATGATTGTTATCGCCTTATTTTTCTCTTCCGAACTTGAAGCACAGCAAAATAAATGGAAGGGATGGATCAATCCTGAACTTGGATATATCAGCGGGAATTATGAACCATCCGCTGATATCCGCCTGCAGGGCGGGTTGCAGAAAAATGGATGGCTGCTTGGACTTGGTATGGGGGTCGACTATTACCGGTTTACCAGTTTCCCTTTATATGTACAGGGCAGGAAAATGATTGGCAAAAGAAAGGGTAAACCTTTTATCCTGGCCAGCATGGGGGCAAACATTCCTTCAGCAAACATTAATAAACAGCAAAACCCGCAGATTGATTTTCTTTCTTCATTCCGGGCTCCGGATGTAGTTCCCAATGAATATGATATGGGCATTTATGCCGAAGCAGGAGCCGGCTATGCTTTCCTGAATAAGAAAGGCAGGGGACTGTTGCTTTCATTAAGCTATACGCAAAAAAGGATAAAGGAGACCGGCACCAATTACTATTACATGACGCAGGGAATGGGTGGTCCTTCGGAGGAAGTCAATGTTTACATCATGAACAGGGCAGCGGTGAGAATTGGATATTTGTTTTAGATCAATTGATCTAAAACAAATATCCAATTCTAATTGGCAAATTATTAAATGTGTGAAGTGTGAAAGTGGAATGAGATAATACTATGCAAAAAAAGAGAAAGCCAGGCTTTCTCTTTTTTAATGAATTTCCCAATTCCACTTTCACACTCCGCACACTTCCCAATTATCTAATTAATCGCGAAGCGATTTAAACTGCTTCCACTTTAAGTGATTTGGCGATTCTGTTTCTTTCATTCTCATCAAGGATTACCTTACGCATCCTGATATTCTTGGGAGTTACTTCAATACACTCATCCTGCTGGATATATTCCATGCATTCTTCCAGTGTCATCAGGATTTTTGGAGCCGCACGTGATGCATCATCACTTCCGCTGGCACGGTGGTTGGTTAATTTCTTTGGCTCGGTGGCATTTACCACAAGGTCACCCGGCTTGATATGCTCGGCAATGATCTGGCCGGTATATACTTCTTCTCCCGGATCCACAAAAAACCTTCCGCGATCCTGTAATTTATCAATTGAATAGCCCGTTGTTCTTTCCTGGTTCTTTGACAGCAGTACACCATTATTTCTTCCGGGAATAGGACCTTTCCATGGTTTGTATTCCAGGAAACGGTGTGCCATAACCGCTTCACCGGCGGTGTTCGTGAGCATATTGCTGCGAAGCCCGATCAGTCCGCGTGAAGGAATTTCAAATTCAAGATGCTGCATCTCACCTTTTGATTCCATCACCAGCATTTCACCTTTACGTTGTGTAACCAGGTCAATCACCTTACCGCTATAATCAGCAGGTACATCAACTACCAGTATTTCATATGGCTCATGCTTCTTGCCATCGATCTCCTTTACCAAAACCTGCGGGTTGCCAACCGTAAGTTCGTATCCTTCACGGCGCATGGTTTCTACAAGTATACCAAGGTGCAAAATGCCCCTTCCGTATACAATGAAGCTATCAGCACTATCAGTATCTTCCACCTTCATGGCAAGGTTCTTTTCTGTTTCCTTCATCAACCGGTCGCGCAAATGCCTTGAGGTAACAAATTTTCCATCACGTCCGAAGAATGGTGAATTGTTGATGGAAAACATCATGCTCATGGTAGGTTCATCCACACTGATTACCGGAAGTGCTTCAGGATTTTCAAGATCGGCAATAGTATCACCGATATTAAAATCTTCAATCCCACTACTGCACAAAGATCACCTGCAATTACTTCCGTTACCTTTCGTTTACCCATTCCTTCAAACACATACAGTTCCTTCACCTTCTGGCGCTTGATGGTACCATCGGCCTGCATCAATGCAATATTCTGACCTTCCCTGATGGTTCCCCTGGCAACTTTACCAATGGCGATCCTGCCCAGGAATGAAGAGTAATCCAGTGAAGTGATCTGCATTTGCAGGTAACCCTGTCCAATATTTGGGGGTGGGACATGCGTGATGATTCCTTCCAGCAACGGAAAGATATTGTCAATCTGTTCATTTTTATCATTGAACCAGCCGTTCTTTCCGCTACCGTAATAGGTAGGGAAATTCAGCTGTTCTTCTGTTGCATCGAGATTAAAGAAAAGTTCGAAAACTGCGTCATGCACTTCATCAGGACGGCAATTAGGCTTATCCACCTTATTGATCACAACGATGGGATGAAGATTCAGATGGAGGGCTTTCTGCAACACAAAACGTGTTTGTGGCATTGGACCTTCAAAAGCATCCACCAGCAGGATCACACCATCGGCCATTTTCAATACACGCTCCACTTCACCGCCAAAGTCGGCGTGACCGGGGGTATCAATTACATTAATCTTTACACCGTTATATACTACGGCTGCATTCTTGCTGAAAATGGTAATGCCACGTTCACGTTCCAGGTCATTTGAGTCCATGATCAGTTCACCTGTGTCCTGGTTATCCCTGAATACCTTGGTGGCATGAAGGATCTTATCCACCAAAGTGGTTTTACCGTGGTCAACGTGAGCGATGATGGCTATATTTCTGATGTCCATAAGTCTGTTTTATTGCCGGTCCCGAAAATAATTGCGGATTGCGGATTACGGATTGCGGATTGAGCATAGAGATAAAATCTTAATACGTAATTCCTTTCGGCGTGCAAAAGTACAAATTATAGGCGAGGGAGGCAAATGAAAAGTCCGATTTCACGCTGAATTAATGATGCTTACACAGTCCCGGCATTTATCTGATTCGACAATTTGGTAAATTCACCAGAAAATATGCGTTTTTTTATGCGTATTCACCATATTTTATTCGTTTTTATACTGATTTCCGCAATTTCCTGCCAGTCGTCCCAGACCGAGGTAAATGATGTTTCTTTCGATACCACAAAGGATTTAACGGATCATAAAGAAATTTCCTCATCAGATACCTTACCCGCTATTGGAAATGAGCAGGTGCCGGAGGGGCCCGACAGTAATTTCATCAAACGAAAGGCAGATGAGGGAATCGATTTCTTTGCCACCGGAACCGAGCCATTCTGGTCCATTGATATGGATTTCGAAAAACAGTTTTCCTTTAAAACCATGGATGGATTTACCTTAAACACGCCTCCAACAGAAGCATTAAAGAATAAGAATCCCAATGTGTCCAGGTATAGTGCCAGGGTGGAAGCCGGAGAAATAATGATCACCATCCTGAAGAAAGAGTGCATCAATGCCATGTCAGGAGCCAAATCACCTTATGAAGTAAGTATCAGGGTAAAGTCATCCAAAGAAAAAGACTTTACCGATTATAAAGGATGCGGACAGATAATACCGGGTTTAAATGAATTCGTTAGGACTGATTCTCTTTATTACCTGTATAATGACGGTGATCACCAGGCTAAACAGCACCATGGTCGTGATCGGAAAATAAAAGCGGAAATTCTCCCTTTCTACACGGATATCACCGGGCAATCTACCGATCCAGTGAAGCCTGTCTCCAAAAAAATACCAGGTCAACCCTCCTGCAAAAAGGATGATCCCGATGATCATAATGATTTTTCCTGTTGATTGCATCCTGCCTGTTTTTACGATATGACCCCGGGCAATAGCCGACCTATCACCTGCTGCATTGATCAGTTACCTCTTCCGTTATCCGGCGAAACCGTGATCATCACGCCAAAATAAATCATACATTTCTGGTAAATAGTCGAATCGCTATATGTATTTTGTCCCCTGATTACGGCCAATGTGAAAATGAAAATGTCTTGATTAAATTAAATCAATTATATGAATTTAATGATCATTGCCATATTCGTCATTGGCTATACTGCCATAGCATTTGAACATCCTACAAAAATAAATAAAACAGCCAGTGCCCTGCTTACAGGGGTTTTATGCTGGGTGGTATATATCATGAGCAGCCCTGATACGGCGGCTGTTTCAGAAGAATTATATGAGCCATTTGGGAGAGATTTCCGGCATCCTGTTTTTCCTGTTGGGCGCCATGACAATAGTGGAACTGATTGATGCACATGACGGCTTTGATGTAATCACCAGCAGGATCAGGACAAATGATCAGCGTAAACTACTCTGGATTATCAGCATAGTTACGTTTTTCCTTTCGGCTGTTCTGGACAACCTGACCACCACAATCGTCATGATTTCCTTATTAAGAAAATTGATCAGCGATAAAAAGACAAGAATGTTTTTTGTGGGTATGGTGATATTAGCCGCAAATGCCGGTGGTGCCTGGACTCCAATTGGCGACGTAACCACAACCATGTTGTGGATTGGCGGGCAAATTACCACCGGAAACATTATGATTAATTTAATCCTGCCCAGCTTAATATGCCTGATTGTTCCGCTTATTATTCTGTCCTTTTCCATGAAAGGGAAGATCGAAAATCCTGCGATTATTGAAAACAACCAAACTGATAAAACAACGGCTTTTGAACGGAAATTAATTTTCAGTTTGGGGATTGGTGCCCTGGTATTTGTACCGGTTTTCAAGACCATTACACACCTGCCGCCATTTATGGGGATGTTGTTCGGACTCGGGATTCTCTGGGTTGTAACAGAACTCATTCATAAAAATAAAAACGACGCCGACAAAGATTCGTATTCTGTTGTTCAGGCCTTACGCAAGGCCGATGTGCCAAGTGTTTTGTTTTTTCTTGGAATCCTTGTCGCAATTGCTGCATTGGAGTCAACACATCTGCTGACAAACCTGGCAGAATATATGGATAAAACCATCGGCAACCTGAATGTCATTGTAATTTCCATCGGGCTTCTGTCAGCAATTATTGATAATGTTCCGCTGGTGGCTGCCGGCATGGGGATGTATGATATGACTACCTATCCAACCGATCACTATTTCTGGAGCTTTCTTGCTTATGCCGCAGGCACCGGTGGCAGTTGCCTCATCATTGGTTCTGCTGCTGGCGTAGCCGCCATGGGAATGGAAAAAATAGATTTTATCTGGTACCTGAAAAAAATAGCATGGCTGGCATTATTGGGTTACCTGTCCGGCGCGGCAGCATTTATGCTGCAGCATTATCTTCTTAATCCTTAAGTATCATATCCCAATTATCTTTCACTAATTAATATCCAAAAGCTATTTCTGTTCAGTTATCCATTAATCTGAATTTCGTAAATTTAACTATGACAACCATTTTACTCACCATTGTTCTTTTGGCAGTTTCGCTTGCAGGTATTGCCATTAAAATATTAGTGAAAAAGGATGGCAAATTTGCAGGAACCTGCAGCAGCAATAATCCATTGTTACAAAACGAGGGCGGGTCATGCGGTATTTGCGGCGCAAGGCCCGATGAAAAATGCAAATCTTAATTTAGTTCCCATTTGTTAATTTACCATTGTTGGAGTTACAGCCGGCAAATAAAATAACAACAGAAATCAGGAATACCTTCATACAGATTTATCCTCCAAAATCATCAAAAGCGATATTCTCCGGCGGAACACCAAGTTCATCCAGCATTTTAAATACGGCGGCATTCATCATGGGCGGGCCGCACAGATAATATTCAACATCTTCCGGCTCTGGATGATTCTTCAGATAATTTTCATAAAGCACCTTGTGAATGAATCCTGTATAGCCGGTCCAGTTGTCTTCAGGCAGGGGTTCGGAAAGTGCAATATTATATTGGAAATTTGGAAATTCCTTTTCAATATCCCTGAAATGGTCTGTATAAAATATTTCTCTTGATGATCGTCCGCCATACCAGAAAGATATTTTTCTGTCTCTTTCCTTTTTTGTATGAAACAGGTGAAACAAATGTGAACGAAGCGGCGCCATACCTGCCCCTCCGCCAATATAGATCATTTCTTTTTTCGTTGGCTTGATATGAAATTCACCGAAAGGCCCTGAAATAATTACCTTATCACCTGGTTTGAGGGAAAATACATACGAAGAACAAATACCCGGATTCACATTCATAAATCTACCTGCCTTCCTGTCGAATGGCGGCGTGGCAAGCCGGATATTCAGCATGATGATATTTCCTTCAGCCGGATGATTGGCCATGGAATAAGCCCGGAAAATTGGCTCAGGGATTTTTCATCTTCAGGTCCCAGATCTTAAACTTATTATAATCATCATGAAAACGTTCATCTATTTTATACAGATCGTTTTTAAAATCAATTTCACAAACCGGAACATCTAGCTGAATATAACTTCCGGATTCAAAATCAAGAAATTCTCCTTCGGGCAATTTAACCACCAGTTCTTTGATATAAGTGGCAACATTATCATTAGAAACAACTTCACATTCCCATTTTTTAATGCCCAAAATTTCTTCCGGTATTTTAATTTCCATATCCTGCTTCACTTTTACCTGGCAACCCAGGCGCCAGTTTGCTTGTTGCTGTTTCCTGGTGAAATAGGGATCGTTCGGTAGTCAATATTTCTCCGCCACCTGATAATACCTGGCATTTGCACATCGCACAGGTACCGCCACCACCGCAGGCTGAGGGTAAAAATATTTTTTTGTTGGATAAGGTGGTAAGCAAACTTGAACCGGCTTCTGTTTCCAGCACCTCTCTTGTCCATTAATAGTTATTTTAACCAGTCCTGATGGAGTAAGCTTTGATTTTGCAAACAGGATTATATACTACCAGCATAAGTTGAATACCAAAAAACAACCACAACTGCTGATAATGGTTGTTATATCAAAAGCCAATAGTATCATGTTGCTAACTGGTTAAATAGTTATAATTTTGATGCCCATAAAACTCATAAATGCAATCGCCATCAATCCGGTCAAAATAAAAGCTATGCCTAATCCTCTCAATGGTGCCGGGACATTTGAATACCGTAATTTTTCCCGGATGGCCGACAATGGCAACAATGGCAAGGAACCATCCTACACCCGATCCCAATCCAAAAACGGTGGCTTCACCCAAGGTGGCATATTCCCTTTCCTGCATAAATAATGCTCCTCCCAATATGGAACAATTGACTGCAATAAGCGGCAGAAAAATACCCAAGGGCTGCATACAATGCGGGGGCAAATTTTTCAACGACCATTTCCACCAACTGTACAATGGCCGCAATAACTGCGATGAACATGATAAAACTCAGAAAACTGAGATCAACAGTTGCCAGATCGGACGACAACCACTTCAGCGCTCCCGCTTTTAATACATAATTCTCCAGCAGATAACAAACCGGAACGGAGACACGCCAATACAAATATCACCGCTATTCCAAGGCCCACAGCATTTTTTACTGTTTTGGAAATGGCCAGGTAAGAACACATGCCCAGGAAATAAGCAAAGATCATGTTCTCAATAAAAACGGCTTTGATAAAGATATTTACATGTTCCATAAAAAGTAATTTAATTAGCCTCAATTAATTTTCTGTTCCTGCTTCGCTGTATCCAGATAATAATGCCAACAATGATCAGTGCCATTGGCGGCATAATGATGAGGCCGTTATTAAAATATCCCGCTTCATAAACTGACTCCGGTATAATCCGGATTCCCATTAATTCACCGGAACCAAGTAGTTCCCTTACGGTGGAAACAATCACCAATATCAACCCATATCCCAATCCATTACCGATGCCATCTAAAAAAGAAGGCCAGGGTTTATTGGCCATGGCATAGGCTTCCAGCCGCCCCATTACAATACAGTTGGTGATAATTAATCCTACAAAAACCGAAAGCTGCTTACTTACATCATATACAAATGCTTTTAACAACTGGTCAACAATGATAACCAATGCGGCCACTACCGTTAACTGAACAATGATCCGGATGCGGTTGGGAATAATATTCCTGATAAAGGAAATGATAAGGTTTGAAAAAGCAGTAACCACCATTACTGAAATGGCCATAACAATGGATGGTTTCATCTGTACGGTAACCGCCAGGGCCGAACAGATACCCAATACCTGTACAGTTATCGGGTTATTGTCGTTCAACGGATCATATAACAGCTTCTTATTCTTTGAAGAAAATAAAGGTTCTTTCTGGACTTTTGTCTTTGCCGGAGCTGAGATTGATTCTGTGCTCATAAAATTTAATATTTAATTCAAAAATCAAAAGTCATTTTATTTATGTCCCTTTCTTTTTAAAATAAGGAATATAATTACCAAGCGTTCTTTTAAACATTTCAGTTACTCCATTGCTGGTAATAGTTGCTCCGGAAACTGCATCCACTCCATGCAGGTCATCCGGCGCAGCACCGCCTTTCACCACTTTTACCGAAACAAAATTTCCGGTATCATCCAAGATTTTTTTTCCGATAAACTGTTTTTTAAATTTTTCGGTTTCAATTTCAGCACCCAAACCAGGTGTTTCACCTTTATGTCCGAAGCTGACCCCATAAATGTATTCATATCTTCTTCCAAGGAGATATAGCCCCAAATCGGTCCCCACAAACCTTTCCCGCGTACCGGGATGATGTAATATGATTTCCCTTCCTTATCACAAACAAACAAGGGGAATAATTCCTTGTCCGCCTCGCCTGTTTTTGCTTTGTCCATTTCTTTTTTCAGATCAATATCAAATGCCGCAATGCTATTTGAAACCTCTTCGCCTTTGTTATTCAAAACTACCTGTTGGTTATGTATTGTGCAAACAGTGCTTCTGCATTTTTTGTATCGCTGTGAATGGCAACAGTGCTTAAAATGTTTTGCATTTTTTCAATCCGCATATTTCTTGCCTGGTAAGGACCCAGGCTAATGGCGGTTACAGACAACATAATAGCAATAACCACCACCATACCGGAGGAAAACAGAAATGTTGCCTTATTGCTGTCTTTATGCATTTTGCTTTGCTTTTGACCGTTTTAATCTTCGGTTAATATTTGCAGCAACAACATAATGATCTATCAGTGGCGCCATTACATTCATAAATAAAATTGACAGCATCATTCCTTCCGGGTATGCCGGATTAAATACCCTGAACAGAATGGCAAACATGCCAATTAAAAAACCATAAATGTATTTCCCCGTATTGGTTTGCGCGGCACTCACCGGATCGGTGGCCATAAAAATGGCGCCAAATGCAAACCCGCCTAAAACAAGGTGATGTATTGGTGTTATCTGCATCAATGTATTCAATCCAAAAAGATTGAAGACAAGTGCCATTATAAATCCACCGATAAAAACAGACAGCATTATCCTCCAGCTTCCGATCCCGGTATATAATAAAATGGCTGCGCCAATTAAACAGGCAATCGTGGATGTTTCTCCTATAGATCCCGGAATAGTACCAATAAAGGATTCCATCACTCCGGGAATTTTGTCAGCAAGGCCTGCAGCAGCATCACCCAAGGGCGTAGCCCCGCTAAAGCCATCTACCAAAGCCTGCCCCTTTTCCATGCTGGTATTTATCCAGACTTCATTGCCCGACATTTTGGTTGGATAGGCAAAGAACAGAAAAGCCCTTGCCGTAAGCGCCGGATTTAAAATATTCATCCCGGTTCCGCCAAACACTTCCTTACCAATGATTACCGCAAAAATTGTTGAAACCGCCACCATCCAGAGTGGAACATCAACCGGCATCACCAACGGAATCAACATACCTGTAACTAAAAACCCTTCGTTGATGGTATGCTTTCGGATAATGGCAAAAATGAATTCTACTGTTAAACCCGGTGCCATACGAAACAATCACTAATGGCAATACTTTGCCGGCACCAAAAATAAAATTATCAATTAATGAAGAATTGGTCAATTCCCAATGCCTTGTAATGCTGGTAACCCGACATTCCAGATTCCGAATAAAAGACAGGGGATCAATGAAATCACCACCAGTATCATGGTACGTTTTAGATCTATAGCATCCCGAATATGCGCACCTGCTGAGGAGCTGTGGTTTGATCAGGAACAAAAAGAAAGGTTTCAAATGCATTGAAGACAGGATAAAATTTTTCCAGCTTTCCGCCTTTTTCAAAGTTGGGCTTTATTTTATCCAGTAATTTTCTAATAGGCTTCAACTGCAAGTATTTTATGTGTTAAATGCCATTCCTGGAAAGCCATTCGATGGCACTAGATTTGTTCTTAACAGGTAGCAGATATTCGGACCATGTATCATTAGCTAACCCAGTTCCTTGCGGACCATATCCAAGTCCCTGACGTATGATTTCCTGTGATTTTATTTTTGACGTACACACAAATTCACAGAGGGCAAAATCTTCTTCCACCACTTCATAAATGCCCAGTTTTTCCATCATTTCTATATCTTCTACCAATATTGATTTCAACAGGTGTACCGGATAAATATCCATCGGAAAAACTTTTTCATATTCACCGGTTACCACAAAAGGCCGTTCTTCTCCATGCAGATTGGTATTCAGGTCATGTTTTTTATTGGGCGTGAGCCAGGAAAAAAAAGTACGTGACATACTGAATTTATTAAATCCGGGAGCAAGCCAGCCCATAAATTCAGATTCATGTCCTTCGGGTATAACAGTTATCTGCGAATCATAAAAACCTATATAACCATCTGCGGAATTTGTTTGCCTGTTAAAACATTGCCACTGATGATCCTGCTTTTCCCCTTCCTTTAATCCGCCATCAGCAATAATATTTTTTATAGAGCAGCCAGTAATAGTTTTATAATATCTCGGCTTATTGACCTGCGATCCGGTCAATGCAATCACCCTTGTTGCATCAAATTTTCCATACATAAATAATCTCCCGATGATCACCACATCCTGTGGATTGATATACCAGACTGCTTCACCTTTGTTTACCGGATCAATATGATGTATCTGTACACCTACATTACCTGCAGGGTGAGGACCGGAAATCCTGTTCAATTGCACACCCCTGGCATTCATGAAAATGCCAGCAGGTCCTGGCATCATCCCGGATATTAAGATGCAATAATCCATCAGTTAGTTTTTTCAAGGCATCCAATCCGGCCTGGAATTCCGCTTCGTTTCCGTCCATAATAAAATCGTTATCGGGTGCCAAGCGGATTACTGTCGAATGCCGAAATAAAAATGGACTTAGGCTTCACATCCGGATTGGCAATAATACCAAAAGGGCGTTGACGGATAAATGGCCAGATGCCGCTGCTTAATAATGCCTCGATAATGCTTTCCCTGCTTAAGTTCAGCCGGATCAGCTTTATTAAAAGTTACATATTCAGTTTCTTTATCTGCCAGTATTTTAATCTCCAGGATTTTTCTTTTTTCGCCCCGAAGAATTTCAATGACCTCGCCGCTTACAGGCGAGCTGAAAACTAATGGACTCATTATTCTTATCGTAAAACAAAGGGGTTCCGGCCCGAACCTCATCTCCTTCCTTTACCATTAATTTAGGGGTAAGGCCGGTAAAGTCGGGCGGCTTAATGGCGATGATCTCAGGAAGGGGCAGCTCAGACAAAGACTTAGCGGCTTCGCCTGCCAGTTTTATATCAAGCCCCCTTTTTATTTTAATATACGCCGACATATATCATATTTAAACTGAATATCTGCTTGTTAATGATTTCAAAGAACTTCCTGAAAAGTCCTGTTGGTACAATGTATAGTTTCGGCATATCTTCTTTGGAACTAAGTTAATTCTCAACCAATTTATTATAATTTAAGTATTTTTTTGAGGGTGGAACATTTTAATTTCCGGTAATATTTGTTATATTTAGTTAGATCTCCTACCCTCCCTTTATATCTGATAATTAGCCGGACAACGAACAATAAGCACAGGATTTCAACTTTAAGCAAATTAAACTGGCATTGTAACATTATTCTTTAGTTAGATAAGATTTTTTACGTTCACTTTTAAAACAAAATTTTTATGGGAACAGTAAATAGAATTTTACGGGCAAAGGGAAATAGAATTTTTACTATCAGCCCTGACCTCTGCGTTTATAATGCCCTGGAAATTATGGTTGAAAATAATGTAAGTTCACTGGTGGTAGTGGAAGATGAAAATCTTGTCGGCATTTTTACTGAAAGGGATTATGCCCGTAAAGTAATTCTGAAAGGAAAATCTTCGAAAGAAACTTCAATTGGCGAGATTATGTCGGTGAATGTAATTACCGTAACACCTGACAGTACTGTTGATGAGTGTATGCAGTTAATGACGGGCAAATTCATCAGGCACTTACCAGTTCTTGAAAATGGTAAAATGGTTGGAATTGTCTCCATTGGTGATTTGGTAAAATATATTATCGAAGAGCAGAAATTCATTATTGAAAATATGGAGCATTATATTATTGGGAACTGATGTTGAGAAATGTTTTGACTCACCCTGCTCAATTCATGATGAATTAGTTATCACATGATAACCATTGCTTTTATTACATTATTCCCCGGCTCAAGCCATCCGGGGAATTCTTTCGCAAAATCGTTGAAAGCCACCCTGTGCGTGATGAATTGAAGTGGGTCAATCATTTTTTCCCGAATACAGGAAATAACATAATCAAAATCTTCCCTGGTTGCATTCCTCGAGCTCATCAGTGTTGACTCTCGTTTATGGAATTCAGGGTGACTGAATACGACCTCCTCTTTTTGCAATCCAATCAGCACATACCTGCCGCCATGGCTGATATATGAAAAAGCCTGGTTAATGGCTTTACGGTTACCCGTTGCATCAATGACCACATCAGGCATATCTCCTTTTGTTATTTCCACCAGTTTTTCCATTGGATTTTCTGATATTGGATTGATGACCGCATCCGCTTTACAAAATCCTGTTGCAAAAGAAAGCCGGCTTTGAGAAATATCCATCGCTATCACTTGTGCACCGGCTAATTTCGCCATGGCAATTGTACCCAGCCCGATGGGACCGGCACCAATCACCAAAACAGTTTCATTTTCACTTTATTTCCGCCCGTCTCACTCCATGCGCGCCAATAGCCAAGGGCTCAGTGAGTGCCAGTTGTTCTCCGGTTAACCCCGATGATTTCACCAATGCAGAAGCTGGAACCGAAATGTATTCTTTCATGCCCCCGTCGATATGGACACCAAATACCCGGAGGGAAACGCAGCAATTTGTTTTCCCTTTTCTGCAGGCTATACACTGACCACAATGAAAATAAGGGATGATGGTAACTGTTTCGCCACGCTTAAACTCTTCATTGCCACAGGAATCTTCCACCACTGCCGCAAGCTCATGACCCAGGATCCGGGGATAGTTGAAGAATGGCTGATTGCCTTCAAAAGCATGAATGTCTGTTCCGCAAATGCCCAGGTGCGTCATTTTCAGGATCACCTCTCCAGGCCCGGGGACAGGATAATCAATATCATGGTAGGCAAGGTCTCCCGGCTTCAGGCAGATTAAAGATTGCATAGTATTGATTGAATTTGAAATGTACCGAATTAGCTTTAACTCTCAACTCTCAACCCTCAACTCTCAACTATTTCGTACTTTGCCTGATAAACTTGCTGCTATGCGTTCAAAGATTGCTGGTATCGGATATTATGTCCCCAAGAATGTTTTTACCAACCAGGACCTCACCAAATACATGGATACCAGTGATGAGTGGATCCAGGAACGTACGGGAATAAAAGAAAGAAGGTATGCCGACCGTACCGGCGAAACCACCACCACTATGGGGGTGGAAGCTTCAAAGATCGCCATTGAAAGGGCCGGAATTACTGCACAGGATATTGATTTTATCGTTTTCGCCACCCTCTGCCCGGATTATTATTTCCCCGGCTGCGGCGTATTGCTTCAGCGTGCCATGAAGATGAAAGAGATCGGGGCACTGGATGTCCGTAACCAGTGCAGCGGTTTTGTATATGCCCTCAGTGTTGCCGACCAGTTTATTAAGTCGGGCATGTATAAAAATATCCTCGTGGTGGGAAGTGAGAAACATTCTTTCGGACTGGATTTCAGCACCCGCGGAAGAAATATCAGTGTCATATTTGGTGACGGGGCCGGGGCAGTTGTACTTCAGCCTACAGAAGATGAAAGCCGCGGAATCCTCAGCACCCACCTTCACAGTGATGGCGAAAGCGCTGAAATCCTGGCCATGTATAATCCGGGTACGCATGCCAATCACTGGAGTGAAACGAAGTATGCCGATTTCCAGGATGCTGAAATGGGAGAAATGTTCATGAGCCATGAAATGATCGACCATGCGCAGAATTTCCCGTATATGGACGGACAGGCTGTTTTCAAAAAGGCAGTGGTGAAATTTCCTGAGGTTATTGTTGAATCCCTAAATGCGAACAGTCTTACACCGGCGGATATCAAAGTATTGATCCCTCACCAGGCCAACCTGCGCATATCTCAATTCGTCCAGCATAAACTCAGCCTCCGTGATGACCAGGTGTATAACAATATTCAGAAATACGGCAATACCACGGCGGCATCCATTCCTATCGCTTTATGTGAAGCATGGGAAAAGGGTATGATAAAAGAAGGAGACCTTGTTTGCCTGGCAGCATTTGGCAGCGGGTTTACATGGGCCAGCGCTTTACTGAGATGGTAGCGGCACCCTTGGGGTGATTGCGGATTGCGGATTAGCGGATTGGCGGATTAACGAATTAATAATTCATTTCCTCATTTTCACTTCCACATTACCGCACTAACCACATTATCACATTAACGCAATGCGTTCCGGCGTGTAATTGTAAAATATGAAAACTACTTTTACTCATAATGATGTTTTCCGGCTTTGCATCTTTCATGCAAAACCCCGACACCTGGGAAATCCGAAGGGGAAAGAAAATACTATTGAAAGGAAAAGAACAGGATCCCGTTCAAACAATAACGCTTTCTTCTTCAGATACCAGTGCAATCCTTATCATTTATAAAGAAGCGCCTTCAAACATTAAGTGGAAAAGGGATTTTAATTTTAAAAATAAGGCAGATTCCATTGTACTGAGTTATTCATTTACATACTCCAGCGGAAAATTCAGTCTTCCATGTAAAGAAATAAACGGTTTTATTGCCAGGCATGGTTCGTTAACCCTCATTACTGAACAACATCCGGCCAATGAGGACATGATGATCAGGAGTAAAATACAGGCACTGGCTGTTTTCCAAATGAAATAATTCCCATCTTGCAGTATGCCGAATAAACTGTTCTTCCTGATGAATCCCGTATCCGGAACAAAGGATAAACAGCGGATCAAAACATTGATATGTGATTATTTGTCTGATAGAAATATTCCATTTGAATTTTTTCCTACCAATGCCTCCGGAGATTATTCTTTACTTGAAGAAAAAATCAAGGCAGAAGGGATAAAGGATATCATAGTTATCGGTGGAGACGGCACCATCAGCCAGGCGGCAAATGCACTGCGGCACCTGGATATTAATTTCGGCCTTATCCCCAGTGGCAGCGGGAACGGGCTCGCACTGGCTGCCGGTATTTCCAGGGAACCCGTCAAAGCCCTTGACACGGTTCTGAATGGGAAACCCTCACGTATAGACGCTTTTTATATCAACGGCCATTTTTCCTGCATGCTCAGCGGGATAGGCTTTGATGCCAAAGTAGCGCATGATTTTTCCAAAATGAAAAAAAGAGGTTTACTGACCTATGTAAAAGTGAGCATGAAGAATTTCTTTTCAGCAAAAGAGTATCCTTTCCAGCTGAAAATAGATGGTAAAGAGATCGATACGGAAGCCTATTTCATCAGCATTGCCAACAGCAACCAGTTTGGCAATAATTTCACCATTGCCCCGAAGGCCTCCATTTCTGATGGCCTCCTGGATATCATTGTGGTGCAGAAAATGAATAAACTGCAGGTGCTTTTATCCATCATTTCACCAGTTAAAATTTGGCGATGTACAGGAAGGAATTTTCAAACGACAGGGCATACTGTATTACCAGGTAAAGACACTGGATATCATGAACCCTGACCTTGCTCCGCTGCATATCGACGGGGACCCGCATGAAACGGCGCCGGAATTCCATATTACAATTATCCCTTCAGCTTTTTCACTGATCCAGCCAGCTCCATGATCAAAAAGAGGGCTGGCATTAATATTAAATTTCACCATTAATCCCCCGACATTATGAAAGCTACTTTGCGGGATGTTTATAGGCAGCGCCGGTGATGATGGAAGGTTTTTGTTCTATTGCCGGTTCATTGCTCCTGCCCTGTGAATTATACCATTTGATCCTGTTAAAGGCATTTCTGTTGTTGTTCGACCGCAAAGCATCAGCGATATCAATTTTTTCTTTTGTGGTCAGATGAAAATTAAGCGCTGCTCCCTGTGCTTTATTTGTAGGAACATAAATGAAACTGCATTTTTCAAATGGAAAATCAAACCGGTCATCGGCATAGCTGATTATTTCTTCCTGGTAATAATCCTGGATCTTCATCCAGTTTAACTGGATAACAGTAATGGGTTTTGTAAATAACCCGGTTATCCCGGTATTGAGGATACTCGATTCCCAGTCGCTGTTTTTCCTGTCCCGGATCTGGATGAATACCACCCCGGAAGTATTTTCAGCAATCCAGTCGTTAAAAACACTTAAGAAGCGTATCGACATTTCCTGCCCGTAATTATCCCTGATACCTGCGTCCATTACGTCAATAACCGGCCGTGTAGGCAGCCATACGTTAGGCAGAACGTAGGGAAATGTGGCATTGATCCGCATTGCGGACAGCACCCTGAGATTAAAAGGATCCTGTCGCCTGAAGAAACTGCAAAAATCAATGGCATCAGGTTCTCCCAAAATGCCACTTGCCGTATCGGGCCAGTTGCGCATCATATAACTTACCGGCTGGGTACTGATCAGCATCTTCCTGCCATCAGCGGAAACAGTGGATCCATACATCATCAGCGGTATCCTTGCATTTGATTCATCATCGATATAATCCCTGATCTGCTTATTGAGAATCCCTGAAGTGTTTTCATTCAATTGTTCCTCAAAGGAATATGCCCTGTCCTTCACATATTGATAAGGCCCTACTGTAAACCTTTGCGCCGGCGCAAATATATCACGGGTAACCATAGACGAAAACAGGGGGTTCAAAAGGTCCCTGGACATATTATCCGCATACAGTTTGTTGCCCAGGAAAATATTCCTGCCCTGCTGTTTAAGCCTGTAAAGTTCCCGGAAATAACTTGCCCCGAGCATACCGCCCGAAGCACCTGATATGAGGAATGTTTTCCGCATAAGGTCGCCATCCGTGATACTGTCGAGGTGCTGCAAAACATTCATTGCGAAAGTGGCCGACCTTGTTCCTCCGCCGCTGAAATTCATGATATACATGAACGGTTTTTCTTCCTTCTGCCTTGCTTTCCATTTGTTCAATACCCCGATCATCTGCTGCTTGTCGGATTCCATTTTGTCGATGGTGCATAATTGCAATATGCTGTCCCTGTTATATACCGGGCGGTCACTCTCGTTGGTATAATTCAGTCCGTAGGCCTTATTCCGGGGATCGATGATGTCATAACGGAATAACAGGTCGAACCCCACAATGATGATGATGAATACAGGGAATGACCAGCTTTTCAGCCAATACACCAGGGCAGCGGAAGCCGCGATTAAAATGGAAAAAAGTATCAGGATTCCCGCTGCGGCAGGAAGTTTAAAAATCGCCACATCCTGGAATAAACCCAGGATGGCTAAAAAGAAAAAGGCCAGTATGATAGATATGACGGCTGAAAAATGGTGCCTGCGAAATACCGTTTCAACAAATTCAATGGAATAGTGCGCAATATTCCTTGGCTTCTTAAGCTTGAACCTGGTATTGTAAAACCATTCCACTTCCATCAGGCCTTTTTCATGATGGTGCATGCCTGATATGCCAAAATGACCAATGTATTTGTGTGGTTCCTGTATGATGGGATTCATTTTCCGCATCATCGTTTTTTCTGCACCGAAAAAATAAGAAAGCGTGATAATGCTTAGCAAAACAATCCCGATAATGAAACCTGCTATGAGCACAAGGATCTCCCCTACTGTCATCAGTTCCCTGTACCTGTCGAAGTATACCGCCTTATAACAGTAGAAAACCATGAACAGGATGGGAATGATGGAATTGTTCAGGAAATATTTAAGGAATGGCTTCGATGTTGTGGCCAGGAATTTAAAATGCCTGCTGTGGAGAATAAAGGTGGCAATATGCCAGCTCATCATGAAAATACCCATGGCAACACCAATGATGGCTGTACTCACAGCATTTACATTACCCAGGTATTCAGGTGCCAGGAAAAGTGAATCTGCTCCAAAAGTGCTCATGAAGCTTCCATTGATAGCGCTGCCCAGGATGAACCAGAATGCCAGCAGGATCTGGAATTTCCGCAGGTGCAGCATAACCAGCTGAATGGGAAATGAATAATAAAACCCTTTCAGGAAAGACTTCATATGGTAAGTTAAAAACAAAGCGGGAAATTCTTTAGTGCCTTACCAGTATTAGATTTTTTTTCTGAAAACCCTGCCCTAAACGGCCATCCGCTGACCTAACCGGCTGATAAAACAGGGCCGGGGTGATCATTCAAAAAGATGAACCACACCAGGGAAATCAAAAGGAGCATGGCTACAAACTGGTGGCTTACACCGAGCCATAAGAGTTTTGCCTGGTCAGGTGAATAGACAACTGTGAAAATACCAAGGCTTACCTGGAGCATCACCAGGATAACCGGAATGACGCGGGTCTTCCTGAATAACGCGGTGGACGGAAGTTTTAGTGCCCGGCTCCACCACATAAAGATGAGTATGGTGATAATATAAGCTAAAAGCCTGTGTATGAACTGAACAGTAATAGGATCATTGAAGATATTACCCATTCCTGCCGGAACCCAACTGCCATTTATGGTTGGCCAGGTGGTTGCATATGCCGCTGCTTTCAATCCCGCCATAAATGCCCCATAAATCAGCTGAACGATGAGCAAAACCATAATCAGCACGGTTAACCTGTTGATTGATTTTAAGTGAACTTTCTGTTCATCTGCAATCAGTAACCGTAAGGCAAACCAGAATACATAAGCAAGCAATCCCAGTGCTGCAATGAAATGTATGGCAAGTCGAATATGGCTCACATAAAGATTCTCTTCATTCAGTCCGCTCTTCACCATGATCCATCCGATAGCCCCCTGTAATGCGCCAAGCACAAAAAGCAATACCATGGGAAGGATCATTTCCTTTTTAAACTGCTTTTTGATAAGGAAGTAAATAAATCCGATGGCAAAAACAATTCCCATAAACCGGGCCCATACCCGGTGAAACCATTCCCAGAAATAAATGAATTTGAAATCACTTAATGTGAATTCATAATTGATCTTCTTGTACTGTCCGATCTGTTTGTATTGATCGAAAGCTGCATTCCAGTCGTTCTCATTCATTGGAGGAATTGCCCCGAGTAAGGGTTTCCATTCTGTAATTGATAATCCCGATCCGGTTAAACGGGTAATTCCTCCCAGTAAAACCTGGATCATGATCATGACAACGCCGATCATCAGCCAGGCGGCCACGGCGGAGCTTTCCTTTCTCCATTTCATTGGCTGCAAAGTTAATGCAGGTTTGTATTATGAATAGTTATGTTTAAAAGATGATCTTGTAATTCATATTCGTATGTCCACAGGCTTCCTTCATTTGCACAACCTGTCCCGCTTGTGCGGGATTTCCGTATTTGCATATTTTCGCATTTGACAAAATGTTCTGTTATTTTTGAACAATGCTCCGCGGTTATTACCAGAACAAATTAACAGAAGCCGGTTGCGATGAGGCGGGCAGGGGTTGCCTTGCCGGTCCCGTATTTGCCGCTGCCGTAATTTTGCCTAAGCGATTCAGGCATTCCTTACTGAATGATTCAAAACTCATGAAGGAAGATGACACGGTATGAACTCCGGGAACTGATCCGGGAAAAAGCCATCGCCTGGGCTGTTGCCAGTGTAGATCATGAAGAGATCGACCGTATTAATATTCTCAGGGCATCTTTAAAAGCCATGCACCTGGCCCTGGACCAGTTGACCACAAAGCCTGAATTCATCCTGGTAGACGGAAATATATTTACGCCCTATGGCCAGTTACCGCACAAATGCATGATCAGGGGTGATAGTGCTTTTTTTTCTATTGCAGCGGCCAGTGTACTGGCGAAAACGTACCGGGATGATTTTATGAAACAATTACATAAGGAATACCCGGTGTACGGATGGGATACGAATAAGGGCTATGCAACTGAATTCCATCGTAATGCCATTGAAAGAGAAGGATACAGCCCCTACCACCGGAAAACTTTCCATCTTCAATCTCTCCCTAATATCGGGCAATTATCATTAAATTTACCCCATGGAAACTCCAACTTTGACCAGCCCGTTAACGGCTAAAGATTTTCAAACTGACCAGGAAGTCAGGTGGTGCCCCGGTTGTGGTGATTACTCAATTCTTGCCCAGGTGCAGAAAATTATGCCCGGCCTTGGAATACCCCGGGAAAATATAGTAATCGTATCCGGAATAGGCTGCAGCAGCCGCTTTCCTTATTACATGAACACTTACGGCATGCACTCGATCCATGGAAGGGCTACGGCCATCGCCAGCGGATTGAAGGCAACCCGTCCTGAACTCAGTGTCTGGATTGTGACAGGTGATGGCGACGGACTGAGTATTGGCGGCAACCATACCATCCACCTGCTGAGAAGGAATTTCGACGTGAACATCCTTCTCTTCAATAACCAGATCTATGGCCTCACCAAGGGACAGTATTCACCCACTTCTGAAGTAAACAAAGTGACTAAATCGAGTCCTTTCGGAAGTATAGATCATCCATTTAACCCCCTGGCCCTCGCTATGGGTGCAGATGCTTCTTTCATTGCCAGGAGTATGGACCGCGATCCGAAACACCTGCAGGAAATGCTGCTTCGCAGTTATAACCATAAAGGATCTTCTTTCCTCGAGATATACCAGAACTGTAACATATTCAATGACGGTGCTTTTGAAATCTTCACCGAGAAGGGTTCGAAACCGGAAGAAACCCTGATGCTCGAACAGGGTAAACCATTGATTTTCGGCGCCAATAAAGACAAAGGCATTAAACTAGACGGATTCAAACCGATTGTTATCAACCTGAACGACGGATTTACAGCCGAGGATTGCTGGGTACATGATGATAAGGACTTCTACAAGGCCCAGATACTGGTCAGGATGTTTGATAATCCGCAAAATGTGCACCACCTTCCCAGGCCATTTGGGGTATTCTTCGAAACCAGCAGGCCATGCTACGAAGACCAGCTTAACGGCCAGGTTCAGCATGTATTACAAACAAAAGGCAAAGGCAACCTGGATAAGCTACTACGCGGTAACGAGGTCTGGAGCATTGTATAAAAAGAACACATTCACTGCATTCAATATTGGCCCTTACAAGGGCCATTTTTTTTAGTGACAGGCAGTTTATTGTTGCTGTTTTCGCCTGCAGTTTTTGATATTATCCTTTGCCAGGATGAAATCATGGATGGAAAAAAAAAATGCCGACGATAGAAATCGTCGGCCTGTGCTTACCTCTGAAACCACAAAAAGAAAAGTTCCCGTTTTCGCACTACTTCACTCCAAAATGAGCTGTAAATAGAAATTGTGTCGGGTGGTCAGAGATGCTAGTTCCAGGATAGCACAAAAATGTATAATAATTAAATTAAATAATGATTGAAACCAGGTTGGCGACGGTGATCGAATGGGATTGGATGAAACGAGGATTGGATGATCCGGGATGAACAAAGAGCATCAGGATAATTGCTTTTTGTTTCTCAGGAGGAAGTAAAAGTAATCACTGGAATCTGAATATTCAAGCTTTTGAAGGAAAAAAAATGATGATTTCCCATACAATAATTTTTTATGAAAGTAAAGGGATGATTATCAGCTATAATAGCTAACATTAGGTGACAAAAATAATTATGCTGCTACCGGTTCACCCAAAGAATCCACAGGAAAAGAATATAAATGCCATAGTCAAATGCCTGTCTGAAGGTGGTATCATAATTTACCCCACAGATACAGTATATGGTTTTGGATGTGATATTTTCCATCCAAAGGCCGTGGAAAGAATTTGCCGGATCAAAAAAATTGACCCGGCAAAAGCCAATCTTTCCTTTATCTGCCATGACCTGAGCGACTTATCGCGTTATGCAAAATCCGTCCCTACCTCTACATTCCGTTTGCTGAAAAGCCATATACCAGGTCCGTTTACCTTCATCCTCCCTGCCAGCAAGGAAGTGCCTAAAATCCTGAAGAGCAGGAAAGACACCATTGGTCTTCGTGTACCCGATAACGTCATAGCGCAGCAGATCATTAAAACATTGGGGCATCCCATTCTTTCTTCCTCGCTACCCGGCGATATGGTGGAAGAATACACCGACCCCGAAAGGATCTATGAAATATTTGGTAAACTGGTAGATATTGTGGTTGACGGAGGAAATGGCGGGATGGAATACTCTACAATAATAGACCTGACCACTGATGAACCGGTTATTACAAGACAGGGGATGGGGGAGCTATAGTTGACGGTTGACGAGTTGACGGTTGAGCGGTTGCTGACCAGATTCCCTGCTTTCTTGGCGTTGGGAACTGCGACTGAAAATTATCCGTACATCTAATTGCACAGGTGTTATTTCACCGTTGTCCTCTCCGAAACCCCATTCTCATTTACGGCTTCAATACTGAAATAATATTTCTGCTCTTTATCCATCCCCTTAAAATAATATTCGTTGGCACCGTGAACCATGATACAGTTATACATTTTATCCGGGGCTATACCGAAATAAATATTATAGGCATAGGCATTATCCACAGGCGACCATTTTATCCACGCACTTCGCTTATCCTTTTCCGTTAATAATACCAGGAACTGCTTTACCGAATCGGGCTTTGGCCCCTTACCTTTACCAAAAACACGCAGTCCGCTGATGGCAAACTTCCCTGCCGCCATATGCACATTTACCATTTTGATATATCGGGCCTCAACCGGCCTGCTCAATTCTATATAATCATGGGGCACATCCTTCCTGTTCCTGCTTTTATCTGCAAGAACGGTCCACTTTTTTCCATCAACGGAATGATATAAAATATACTGGTGGTAAATACTGTCGGCCTTGCCAAGTATATCCGCATCCTGGTCGGCATAATTAACCTGTATCGCCCTTACTGTGCTGATCTCTCCAAGATCCGTCTGGATCCATTCACCCTTGTTTGCTGTTTTGGCACTCCAGTAGGTTTTAATGCTTTCATCAACGGCATAATTGGGCAAATAACCACCAAGCGTACTCGAAACCATCACCGGTTTGCTATAATTCAGCAACATCCAGCCTGTGAAACGCGATGATAGATGATCTTCCTTTCCTTTAGGCAGGTAGTGTGGATAATCCCCGAATACTGTATTGGTATACAAATATGCCGTCCTTATCAAAGCCGGAAGGCCATAAGCCCAGCCTGCGTTCAAAACTATTTTTAACGTTCACGACCAGGGTAGAAATATGCCACCAGTTCTTCCAGTTGTCCTGGAAGGTTGCACCATGGCCGGCTCCGCGCACAAAACCGCCGGGTTTGTAGCTGAAAGGATTATGGTTCTGGGGCTGAAAAGGCCCAAGCGGATGATCACCAACTACTACGCCATCTGCATATCCACTGAATTCTGTCCCGGGCGCACCATATTGCAGGTAGTATTTACCATTGTACTTATTCATCCAGGCGCCTTCTTTAAAAGGATCAAGGAAAGTATTGTCATTATACTCGCCAAACCGCTGCCATCCGAAACGTTCATCATTCAGTTGGAAAATTTCTTTTTTCTCACCTATTGGTGTAAATGTTTTACGGTCTATTTCAATACCATATAAGGGAAATAAATTACTGCTGCCAAAGTAACAGTATAGTCTATTATCATCATCCAGGAAGAAGGCAGGATCCCATGCACCCACCTCAAAAGAATCAACAGCTTCCTTCCATTCATCCTTGCGGGGATTGGTACTCATCCAGATCGGGAAATTTTTTTCATAGGTGGACCCGATTACGAGCAGGGTGTCGCCCAATGCAAAGACAGCAGGAGCACATAGTTCGTCATATACCTTATGCCATGGCTTCAGGAATCTGCGGGGCACAAAATTCCATGAAGACAGGTCGGAACTCCACCAGTATCCCCACTGGTTCGTGGAAAAAAGGTAATAATCACCCTTGAAATTCACAATTACAGGGTCCGCCGTTGCACGATGCCTTCCCCACTCAGAAAAATTGGGGATGGGGGTAAATCCATAGTCCAGGTTGACGGGATTGCAATAGGTTTTTTGCGTTTGTGCATTACCGGGAGTAGAAAACATTATCAAGAGCAGGCACAAAAAGAATGTGCAAATGCGAAAATATGCAGATGCGAAAATGATATTTCTCATAGCATTTTTGATCATTTTGATGGTTTAATTCACAATCGAAAATCAGCAAATTCATCAATCCGTAATCCGCAATCCGTAATCGTATTGGGAAGAACTTTCAACACCTATGGTGTTGAAAGTTCTTCCCAATACTCCGCCGCCCTCCTGGTATGGGGAACCACTATCGTGCCGCCAACGATATTGGCAACAGCAAATATCTCATACAGTTCATCCGTGCTGATGCCAAGCTCATGGCATTTTCCGAGATGGTATTTAATACAATCATCACAACGCAGTACCATGCTGGCTACAAGGCCAAGCATTTCTTTTGTCTTTTTACTTAATGCGCCATCGTCATAAGTATTGGTATCGAGGTTCCATAGCCTTTTCATGACGAGGTTATTCTTGCTGAGGATAACCTCATTCATCCTTGAACGGTATTCATTGAATTCATTCACCAGGTTACTCATATATTATCTATTTTTTTCAGTGCCGGAATTGCATGATCCTTTTTCATGCTGCGATAGGCAAGGTACAAACTGATCAACAGGAAAAAAGCACCCATAATGAATGGCGCACCGGGAAAATGAACATTGCCGGGCCTGGTATAATAGGCAAACAGGTTGGTCATCAAAAGTGGTCCGATAATGGTTGTGGCACTCATCATACTGGTGAGTGCACCCTGCAGTTCTCCCTGCTCATTCGGTGGTACATGCGAAGAGATATATCCCTGCAAAGCCGGCCCGGCAATTCCTCCAAGGCAATAGATAACAGTAAACACATACATCATCCAGCCTTTGGTGGCAAAAGCAAAAAGCACCATACCTACGCAGTAAAAAGACAGTCCCACATATACGCTTTTCTCCTGCCCGAGAGCCGGAATGACTTTACGAATAAGTCCGCCCTGCACAAAGGCAATCATGAGTCCTACAACTGCAAGCGAAAAGCCAACCATGGATTCTGTCCAGTTGAACTTTTCTATACTGTAATAAGACCATGTGCTTTGAACAGCATGTGCCGCGAGGTATAGAAATACGAATGAGATAATCAGCCCCGCTACTGCGGGGTATTTCCTGAGCTGCAATAATGATCCCATGGGATTGGCCCTTTTCCAATCAAACTTTCGCCTGTTTTCGCGTGACAGTGATTCAGGTAATATAAAATAACCATAGAGCCAGTTGATGAGGGTTAGCACTGCAGCGGCAATAAACGGTGCCCTCACCCCGAAATGCGAAAGCATTCCACCCAGTGCCGGGCCAATGATAAATCCCAGCCCGAATGCAGCGCCAATCATTCCAAAATTTTGTGCCCTTTTATCGGGTGTACTTATATCAGCGATATAGGCAGTAGCAGTGGAAAAACTTGCCCCGGTAATTCCTGCGATAAGTCTTCCTGCAAACAACCACCATATACTGGGGGCAAAGGCAAGGAATAAATAATCGATTCCGAATCCAAAAAGTGAAGCCAGTAATATCGGTCGCCGGCCATACTGATCGCTGAGGTTACCGAAAACGGGAGAAAAAAGGAATTGCATGATGGCATAAGCAAATAACAGCCAGCCTCCATATCTCGCTGCGTCACTCATGGTGCCATGAATAAGACTCAGGATCAGTTTGGGAAGTACCGGGATGATGATCCCGAATCCAATCACATCAATCAATACCGTAACAAAAATAAATCCAAGTGCCGCCTTCCCTGATCGTATCATGCAATCATTGTTGAACGCTAAAATACGGAATAGGCAGGCAACAATTTTTTTACGCTAAGACATGTTCATCAGAAAATAAAAATCAGAAGGGGAAAAAGAAAAAAGCCATTCAATGAAGGGCATAAAAAAAGGCCCTGACGGGCCTTGACAAACGGGAAACAAAATCAATTAATACCTTTTGTTGAATTTGTTACCACCGCCGCCGCTGCCGCTGCACCGCCGTAGCCGCCGCCGCCACGATTTCCACCGCCGCCGCTACCGAAAGGCTTGCGCTCTGGGCGCTGTTCCCTTGGTTTAGCTTCAGCAACAGAAATGGAACGACCGTCTACTTCAGCCTGGTCTAATTCCTGGATTGCTTTTTTAGCCTCTTCTTCAGTAGGCATTTCAACAAAACCGAATCCACGGCTACGACCGCTGAATTTATCGGTAATGACTTTTGCAGAGGTAACTTCACCATATTCTGCAAAGATTTCAAGCAGATCCTGGTCTTGAACCTGGAAACTGAGATTGGACACGAAAATGTTCATTTCTAAAATTTAAAACAAAAAATAAAGAGGAACTGACTAAGAGAACGATAAGACGGAGGGGCTAAAAGACCGCTAACCACTTAACAGAAGCTGATAGATCAGAACACGATAACGCAGCAAAGATAGTCATTAATCTGACTATCCAAACAAATATCTCAAAGTTCACAATTCCTTAAGCATCAACGGAGTCGTACACCGTAACCTTTGCCCACAGATAGGAATACTGTTCCACAAACTTCAGGTGTATGGGATCTACCTGGTATTTGTCCTGGTCTTCCTTGTTTTTAAAGAACAATAACCATGAAACTGAGTATGAACGGTCAATGACATCCCTGTTGGTATCCGCAGGCCTGCCTATATGGCTCATTTTAATGGTGCCTACTTTACTCAGCGCCTGCAGGCCTTCCAGCAGCTTACTGTAATCTTCTTTACTGCCGGGATTTTTTAGCCAAAAGTATACATGATGGATAAAAAGGTTCTTTTCAGGCATATTACGGGATAATTTAGGTGCTAAAATACCCATTGTTCCCATTGCTACCGCCTGAAGAAAGGATTTACGCTGCATATTTCAATTTTTATGGTTGTATCTAAACTTTTTTAAGCTTGTTCCTATTTATTTTCCTTCGCCCATTTCCGGATCCCTTCATTGATTTTCTTTGAAACCGCTTTATGGAATTTGGGATCGATGATCCTTTTTTCATCTTCCGGATTGCTTAGAAATGCCACTTCCACCAGGCAGTTGGGATATTCTGTCGGGCCGCTTAGTGCAAAATTAAAGTTCCCCACATTTCCGAATTCTTTCAGCTTTAACTCCAGCATGCTGCTTAATATATGCTGGGATAATGGCCTGAATCCGATATACCGGTAATACGTGGAGGTTCCTTTTATCGTATCAGCAGATGATGAATTAAGGTGTATGCTTAACAAGACATCCGGGTTTTCTTTCCTCAGGGCCAGGATTCGTTCTTCCATGCTCAGGGTGGTATCCATATCCCTGGTCATAAAGACTTGTTTAATGCCAGATTTACGAAATGTTTTTTCAAGTTCCCTGGCCATTAAAAGGGTGTAATCCTTTTCAAGGACCTTTGTATTCACTCCCGAAGCGCCACTGTTCATTCCGCCGTGGCCGGCATCAATGGCGATCCTCCATTTGCGGATATCCGCCGGGGGCGGCCTTTTCACGCGGATAAATAACTTATTGGATAATGTATCGTAATAAATACTGTGGCCCCAGTGCTGTTTATGTTTCAGGGAAATATGAATTCGCAATACATCATCCTCGATCTGCTCATACCATGTATTACTGATTTCCCTGGCGGTAGATAATTGGGTAATCCAGTTAGTATTTGAAGTAACCCCGAAAAGATCTACAGCTAACCCTGATGGGTCAATCATATGCATGCTGCGATAGGGAAGCTTTGCTTCCATGTTAACCGTAACATAGTCAAACGCCGAATCCCCGAATACTTTAAAACTCGATGAAAGATAATAGGGTTTGCCCGCAACCAGCGGTAATTCCATACAACTTGCCTTGGGTATGTAGGCAAAGTGGTTCTTCGACAATTGAACCTTATAGTCACTATTTACACTGTCTACCACACGTACCAGGATATTGGAATCAAGGTATCCCATTTTAGCGCCGCCAAGTCGGTCGTCACCCAGCCCGTACTCCATAAATGGAATGGGGCCAAAGGTTTTATACATCCTGAATACCGGACTCTCCTGTGCAATCGAAAATATTCCGCAGAAAAGGAAAATAATGACCAGAAGTCTCTTCATTTTGGAAAATTAGGTAAAAAACGTTGCCGTCCGACTTGGTATTTTTACTATATAAACCCAGCATTTTCCCTGAATTTTCCCCTTTTACAGCTATTGAGGTAATCTTATTCAGCCACAAACGTTTAATATAAGTCCATGTTAACCAAAAAACACCCGAAGAAAAATCTTGTATGAAAAACTGGGAGTCCATAATGGGCGCTGGTAGTATCTTGCTTTTGTTTATTACGATAGTTTTACTCTTAATAAATTACAAAGAAGGTAAGTTTTATTTCCTGGCGCTGGCATTTTACCTGGCACAGATCGTATTCCTGAATATGCTCTCCGCTAAAATCATTACCGTTTCACCCGGTATCAGGTATTATGTCGGAATATGGAATAACCTGCTCGACCTTCCGCTGATGCTTATGTTCTTTCAGTATTTCGCTAAAGATGATAAAACCCGTAAACTGCTTCTGTACATCACCGGGGCATACATAATTTTTGACCTGGTCATTTACCTGGGCATGGGGATGACTATTCCCTCTCTTACCATCATCATAGGTCCGGGACTGCTGATCGTTACAGCCTTCAGTTTTTATTTTTTTGTGGAACACCTTAAGCAAGCCATCATGAAGCGTAAAGAAACCGGCAGGGCATTCCTGAGCGGGGCAATAGTATTCGCATACCTCTGCTTTACCCTGATTTATATACTGTTTTACCTGATGAAATCAAATTACGTAAGTGATATATATACCATCTACTACATAACTTTCATCATCTTCTCCACCTGTCTCATTACCGGTCTCCTGTTGATTATGGCCAGTAAAAGACCTTCAAAGGCAAAAATTGCAGAAACAAAAAAAGAAATTGGAAAGGAGGATGAAAACGCTTTCCAATTTCTTTGATGTAAATATCCTGGCACTCTTTAAGTAAGGCAGTTACAGTTTATATGACATAGATAATCACAACGCAAATTTATTTGCGTTGATAAGTAGTCCCGCTATTCTCCTTCTTGCATCCTTGCTGTTATAAGGATCAGCCTTAGTAAATCGCTTAACCCCCAGCAACATCATTCTTTGCTCATCTCCGGCAGCAAATGCATTGATGGCGTCTTTTCCGGATTTGTTGATCCTGTCGGCCGCATCATATAAATTAGTCCTGGCGATATCCATAAAAATTCCCGCCCTCGCATCACCGTTCTGTTCTGCTTTTATAGCCCGAAGTATCCCGCTTTCCGCATTGAACACCTCCATCGCCATATCCGCAATATTCATCAGGATCTCCTGCTCGGATTCCAGTTTCATCATCAGCTTTTGCGCAGCGGCACCCGCCACCATCAGGATAGCCTTTTTAAGGTTACGGATGAGTTTCATTTCAGCGGCATAAGGTGTGTCTTCACCATTACCAAAGTCAGGAATACTCATCAGTTCTTTCTGCACGGCCATGGCAGGTCCCATCAGGTCAAGCCTTCCCTTCATTGCACGCTTCAATACCATGTCTACCGTAAGCAGCCTGTTGATCTCATTGGTTCCTTCATAGATCCTGTTGATCCGGCTGTCGCGGTATGCCCTTGAAATATTATACTCTGCGCTGAATCCGTTTCCACCATGTACCTGCACGCCTTCATCTACCACATAATCCAGCACCTCGCTGCCAAATACTTTCAGCATTGCACATTCAATGGCATACTCTTCTGCTGCGCCCAGTAATGCTTCGCCGAACGACTGGCCCTTGCCAAGCAGTTCATGCTCCTTATCCTCGATCCATTTCGCCGTACGGTATAGCGCCGCTTCGCCTATCCATATACGTATGGCGGCTTCGGCGAGTTTATGCTGGATGGCCCCAAAATTGGCAATAGGCTGTTTGAACTGTTCCCTGGTTTTGGCATACTGGATGGTGATATCCAATGCCCTTTTAGATCCTCCCAATGCAGCAGCACAGAGTTTAAGCCTTCCTATATTCAGGATATTAAAAGCAATCACGTGTCCCTTGCCGATCTCCCCGAGAAGGTTTTCCACCGGCACCTTGCAATCCTGGAAGTAAAGCTGAACAGTGGAAGATCCCTTGATGCCCATTTTATGTTCTTCCGGTCCCTGTGTAAATCCTTCAAATCCCCGCTCTACTATAAACGCCGTGAACTTGTCACCGTCCACTTTCGCAAACACCGTATATACATCCGCAAAACCGCCATTGGTGATCCAGCATTTCTGACCGTTAAGGAGATAATGTTTTCCGTCGGCACTTAGTGTAGCCGTTGTTTTTGCACTCAGTGCATCACTTCCGGAATTGGGTTCCGTTAAACCATATGCGCCCTTCCATTCACCCGTTCCCAGTTTGGTAACATATTTGGCTTTCTGTTCCGGTGTTCCGAAATAGAGGATCGGCAGGGTACCGATACCGGTATGTGCTGCAATGGCAACAGAGAATGAATGCCCGCCGCCAAGGCCTTCATTTACGATGGTACCCGTAATGAAGTCTTTTCCCAATCCACCATACTCTTCAGGTATCGTTGACCCCAGCAGGCCCTGGGCTCCCGCTTTATCCATCAGTGACGGCATCAGGCCGGGTTCAAGGTGATCAATCCTGTCGAGCACCGGGTAAATTTCAGCATCAAGGAAAGAAAGGCACATTTCCATGACCATCTTTTGCTCTTCATTGAAATCTTCCGGGGTAAATATTTCACCTGGAATGCTTTCCTTGATGATCCACTCCCCGCCTTTTAATATGGTTTTCGTTTGTACATCGGTAGCCATAAAATTTGTATTTATATGTTTTTATTTGAGATTGTCGTAAACCTTCTGCAGCACCGCCTTGCACAGTTCCACATCTTCTGGCGGGACTGAAGCCAGCGCTTCATTCAGGGTCTGGTCGGCCACTTCCATCGACTGCTCCTGCAGCTTCTTTGCCGAATCTGTGAGGTAAATCAGGTTCCTCCTTCTGTCTTCCCTGGAAGAAATACGCTTTACCAGCTTTAATTTCTCCAGGTTATCCACCAGCCTCGTAATACTGGGCTTATCGCGGAAAGTCGCATTGCACAGTTCCTGCTGGTTCATCCCGTCCTGCTTCCATAAATGATACAGCACACTCCATTGCTCGATGGTGATATCCAGCCCGTGCTGCTTGAAATTCTTCTGCAATCTCCTCGCAATAGCCGTTGACGCCTTCCCGGTAATAAAGCTGTATAATTCTCCCTTGGTAAAATGGTTGTTTGGCATATTGTTAGTTATGCAACTATTCCACAAAGTAGAAATTTTCCCCGATAATTCCTGTTAATTTTTATCTTTTTCCGGAATTTTTAAGCGGCGCTCCATCTGCCTACCTTTGCCCGGTTTATATTCAGGAACTTATACATGGAATCGGCCTTTCTAACCTATAAAAATTCACGTATCCACTACCGGAAATCCGGTACAGGCAACAAACTGGCCATATGTTTTCACGGGTTCGGGACCTACGCCAATACGTTCGACTGGATAGCACATCATGTCCCCGACCATACTTTTATAGCCTTCGACCTGCCCTTTCACGGACTTACGCAATGGAATGAACAGGAAATTTCAGTGGATGAACTTATCCGGGTAATGGACCTCTGCCCGGATGTCACCGGTCGCGAGTTCGCCCTTGTAGGCTTCAGTATGGGTGGAAGGATTTCCCTCAGCATACTGGAGAAAATCCCATCCAGGATCAGCAGGCTGATATTACTGGCTCCCGACGGCCTCCACCTGAACCGGTGGTATTGGTTTGCCACCCAGACCCGGGCAGGTAACCGCGTTTTTCACCATGTAATGCATAAACCCGAAAAATTTGTGAAACTGGTAAGGAAGGCAGGCAATTTCCACCTGGTCAACAAAGGCGTACTGAAATTCATTGACAGGTATATGGATGATGAAAGCATGCGGGTACAGGTATATAAAGTCTGGACCGCCTTCCGCTCATTCAGGCCCAACCTGCAAAAGATTATATCCCTGGTAAAGCAGCGAAATATACCGGTGACCCTGATCTATGGAAAATTCGATAATATCATACCCTTTTCACCGGGACAGGACTTTGCCGGCCGACTGGGTTCACACTGCCGGTTTACCGTGCTGGATTGCGGACACCAGGTTTTGCATATCAGGAATGCGCAATACATTGCAGACTCATTCACCCTTTCTTGATTTTCCTTACCGCCATATCCTTTATTGCCTTCATCCTGATCACGGGTTATTCATTCCTCATACGCCACTACCAGGACTTATTCATGAAGATTCCCCCCTTCATTGCACAGAAGCCGGATCCGGAAAAAATCTCTGTCGTTATCCCTGCGCGAAATGAAGAAAAAAATATCGGCCCGTGCCTGGATGCTATCCTTCACCAGGATTATCCTGGATCATATACCGAAATCATTGTGGCAGATGATCATTCCACCGATAACACTTCATCCGTTGTGCAGTCGAAAGGTGTCAGGCTTCTCTCCATGAACAATCTCCCTGATGGCACCGTGGCATTTAAAAAAGCAGCGCTTACCGCAGCCATTGCCGCTTCATCCGGCGAAACCATCATCACCACAGATGCAGACTGCGTAGCCCCGCCCGCATGGGTGAGTACGCTTATTGCTGTAAAACAATCCACCGGCGCTGTACTGGTTGCTGCGCCTGTGCGTATGCGTTATGGAAGTTCCTTCCTGTCCAAATTCCAGTCACTCGATTTTGCCATCCTGCAGGGGATAACGGCTGCATCCGTATCCGGAGGTTTTCACAATATGGGCAATGGCGCCAACCTGGCTTATACAAAAGATGCATTCAATATGGTCGGTGGTTTTTCCGGGGCTGATGACATTGCATCGGGCGACGATATGCTGCTGATGCACAAGATCAGCGTAAAATATCCGGCTAAAACAGCCTATGCCTTTTCACCCGATGCCATTGTTGATACAAACCCGGAGCCCGACCTGAAAAGCTTTTTCCGGCAAAGGATCCGCTGGGCAAGCAAGGCCCGCAAATATGAAGACAAACGGATCTTCCGCGTACTCCTCATGGTATATTTATTAAACCTTTCGATGCTGGTGCTCATGTGCATGTCCTTTTTCAGCATTACGCACTTCAGCCTGTTTTTACTGATGCTGCTGTACAAAACAGGTGTTGAATGGGGATTTGTAAAGCAGGTCCTGAAGTTTTTTGAATTACAGAAATTAATGCCCTGGTTTCCCGTTGCCCAACCTTTTCACATAGCCTATACCGTTATCTCCGGTTTATTCGGTCAGGCCGGTTCATACCAGTGGAAAGGCCGGCAAGTAAAATGATTAGTATATTACAATATGACGGGACAGTCGAACAGCCTCATACAAACCGCCCTTAAAAAAATCACCCGGAATAAAACGGCGCTGGCTGCGCTTACCTGCATCCTCATCAGCATATTCACAGCCATTTTTGCCTACTGGCTAGCACCCGACCCTTCCCCCAATGCCAACCGGATGATCCTGGAAATCAGCGGGCAATCCCCAGGTTTCACCATGCAATTCCTTAAAGTAAAAAAAGATTACTTCATTCCTGCCGGCTTATTAGACAGGACCATTTCAGGCAAGCCTGACGAATATACCTATGTACCCATAACATCATATGAAAGCCGTGGCGACAGCATTATCGCCTACCAATATGTGGATGAGGGTATCAGTGAGCGGAAATCATTTCCCCTGTCAGCAGTACATGCAGGCCCTGAACCCGGCATTTGTGGAAAAGAAAACATTCTGGCTGGGAACAGACAAGTATGGAAGGGATATTATGAGCCGGCTTATTGTTGGCACGAGGGTCAGTCTCAGCGTTGGCGCCATCGCCGTTATCATTTCCCTGACACTGGGCATCATGCTGGGTGCACTGGCCGGTTTTTACAGGGGCCGCACAGACGATATCATCATGTGGTTCATCAATGTCATCTGGAGCATCCCGACCCTACTACTGGTCTTCGCCATTACACTCGTTCTCGGAAAAGGATTCTGGCAGGTATTCATTGCCGTTGGGCTGACCCTTTGGGTCAGCGTGGCCAGGATGATCCGGGGACAGGTTTTCAGCATCCGTGAACTGGAATATATAGAAGCTGCCAGGGCACTGGGATACTCGGATTTCAGGACCATTACCAGGCATATCCTTCCCAATGTAATGGGCCCGGTGCTGGTCATGGGTGCATCCAATTTTGCTACGGCGATTGTGATTGAAGCAGGGCTTAAGTTTCCTGGGCGTTGGTGTACAGCCGCCGCAGCCCAGTTGGGGACTCATGATCAAGGAGAATTATAATTTCATCATCACCAATAATCCCATGCTCGCCATTGTACCCGGACTGGCCATCATGATCCTTGTCCTTTCCTTTAATCTTCTTGGCAACGGCCTCAGGGATGCCCTTGATGTACGATCAAACTGAAACCGGTGTATTACCTGGTGCTTTCCGGGAAATTAATATTCCAAGGCAGATAAAAAATATACTGCCAATCTTATCTGTCTCCATTAAGTCACTGAGGAAGATGAGTGCTCCTGTCATGCTGAGCAGGGAAACCACCACCATCATCAATCCCTTTTCCCAACTATCCCGGCTTCTGTGATATATGTGCTGTGCATGGAACAACATGGCAAGATAAAGGGCGATGAATAATACCAGGCCGGGCAGGCCCTGTTCCGTAAGCAACAGCAGAAAATAATTATGCACCGTGGAGTGCTCCCTGTTTTCGCTTACATAGGTGGCAAATGAATTAACCGCGTATGGCTTGTATTCATGGTAAAAGCTATTGGGCCCATACCCCGTTAATGGCCTTTCCTTACTCATCCTGACCGCAGCAATCCACCGGTAAAATCTTTCCGCCGTTGACAGATCGCGCATGGCATAGGTGGCCTGTATATGTTCATCAAAACTGGAATGATATATGGTCTGTTCATATACAGGTCTGAAATCAAGATACCGGTTGTTTACAGTAAACCAGTAAGCGGTCCCGATGATCATGATAGAGACAGAAATGATCATCCAGGATAATTTCCTCCGTTTCACAAAAGCCATCGTGATTATTGCTGCGACAAGGGCAAGCCAGGCCCCGCGCGAATAGGATAAAAAAAGGGCAACCAGGAAAAACAGGGAAATAAAGAGCCACAGATAACCGGAACCGCCCTGCATTTTTATACAAAGCAAAACTTATCGGGATCGTGCATACAAGGAGTGCGGCGTAATTCACGTGATTGCGGAATAACGGCCTGGCAACATCATTTACCTGTTCAAAACTGAAACCGGTAAAGGCGTGCCTGGAAACAATGAAAACTGTGGCAAACAACATCGGCAATACGAGGCACATGGCTGCCATCACCAGGGATTTTTTTTCTTTCAAAAACAATACAGTCCCCAGGCAGAATGGAATGATATACCAGCACTTCGCCAATAAAAATTTTACGGATAGCAATATATGTGCTGAATATAAAACAGTGATAACCGTCCAGCATAATCCGCACAGCAGTAAGATCATCAGCGGATGTCTTGCCGCGGATCCAAGTGATGAAGGTTTTAATATGATCAACAGGGGGATGATAAGGGATAATAACCACATCAGCAGTTCATCCGGAAAATCTGTCCCAAGGTTCTGTGTCAGCATTATTTCTGCAGAAAGCGGAATGGTGGCCAGCAACAGGAAAAACATCGAAGAAGGTGATTGCAAGGCCAGTAAGAGGATGAGCAATCCCGGTACAACCGCCATCCATAAATAGTCACCGCTTACCAGGGCAATGCCGACAGATAATAACAACAATGGCAAAAGAATGCGGAAACCAGGAAGAACGGTATATGCTGTAAAACGATTCATGATCATTTTCTTGCATAAATAAGGGCAAGCCACAACAGGGAACAGAATGATGACAGTATGAAACTGACCGCAACATTGAGCAATATCCTTGGCTTATCAGGAATGGGCGATGGTTCTGCTCTCTCGAGGATAAATAATGATGGAGGGGGATTGAGTTGTGTAACCCTGTATTCTGACATCCTGTTCCTGATTATGGCCGATTCATTGTCCAGTTCCCTTTTCTGCAAAGAATCGGTTACCGTTTTCAGCATTTCAGATTTAACGGATAATTCCTTCATCATCCTGCTGATTGATTGTTCATAGAACCCGGTGAACATTTTATCAGACACTTCCCGGGTACGGGAAACAATGGCATTGGCTAAACGGGCAGAAAGCAGTGAATCCTTATCCCATACCCTGATCCTGATTTCCCCGTATTCGGTCTTCGTCAGTTCAATATGCTTCCAGAATTTTTTATAGGCTTTGATTCTCCCGTTTTTTACATCATCCAGACTGTAATGCTTTACCAGGTTGAAACTGTCTGCCACAACATTCAGCACTTCCTTTGACCGCATGGTGGCATAGAGCCTGTCAAGGTCTTCCGAATTACCATACGCAGAATAAAGCTCCTGGATATTTTCACTGAACAGCCTTTGCTTATCCATCATTTTTGAATTGGCAGGAAGGATGGATGCCTGCGACATATATTCATCGGGGAGCAATACACTGACCAGCAGGGCAATCAAACTGACTGATCCTACCATTACCAGTAGCCTGGTTTTGTACTGGCTGATCAATTGAGTTAAAGGTGAAGAAACGGTCATGCCGGGTTTTTAATAAAATTAGTCATTTAAGTACCATGAATACGAATGCTGCAAAGAGTACATACACCAATATATCTTTCCATGATATGCGCTCAGAAGTTTTCAGGAATGAGGCGGTATAAACAGTTACCGCATAACTCGTTTGTGTTGCAAAGGCAACCCATGCTGCACCATGGGCGCCGTACCTCGGAATAAAAAACAGGTTGGCCAGGATATTGGCGAGGGCAAAGAAACCGCTGATACGAAGGAATAAATGGATATTGCCTGTAGCCGTTAACAGTGTGCCATAAATATGAACAATGCTCATGGGCACCAGGCACAACAACAGTATCCGGATCATATCCCCCGTTTCCGGATCCCGTGCATGATAAAGCCAGTGGTTGATGGGTACGGCATAAAACCACGCAACGCCGGCAACGATGATGCCTGAAAAAATCAACAGGTGCCTGCAGGAATTCAGGATAGGCCGGATGGATGTTATATCAGGCCAGTTCCTGGAAATAAACGGTAACAGGAAACTTGCCATGAGATATCCGCCCATATTAACAGCATCGAGTAAACGAAAACCTGAAGCGTAAATGCCTGCTTCATAGGCTCCTCCTTTATCCAGTCGCTCGAGTAAAAAACCATCGGCCCTGCCGATGGAGGCCATGAAAAAGATATTCAGTGCAAAAGGCAGGCTTGACCTGAGTATCCGGGGATCAAAATTTTTAAAGGGGGAAATAATAATGGTGCTGATCTTATTGAACAGGAAAATGATTCCAAGGGCAATGGATACCAGCAATCCGATGATCTGGATAACCACAAAAAGATTGATCGTAATGCTGCCGCTGATCCCCGGAAAAAGCAATACAAAACCTGCGGCCAGGATAACAAATAATTTATCGGTTATGGAAAGCCAGGCATCTTTCGAATACTGCTGGGAGGCTGAGAGGTAAGACCTGAGTAAAAGTGAAAAGCTGTTCAGTACCTGCATCAGCAACAGCATGAATAACAGCTTCCCGGTTAAAGCCCCGGAAGACCATGCCACTATAAATACAATGATGCCATAAAAAAATCCCAGCAGGAGCTTAATGCTGAAGGCCTGTGAAAAAAGCACCCTTCCCTTGCCATCCTCTGCGGCTACCGTTCTGTTGAAATAAGGAGTTATCCCGAGGTCGAGCAGAAAGTTTAACACGATGCTCAGGTTCAGTAAGGCAAAATAACTGCCATAAGCCGCATAGCCGGTGATATTCTGAACCTCCCTGTCGATCCCGAAAATCCATAATGGTTTCACCAATACGTTTAACAGGATCAGGAGTAGCAGTGAATTGACAAAACTTCTTGATTCCTTGAAAAGCTTCATGATTGGAGGATGCGGGTAACCTGCACATTCCTGTTGAAACTTTCGTCCAGTGAAATGAAGGTCTCCGTTCTTTCGATCCCTTTAATTTTTTGAAGGCTGTCGTGCAATACGAACCTGAGCTGGTTGATATCCTTTGCCACTACTTCCAGGAACATACTATAGTTACCGGTGGTATAGTTAAGGCGGATAATTTCAGGTATTTTTTTGAGTTCTTCCGCTACGATATCATACAGGGAACTCTTTTCCAGGAAAATTCCCACAAAAGCCGTGATATCATACCCCAGGAGTTTGAGATCAACATTGAGTTTAGTACCTTTGACCACGCCCAGCTCCTGTAGTTTCTTAATCCTTACATGGATGGTTCCCCCGGAAACGAACAGTTTTTTTCCCAGGTCGGCATAGGAAATGCCAGCGTCTTCCATCATCGCGGAAATGATCTGGAGGTCCAGTTTGTCTAAATTAAATTTTGTAGCCATTTAAGCATTTCAATTTTAATATTATCTATTGATTTAGCTAATATATTGGATATTTTCTGATTTTTCAAAATTTTTATTGAAATAATCGTAATGAAATGGGCATTTTACCTTAATATTGCATCCGCTAGTTCTTATTACACTGTGGGGTGATGAAACTTTGGCAGACATACCCTCTTGTCTCGGGGGTGAAGATCACCGGATAAACACTGCATAACGCCGATGGTGCTGCAGCACCACCGACTAGGGTTGACCACTCAAGCGGCCGGACTTGCAATCCGACAACACGTGTGCAGATGCTAACGTCTTCGTGGAGGTTCGAATCCTCCCCCTACAGCTAAAAGCCTCCGTCATTCGTTGAATGACGGAGGCTTTTTAATTATACCGTTTAATAATTCATCTTCCGGAACAGGATTTTCTTCGATATCTCACCAACGATAGCATATACCAGGGCTATAGAACAGATGACGAGCATGATATTCGGCGGAAGCGGAACAAATCCAAGTGTCGAAAAGATTGGGATATAAGGCATGACCATGACAAAAATGATAACAATCACAGAAGAGATCAGCAGCATCCGGCCAATCCTGCTTTTAAAAAATAGCCGCCTTGAACGGATGACCAGCAGGATGAGGATTTCAGAAATGACGGATTCAATAAACCATGCTGTCCTGAATGTTTCCGTGGATGCGTGAAAATATAATACCAGTATCCCGAAGGTCATAAAGTCAAACAATGAACTTTCCAGTCCGAATACCACCATGAAATTCCGGATGAGACGCACATCCCACTTGCGTGGTTTTTGAAGGAGTTCCTCATCTACCCGGTCAGATGAAATGGTTAATGCAGGCAGGTCTGTCAGGAAGTTCGTCAGCAACACCTGTGAAGGAAGGAGCGGAAGAAAGGGCAGCAGTATGGAGGCGCCGGCCATACTGAACATGTTTCCAAAATTTGCACTTATCGTAATAAATATATATTTCAGGGTATTCAGGTAGGTTTTCCTTCCTTCGGTTATCCCATCGTTAAGTACATCCAGTTCTTTTTCCAGCAGTATCATGTCGGCAGACTCTTTAGCGGTATCAACGGCATTATTAACGGTGATACCGACATCCGCAGTTTTAAGTGCCATGGCATCATTAATCCCGTCTCCAAGATATCCCACCACATGTCCACTTTTTTGCAGTGCCCTCACAATCCTGTCCTTTTCTGCAGGCACTATTTCTGAAAATATGCTGATTTGCTCTACCCTTGCTTCAAGCGCATCATCATCCATGGCCTGAAATTCTTTTCCGGAAATTATCGCGGGCGATGCTATGCCGATTAACCGGGCAATGTTTTCTGCCACCAGCGGATTATCACCTGTGATAATCTTCAGCTCCACCTGTTTATTCCTTAATTGCTGTATTACTTCAGCAATATCTTTTTTGGGCGGATCGTACAAGAGAATAAACCCGCAAAATATCATCCCTGATTCATCATCCTTGGTGATCACGGGGTCGTCCGTTACATCCTTAAAACAAATACCAATCGTGCGGAATCCCTTCCTGCTGGAATCCTCAAATAATTCCCTGATTTGTGATGAGTATGTAACGATCGGGGAAATTATTCCGTCTGAAAGAAGGACCTGGTCACAAACCTCTGTTATGCTGCTCAGCGCTCCCTTGGTAATCATGATATGCCGCTGATTACGGGCTACCACTATACTCAGGCGCTTCCTGATAAAATCATACGGCACCTCATCAAATTTTTCATACCCTGTGATATCAACTTTTGCCTGCTCCCTGATGGCAAGGTCCATCGGGTTAGGGTAGCCGGTTTCAAAAAATGCATTGAGGTAGGCATACTGTTTAATCAAAGGATTATCCTTTCCATCAGGACTGAGATATGAATGCACTTTAATAATTCCCTCGGTGAGCGTGCCGGTTTTGTCACAACAAAGAATATCAATGGCACCAAGGTTCTGGATGGAGGAAAGCCGCTTTACAAGGACCTTCCTTTGGGAAAGCCTTTTAGCGCCGGCGGAAAGTGTTATGCTGACAATGGCGGGAAGCATTTCAGGGGCGAATCCAATGGATAGTACAAGGGCAAATAAAATACTGTCCAGTGGATTTTTACCTGACCAGATATTTACGATAATGATTATTCCGGCCAGTGAAAAGGCAACCTTCATGATCATAAATCCGAATTGCCTGATCCCTTTTTCAAAGGCCGTTTCTTCTTTTGTGAGTCCGAGTCCGGCATCAATTTTTCCGAGTTCTGTTTCTTTTCCCGTGAGCACGGCAACCACTACCGCAGTTCCGCTGATGACGCTGGTTCCACGGAAAACAACATTCTTCCGCCTGTTTAAAGGAGTATCTTCCGGAACTTTCCCATGGTTTTTTTCTGCCGGATAGGATTCGCCGGTAAGCACGGATTCATTGACATATAAATCTTCTGATTCTGTAATAAGCGCGTCTGCCGGAACAATATCTCCCGCTATCAGTAAAACAATATCTCCGGGAACAACTTCATCCATTGAAATTTCAATGGTCTTGCCGTCGCGTTTAACCATCGCCTTTGACCTCAGCAATGACCTTAATTTTTCAACGGCTTCACTGGCCTTTCTTTCCTGCAAAAAACTCAGCAATGCGGAAATGAACAAAATGGTAAAAATTATTGCGGAGTCCCCGAATTCACCAATGATGGAAGAAAGCAGCAGGGCAAATATCAGCAGTAAAGTCAGTGGATTTTTAAACTGGGAAAAGAACAGGAGCATTCGCTTTTGAAATACTGTCTTCCCCTTGCCCGGGGGTGTTTTCCTGGAAAGTGCAACTGCGGATGACAATCCGGAAGGGGAAGTCTGAAGAGCCTGGAATACGTCCTCCTTTTCCCTTTGACCAGAAGTAGTATTCGTTTCCCAAATTGCGCTGTTTATTCAAAAAACCACTGAACTGCTAATGTAATAAAATGAAAACCATCAATTAATGATGAATATCATTATCATATTTCAATGTCCCAAACAGGCGGATTTCATATTTAATAAACCGGTATTGGTCAGGGTATGTAGGCACGGAATTTCCCAAAATGACGGATATAAATGCCTGAAAACAACATACTTGTGCCGATTTCTATTCAAATTCGCCCTTACCGGGGAAATTGTTTTATTTTCGCGCGCAGATAGCGTTTTGCTTAAAACAAAGGAACAATCACCATGCAGGAAATTTATCAAAAAGTAAGGGAACTGATCGGGGAGAAAAAAGGCCTCCGCCCCGATGAAATATTCATGACAAATTCATTTGAGGAACTGGATATGGATTCCCTTGATTCAGTGGAACTGATCAGTGAACTGGAAGATCATTTTAAAGTATCCATTCCTAACCAGGAACTCCTGAAGATCAAAACGGTTAAAGAAGCCGTGGAAAGCCTTGAAAAACTGGTGAACAGCAGTAAATAACAAATATGCAGGGAAGACGAGTAGTGATAACGGGGATGGGGATCATTTCCGCATTGGGTAAAACGGTTGATGAATTCTGGGATAATATCGTCAACGGACGATCAGGAATTGCACCGCTTACATTGATCGATACGGAAAAAGTGAGGATAGCCAACGGTGCGGAAGTGAAAAACTATGTGCCTTCAGAATTCTTTGAGAAGAAGGAACTGGACATGCTCGACAGGTTTGCGCAGTTCTGCCTCTACCCTGCACGCCAGGCTGTGAAACAATCCGGTATCGAATTTACACCTGCCCTCCAG
>CAWGLH010000014.1:0-275489 GCA_963823365.1 uncultured Sphingobacteriales bacterium
GTATAACATTATAACCACCAGAACCTAAAAAGGTTTATTGATTGATTTTCAATAACAATTTGCCGGATTTTCCGGGTTCGTATACGCCTATCCAAACTGCAGATACTACTGCATTAGCCCTGGTTGGGTAAAAAATATTCAACCACCCTGTTTAACCTGCTTTTAACCTTTACAGGTATCCGGGAAAAGAAAATTATTAATTACTTAGTGTCAGCATTTTGTACTTTACCTGCAACCGGATTAACTGCTTACCCAACCAAAGTCCATATACAGCCATCTATGGAGGAAAGCCGTTATATATTATTGGATAACCTGAACCAACTGATAGAGGATTGCATCAGCGGCAAGCGTCATGCGCAGAACCGGTTATACAGCCTTTTTGCGCCTAAAATGTTTTTGGTTTGCCTACGCTATGCATCTGGCAGGGATGAAGCCGAAGAGGCGCTGCAGGAAGGATTTATCAGGATTTTTACCCATATCGCCCAATACCGGCACACCGGATCATTTGAAGGATGGGTCAGGAAAATTATGGTTAATGTATCACTTCAACGATATCGCGATAAAACAAGGCTTTACCCTGTTGTGAACCTGGAGGAAGAACACACCACGCACGCATCTGCTAATGAAACCCTGTCAAGGCTCGGGGTTAAAGATCTTATCAATCTCGTCCAGAAACTTCCCCCGGCCTATCGGCTCGTTTTTAACCTGTATGTATTTGAAGGCATGAAACATCGTGAAATTGCTGAACTGCTTGGGATTTCTGAAGGCACCTCCAAGTCGAACCTTTCTGATGCCCGGAATATCCTCCAGAAAGAGGTACTTAAACTAAACCAGGTATATGATCAAAAATTAAACTGCTTATGAAGGGAGATTTACACGAAATAGATGATCTCTTTAAGGCGGGTCTTGAAGGAAAAGAAGAACTACCGGAGGATAAAGTATGGAATGCCATTGAGCAGGATCTTGATAAAAATTCCGCCATATCCATCCGGAAAAAGTATGACAGGCTGCGCAGGGCATCAGCCATACTGCTGATACTGCTGTTAGGCGTAAGCATTTATGCATTGAGAGATGTCTTTATCAATAATCCTGGTAAGGCAACCAGGCAGGAACAATCAAATCCTTCAGGATCCGGTAATAAAGAATCCACATCCAGGAAACATCAATGAATAATTCTGCAGATGCGGATGGCTCTGGAAAATCAATGAATACTCCTGCAAGAATACGCAGATGTGCAATATTAAAAGTTCATTAAACGCCAGTGATCATTCAACAGGTGCTGGTTTAGCCGCGACTGAAAAACCTGAATGCATTACCTGTAAACAAGTCGGGCATTACCCGCAATGATGGCCTTCCACCTGTCGGTGCCGTTTCCATTTCTACTAATACAGTGAAGGGCAAAAACCATTCATCCATTAAAAATTCGAAAAGCAATAATAAAGGCCCGGGGAAAAATGACAAATCGACCAGGGGGAAAATAGCCGTGCCATTGATGCAAATACATCCTCCTTACCTCTAAGAGAACTTGCAACTTCCGGGACTGCATCTGCTTCGACATCCCCTGATTATAAAACTTCATCGCAATGGGAGATTGCTATTATTGATAATAACATACGGCATGATCTTCCGGATAATACGGCTAAACTTTCTTCCGCCAATGCATTATCGGATATGGTGAAATCCAATCCAGCCAATAACTTATCCATCCCTGTTAAAAATAAACGTAGCAGTACGCTGGATATTACCCAGGATCAGTTTAACGCCCATGGCTTCACTAAACCTGATGTCAAATAAGATAAAAAATGATCTCTCGCATCCGGGTAGCCAGGGAAATGAAAAGGAGGATATTGAGAACACAGAAAGTGAAGAGCTGTCCTTTACCTTCAGCCTGCTTGCAGATATAAGGATTGCACCGCGAATGACCCTGCAAACCGGAATCGGTTACATGGAAAAAACTACTGCCATCGAACCCGAAAGAAGTAGGAGCTGTGCGGACGCCAGAGTGGTAAAATAAAATACCAGTTCGACTGCTCGGCAGGTCGTTATTATCTTACTCCAAAATATGGTACATGGCCTGCGGTAGGTGACAGTGCCTATACCATAGCTTCAGCTAATGAATTGCATTACATTACCGTTCCGCTTGCCGTCAAGTATTACTTTGGAAATAATAAACTGAACTTCTTCGCCATCGCCGGTGGAGATGCCAATTTCCTTTTAGGACAGGACCTTACAACGGGACTATACGGTGCTTCCTATTACGGTAAAAAGACGCCGCCCAAACCGATCGGCCTTAATAATGTATTTGTCAACGCAATGTTGGGAGGCGGACTAAATTATTCCCTGAACAGGTGACTTTGCATTGACGTTCAGCCCAACATACAGATTTGCACTGAACCCGATCAATAAGGATATGCCATTCAAGGCATACCCAAGGAGTGTGAGTTTTGCCGGTGGATTGCGGATCAGCCTATAAGCTTTTTGTTTACCTGTCATAATAGAACCTGTAGTTTATTGCGTGCAATAGATTACAGGTTTCCTTTTTTCATTTCACTCATGGCATAATCCGCAGCCCTTGCCGTTAATGCCATATAGGTAAGGGAAGGGTTTTGCGTGGATGTGGATGTCATGCATGCGCCGTCAGTGACAAACACATTCTTGCAGGCATGAACCTGGTTCCATTTATTCAGTATGGAAGTCTTTGGATCATGGCCCATCCTGGCCCCGCCCATTTCGTGAATATCCAGCCCGGGCGCCTGTTTCGAATCATTTGACCTGATATCCTTAAATCCGGCCTTTGTGTACATTTCTGTCATCTGCTCAATAAAATCCTTCACCATTTTTTCATCATTATCGTCATAGTCGATATTGATGGACAATAGTGGCATGCCCCACTCGTCCTTTTTGGATGCATCAAGTTTTACATAATTGGTTTCCTTTGGAATGGTTTCACCCATCATATGTGATCCAACCCTCCACGGTCCCAGGTCTTTTTTCGCCAGGTTTTCTTTCAGGGTTTCACCGAAACCATCATAATTCCTGTCAGCATATCGTCCGCCGCTCCAAATCCTGCTGCATAACCCCGCAGGAAATCAGTTTCCTGTTTCTTTACATTGCGGAAACGCGGGAGGTATGCACTGGTCATTGTTTTGCCATCAGTAGTCTTATCCGCGAAACCCTCATATGTGGCATTGATCCTCGCCCGGTAATTATGGAAGGCTACATATTTCCCCAGCACACCACTGTCATTTCCCAATCCCTGGGGAAAGCGTGAAGAAGTTGAATTCAGTAAAATCAGGTTGGTATTAAGTGCCGCAGCATTCACAAAAATGACCCTGGCGAAATACTCAATATGTTCCTTGGTAACGGTATCGATCACACGAACACCGACAGCCTTTCCTTTTTTATCATCATAAATGATGGATTCCACTACGGAATGCGGGCGAAGGGTCATGTTGCCGGTCTTTTCTGCCCACGGTATCGTGGTTGAATTGCTGTTGAAATAACCGCCAAACGGGCATCCCCGCTGGCAAAGGTTTCTCTTCTGGCATTGTCCCCTTCCCTGGTCAAGGTGTATTTGTTTTGGCTCTGTCAGGTGCGCACATCTTGCATAAATAACATGGCGGCCAGGATAATTTTTGGCCACGAAATCCTTAAAATAATTTTCCACACAGCTCAGTTCAAGTGGCGGCAGGAATTCACCATCGGGCAATATATCAAGGCCGTCCTTGTTTCCGGAAATGCCGGCAAAGGTTTCCACATAACTATACCATGGTGCCAGGTCCTTGTACCGGATTGGCCAGTCCACTGCGAAACCATCCCGTGCCGGACCTTCAAAATCATACTCACTCCATCGTTGTGTCTGCCTTGCCCACAATATTGATTTACCTCCCACCTGGTAACCGCGTATCCAGTCGAACGGCTTCTCCTGCACATATGGGTGCTCAGTATCCTTCACTACAAAATGCATGGCATCTTCCCTGAATATATAACAGCGGCTTGCCACCGGGTTTTCCTTCTGTATTGCATGAGGAATTTCACCACGATGCTCAAATTCCCAGGGCTTCATATTGGTGGTGGGATAATCCTTTAAATGCTTCACATCCCTTCCCCTTTCCAGCACCAGTGTTTTCAGGCCCTTACCGGTAAACTCCTTTGCGGCCCAGCCACCACTGATCCCGGATCCAATTACAATGACGTCAAATGTGCGGTTATTATCGCCCATGATATGGTATTAAAAATTTAAGCAGATTTATTTACCGGAACACAACCATGCCAGCGTGAAGGCACCATTTCATACACCTGTACCTTGGTGAGATAAAACTCGGAACTCGTGTAGGCCTGTATGGTATATCGCTTCATGGAACCATAGAAAAATGACTTGTCATCTTTCACTTCCTTATTACTTTCCATCTGTTCAAGGATACCTGCCCTTTCTGCCATACTGGATTTCATGAATGATTTACCATTCTTCTCTTTAGTGAAGGCCTCAAATGCTTCAAGGCCCTTGACAAATTTTTCCTGGTCTTCTTTGCTTCGACAATCATCCATCATCTTCAGCGCAAAAAGATGGGCATAGATATCTTTTGCACCCGGGGTAGTTGTTTTTGGAATGATACTTTCCGCACAGTTCGGCGAGCATGGCTTCCTGGTCTGTACTGATGGTAAAATTCTTAACGAGGATCGAAGCTTTGCTTTTCTCTTCCATACAGGAAGGAATCAGCATCAGGCCGGCAGAAGTAAAGATCATCTGTTTCAGCACAGTTCGGCGGGATATTGACATAAAGCAGGCAATTGTTAATTACAGATCCGACCGTTTGCGTGCCGGAATAACAAGTGTAATATAATGATTTTCCAATATTGCTTAATCGATTAGGCAAACCATCAGACTTCAAGGAAATCCAGTTCCTTGCCATAGGTCTCCTCAATTTTCCATGCCGCAGCAACAGCAATCAACATTAAAATCACACCGGTTATCCAGGCACCCGTAACATAACTGCCTGTAATATTTCTCATGCCCTTAAACATGAGCAGGATCAAAGGCAATGCACCTCGAACCATATTGGGAATGGTGACGGCTGCAGTGGCGCGCAGGTTGGTTCCGAACTGTTCGGCCGACATCGTAATGTACACCACAGAAAATCCAGTCCCGAAGCCTAACCCGGCACATAGCCAGTACATATTCTGTGCTGAGCCGCCGCCTTTTAAGGCAAAGTATAAAAAAAGGAAAAGAGACGTAATACCATAAAATATAAACAGGGCTTTTTTCCTGCTTTTCAGTTTACGGCTGATCAGCCCGGCACTCAGGTCACCAAAGGCAATGGCCATATACTGGTACATGATGGCCTTACCGGGATCAACATTCTCAATGCCGAATTCCCTGGCAAACTGGTCTGAAAAAGTTACCAGTACCCCGATGATATACCAGGCCGGTATACCAATCAGTATGCATCGCAGGTAAAGCATCGCCCTTTTCCTGTTATTGAAAAACATCAGGAAATCGCCACGTCGCACATCATGCTTTGCGCTTACCGTAGTAAACATTTTGCTTTCAAAAACCCTGGACCTTAATAATAATAATATCAGGCCTAATCCACCACCAATAAAATAACAGGTGCGCCAGTCGAACAACTCCTTCATCATAAAGGCCGTAACTGCACCCAGTATCCCGAATGAAGCAATCATGGCGGCAGCAATTCCCCTTTTTTCTTTCGCCAGTAATTCACTGACCAGGGTAATGCCTGCACCAAGTTCACCGGCAAGTCCAACCCCGGCAACAAATCTCAATACCGCATACTGTCCTGTATTGGTCACAAAGCCGTTCAGGATATTGGCAATGGAATACAGCAGGATGGATCCGAACAATACACTTAACCTGCCCTTTTTATCGCCAATCATTCCGAAAATAATTCCTCCCACAAGAAGGCCGATCATCTGGATACTGATGATCATCTCTCCCTGTTCCAACACCTGCTGTGGATTAAGTCCGAGCGCAGTAAGGCTGGGCTTCCTGATAATGCCAAAAAGCAGGAGGTCATAGACATCAACAAAAAATCCCAACGCACTAACGATCACGGATATGTGAAATAACCCTACCGGTTTAACAGGACCGTTTTCAACCTTGGCTGCAATCATCTTGATAGATAAAATAAATTCAACGGATCCTAATAATACTCATTTGAGCAACTGTGCATCAAATAATTTCAAAATTCTCTTATACTCATCCGTCCAGCTGCTGGGTTCAACGAAACCATGGTCTTCCACCGGGAAAACAGCCAGCTCCCAGTTATCCTTGCCCAGTTCAATCAGCCTTTGTGATAATCTTACCACATCCTGGAAATGCACATTTACATCCACCATGCCATGGCAAATCAGCAGATGGTTTTTCAATCCGCCCGCAAAATTTATCGGGGAGGATTTGGCGTATGCCAGGCTGTCCATAAAAGGTTCATTCAGGATATTGGAGGTATATCCGTGATTGTAATGCGCCCAGTCGGTCACCGGCCTCAAGGCAGCCCCGGCCTTGAACACATCAGGCTTTGTAAACAGTCCCATCAGCGTAATAAAGCCGCCATAGCTTCCACCGTAAATGCCAATACGCGCGGGATCAATGCCGTATTTCTCCACCAGGAACTTTGCTGCATCAACATGGTCGTCCAGGTCCTTTCCTCCCATCCACCGGTAAATGCCCGTCCTCCAGTCACGCCCGTATCCGCTGCTCGCCCGGTAATCCATATCGATGACGGTATACCCCTTATCGGCAAGCAGGTTATTGAACATATATTCCCTGAAATAATCGCTCCACCAGTAATGGACATTCTGCAGGTACCCGGCACCGTGAACAAATATGACCGCCGCATTATTTTTCTTTCCCGCTGCGGGCTCATATACTCGGGTATAAACCTGTGCACCATCGCTTGCAGTGAATGTGGTGATTTTTGCCTCCCTCCATGGATATGCCCTGAATTCCTGGCTCATCGATTTGTCGGTGACCTGAACGGGCTTTTTACCCGGTGCATTTTCCTGTACATATAACTCCCAGGGCTTATTGATATAAGAATAGCGGTAAGCAATATATTTTTCATCAGGAGAAAGACGGACCTCATAACCGCCTTCCATAGACGTTATTTTCTCTTTTTTTGTTCCATCCGTATTGATCCTGCACCATTGCTGTTTACCCGGGTGTTCTTCATTGGTCAGTAAATAAAAGGTCTTCTTATTCCTACTCAATACTACATTCTGCACTTCATACTTACCCGTGGTAATGGCCCTCTTCACGCCCAATTTTACATCATAACACATATAGATGTGAATAGCCTGTAGTTTCACTCTGGTAATAGAACGACTGTTCATCAATCCAGCCAATCCTTGCTCCGAAAGTACCCACTCCGGGTCCGCCAACCCAGGCCTCATCGCGCTGACGATCCAGCAGTGCAAGTTTTCCAGTAACTGGATCAAGCTTGCATGATCCATCGGTCTTTATTGTCCTGCGAACGGATATCAACAATGGCATTTGATCCGCTTTCACTCCAGTATGGGCCGGCAACCATTACACCCCTTGGTGATGGTTTTCGATTCGCAAATATCGCCGGATAGTCCTTTGTAAAATCAGGTACGTCACTGATGCCGGGAATAGAATCTGTAATTACAGGGATGAGTTTATCTGCTGACCTGTCGTACACGTAAAATTCAAACTTCCCCTGTGGCGAGCCTACCTTGGTGCGTGTATTGATATCCGTAGTATATCCCGTCTCTGTAACATAATCCGGAACGATGGCCACTTTGGTGCCGGGGGGCGACTGAAATAAGCGGTAGGTGACGAACCTTCCATCAGGACTTACCTGCAGGTTCTGCAATGATTTATCCCCGATTCCAATGGTTTTCAGCGTATCTGTATCACGGTTTGATCTTAGAAATTCATTCCGCTGATTTCGCTTATCCTTTCTTTCCTTTAAAATCCGGCTGGTTTCCAGTTGCTGTTGCAGAAGCCATTGCTCCTGCGTCAGAATCCGTGCAACACTGTCGTTCCGTGCAGCACCGCGGCTTTGAATATCTCCGCCTCGTATTGGAGTTGTTCCGGCATCAGTCCGGCTGATATTGGTGATCTGTTGGGTTATGCCTGTTTTTAGATTCCATGCAAATAGGTTCTGGCTCCGCATATACACGAGCCATTCATCATTCATGATAAAGCGGGGTGCCATTTCCTGCTCTTCTGTTTTTGTGACCCGGGTGGTAATGCCCGACTTTATATTCTGCAAATAGATGTCGCCCCGATATGCATAAGCCATAAGGGTATAGGAGACATTATACATCGCATTTGATATGGCCGACTGCATTAATCCATCCAGGTATCCGGTCTTCACAGGATCCTTTCCGCCGATAGTATATTTATACGCAGAGTCCGATATATTCTTCTCCGGGTTCCAGTTAAAATAAACGGTCTTGCTGTCTGCTCCCCAGTATATGCCAGACGGTGATGTGCCGATCCACTTTGGATCCTGCATGATTTTTTCTACAGTCAGGTTTTGTGCAAATGAAAAACTGGATACAAGCAGCCAGCATGCCAGGAGTCTGATCTTCATGAAAAATACATTTATTGGATAAATATACGTGCAGATATTCTTTCCGGGCAGGTTGGTAATAATCTATTTCCGAAGGTGATGTAGTTCGGAAAGTTTCTGCAGCTGCGGTTTGTACATTCGACCGATAGGAATTTCCATTTTTTGGATCTCAACATCATTACTCGTAAATGCCGTGATCTTGTTCACCGAGACAATGAATGAACGATGTATCCTCAGAAACAGATGTGGTGGTAGCATTTCCTCAGTGGCCGTGATTGATTGTTTAACCAAAAGCGGATTATTCCCCTCCCGGAATATTTTAATATAATCCTTAATACTTTCTATATAGAGAATCTCATCATAAAAGAGCTTGATCATTTTCCTGTCGGCCCGGAAGTAAATAAATCCAGAGGTGATCTCAGGGATTGGAGGAATTTCTTCCGGGGCAGTGAAAGTGGTATGTGTTAGTTTATTAACAGCCCGTAGAAAACGCTCCAGAGAAATAGGTTTAAGTAAATAGTCAACCGCATTTAGTTCAAAAGCATCAATAGCATATTCTTTATAGGCTGTAGTAAAGATAATTTTCGGCGGTTGGTTTAATGTCCGCACAAATGAAGTACCGGTAAGCTTGGGCATATGAATATCCAGGAAAATCAGGTCAACGGTGTTATTCTGGAGGAATTCCATTGCCTGAAAAGCATTTCGACAGGTACCTACTACCTGCAGTTGATCGACCGCTTCGATATACTTTTCCAGAATTTCTATAGCCAATGGCTCATCGTCTACCAGCAGGCATTTCCAGATCATGAATTTTCTTTTCGATAGTTGAATGTTTGGATTTCACTGACGGGTCTTTTTTAAGGGTACAATCCAGTTTAATCAGAAACAAATCCTGTTCTTCCTTTGATCATCAAATAATGCTCACCCGGATACAGTATTTCCAGGCGCTCTTTTCACATTTTCAAGACTGATGCCTTTTTCCTTACCAGGCAATTCCTTTTGTGCATGTTCAGCACTCCGGCTATTTGCCAGTTTAAAATGCATCTTGTTTTTATCGACATTCAGGTCTAGAGAAATCCATTTTTGTTCAAGGCTGCTCGTCCATTCCATGTTTGAAAGAGTTTTCCAATAAAGGAAGCAAAAGTAAAGGCCGAATTAATTTGCCTTCAAGGTCCCCGGAAAATGTCAGCGAAATATCAAGGTCATCACCATACCTGTATTTTTCAAGTTCCACATAATTTTTAATCAACTGAATTTCCTGTGCCAATGGAATAAAATCAGCCCGACTTTCATAGATCATAAACCGCAGAAGATCAGATAAGCGTCAATACAATCTGGGACGATTCAGATGAATTCCGTTTCGTATGAGTATAAAGATTGTTCAGGGTATTGAACAAAAAATGCGGGTGGATTTGTGTCTTCAGCAACTCCAGCTCCGCAAGTGACTGCTCATTAACAGCTTCCTGGGCTTTGGATTCCTGGAAAAAAGCGTACCGGATAATTTTGAGGGATGCAGCAATTCCGGATAAATTCACATAAGGCAAAACCAGGTTACCCCAATTTGAGCTGAAGGCTTTATAGGTGAGGGACCAGCCAGTTTGCCCATCAATAAAACCTGTAACAATTCCCGCAATATATAATAGAATGAGATAGCTTGTTATAAACAATAAAAATTTTCGTTTTACCAGGAACCTGGGTATTAAAATATACAAAAGGGGATATACGACAATCATGCTGCCTGCAATTAAAGAAATTGATCTCAAATAAACTTTTTCAGGGGGAAGTTTAATAAATCCAAAGCCCCATGCCATATAATTAATCATTACAATCCAGAAAACAAGGTGCCGATCCACCATTTACTAAATAAATAGTTTAAAATCTCACGCACATTTCTCATAAAATGAATTTAGTTATGTCTCTATAAACATCCTGAACTATAATAAATTAAACAAGGTTGTAAGCCTGGCTTTCATCAGTTACAAGATGGGTCTCTTCAATGATCTGCAACTCTATAGATACCAGGAACATCTCTTCGCCTGCGTAACCTGGAACTTATGCTTGCCTGGATATAATAATTCCAGCCGCCGCTTTACATTCTCAAGGCCAATGCCTTTTGATTTCCCTTTCACAAAGTTTTGAGCAGCCCGGAGTCATAACTGTTCGCAAGTTTGAAATAGAGGATATTTTTTTCAACATGGAACTCTAATGTAATCCATTTCTGTTCCAATTGCTGACTCAGTCCCATGTTTAAAACTATTTTCAATCAATGGCAATAACAATAATGGCCTGATCAGTTTATTTTCCAGGTCCCCGGTGAAAATAACAGACAAGGTCCAGTTCCTGTCCATAACGCAGTTTTTCCAGATCAATATAATTTTTTAATAGTTGTATCTCCTGTGTTAAGAGGAATGAACTCCTGTCGGCTCCCATAGATCATAAATCGTAGTAATTCTGAGAGCCTGGCAACAATTTGTGGTGAGTCAGGTGAATCGACGAGGTGTATGGGCGAATAGATTATTCAGTGTATTGAATAAAAAATGGGGATGAATCTGTGCTTTAAGCAGTTCCAGTTCAGCCAGTGTTGTTTGTTGTCTCGCTTTCGCTGCCCTGTCCTCCTGGAAATAGTAATATTTGATGAATTTTATTGCAGTGGCAATTCCCGCAACATGTATAAACGGTAAAATATTCCTTCCCCACTTAAAATCAAATCCCGAGAATTTATTCGTACTATGATAATTTAATTGGAAGATTTCGGCATATAAACTCGCGAAAACCAACAAACCAATAAATCCGGAAATAAAAATAAATACTTTTTTCTTCAGCAAAAACCTGGGGAATTAAGAAATATAGAAGTGCATATACAACCATCATAAATCCAGGAATAAACCCTGCTACTACGGATATATTGACTTCTTACATCACCAGTTGGACCTATTCCAAAACCCCATGTAAAATAATTCAGGATGAATATCCAGAACAGGATATGCCGAAGCCACCAGTTATTTAACAGCATATCCAAAAATTTGGCTCCCCACTTCATGTTTTTGATTTATATAATTTACCTAAATAAACCATTTATAACAGTCAAAATAGAAATAATAGACACACAACAGGTATTAGTCGACAAAATCCAATAATCCTCCATAACTCAATTCAAATATCCGGGTCTTCAGGTGTATTAGGATTACTATTTCTTTCCTGCAAGGGGTATGGATAATAGTTTCTGGTTCTTTCAGCATTTGGTGCTGTTGGACCGGGTCGAATAAAACGCCTGCAATCCTCAAGCTTCATTCCGCTCATAAACATTTCAATACACCTATTTTTATATATCTCCTTCATTAAACTTGTAGAATCAAGCGGCCCGCTGTAAGCTGGTAAATTGGCTCCGATCCTGAAAACATCCTGTACAATTGTTTTTCTCAGCACAGAATCAAGAAATTTCTTCCCATTTATTAAATCACTGGGAAACTTGCGTACATATCCTTCTGCCTGTAACAACAGCATTTCTCCGGGAAGAAATATTGGTAATGAATCAGCATCTGATTTTGCGAATCCATATCCGGCAGTAGCACTACCAGACAAATATGTCGCTATCCTTCCATCTGCTGCATTTGGCTGTAAAGATGCCGGCAAACCAAATAATGCACTAGGAAGATACCCAAAAACCGCATTAAACCCAGACCTGAATATGGGATTTGGATTCTGTGAATTAAAAATAAAAACAGACCTGGATTTAAGATCCACTAAGGCCGCCTTTGCAATAGCCTGGTCATAATTACCAGGTATCATCATATGATACCTGGCCATCAAGGCATTCATTACATTTTTCAGGTTAATTTCAGTTCCGAACTCCGCTGGCGGTGCAGATGTATTTGGCAACAATGATGCTGTTTCCAGCATTGATACGGCCATTTTTAATGCTTCAATTCGGTCTACAAAAGCAGCTTCATTTCCTGTACTTACTGGAAATGATTCCCAGTAATTGGCCAGGGTTCCGAGAGACATGGCTTTGTATAAATAAGCGTATTTTTTAATATTTATGTTAAGCCCAATATCCAATACCACTGCATCAACATTTTCCAGCAACATTGTACAATGATTATTGATCTCCAGGCAATTGGCCCATAAGTCGGTCAGCACAGAATTATTTGTAGCAATATTATTTCTGCCAGAGGCTAACTGTCCGAAATCCTGGTTACCTCCTGCCTTCAAAAAAATTTCTTTAGTGGTAAATCCATTGGCAGTTATCGCACTAAATACCGATCCATTACCATAACTGCTGTTAACGGCAAAACGGTTTTTAATACCAACCACCAGCAAGACCTGGCCCTGGGGTGTTCGAATCACATCATCTAAAGTAGGTGCGTTCGGGTTTGCAAATTCTTTCCTGCAGGAAACAATTCCCGAAAAAAGAATTAGTGCAAAAACAATTGATATATATTTCACAGCTGGATATTAAAATTTTGTAATTATAGAAAACTGTATAACCCTGGGTATTGGATAATTTCCATAATCGGTTCCCCTGATGTAGGACTGTCCGGCCACGTTGGTTTCAGGATCATATCCATCATAAGTCGTAAACGTAAACAGGTTACGCCCGGAAAGAATAAACTCCATCCCTTTGATGGCTTTAAATCCGTTAAATTGGTAACTCAGGGACAGCTCCCGTATTTTAGTAAAGCTTGCATCCTCCACAACATCTTCCCAGATTACCGGGCCGGTAATTTGTCCGCCAATTGCACCAACCCATCCCCGTGTTAATTCACCCCTGATTTCCTGTTCTGCAAGTTTACCATTACCAATATTATTGCGGATAACCTTTGTAGCGTTGAGCATCTCCATCCCCGCTACTGCGATCAACCTGTACGCGGAACTTCCAGTTTTTATACCGTAATTCATTGACCAGTGTTGCAGTAAAATCAGGATTCGGATCACCCAGCACTTTACTGATAGGTGTGCCATCAGGCTGTCCATTTACACGCTGAGGTTGATTTTTTACGGGGTCGCCCTTTCCACCTGTGGTAACAGATATCCATTCACATCCTTCAGTAACAGGCTGCCATCTGCATTCCTGGCAAAATAATTTCCGTAAAATGAACCAACCGGGTATCCAACCGCCGCACCCTGGTTTACTCCTTCAAATCCTATATATGTGGAATTGGCCGACAGGCTGGTGACCGTATTTTTGTTTTTATTAAAGAGAAATGATATTTCCCAGGAAAAATTATTTCCCTTCACAGGAGATCCTCCTGCCATAAATTCAAACCCCTTGTTTTCCATACTGCCAAGGTTGTCGAGCTGGGAATAATACCCATTGGATGGCGCCCAGTTCAATGGAATCACCATGTCTTCAATTTGCTGATGATATAATGTAAAGCGTGTGAATAACCGGCCTTTAAGAAATTGCATATCAGCACCTCCTTCCCATTCAGTTTTTACTTCAGGACGAATGCTTTCATTTCCTTTCCTGTTTTGGGGTACCAGTCCCCCAACATTATTATAATATATTATGGGTGGCAGGGTAGTAAAACGGTCATATGGGCCGAGCCCTGTGAGGTTACCGGATTTGCCATAAGAAGCCCGCAGATGAAGTGTATTAAACCATGTACTGACCGGACTGTTTTTCCAGAAATCCATTTCGGATAATGTAAAGGTCAGTCCGGCTTTGGGATAAAATATAGTGCCGGCTTCGGCGCCAAAAGCGGATGATCCATCAAATCTACCCGCGAGGGTCAGATAGAGGAATTCTTTGTAACCAAGGGTTTCCTGAAGGAAATATCCCCAGATAGTTTGTTCACTCTGCTGTTCCGCAGGTGCAGACAAGGTCTGGGCTGCTTTAATTGTTTTTATAAACGGCATCAGGTTGCGTCCTTCCTGGGCGTGGTAATTATTACTGATATACTGCCCGGAATATCCTGCTACAGTCGCAGTACTGAAAGAAGAACCCAGGAGCCTGGAATAGGAGGCAGAAATATCGGTTGTCCATTGCTGGTAGTTTAGTTTTGTCTCACTAACATATCCGTCGGGGTAAAGTGTACCGGCTACATCTTTATAAGGCACCCTGGCCTGGTAATTATTTCCCAGTTCTGAATAGGTATCCATTCCAAAGTTTCCATTTACAGTAAAACCTTTCCAGGGGCTAAGACTGATATTCATATTGGCCAGCATCCTGTTGGTTTCTGTGGAAAGTTCATGTGTTTCAACTGACGAAAGAGGATTGTACCAGGCGTGCTCAACTTTCTTTAGATTTCCTGCGGAATCACGTTCTTCAATATTATACACGTTGTCTGTATGGTTCATGGCACCGATGGGGGAAAACTGCTGCCAGGTAAATGGTTTTTCATTACTCTGGCTATTGGTATACATTAAACCACCGCCCATTTTTATCCAGTTGTTCAACTGGTAGGTGGTATTCATTTTCATACCATATCTTTTGAATCCCGTGCCCACCATGATACCTCCGTTATCCAGGTAGGAGCCCGACAAATAATAACTCCCCTTATCACTGCCGCCGCTTACCGACAAATGCTGGTCTGTACCCCATGAAGGATTAAAAATTAAGTCCTGGTAATCGTATCGCTTAACTGCATATCGGGTTGTATCAAGCAATCCTGTATAAGATCTGGGGCCTTCTCCCGGATGGGCAACAGTATCTTTGCCGCGGGTTTGAAACAACATGGTTCGATTATCCCCGACACTATCTAAACGTGGTTTTTGTTGTTTCCCAAAACGATAAGGATAATCATTTACTTCAATACGTCGGCCAAGGGTATTATAATTTATGGAGGAAGAAAACACCACCTCCGGCTTTCCCTTATTCCCTTTACGCGTAAAAATCTGCACCACACCATTTGAAGCTCTTGAACCATAAATGGCAGCTGCAGCTGCCCCATTGATTACTTCAATTTTTTCTACATCATGCGGATTAATATCGATGATCCGGTTATTGCCCGTTTGAAAACGGGAAGGATTTGCAATGTTCAGGTTCACCATATTCTGGGATCCGTTATCCACCACTACACCATCCACCAGGTATAGTGGTTCTGAGGATCCAAATACAGAACCCACACCCCTTAACTTTAGCGAAAAGCCTCCTCCCGGATCACCGCTGTTCTGCATTACATATCCTCCCATTATCCTGCCATTCAATAACCCGCTCAGGTGACTGGTGCCCGCATACTTTACCTCGTCAGCCTGTATGGTGGAGATGGCATTACCGAGCGTTTTTTTGGCCGTATTCATGGCATTCCCCGTAACCACCACTTCGTCGAGATTAAGTATATCATCCTTCATGGTGATGAGCATCTCATCCACAGCAGATCCATTTACGGAAATCCTTTGTTCGATAGATTTATATCCCTTGAAGGAACACAATACAACATAATTGCCGGAAGCAAGATTTACAGTGAGGCTGAATTTACCTTCGTTATCCGTAATTGCGGAGTAAACAGTTTCCCTTATGCTAATGGTAGCCCCGTCAATGACCTGGCCACGTTCATTCACTGCCCTTCCCTTGACAACTGTCTGCGCCTTTGTAATCTGAGTAAACCCAACAAAAAAAATACCGTAAATGAAGAATATGAAAAAATACCTGCGGCGCTTCCCCATGAAATTGAGTTTTGGTTTTACTATGAAATTTCTCATTCAAGAATATCATGCACACACATTTATTTAACCCGGGATTATCTTTTGCAAGGATCTTTAAAACGAATTTCCAGGACTAAAGTAAAATATCTATTTCCCTTTTCAGCGCGTTATACCGTAAAGTAGACAAACAACAATCAAGTGTAGACGAACAACAGTTCAGCATTCAATATTCGCCGTCAGTTATTTTCAAAAGGTTTGTATAAGTTAATGAATTCAATTCACCAATGAAAGGAATTATACTTTTTAATATCTATATTGATTAAAATCCTAATATGAAATGACTATCCCGGCTAAACGATTACTCATTTGAAATCAGCTATGCATTTCGTCTGCATTATTATGCTTTCTGTCGGCATTTACCCTTGATTTGGATTCTTTACTAAACCGCGTTTTAACCTGCACTTAATTTCATGATGTAATATGATAGTGTAAATGTCTTTCATCAACCACATCAGAAAATATTCTAACATGAAAGCGGTATTTGCAGTTCTAGTGCTTACAATTATCATTATAAGCTGCGGAAAAGAGGATACTTTAAAAATTCCGGATTTTGGACCGTTTCAGGCCATAGTCAGTTTTTATGATATTGGTACAGGGGAAAAAGTCAATCCCGCGGAAGTATACCTGGGAAATATGAGGTTGGCTTCTCCATCTTCCTTTGTCCCTACATTCAACAGCTTCCACCAGTTGAATAAGAATGATACCGGCGCTTTTTCTTTTAAACAAAATCCAAGTGCTGCAACCATTTCCGTTATTTCCGACCTCTACATGGATATCCCTTATTTAATAAGTGGAATAAAATATGCCGGTGAAACACCAGGAACTATATCGGCATCCCTGGTGAGCACGGAGAAATTCAATTCAAACTTCCGGGTCGGCCTGTATAAAAAAGCTGTTACATCAATTCATATTAAACAGGTAACTGATCATCCGCCATCATATTTCCGCATCTGGCTCGACAGCTATTCATCAGCCGATACAACAGAAGCAAATAAAATTATCCGGACCCTGTTACTGCCTGAAGGAATCTACCAAAGCCCGGATAAAAAAATCGACACTACCATCATTTTCAACCTGACCGGTGATCAGTACAATTCTCTCCAATATGAACTATTCGGATTTCCGGATGGCTGGGGGGAATTTTATAATAAATACCTGGATAAACTGGACGCAAAAAAATACGAGGCTGATAAACGGCACGAAATTCTGATCACATTCTGAATCTATGCAATACACCAAAGAAATGCGTGGGTCGAAGATGCCAATAACCATTTTCACCCATCCGGTAAAACATCCGAAACCCCTGCAATTTCTTATTGCCAAACAAACACGTTTTATAACCACATAGTTTTATTTGATAATGTCTGATAAAAATTGTAAATTATAAGTGCTCCTTCTGCTACCATCCATTGCTACGTAATTATTTTATAACTATAAAACTAACAACATGAAAATGAGATGCTACCAGGTTACATGGATGTTGCTGTTGTCATTTATTTTCTTCTCCTGCCAGAAAGAAGCCATCGACAAAAAATCTGCTGCACAGAGCGAACAGGCTTTACAAAGCAATTCAGCAAACCTTTCCAAAACAAACACTTTTTACGGGCCACAGGTGCAATTAGGCAATGGTAAAGTCAGGACCTTTACACGAATCAACCATGCAGGGCATCCCGAAGAAATCGGGGTGGAAATCACTGAAGGTGCTCTATCAGGCCTGCCCACCGAGGGCGACCATAATAATTTATCCAACCCGTTAACACTACATCAAAAAGCAAAAGACGTTACCCAATTTGACCATGTCAGCTTCGACTGGAACCCTGCCGGTCATCCACCATTCTTCTTCAGTGTTCCCCATTTTGATATCCACTTTTATATGATCACCATGGCTGAAAGAATGGAAATACCGCCGTACTCACCTGCATCGGCTCCGCTTTTTGATAACCTGCCAACGGCTGATTATGTACCAACAAACTATGCTGCCGGTCCGGGTGGTGAACCCATGATGGGGAAACACTGGTCTCCGCCACCACCAACTTTTCTTCCTTTCACTAAAGTCATGATCTGGGGTTCCTATGACGGACGCTTCATATTTACAGAACCCATGGTCACTTTGGATTACCTGCTATCAGGAGTAAACTTCAGCACGCCTTTTGCACAGCCGTTAAAGTATGCTGAAGCAGGAAACTATCCTACGGTATATAATATATATACTGACACTAAAACAAATACCCGCTATATATCACTAAGCAATTTTGTATGGCATAATGCCAATTGACAAATAGCAATGTAATTTTTAAAAAAGCTAGCTGATCAACAGCTAGCTTTTTTTGTGCAACACACTTCCCTTCGTCTTTCTTTTTCGTTCGTCTGTATGCTAAACGTTCAGTTACGTCCATTTACCTGCCAACAACATTTTTCAATGAATACTTTTATCACATCAACATTCTTTCAAACGCTCAACAAAAATGTATACAATGAAAAAGAAAAATTTCCTTCTCCTGACAATGGCCCTGATTATCTTCTTTTCAGCCTGCCAGAAAACGGATTGGATGCCGGATATCAAACATGGTGGCGATAATGACAACAAATCATTGTCGCACACTAAAAAATATCCGGCAAAAGTTGCATTAGACTGGATCAATCTGCAACAGAATCTCTCAAAAACAACACCCGGATTCGGACCAGGTACAACAGGCCGGGCATTTAGTTATAGCGGACTGGCCCTTTATGAATCTGTTCTTCCGGGCATGCCTTCCTACCAGTCGTACCTGAGTAAAGTGACCGGGCAGGTCTATGCGATCGATAAAAAGAAAGACTATTACTGGCCCGCCAGCGCTAATGCAGCCATGGCGGAAATCATCAGAAACCTGTTTGCCGCAACATCAGACCAAAACAAAACATCAATTGATGCTTTGGAATCATCAAACTATGCTTCTTACCAGGCTGCCGCACCTTTGGAACAGTTAGAAAGGTCAGCCGCCTATGGTCGCATGATTGCGAAAGCAGTGTTTGAATGGAGCAAAACAGATGGATTCCTTGATCCCATACCTCCGTTTACAATGCCCGTTGGTCCGGGTTACTGGATTCCCACTCCGCCCGCCTTTGCACCACCGATAGCTACAAATTGGGGGACTTTCCGCTCCTTTTATCCGGGTATTGCTGATAAAACACAGCCAGGGGCACCTATTCCTTATTCTGAAAATCCCTCTTCTGATTTTTACAAAATGGCCAACTATGTATATGATGTTTCCCAAAATCTGACCAATGATGATATATTGCTGGCCAAGACCTGGGCAGATATCCCTGGTAATTATAATGGACAGGGACATTTCACCAATGTGTTGACACAATTGCTGGGTGAGAATAATGCCAACCTTGAACTGGCGGCATATGCATATGCAAAACATGGTATGGCCATTGCGGATGCAGCAATCTCTGTATTTAAAACAAAATATAAATACCTCCTGATCCGTCCTGTTTCCTATATCAGAAATGTTATTGGGAAACCTACCTGGAACACGGTAATTCCAACGCCTCCTCACCCGGAATATTCTGCTGCCCACGCAACCTTAAGCGGAGCATCACAGAAAATACTGGAGTCATTGTTCGGAAAAAAATATGCCTTCACTGATCATACCCATGATGCATTATACGGGCCCCGCACATATACATCATTTGAAGATTATGCCAATCAATCCGGATGGAGCAGGGTATTAGCCGGCGTTCATTACAAACCTTCTGTAGATGTGGCCTTGGTATCAGGGAGGAAAGTGGGAGATTATATAAACTCGATTCCATTGAAAAAATAACTTCATCACCTGTGCTCTTTGTACTTTAATGCAGTGATGGATGATTCCAATAACCGGAGCTCCTGTTCAGTCAGGGACTCAATATCTGAAGTCACTGCAATTTCTTTAAGCTGTTCTAACCTGGAAACGCCCACTATTGCAGCAGTCACTGAAGGATGCCGCAATACATAACGGATGGCGGTTTGCGCCGCTGTCCGTTTCTCCTTTGAAAGTTGAGCTACTACCGATGCAGCATGGGCAATATTGATCGATGGATGTCCCAGGTATTCCTTTGCCGGTTTATTTACCAGCATTCCCTGCACCAGTGAACCCCTCGCCAGCACGCCAATATTATTGGTATGCAAAAAGTCCAGCATCTCTTCTTCCGGACGCCTGTCGGCCAGGCTATATTGCATCATCACACTCACGATATTCGAACGTTTCACATACTCCCGATCACATTGGGCCTTATCGATGATATTCCATAATGCCTGATCTTTCCCTGCGTCTTTAATAATTCAAATGCCTCAATGGTTTCATCTATCGGATCATCTATCGTTCCGCCATGTAACTGGTACAGGTCTATATGATCCGTCTGCAGTCGCTGAAGGCTGTCCTCAACAGCCTTCAGGATATAACTCTTTCCGGGGATTCCATACAACTCCACTGCCATCCGCCTTCCATTGATTGCCTACCTTGGTAGCCAATATCACCTTGTCCCTTTTTCCCTTCAATGCTTTTCCAACAATGGTTTCATTGATTCCCTTATCATAGAGATCTGCGGTGTCAAAATAATTAATGCCCAGTTCCATGGCACGATGAATAATCTTAATCCCCATATCCTCATCCCCGGCGGGGATCGACATGCAACCCAGCCCGATCTCTGAAATTTTCAGGCCCGACTTACCCAGTATCCTGTAATTCATTTTCAGCAATTTACATTAGCCTGCACAATTAAAACAATGTATAATTCACTGTTCCGCGTAAAGAAACGCGCAAAGCAATTTACTTTATCCACCCCCGGATTTAACTCATTGGTTTGTATTATATTCAATAATCAAAATTCAGCCATTGAAATATCTATTATTCATTTTATTCCTGTTCATAAGTATATCCTCAGCTCTGCACAGACTACTCGCTATTATATTACCGCAGACCGTTTATTCGATGGTGAGAATATACAAAAAAACTGGGCCGTGATCATTGAAAACGACAGGATCATTGCCGCAGGCCCTAAAGACAAAGTGAAAGAACCTGCCGGCGCTATTCACATTGAAAAAAACAATGCCACCATTTTACCCGGACTTATCGAAGGCCATTCCCACCTTTTTCTCTATCCATATAATATTACGGACTGGGATACACAGGTATTAAAGGAATCAGATAACTATCGTACCGTAAGGGCAACCGTTCATGCCCGCAATACGCTGATGGCTGGATTCACTACAGCAAGGGACCTGGGAACAGAAGGTGCAGGATATGCCGATGTTGCCCTGAAAAGGGCAATTGATGAAGGAATCATTCCCGGCCCGCGTATGCTTGTTGCCGGAAGGGCCATTGTTACCACAGGATCCTATGGACCAAAAGGCTATGACGAAGATTCAAAGATCATGCTTGGTGCCGAGCCTGCTGACGGGGCCGATCTTGTACGTGTGGTTCGTGACCAGATCGGAAAAGGAGCAGATTTTATCAAGATCTATGCAGATTATCGCTGGGGACCTGAAGGAGAAGACCGTCCATCTTTTACTGTCAACGAAATGAAAACGGTTCATGACATCGCGACAAGCAGCGGAAGATATTTTGTTGCTCATGCAAAAAGTGTGGAAGCAATAAGGCGTGCCGTGATGGCCGGTGCGGAAACTATTGAACACGGTGATTTTATTGATACGGCAACCGGCCGGCTGATGAAAGAACACCATGTTACATATATCCCCACCATCGCTGCGGTGGACATGATCAGCCAGTACAGGGGATGGGTAAAAGGATCCACGCCGGAGCCGGAAAGAGTGACTATCAAAAAGAAAAGCTTTAAAGCTGCTATCGCTTCAGGAGTTTCCATCGGCATGGGTGGCGACGTAGGTGTTTTCCCGCATGGTAATAATGTCCTGGAAATGGAACTGATGGTGGAATATGGAATGAAGACAATGGATGTACTGAAGGCCGCTACCAGTGTGAATTCCAGGGCATTTCACCTGGATAAATCCGTTGGCTTTATTAAAGCCGGACTAAAAGCCGATATCATTATTGCAGAAGGAAACCCGGCCGATAATATATCCAGCCTTCGATCTATCCTTTTTGTAATGAAGGATGGAAAGGTTTACAGGAATGAAAAATAAACGGGCCATTTCAGTTAATAAAATGACCTTTTTCATATATACAGGAAAAATCTGATTTACTCCAGCTCATCAATATTATACAGCATATATCCCTGGCCTATATAATAGGATAAGGTTGTTTTTGCAGAAACAGCAACTTTAATCCCGGGATATAATTGTTGTTTACTAATGTCCAGGAAGTTCATCGCCTGTCCGCATGCAATAAAACTAATTCCGGCATTCATCATGTCACTGACGATCCTGATATTGGGATTGTCTTTTTTATACTTCGCCAGGTACGCATCATTTGTATACAGTGAGAATAGTGCTTTTGCATGGGACACCACCACCGGATGAATATGATCTTTGGGGATACCGGCAGCGACATGAAGATTTATGATTCTCGCAATCTCAGTAAGCCCGTCATTAATACTCTTGTTGGAAGTATCCTTATTGAAATGCGTTAAATCAAAAACCAGGTTATACTGCCTTTTGGGATCAGGCGCAAAATCCACTCCTTCAACGGGTAATACACCCGACCATGTCCCGGTTTTAAACCAGGGAAATGTAGCGCTGGCCTCCATTTTTGCCCACCGAATACTATCCCTCTTTGCCGCATTAATACTGTCCTGCACTTTCTTATCGATAGTTACATTTGGGCTGGCCGACTGGCTAAATCCGTTAATGCATAATATAAGCAGGGCGACGAGGAGAAAGTATTTTTGCTTCATTTTTTAAATCTAGCAAAAAACAATCCCTGATTAAAACTTATTTTAAAATTCTTCGACCGTCAACTGTCAACCGTCAACCGTCAACTAATTCCCAGTAACTCTACTTCAAAAACCAACGTACTATTCGCTCCAATCTGTGCACTTACCTGCCTTTCGCCATATCCCAATTGAGGAGGGATAAAGAAACGCCACTTGCTGCCCTGGTTCATTAACTGCAATCCTTCTGTCCATCCTTTGATAACGGCATTCAATGGAAACGTTGCCGGCTGGCCCCGTTTGACGGAACTGTCAAATACGGTTCCGTCAATCAGTGTGCCGTGGTAATGACAGGTGACTTTATTGGTGGCCAGGGGCTTTGGGCCCTCGCCATTATGTATCACTTCATATTGAAGTCCGCTTGGGAGTTCAACCACTCCCGGTTTAAGCTTATTGGTTTCCAGGAAATCAAGTCCGGCCTGTAAATTCGCTGATGCCTTTTCGTTTCTGAATTGAAACAATTTATCTGCTATTCCCATAATGAAATTTTTTGCATGAAGGGGCTTTAGTAACCCGGGGGTCCGGGATACTGAACAACAAAGGTAAACCTGTTTGGGGGTTATTTACCGCCTTTCAACTCAGCCTGTAATTTTTTCAGCTCATCCCATTTACCTGCAGCAGCCAGCTTAGCCTGCTTTGGCCAGGTTGCAGGATCATGCATTTTAAATTTGCTTCCTGCTGCATCAAGGATGGTCCTGATTTTCTTTGGAGTTGATTTAGACAGGTCCTGGAAGCTTACAATCTGTTCGGCAGAAAGTATTTCAGCGATTTTCTTGCCTACACCTTCAATTTTTGTAAGGTCGTCAGTAGCTTCTTTAACTTCTTTTTTGGCTGTTTTAACTGCCTTAACAGCAGGAGCAGCCTTGGTTTTGGCAGCTTTTACCTTATCAGCAGACACTGCAACAGCAGCCTCTTCGCCGGCAGGAACCTCGATCACGCAATTCTCAACATGAAACCTTTCGTCATGAATATACTGTGCATTCTGATCGTTTACCCACCTTCCGTCATTCAACAAATAACGGTATTGATAAATACGTCCTTCTTCTAGGGAAACAGTAGCCATCAGGGAACCGTCTTTGGCCTTCTTCATGGTGAACCCATTCTCAATATCCCAGTTATTGAATTCTCCCAGCAATAAACCTTCTGTTGCATCAGCAACGATATCCGCAGACAAAATGAACTTTACTTTCTTAGCCATATAATTAGTTTTTTAAAATCGTTTTTAATTGTTTTTACCTCAACTTTTCCAAATAACACCGAAACTTATTTCCAGTCTCTAGCCTGTAGTCTCTAGTCTGCATGCCCCGCGTCTCTGTAATTTTTTGCAAAACTAACCTATTTCCGCCAGTTTTCAGTGTCAAAAACAGCCGGATGCCCTCTTGTGGATAAGGAAACGATTATGGTGGAAAGGATTTATTTCACTCGCGACAAATCAAGGTCATGGAAGTCAAAACTGAAATCGGTTAATGGTGAGATGGCTTTCATTTTAATGCCCGAAGCTTTTCCATCCATATCCAGCGAAAACATGACATAGGCATCGGCATCGAAGGAACGGTCATCCCATCTGACTATAAATGTATTGCCCTTATAATATTGCATTTCACCCCTGAGCCTGGGTGAACGAATTGATTTTAAGCGAAGTTTTCCATTTTGTTCAGCGATAACTACTTCACCAAACCAGGGATCTTTATACGTTCCCGTAAACAGTGCATTTGCCGGCCTGGCACCAATATTCTTCTGTTGGGCCTCAATGTCTTTCTGGATTTGGTCTGTAATTTTTTTCGCATCTGCCTCATTCTGTACAACCCTGTCATGCATCTGTTTTACCCTGTCGATCCCTGTTATGCCCAGGTAACTATCCTTAATGGTATTGGTGATAGCGGTAAATGCAGCGCCGGATTGCTGGTTGGTCAATACAATAATACCCAGTTGTAATTCAGGAAACAGGGTAACCTGTGTTACCACACCTGCCAGTCCGCCGGTATGCGTTACCTGCTTATATCCTTTTACATCCGACAGGAACCAGCCCAGTCCATATGAAGAAAAATGGGTATTGTAGGGTGGTATTGTCCTTGTAGGAATGATGGTCTGAGGTGTCCACATTTCTTCATGAACTTCCTCACTGAACATTTGCTTCCCTTCACCATATTTTCCATGATTCATTTGCATGATGATCCACTTGCTTAAGTCGGTAATATTAGTGACAAGTCCCCCTGCAGCATTGGCGGTTTCACTCCAATCGATTTTCAGCGGCTGTCACTTTACCATTCACCGGGGCATGGGGGTCGATTAAATTGGACCTGTCCTTTACCCTTGCCATGGATGGCGCCGTAGCGGTCATCCCCAGCGGTTTTAATATCCGGTTGTCAATAAAATCCTCCCAGCTCATCCCTGATACTTTCGCCACTATTTCCCCGGCAACGATGTATAGATTATTATCATAATCATAATGCGTCCTGAATCCTGCAACCTGTTTAAGGTAACGGAGGTTATGTATGATTTCCGCCCTGGTGAAATTGCTGGAATCAGGAAACATCATCAGGTCACCGGCGCCAAGTCCCATTCCGCTGCGGTGTGTGAGCAGGTCACGGATGGTAAACTCCATCGTTACATATGGATTATACAGCTTGAAGCCCGGAACATGATCCACCACCTTATCGTCCCAGCTTATTTTCTTTTCATCCACCAGCATTCCAAGGGCAGCGGCTGTAAACGCCTTGCTGTTGGATGCTACACCAAATAGCGTGTTCTCGTCAACCTTCTGCATTGTCCTGAGTGACCTAACACCATATCCTTTTGCATGTATGACTTTGCCGTCTTTTACTACGGCAACGGCAATCCCCGGAACGTCAAAAGTTTTCAGCACGAGCTCCGTTAAACTGTCAATTTGTTTTGAACTGATGACCTGGGAAAACAATGAATGAACAGAAAAAAGGCGGTAAATGCAAGGGCTGCAGTAAACTTTTTCATGATAACATCTAATCATTTAGTGTACTGTCGAAGGTAAGGCTATTAATTCGTCAGGCCGCGGAGACTGCAACGCTTAATAACCCTGACCTTGAACCACAGGACACTCCATCTTATCTGTTCGATGCCATCGGACAGGCCTGAGATTATTTGTTCTTGAACTGGTAGAACAGTCCAAGCTGCCATACACTGTTTTTGACATTCGTATTGCTCTCGCTGATATCAGTCAAACCCAGGTTATACCGCGCATCAACGCCAAATCCGCCGGGCGTAATATAGCCCGCTCCAAAAGCCCAGCTCAGATCAAATCCATTGAAATGGTCCTTGACATCGTTATCGCCTGATTTGGCACCCACAAGAAATCCAAATTGGGGGCCTGTTTCCAGCCTGAGTCCCATACCAAACATGTATTGACCAATCACCGGCACGTTGATATAGCTCAGCTTGATATCGCCACCCGTGTAATTGGCCCCCTGTCCGGAGTACAAAAGCTCCGGTTGTATAGCAAATTGTTTTGACAGGTGTAAATGAGCGAGTCCGCCAATATGGAACGAGGTCCTGGTGTTCACATCGGTATTATCTCCAAAATTAAGATTAGCGAAATTTACCCCGCCTTTTAACCCAAATTCCGCATGATGATGTTGCGCCATTGCAACGTTCAAAGTACTTATTACCATTGCCGTTAGCAGGATCTTTTTCATAAATACCATTTTTACGATCCTGCTACAAATCTGGTACCACCGTGCGCCATGGAGAGAAATTTAAGCCCAAACAGGGCATTCCACAGGCTAAACGCCATCGCAAAACGCCATCAAATCAAAAAAAATCAACACTTTACCGCAATAAAATCCACTTTCCCCGGTTTTATATTATTGATGTTTAACAGGTTACCTCTTAGAGATTAACCACGATGTGCGGAAGAGATTAATCCGGCGGCGTTTTAACACAGTTTTTTTGAAAGCGCCGTTACTTTGAAATCGTTTATACGTCTAATTAAATAGACGACATAAAAAAATGCCTAATGAAAGCAACTTCTACACAACAGGAAATCTTATTGATGACGGGTACCAGTTTCTCGAACAGGCAGATACAGGATAAAGCCGACAATGACAAATCAAGGAACCTTTCAGATAAAGAAAGGCTTGAAGAAGCATGTTGGAATGGCGTGCTGAAAGAAATGCTGCCCGAGGTTTTTAAAGATATCGATGACAAGACAGAATTATATCTCTGGCAGATAAAGGAAGCGTCTTCATTTATTGAACTTGAACTGGCTGAATTTCCTGAAGAAAAAGACAGGTACCTTTCCCTGGACCCTTATGTTTTTCTACCCGTCCAACACCTTTCATAAACCGGATAATTCACTATTTTACCTCATTGAATCATTGCCCTGGCGTGTAAGCGGCAATAAATTTCCCCTGACCGGAAACGTTAATCACATCTGTCAATAAATTCCTGCGTAATTATTATCTTTTTATTACTAAAAATCATTTGAAATACTGAACTTCACGGTCAATGGAGTCATCAACTTTTAACCAGGCCGTACCATTAGATAAATTGAAAGTTTGGGTACTGGCGCCGCATCTCCTGACCAACGATCAAAACCTGGACTATTACTACGATTTCACACAAAGCATCGCGGAATTTGATGCAACGTTTAAATCGATGAATATTCCCTGGCAGTGGCAACCCGTCACTATAGATAATTACATTTCCATTCTTGATAATGTTTCAGAAGAATGCCATTCGCAGGGAATACTTCCCCTGGTATTTAATCTTTGCGATGGTGATGAGATCAATGGCACGCCCGGGCTTTCTGTTGTGAAATACCTGGATAAATTACGCATGGTATATACCGGGGCCGAAGAATTTTTTTACGACATTACCACGTCTAAGATTTCCATGAAGGAAGCCTTTGATGCCTCTGGCGTATCTACCGCAAAATGGGAACCCATCCGCACAAACAAGCCCATCCTCAATGGAATCTTTAAACACCTTGGGAGACCCATCATATTAAAACCCGCTGTTTCTGCGGGAAGTATGGGTGTAGGCATTAAGAATGTGGTACATAATAATGAAACTTTATCGCAACAGGTTTCTGCCATGTACTCAGGATACCGCGGGTGGAACCTGGCGGGAGACGGACTCATCGCAGAACAGTTTATTACCGGCCCTGAATATACAACCCTTATCACCGGTTCATACTACTGTCCTGCCTTATGCAAAGTATACACTGCAGTGGAGCGTGTTTTTCATGATTCCCTTCCGGATACCGAAAAATTCCTGTCGTTCGACCGGCTTTGGGAGATCTATGAGGAAGAAAAACCCATGCCGGAAGAGGAGAACTTTTTCGAATACCGGGCCGCACCTGAAAACCTGCAGGAATCCCTGAGGGATATCAGCCTGAAGGCCTACATGGCAGTTAAAGGCACGGGGTATGCAAGGGTCGATATAAGGATGGACCAGCAAAGCGGTCAACTTTATGTGCTTGAGGTGAACGCGCAATGCGGGCTGAGTGAAGACGAAAATTATACTTCTATCGGAGCCATATTGAGATTAAGCGGTAATACCTTTCAGGACCTGGTGATCGATATCATCAATGATGCATTCATCAAATATGGCGAGAAATGGGATTGAAAGTCTGTGTGCTCCAGCCTGATTATTCAACATCGTCGGTAGATTATCAATACTATGACCCACCGCGTGATCTGTCTGTTTACCTTCCGGATGCTACCGTAGATCATATCTCGCTTAACAAACTGACCACCTACAAACAACTCAAGGCGCTTCAGCACAAGGGATACGATATTTTCGTTAACCTCTGTGAAGGATACCTTGAATGGGAAGTGCCTTCCATTGATGTGATCTATTCGCTCGAACTGTTAGGCCTGCCTTATACAGGCCCAACCACACAGCTTTATGATCCTCCCAAAGAACTGATGAAGTACGTTGCCCATTGTGAAGGCATAAAAACGCCTTCCTACGTGATCATCCAAACGGCGGAAGATATCCAGGAAGCCCTTACCCAATTGCATTTCCCGATTTTTATCAAACCAGCCAAAGCGGGCGACAGCCTGGGGGTTGACCAGCATTCACTGGTACACAATAAGGAAGAACTGCTGCAAAAAATAAGCGAAAGCCTCCCTGAATACCCGCAATTGCTCGCAGAAGAATATATAGAAGGAAGGGAATTTACCGTACTCATCGCCGCCAACCCTGACGGTATTACCAGTAAAACATTCAAGCCGGTAGAATATATCTTTCCCGAAGGCTTTGCTTTTAAGACCTACCAGTTAAAGACTTCCGAACTTCATCCTGATGCCAATATTCCCTGCAATGACCCGGCAATAGAAAAAGAATTGCGGAAAGCGGCAGAACTTATCTTTAAAGGGTTTAACGGCAAGGGATATGCGAGGCTTGATTTCAGGATGAATGCAAAAGGCGAACTGTTCTTTCTCGAAATAAATTTTACCTGTTCTGTATTTTATGCCGATGGTTATGAAGGTTCGGCCGACTATATCCTCATTCACGATGGTATTGGCAAGGCCGGCTTCCTGGAACATATCATCGCAGAAGGAATGGCCCGGTTTAAAAGGAATCAGCAGAAATATTTCATTAAAGGCACATCCATTGCGGGTTTCGGCATTTATGCAAAAGAAAATATTTCAGCAGGTGAATGCATTTTTACGGGGGAAGGAAGATCGCAAAGGTTAATCACCCGGCGTCATGTTGAAACCCACTGGAATGAAGAGGAAAAGGAAACTTTTCGCAGGTATGCCTATCCGTTAAGCAGGGAACTTTTTATCCTCTGGGATGAAAATCCTTCCGAATGGGCGCCACAGAATCATAGCTGTAATCCCAATACAGGATATGACGGATTAAATGTTATTGCGATCAGGCCAATTAAAAAAGGCGAAGAACTTACACTCGATTACGCAACCTTTCTCGATGAACATATGGAACCCTTCCAGTGCCAGTGCGGCGCAGCCAATTGCCGCGGTCTGATCACCGGGATACCCGGAAACTCCGTGACCAAAAGGGAGAACAGGATAGTTAAACCTGCTTCGGCAACAACTCCATTCGAAACTAATAAGCAGGAACAGGCTAATGGCAGATAAGATGATAACGATCAACTGGCTTTAAATTTCGCATGAAAAATACTTCAGTTGAATTTCACTACTTCGAAATTACTGGCCTTGATATTACCCAGTTGTCGCAGCTCATCATTATTCCACCTTTCATCAGGTGCGCCACTGATATACATATTGCTTCCGATATCAGAAAGGATCAATCCATATTTTTTCATGGCGCGCAAAATAACCTGGAGATTCGGAGGATAACCACTGATATTAAATCCTGCTTTCAGCCTGATCCTGGCACCGAAGGGAAGTGAATACTGTCCGCCTTTACTGTTTACTTTATGCCGGGCTGGATAAATATATGCCGGCTTTACATTTGATGACGCCAGGGTAAAGCGGATCGCATGGTCTATTTCTCCTTTCAGTATTTCTTCATAACGTACCAGTCCGGGGAAAATAGGTAATCCGGCTGCGTCGGCTGATGTCCAGCCTTCTGTACGTACCTTATTGCTATTCAAATCGAAAATTGCACCACTGGAAGCTTCCCAGTGATTGCCGTTTACACTGGCATTGTACAATTCGTATAACAGTCCATTGTCCTTATCCACGGCGATAACATGACTGTCGCCTTCGCCATTGCCTTCAACGGGGGCAGAAAGCGGAATGGCATATGGGCCGGGGTCGCTTTCATCACCATAATTTCCATCCCTGCTATTCGCACGCCATATAACTTCGATCTTTGACTGGTTGCCGCAGACAACCACGTACGGAATACCAATGGGAGCCCCAAGCCATAATCCACTGCCAAAGTCTGCCTTTACACCGGATGATGCATATGGTGCCAGAATCTGGCTGCTGGCAGGATCAACCGGCTCGCCCGAAATGTCTTTGTTCCAGGGATTATCAGCAGGAAAAATCAATATGTTTTCCGCATCTGCTTTAGTTGCAATACATGCTTTCCCATTGCTTTCCGGTGGATCCTTAATAATATTTACCGGATCAGACTTTTTAGAGCAGGCTGAACTTAAGCAGGAAAATATGGCAACATACATGAATGCCCGGATTAGCTTCATAGGATATGATTTACCCTATCCAAACAAATTGTATTCCCGTTTTGAAAATATCAGCAATAATTTCGCTGAATTTGAGAAGATAAGTACCCCTAATATGCTTATCTCATTATTACCAGGTAGTTACCAAACTCCCAATTCACTAAAAATCTGCACTTAATAAATGATCATTGATAAAATTACCACAAGCTAAAACATTTTATGCAAAGCCCGCCGGACTAACAGGAGCTTTAATGTGAAGTAATAGTTAACGGTTTCGATACAATTTATCGTTGGGCATCAATACAACTCAATGCTGAAAGTGTTGTCAGTAAAGGGTTTCAGAACATTGTTTTCATTTTTAAGGTCATGATTGAACGCACAATTGATGTTGCAGCACTGAAAAATCAGTGCTAGTTTTGTATCCAACATTAGCATTCGGGATCCCGTTTAATCAACATCTGCAGATTCCACCCACTTCGACCTTGCCAAATAAAAAGCGTTACTTGTTAAAACAATTTTGCTAAAAATTATTTCACTTATAAATTATTAACTATGAAAAAGAATCTTAAGAATTTTATTACGGCATTGCTTATTGCCATGCCGGTTTTAGTATCCTCGCCTTCATTTGCTGACAACAATAGCGAACCGCAGGCTGTTGTAAAGTTTGTAGGCTACAAAAATGCGCAGCCCGTCTATTGCCTGAGCATCAACAACCCTGACAATGATAAGTTAACCATCACGGTTAAAGATCAGGATGGAGTTGTATTGCATGAAGAAAATGTAAACGGGAATTATATTTCAAAGAATTTCCTGTTAAACAGGGATGACCTGGGAAACAATACGATCTACTTTGAAATAAGCAAAAACGCTGATCCCGTTATAACTAAAGTTAAAATTCAGGGCGAACTGGAGAAATAACCAATTGCGGTCAATCAAACATGAGAGAGAGTTGTTCCTGTACCCGGGAACAACTCTTTTATTTTTGTGCAACATGTATTAACTTAGCAACGAATTAGTTAACACCCTTTGATTCTGCCGTCTTCATTGCCTGCCATAAATAAAAAAAGGTCCGCTGTAGAAACAGCCGACCTTCAACGATTGCTTGTCTTATGAAAAGTTTTTATTCTCGATTTGATGGTAACCTGGTGGTTACTGTCTCCGGATCAGCCAGACTGTTAAACTGGTTTATTTTCCGTTGACAATGTGAAGGTACAGCATGCCCCTGTCAGCCATCAAATCAAGTTCATCGCCATTTATTGACGTCAAAGTCAGAAAAATAACGCGAAACCCTTGCCAGTATTGATTTTTAACCAAAAGGCATTTTGATGGCAAACCGTTTTTCCGATGCCTTATTTCAGTTGATCAAGTCGCTGGAAAAAGCTGAGAAGAGGCATTTTAAGATATATATCAAGAGAAGTTCCGCAAATGAAGAACTTAAGGTCATCCAGTTGTTTGATGCCCTTGACAAAATGCAGGAATACGATGAGAAGGTACTCTTCAAAAAAATGAGTGGCCTTAATAAGTCAAAACTGGCTAACCTGAAATCGCATTTGTATGCGGAATTGCTGGCCAGTTTACGCCTGCTGAAATCCAGGGAAAATATTGACCTGCAGTTAAGTGAACACCTCGATGATGCAAGGATACTTTACAATAAAGGACTGAAACACCAGAGCCTCCGCATCCTGGAAAAAGCAAAGGACCTGGCACGCACAAACCAGAAATTCAATACGCTTGTCCAGTTGATTTCTCTGGAGAAAAAAATCGAGACCCTTCACATCACCAGGAGCTCAACAGAAAAAACACAACATCTTGCTGAAGAATCCATGGAGGTCAGCAGGCACATTGAACGTGTAACCAGGTTATCCAGCCTTGCACTATTGTTATACCGATGGTATGTGATCAACGGACATTCACGTAATGAATCGGAAGAAAAAGATATTAAACTTTTCTTTCGTAACTACCTGCCCCCAAACCTGGATGAAGTTTCCGGCTTTTATGAAAAACTCTATCTCTACCAGAGTTTCTGCTGGTACGATTTCATACGGCAGGATTTCCTGAACTATTACCGGTATGCACAAAAATGGGTGGATTTATACGCTGAACATCCATTAATGGTCACCATTGAAACCGGGCACTATATAAAAGGACTGCATAGCCTGCTCAATGCGCATTTTACACTCAGGAATTATCGTGCTTTTGATAAGGCGCTGAATTTATTTATCACTTACGCCCAGACTGAAGAGGCGCAGAAACATGATAACTTCCGCACACATACATTCATTTATATTAACAGCGCAAGGATCAATGGCCACCTTATGAAGGGAAGCTTTGCCGAGGGTGTTAAAATGGTTCCCGAAATTGAATCCAACATTACCAATTATTCCCTTTTTGTTGACCAGCACCGGATCATGCTGTTTAATTATAAATGCGCATACCTGTTCTTCGGAAACAGGAATTTTGAAAAAGCGATCGACTTTCTTCACAGGATCATACATGGGCCAGGCGAACTGAGACATGGACCTGCAGTGCTATGCAAGGCTTATGCACCTTCTCTGCCATTATGAGTTAGGCAATTACGATATTCTGGATCCGCTGAGTAAATCAGTTCACCGTTTCTTTTCGAAAATGAAAAACCTGACCCTCGTCGAAAAAGCGATTTTCGATTTTTTACACCATAGTTTCGGGTATCCGCCAAAAGAAATCCAGGCCAGGCTCGAAAAATTCCTTGACCAGATCAGGCACCTCGAAAAAAGCCGTTTTGAAACCAGGTCCTTTGCCTATTTCGATACCATTTCATGGGCGGAAAGCAAGGTTTCGGGCAAAACCCTTGAAACAGTGATCAGTGGAAAATACAAAAGCAGCAGGCGGTATAAGTAAACCATTTGGGGATATAAAGGCGGATGCATGTATCAATTGCCGCTGTGCAGGAAAATTCTAAAAGAAAACATTTTTTTCAGTTAATTGTAATCAAGCGGGTTATCCGGGATACTGATAATAAAAATGACAGACTTTTATATCAGGAAACCCGGCTTTTAAACTACAGAAAAAACCCACTGTTATTGAACGAGGCCGCATTTCTTGAAAATATTCGGAGTAACCAGGGTATAATTTATAAACTGGTGGGTCTTTATGCTTCTGATGAAGAAGAAAAAAAAGACCTGTACCAGGAAGTGTTGCTGCAAACCTGGAAAGCCTGGCCATCTTTCAGGGGGGATTCAAAATTCAGCACATGGCTGTACAGGATTTGTTTAAATACCATTCTGACACAAAGAAGAAAGGTATCCAGGATCAGCTATACTGATTCACTGGAAGATGTTTCGCCTGTTGTCGGCAATGGTTATGAGAGTTCCCAGGATATCCAGGGATTGCGCCATGCCATCAGGCAGCTGGCAGAAACGGATCGTGCCATCATCTCCATGAACCTGGATGGTTATGATAACTCGGAAATAGCTGAACTCCTGGGGATAAGCAATAACCATGTTGCCGTTAAGCTGCATCGGATCAGGCAACAATTAGCGAACACTTTAAAGCAATTAGGATGAATCCGGATGAACAATGGAAGAATATGGAGGAGCACCAGGACAAGGATCTTTCTGCATTAATCAATATCAACAGAATTTCCAGGTTACCTTCAATTGACCCCCTCGAAAAAATAAAAAGAAACCTCATCATTAATTCCCTTTGGGGAGTATTAATTGTATTTATCTATATATACGTTCTTGTACAATTTCCTTTATGGCAGGTTCAGCTTTGTCTTGGCATAGTATTATTATTTACTGTATGGGGTATCTTTTCAGCAATTAAGTTATACCGTAAAATAACTGTTAAGGCTACATCAAATTCTCTTTTAGAAGTGCTGGAGCATCACTATAATAGTATTCATCAATGGATGTCCATTCAGCAAAACGTAGGACTGCTGATCTATCCCATTAGCGCCGCAGGCGGATTCATGCTTGGAGGTTTTGTGGGTTCCGGTAAACCCATAGAAGTGTTCATGAGCAAACCAATCGTCATTATTATCCTCCTGGTGCTCATTGCCATACTGGTGCCGCTTTGTTACAAACTAACCAAATGGATGACCAAAAAAGCCTTTGGCCAGTATGCTGATCAACTGAAAAATAATATAGACGCGCTAAAAAGTGAACAATAAAAACATACAGCAAAATGAAAACAACCATCAGGCTTGAAGAACTTGGATTGCTGATGTTCTTTGTGCTTGCCTACCAGCACTTTTTTCCGGCATCATGGGGCATTTTCTTTGCTTTGTTCTTTGTGCCGGATATTACTTTCCTTACATATCTATTTTCCAAAAAAACTGGTGCCGTTACCTATAATACTTTTCATCATCGAGGACTAATCGCCCTTGTGATCATTGCCGGATTCATGATGAAAAACGACTGGCTAATGAAAACAGGGCTGATATTCATGGCACATTCCTCCTTCGACAGGGTTGCAGGTTATGGATTAAAATACCCCGACAGTTTCGACCACACCCACCTGGGCTGGATTGGCAAAAGCAAACACAGGAACGCATGAAGAACGAATAGCCCTGGAAAAAGCCAATGAGGCTGCAAGGCCGGTTCAATAAATTCCTTTTACAAAAATCTTTCCAGCAAGGCCTTTGTCTTCCTGATTCCTTCGTCTTCATTTTCATTGTATCCTTCGTACTCGATGCCGATATACCCCTTGAATCCGGAAGACTTCACAATTTTCATCAGGCTGGTATAATCAATTTTTGGCTGCTGGCCGGATGCATCAAAATCATAACTCTTTGCACTTACACCTTTTGCAAAAGGAAGCATTTCAGTAATTCCCATTGCGCGGTCATACATATTTGAACAAGGGTCCTGTGTCTGGCCCCATGGATGATCAATACAGAAATTTCCAAAATCAGGAAGTGTTCCAACATTTGGCTTATTAACTTCCTTCATCACACCAGCTATCCATTTTCCATTGGAAGAATCTCCGCCATGATTCTCCACCACTACATTGATCCCTGTTTTGGATGCATATTCGCCAAGCCTGCCCAATGAATCAACGGATGCTTTATGTTTATCCGCGGAATTCCCGTCACCATGCAGGTTAACCCTCACGGTAGCACAGCCAATGTATTTTGCCGCATCAATCCACTTTTTATGATTATCTACAGCGATCAGCCTTTCTTCATCTTTCGGTATGGCCAGTGAACCTTCATTGTCCACCATGATCAGGTGATTATATACGCCGGCATCCCTGCTTCTTTGTAAGAGCTGGTTCAGGTAATCCGTATTCTTTGCAGCAGTTTTATAATCCATTTGTTTGCCGCCAAAAAACTGGTTTACATATTCCACCGCCTCAATTCCATATTTGTTCCTGGCTATTCCCGGAAATTCAAGGTTATCCATTTTTCCGGCCTCTAATGTCCTGTGCAATGACCACTGGGCAAGGGATATTTTAATGTCTGAAGGCATGGTAAAACTTTCAGGAAGGGCTGGCAAACCCAGGCTGCCCGCAGCCAAAAATGTGTTCCTGACAAAGGTCCTCCTGCTTATTACGTTTGATTTTTTTAACATGATGGTATTATCTTTAAAAGATCATATATTCAGATATTCCAGTGCTGTTAGCAGCTCACCGAATAACTATCCCCTCCCTTTCAAAGCGTATCAACCTTTAAATCTTCATCGATGACACGCATGCATCTCTTGTCAAAGGGAAAGTCTTTGTATGGATTACCCTTCTCTTCCTCCTGTTAATTTCCTGTTTTTCATGCAACCAGCCAAAATCTCATTTAATGTCGGGCGATGAAGCCATTGCCGACGAAGAACAGGAGAGCGACTGGCTGGCCTACGGACGAACCCATAATGAACGCAGGTTTAGTCCGTCGAAAGATATCGATACCGGCAATGTCTCCAGATTGAAAGTCGACTGGTTCCTTGACCTTCCCAATGACGTTGGACTGGTTTCTACCCCGCTTGTAGTAGATGGTGTGATGTACTTTACCGGTACCATGAATATTCTACGTGCCGTGGATGCTGCCAGTGGAAAGCTGATCTGGGAATACGACCCTGAAGTGTTTAAAGTGGTTAGTAACAAGCGCCAGATCGGATGGGTGCATAACCGCGGAATATCGTTTTCCAACGGTAAAATTTTCACCGGCACCTGGGATGGCAGGCTCATTGCCGTTGACGCAAAAACGGGTAAAGAACTGTGGAGCGTCAGGACCTTTGACGAAAACCAGGCATTATATATCACCGGTGCGCCAAAGGCATTCAAGGACAAAGTGCTGATTGGAAATGGCGGCACAGAGAATGGTCCCACACGGGGATACGTAACCGCTTATGACCAGGAGACCGGAAAACAGGCCTGGCGTTTTTATATTGTACCCGGAAATCCCGCCGATGGTTTTGAAAATGATGCCATGAAAATGGCCGCGACTACCTGGACAGGCGAATGGTGGAAACATGGCGGCGGAGGTAATGCATGGCATGGATTTACATTCGATGAGGAATTAAACACACTATATATTGGCACCGGCAATGGATCTCCATGGAACCGAAAAATTCGCAGTCCGGATGGTGGCGATAACCTGTTTCTCTGTTCTATCGTTGCGCTAAATCCGGATAACGGCGAGTATAAATGGCATTACCAGACAACTCCCGGTGAAAGCTGGGACTATAATTCCAATATGGATATTGTACTGGCCGATCTGACCATCAACAATAAAAAAATAAAAGCCATCCTTCATGCGCCGAAAAACGGATTCTTTTATGTGATCGATCGTGAAACAGGTAAACTATTTATCGGCCAAACCCTTTGTAGAAACTTCGTGGGCCACAGATATTGATATGACTACCGGCAGGCCAATTGAAGTAAAAGGCGCCCGGTATGAAACAGATTCAGCCTTTATTACGCCAAGTGCATGGGGCGCCCATAGTTTCCATGCGATGGCCTATAGTCCGCAAACAGGGCTTGTATATATTCCTGCAAATCATTTTGCATCTATGTATTCCGATAAAGGCTATGACCTGGTCAACTGGAAATCTGTACCCTTCCAACGGAGGCATTGGCGTTAACACTGTAGCCGCTGCCGATCAGCAAGACCATCCCTCTTCACTGATAGCATGGAACCCTGTTACTCAAAAAGCGGCCTGGTCTATTCCCCAACAAACACCAATGAATGCCGGCATATTGACCACTGCAGGCAACCTTGTTTTTCAGGGAAGGTCTGATGGTAAATTCCTCGCATACAATGCACGTACGGGCGACAGCCTTTTGAGTAGTTGATCTTGGCCTTGGCATTGCGGCACCACCGATCAGCTTACAAGGTAAATGGCAAGCAATATATCGCCTTACTGGCAGGATGGGGCGGAGGTTATGCCGGACTGGGCAGAGAATTGGGATGGGAATATGGAAAACAAAAAAGAAGGCTGATTGCTTTTTCGCTGGAAGGCTCTAAAGAACTACCAAAACTGGCACCGCGCTCTTATGCAGTGCCCTTGATTGTGCCTGATTTCGCGGTAAATGACAGTATGGTAGCTGCGGGCCAGGCAATGTATGTTGGTTCATGTGTATCCTGCCATGGTCATGGCGTTATTGCCAAAGGTATGGCGCCAGACCTGAGAGCATCCGCTGTTCCTTTGAATATTACTTCATTTGCAGACGTTGTAAGAAATGGTTCGAGAACAAATAAGGCCATGCCAAAATTTAAAGATATTTCTGATCAACAGTTGATCGCACTAATGCATTTCATCAGGCAAAAAGCAAACGAAGCAGGTCCGCCCGCTGTTATACAGAAGAGTAAATAAATGCTATTGTCGATTCATTAAGTTGACTGCAGATGTATCCTTATACTGCTTTGCAAGGTGAAGCAGTTCTTTCTTAAGTTCAGCCACCATTCCTTTTGAAGAACTATTCGAATAAATATTATTCATTTCCCGCGGGATCTTTTTGTATATCGAATAATTCCCAGCTGTCAAATGGACCATAAAAACGGATGAGTTTGTATTTTTCTGTTCTTATGCCGAAATGAGGCGCCACCCTGTGGGGCTCGGGATATTCATAATAATGATAGTAAAGCGCTTTACGCCCTTTTACTTTAGCATTCTTCAGCAAAGGAACCATGCTTTCGCCCTGCATATCCGATGGCACCATTTCCTCCGGCCAATGAAATCAATGTTGGTGCAAGATCAATGTTGACCACCATCTGGTTCACCCGTGTGCCCGGACGAATAACTCCCGGATATCGCATCACAAGCGGTGTTCTCAGGCTCTCTTCATACATAAACCGTTTATCGAACCATCCATGCTCTCCCATATAAAATCCCTGGTCAGATGTATATATGACGATGGTGTTTTTACTGAGCCCTGTTGAATCAAGGTATCGCAGGATACGACCAATATTCCTGTCCATCGATTTCGCAGTAGATAAATAATCCTTCAGGTATCGCTGGAATTTCCATTTCACCACCGCTAAACTATCATGCTTTATTTTTTCATACTCCCCGGCTATCTTTTTATAATAATTATCATATGCTTCTTTTTGTTCAGGTGAAAGTCTTCCGAACATTCCCGGCTTCTGATAATTTGCACCAATCTTAAGGTCATTTTCCAGCACCATTGTTTTGCTGATCGTCATGTCCTGTTCAAAGGCCGCCCTTCGGTTTATATAATCATCGAAAAAGTTTTGTGGCAGTGGAAATTCCTTATCATCAAATGCGCCGAGGTCCTGTATATCAGGCATCCAGTTCCGGTGAGTGGCCTTTTCACCAACAACAAGAAAAAATGGTGATGATGTATCGCGCCGGTTCAGCCAGTCGAGCGAAAAATCACTGATCAGGTTGGTCACATAACCCTGGTGCCTGACCGTATCATTTTGCATATTGATAAAGGCGGGCTGAAAATAGTTACCCTGGTCAGGAAGGATATTCCAGTAATCGAAGCCCTGCGGAAGCGACTGCAGGTGCCATTTACCGATCCATGCAGTCTGGTATTTTTGTTCATGAAGAAGTTTTTGCACCTGCTGCTGTGATCCGTCAAATCGCCGTCCGGGTGAATTATCAATCAGCCCGTTCAAATGACTGTACTTCCCGGTAAGAAATACCGCCCGGCTGGGGGCACAGATAGAATTGGTGACAAAACTATTGGTAAAAATGGCGCCTTCTTTTGCTATGCGATCGATATTTGGCGTTTGCATTAATTGCACCGCCATAGGCACTGATGGCCTGCTGTGTATGATCATCAGAAAAGATGACCAGGATATTGGGTCGCGCAGACTGGCCAATGACATTTGATGATGTAAGAAAAACTATGCCTGATAAAAGTAAACCGAATAGATTTTTCATTGTAGTGCTGCATTATCCAATATCAATACCCAATCTTCTCTTTGTGAAAGGCGATTGAAGTTATTGGCAGGAGTGATTTTATGAAACGTATTATGCATGTTTTCTTACAGCTAAAAATGAATGTTTAAGTTAGCATTATTTTCCAGCTAAGTTCAATGCCGCATATGGAACAAATTATCATTTTACCGGTAACTGAGGATGAACGTGATTGGGCAGCCAGGCTGCTGGCAACATCCGAACCCTGGATAAGCCTGGGCGTGACGGAAGAAAAAACCCGGCAAACCCTGCATGATCCGGGATACCTGGTATACATAGCCCATATAAACAATTCAGCCTGCGGCCTTATCATCATTCACCCTCGTGGCGTTGCAGGTTCACCCTACATTAAAACCATTGCGGTCTCGGAGGAATATCGCAACGAGGGAATCGGCGCCAGCCTCATGAATTTTGCAGAAACCTCTTACCGGAACTCATCACGCTATATATTTCTATGTGTTTCTTCCTTTAATTCAAAAGCCCGTGTTTTCTATGAAAGACTGGGGTATGCAATGGTTGGAGAACTGAAGGATTATATCATTGACGGCGCATCGGAAATACTCATGAGTAAAAGGCTTTCATGAATATAAACAAGACACCCTGGTCCATGGTCATGCTGCTCTTTGCTACGGCTACTGCCAGTTATATATGCAGGGTGAATGTATCCACTGCCGGGCCATTACTGATGAAGGAATTCAGTCTTTCGCAGGTGGCCATGGGCCGTGTGTTCAGCGCCTTCCTGCTGGGGTATGCATTATTCCAGGTTCCCGCCGGCGCCCTGGCAGATAAATGGGGCGCGCCAAAGATCCTGGGCTGGGCTGCATGGTTTTGGGTAGCCATTACCGTTATACAGTCATTGACCGGCTGGGGACCATTCCAGGTCAGTGCCGGGCTTGCGCTCATTATTTTCATGGTTAGCCGCTTCCTTCTTGGGGTGTCGGAATCTCCCACCTTTCCCGGTGCCGCAAAAGGAGTTGCCATGTGGGTGCAACCGCAGTTTCGCGGGCGGGCCAATGGAATTGTGATTGCGGCGGTCGGGACTGGGTTCAGCCATTGCGCCACCGCTGGTTTCCTATGTAATGGTAAATAGCGGTTGGCGGACAGCCCTGGTTGTTTCTGCAATTCCCGCGCTTATCATCGCTGTTACCTGGCAAAGAATAAAGAAATCAACAGCCCTGCTAACCAACATCGAATCTGCCAATACAAATAGGGAACATCCCGATGAAGAAATACCGAAACAAACTATCGAACCGGTTATCAATGAAATTAAATCCTCCAAGCCTCTCGCTTCAACCAGTTTTATCCTGCTTACGATCAGCTATACCTTACAGGGATATGTAGGATACATTTTTGTATCCTGGTTTTATATTTACCTGGTAGAGGAAAGGAAGTTTGGATTACTCAGCGGTGCATGGATGAGCAGCCTGCCCTGGGTTTTGTCCATCATTTCCATTCCCCTGGGAGGCTGGATTTCAGACCGGCTTGCTGCCGGCAAATTAGGTGCAGTTAAGGGTAGCCGCATAGTCCCGATCACCGGCATGGCATTATCAGGTGTTCTGATCTCTGTTGGTGCCCATACCGGAAGCGCCATTATCGCAGCCATCACACTTGCTTTCGCAACGGCATTTGTGCTTTGCGTGGAAGGGCCATTCTGGGCCATGATGATGAATATCTCCGGGAAGAACAGCGGAAAAGCAGGAGGCATTATGAATATGGGAAGTAATATCGGCGGACTCATTTCTCCAACACTCACTCCGTTGATGGCTTCTTTTATTGGATGGGAGAACGCTTTGCATGTTGCCGCTGTTTTATCCATCATTGCGGCTATTTTATGGCTGGGAGTGAAGCCCGCCATTAGTGAAAGAAAGCCAGTATGCCATAATTTACTCATGCCTGGATATGTTCATTTAGTTACCTTCAATGTAATTCATCCCAAATTTTCCAATCATGGATAAAAGAACATTCCTCAAAACATCCTCTGTATTGGCTGGTGGTGCTTTCATCTCCCGGTTTGAATCATGCACACCCGAAGAAAAAAAAGAGCATTTAAAAAACTGGGCGGGCAACCTCGAATACAGCACGGGGAATGTTTATTATCCAAAAACTGTTGCCGAGGTTCAGGAAACGGTGAAGAAATACAAGAAAATAAAAGCGCTTGGCTCAAGACATTCTTTCAATAAGATTGCAGATAGTACGGAAAACCAGGTTTCACTCAGCGAACTCAATAAACTTGTATCGCTGGATACTACCGCCAATACGGTAACCGTGGAAGCCGGGATGCGTTATGGTGAACTTGCGCCTCTTCTTCATGAAAAGGGTTATGCCATTCACAACCTGGCATCATTACCCCATATTACTATCGCGGGATCAGTAGCCACTGCTACCCATGGTTCCGGTGTAAAAAACGGTAACCTGTCTACGCAGGTTTCTGCCATAGAATTTGTCAATGCTGCCGGTGACCTGGTAACATTGTCGAAGCAAAAGGATGGTGACAAATTCAATGGTGCTGTGGTAGGCCTGGGAGCCCTTGGTGTGGTAACCAAACTCACATTGGATATTCAACCCACTTTTAATATGAGGCAGGTTGTTTACCGGAACCTCCCGATGAGTGAACTGAAAGACAATTTCAATACCATTGTTTCAAGCGGCTATAGTGTAAGCCTGTTTACAAACTGGAACAATAAGAATATTAATGAAGTCTGGATAAAAAGCCTTGCTGAAAATAGCGACACAGCAATAGCGCCTGATTTTTTCGGTGCTACAGCAGCAACACAGAATATGCATCCCGTCGAGGACCAGTCGGCCGAAACATGCACAGAACAGATGGGCATATCCGGGCCATGGTTTGAAAGAATGCCGCATTTTAAAATGGGATTCAAGCCCAGTACCGGCAAGGAATTGCAGGCAGAATACTTTGTGCCGATAGAACATGCATACGATGCAATTATGGCCATGGAATCATTACACGAAAAAACTACGCCACATATGTTCATTTCAGAGATCCGGACCATCAATGCCGATGACCTCTGGATGAGCCCCTGTTATAAACAAAGCTGTATTGCGATTCATACCACATGGAAACAGGAAACTGAAATCGTGATGGGATTACTTCCGCTGATAGAAGAAAAACTGGCGCCATTCAACCCCAAACCTCACTGGGCTAAACTTTTCACATTGCCTCCATCGGTGCTGCAGTCGAAGTATGAAAAGCTTAATGATTTTAAAGAACTGGCAAAGCAATATGACCCGGAAGGAAAATTCCAGAACGAATTTTTACAAACTAATTTATTTGGCAGTTGATGAACCCGGATGCATCATGTTCTTCAAATCACTTTGAAGGGAAAATTATGCATTTAGATGCCTGTCAAAAAGGTTTTGTCTGGCAGTATTTACTACCGGTGCAATTTAAGGGAACAAAAATTTCGGCCCTGATTTTCCATTGACCATTTATCTTATGCCATTTGGCAAAGTAAGTTCCACTAATATTTACTTCTCCGTCGGGTTCTTTCCAGCGCCCGGTCCATTTACCATTCTCCGCAGCCATATTCCATTCCGGGATATATTTCTATATTGTGTGGTTGAACGCACAAACACTTTGCTGTTTGGCGATGTAAAATCCTCTGCAAACAAATGACGGTTATTTTCTTTGCCGCTCAATTCAAAGTTCCTTGAAGAGAGCAGGTGGTAATCATCTGTCCATATTTCTGCAAGGGCATTTGAATCTTTTTTCAGGATGGCCTCGTTCGATTGTTTTCTTGCCTGCCGGATGAGTTGCTCATCTTCTAAATTTCTATCCTGTGCTATTAGATTTATGGAAACAAATACGCAAATCAAAATCAGCGTAAAGACAGAACCAGTATTTTTATGCATATCGTTTTGCATTTAAAAATCCGATGGGGAGCGATGTTTTTCCTTTCAGTACAAGATCCGACATGATTTCTCCTACCACTGAGGCGAATTTAAATCCATGCCCGCTAAACCCGGTGGCAATGACCACATCATCATATCCAGGCAAAAAATCCAAAATGAAATTTTCGTCCGGTGTATTGGTATACATGCAGGTCTTCATCACCAGCGTGGAAGAATATCCTTCAGGGAAATATTTATTCAATGCATCAACAAGGATTGTTTCATCCTCCTGCTTTGGTATCCTGTCAACCTGATCCGGATCAGTAACGGTACCAGGAAAATGATATGCAAGCTTTAGTCCAACCGGTCCGCCAAACTTGCCGACAGGCAATATTGGGAAACCATAAAAAGCCCCGCCCCTTCCTTCCTCTTCTATCATCCAGCAGGGAAAATTACCCAATTCAAAAGGTTCTCTTCTTTTTGGATTTACCCAGGCTATCATTTGCCTGGTTACGGTAAGTGTTGATTGTAATGCAGGTATCATTTTTCCTGCCCAGGGCCCGGCTGTAATCACCAGTTTCTTACATGCATATGATCCGGAATGGGTCGTGACTACAATTTCGTTTCCTGATTTTTTCCAATCCAGGACCTTTTCCTTTGTTTTTATCACAGCACCTTTTTTAATCGCCTCTTCCGTAAATAAAAGGATGGCGCGCTCCGGTGTTACAAATCCGGCATCCGGCTCAAACAATATGTCGTATCCAGCCGGAATATCAAATTGGGGATATCGAATTTCCATGTCATCAGAAGAAAGATCATCCACCCGAATATTATATGCTTCTGCAGACTGCCTGATACCTTTCATGAGAACATCCTCTTTCCTCCCTGCATATATTAATCCCGTTTTGAAATATACCTGGGCACCGGTTGCCTCTTCCAATGCTTTCCAGTTCTCATATGCCCTTACCAGCAATGGAACATAATCCGGATGTTCAAAATAGGCTTTACGGATGATCCTGCTTTGCCCGCCATGAGAACCCAGTTCATGAGTGATGTCAAATTGTTCCAGTCCCAATACTCTAACACCTGCCTTGGCCAGCTGATAACAGGTTGCAGAGCCCATCGACCCTACGCCAATGACAATTACATCAAAATGCTTGTCGGTTAATAATCCCATATCATTCAATTTACCCATTTACAGGATTCCTCCTTCACGATTCTTGCTATCTTTAAATAGCAGGTAAATGTAAATGCTTATTTAAAAACGATTGCATGCCGGAAAATCCTATTGTATATGATGCCATTGTCATTGGCTCGGGAATCAGTGGCGGTTGGGCCGCCAAGGAACTATGTGAAAAAGGCCTGAAGACCCTGCTCATTGAAAGGGGCCGAAAAGTGGAACACATTAAAGATTACCCCACTGCAACCAAGGCTCCCTGGGAACTTCCGCACCGGGGAAATATCACTGAAGAATTCCGGAAGAAGAACCCATTGATCACCCGATCTGCAGGATTCGGGGAAGACAATGCCCACTTCTTTATCGAAGATGCGATTCAGCCGTATGTCCAGGAAAAGCCGTTCGACTGGATACGTGGTTACCAGCTTGGGGGTAAATCACTCACCTGGGGAAGGGCAACTCAACGCTGGAGTGATTATGAATTTACCGGACCGAAGAGGTTTGGATTTGGGATCGACTGGCCCATCCGTTACAAAGATGTTGACGACTGGTATTCACATGTGGAGGAATTCATAGGTATCTGTGGCAATGAAGACGGGATCGCAGCCATGCCCGATGGAAAATTCATGAAGCCCTTCGACCTGAATTGTGTGGAACAGCATTTGAAAGAGGTCCTTCTCAAAGAATATGGACGTTACCTTGTCCATGCACGATGGGCACACCTTACGGAACCAAAGCCCGTACATCTTGAACAGGGAAGGGGAAAATGCCAGGCCAGGAATCTCTGTATGAGGGGATGCCCTTTCGGAGGTTATTTCAGTTCAGTATCGTCTACCATTCCATGGGCGCAGAAAACCGGCAACCTGACCATTGCCACGGATGCGGTTGTTCATTCCATTATTTATGATGATGAAAAACAAAAGGCCACCGGTGTCCGCATCATCGATGCACAATACAAAAGAGACCAAAGAATTTTTTTCCAAAATTATTTTTGTCAATGCATCCGCATTAAACTCCAACCTCATCCTGCTCAACTCTGTTTCAAAAAGATTTCCCAATGGTCTTGGTAATGATTCAGGACTCCTGGGAAAATATATCTGCTTTCATAATTACAGGGCCGGACTTGGAGGTAAAATAAAAGGATTTACAGACAGCTATACCTATGGAAGAAATCCAACAGATACCATCATCGCCAACTATCGTAACCTGGATAAAATGGATGCCGATTTCATAGGTGGCTATACCACGTTTGCCGGGGCATACAGGGAGAGAAATGATCAGTCCACTACAACGGAAACCATTGGCGCAGAATATAAGAAAGCCATGCAGGAACCGGGAGGATGGCGCGTTTACGCTTACCTGCAGGGAGAAACCATTCCTAAAGAAAGCAATCATGTACGGCTAAGCCCTGACAAAAAAGACCCCTTCGGTATTCCTCAATTGATTACTTCAGTAGGATATGATGAGAACGATGACAAACTGGTCAAAGACTTTTTAGAACAAACAACCCTGATGTTTGAAAAAGCAGGTGTTTATGATATCAGCACATATGATAATAAGCAACCACCCGGACTCGACATTCATGAAATGGGCGGATGCAGGATGGGAAGAGATCCTAAAACATCCATCCTCAATGAATGGAACCAGGTACACCATTGTAAAAATATTTTTGTCACCGATGGTGCCTGCATGACCAGTACCGGAAATCAAAGTCCGTCGATTTTATACATGGCCCTTACGGCAAGGGCCGCCAATTACGCTGCGGAGCAATTGAAAAAAGGAGTTCTTTAAAAAGGGAGTTTTGTATACAGGCCTCACAAATAAAATATTTGCACATCTGCACATTTGCAAATTTGCAAATTATCTATAGATTCCCTTGAGGTCTTTTTCAAACAATGTGTAAGGATCGTTATAAAAATTTAAAAAATCCGGTACGCTTACCTGCCCCGGATATGGCGCATAAAAATGCGTTGCGCTCTTTGCATCATTCCTCCATACCAGTACATATGACAATTCGCAGTTTGTTAGCCCTTAATGCTTTTAATAATGTACCCGTCCACCATGTTGTATTGGGAATCGACTCCAGGCCTGTTTCTGTGAAAGCCGCGAGTTTATTGGCTTTAGCGCAAAATCAGAAACGATCTTCAATTTTTTAATTCCTCCTTCCAGGTTGTATTTTCCATCCCGGCCGAAGTCGGCATAATCATCAAACCCCACCATATCAACCCATTCATTTCCGGGATAGCGTTCAAGGTATTGCTGCTCCGTCCTGAACAGGCAGTCAGGTGAAAAAGCATAAATAAAATTATGCACCTGCATGCTGTCCCGCAAATAAGAAACGGTGAATTTCCAGAGGGTGGTAAATTCTTCTGCTGTACAGTGCGACTTGCCCCACCAGAACCAGTCGCCGTCAAATTCATGATAAGGCCGGAATATCATCGGGACCAGTTTGCCATCATTGCCTTTAATGGTCTTGACAAATTCGCCGATATTCTTAAGAATGGATTTGTATTTTTCATGATGCGATCCGCCGGGAATGATAAGTTTTACTGCCGGTGCAGACACGGAATCTTTCCAGTAAAAACCACCTGCTGAAGCAGGATTATTGAAATGCCAGGAGATGGTTGTTACACCCCCACGGTTATAGGTAGCCGAAATATTCTTTCTTAATGAAATTTTTTCCTTTTCTATTATACTATCCGGCCTTCCGGACAGTCCGCTGAAATCAACCCCGATCACCGCAGGATGCGAACCGGTAACGGATTTTACATCCGACCTGTTTTCATCGCCATACCATCCATGTCCGTATTCAGTGGCATGCTGGTGACCAAAAAGAATATGATTCTTTGATAGCTTGTGAAGGTTTTGGTATAAGGCCTTTGTTTCTTTTGTTGCATCCGGATCAATCAATTTAACCCGGTTACTGGATAGATTAATTGCTGTCTGGGCAAAGGAAACTGAACAGGATATCAGCAAAAAGAATAATAGTGACTTTTTATTTTTCATCACACAATTACATCTTATCCAAAAGGCTCTTCAATGGATTTGCTGAGTTTCGAAAAGAAATGCGGACCGTCTTCGGCAATATATAAGCAGTCCTCGAGCCTTACGCCAAACTCTCCGGGGATGGCAATTGTTGGTTCATCACTGAAACACATGCCGGGGGCCAGTTTGGTTTTATTACCGCGAACGAAATTTGTCCATTCATGTCCTTCAAGTCCAATGCCATGGCCTGTGCGATGAGGTAGTCCGGGCAGTTTATAATTTTTCCCGAATCCTGCATTTTCAATCACGGCCCTTGCCGCGGCATCAACGGATTCGCAGGTTGCGCCAATTTTAATGGCTGCGAAAGCAGCATCCTGTGCTTTTTTCTCGAGGTTCCAGATTTCTGTTTGCCTGGCTGAAGGCTTGCCAACTACAATGGTCCTGGTAATGTCAGATGCATACCCTTCCACACTTGTACCGCCATCCACCAACAAAATATCGCCTTCTTTTATCACCTGGGGTATAATCGTCCCGTGCGGGATCGCTGAATATTTCCCCACCAGCACAAGGGCACCACCGCTATAACCAAGTTTGCGGAAGGCAGCAGAAAGGTTTGCACTGAATTCAGACTGCGGCATACCCGGACGTATAGTCGCAAATGTTGCCTTATACGCTTCGATGGTAACATCGCTGGCTTTTTGCATCAGCGCTATCTCCGCCTTGCTCTTATACATCCTGCAGCCTGCCGTTACCGGTGTGGCATCCACGATCTCAAAACCAGGGGCTTCCTTTTTCACGCCATCCGAAATAAAAAACCTCACCCTTTCCTCCATCCCGATGCGCTTATGTTTTGTTCCCCTGTCCTTTACAATGCCGGCAATCAATGCATACGGGCTCTGGTCTTCTTCCCAGCAACGCACTTCATCACCAAAGGATTTATTGATCAGTTCCCTTGCCCGGTCTTCTTCAAACTTCGGGCATACATAAGCAATTGACCCTTTTGCAGGTATCACCACGCCAAAAGTCCTTTCACTTTGTCCCCACCTCATCCCGGTAAAATAAAAACTCGACGCCGTGCCTTCCATGAATATGGCGTCTATCTTCTGCTCATCCATTAACTGCTGCGCTTTGGCGATACGCTGCTTCCTTTCTTCCACGGTGATCGGTACTACATCATCCGTCATGGGTTTCAGGTCACGAATGATACGGGGCAGATCACGTTCTTCATTGTATATCGTAGCGGTTCCTTCCAAAAATATCCTGGGTAAAAGCCAGGGCACCTGAACTTAGCGCTGATAATCCTAAAAATTTTCTTCTGTTGATTGACATGTTGAAGGAGTTGTTTGCTAAAGATATCTTCAATAATGACTTGCAAAAGTCCTATTATCATGATTTTCGATTGAAATCACAAAATCTCATAATATTTTTCGATTCAAATCACAAATCATTATGTTTTCGCGGTGATGGTCTTTATAAATAATTGATTGATTTTGGCCTGATTTTACTCAAAAAATGCCCAAAATAAGGCGTTTTTATACAAAAAACCTCAAATTTTGACCTTTTTGCCCGTTTTCACCGCTTCAAATATCGCATCAATAATCCTCATATCCTTCAGCCCCTCTTCACCATCTACAGGAACCTCAGGCGACTTGTTTTCCAGGATGATTCCCTGCATCTCATCCATCTGCACAGTCTGGTGGGTTACATGCGGAAAGTTAAGTTCTCCCTTATGCGTCCTTCCCTGGATCGGTCCATATCCCGTGGAAGGCTGCATTTCCGCAAAGCCCCTGGTGCCGTTCAGGAAAAACCGGTCCAGGTTATTCAGGCTGTAGGTCGACAGGCAGGAAGCCACGGCCCCGCCGGGAAAGCCCAGCTGGAAATGTTATGGTCTCGTCAACACCTTCCCCGAATTTTACAGGATCTGTTTTTACTTCCTGTGCGGTTACCCATATGGGTTCTTCGCCCACCATATAACGGGCACCATTAACCGAATATATGCCGATGTCCATCATCGCACCGCCACCCGAAAGGGCTTTATTCAGCCTCCATTGTTTAGGATCGCCGATGGTAAATCCGGAGAGTCCCTGGAAGAATAAAACCTTGCCGAACTCCCCGGCCTTCCTCATGCGGATGATCTCGAGGGTTTTTGGTTCCAGGTGCATCCGGTAGCCTACCAGCAATTTTACATTGGCTTTTTTGCAGGCATCCACCATTTCCTGCGCCTTCTTTGGCATTAATGGCCATCGGTTTTTCACAGATCACGTGTTTGCCGGCCCTGGCCACACGGATTACCTGGTCGTGGTGAAGGGCATTGGGCGTGATCACATATACAGCATCGATATCCGGGTTGTCTTTGATCTTGTCAAAGTTCTGGTAGTTATAGCAATTCTTTGCAGGTATGCCATATTTCGATTGCCAGTCCTTGATTTTTGAAGGCGTGCCGCTGATGACCCCAACCAGTTTTGCTTTCTTGCAGGATTTCATGGCTTCGGCCACCCTGGTGCCATAACTCCCCAGTCCCATGATGGCCACACGAAGCATGGGGCCCTGGAAGGGTTTGTCATCATCACGAAGTGATAAAAATGGAAGGGCCATAAATGGAGCTGAAACCTTTGGATAAAATGTCTACGTGTTGCCATAATCTTGATTTTTTGTCTACCCGAATGTAAAAATAAAATGGCTAACCTTCTTATATTGCAATAAGCCTGCCCATTCGGGTCTTTGAAGTTAGATTACGCTCTGTTTACCCTCTTGAATGCTATTTCGGATCAGATCCTAAAAAAGGTCAAACGATCATTATCGATTTTTTAGAGTGATATCAGCAGTTGAGCACTTCTTAAACCTTGAAATAAATAACATGTTTTGAAAATTGGCAGGACCATACGGTTTTTACTCGTTTGTGCTTTTACTGTTCAATATGCAGTTCTTTCGGCACAGGGGAACAACCCTAAGTTTGAAACCGTTTCACTGGACCTGAACTCCTCCGAGGGTTTTGTACAATTCAGGGCCGACAGCCAGGGATACCTATGGATCAGTTCACCCAATGGTTTGTATAAGTATGATGGATACACTGCAACAAAATATGTTAATGACCCTTTTGATCCGAATTCTTTGTCGCAGAATATCATTTACACTTTCTGGATCGATAATAAGGACACCATCTGGTTGGGTACCCCTGAAGGCTTATGTAAATTTGACCGGCATAAGTGAAAAGTTCATCACGCTACGATACATTGATGTTCCCAGGCATGCCTGACCTGGGAAATGTAAGTGCAATTAGTGGAGACGACCAGGGAAATTTATGGATTGGAAATTTTGAGGGTGAACTTTGGCGCTATAATAATAAGACAGGAGAATTCCGCTCCCTTAACTGACTGAACTGCGAGAACAAAGCAGGTCTTTGGATTCGGTATTTCCATGATGCAATACACTTTATTTTTAAAGACAGGGGAGGCACAATATGGATGGAACCAATAATGGAATCCATCGATTGAATATATTCCAGGCCGGAAACCGGCGAGAAGGAAAAATTCAGTTTTACCCATTATCGGCACGATCCATTAAATAACAATAGCCTGAGTGGCAACTATGTGTGACGACATGATACAGGATCACACCGGCATCTACTGGATTTCAGGTATCCGAAGGACTCAATAGTTTTGACCTTAAAGACAGGAAAATTTACCCGCTTCAAAATAGAAACAGGTGGCTCACCTCCCGTAGCTGTAAACAATATTTATTCCATCCTTGAAGATCCTGACCATAATCTCTGGATGGGAACAAACAAGGGATTATACAAATTAAACGAAGCCCGGACCAGCTTCACCGCCTGGCATGAAAATCCAAATGATGAATTTGGTTTAAAATCTGACTTATATTATCGACTTGGGCCTGGATGCGGGCGGTAATCTGTTTATTAGTACTGACAAGGGTATTCAGAGCCTTTTTCTTCATTCGGAAGGCATTTAATTTATTAAAGTAACACCCGGACAGTATTTAACTTCTATCAGCACAATTCCGTAACAGCCTTAGCAGAAGATCATCCAGATAATATTTGGATTGCAACGCCGGGAGCCGGTTTAAATAAATGGGACAGATCAACCGGGAAGTTTTCATATTACATGTATGACCCAAAAAATCCCGGGAGTCTGAGGAATAATTATGTTGGTGCCCTGATGTATGATTCCGGCGGGGATCTTTGGATGGGTAACAGGGAATATTTATCCAGGCTCAAAAAGGGGTCAGGCATGTTTGAGCATTATAACAGCAATTCGAGGAACCTGGATGATTTTGATGCGATAAATATTAATGCAATATGTAAGGACAAGGATGGATTGATCTGGCTCGGGACAGGAAACGGGATTAAGCGTTTCAATCCTGTGTACAAAAAAATTCAATCACTATTATTATGAACCGGGCAATCCCTAGGACATCAGTGATTATACTGCCGTAGCCATCCTTGCTGATTCCAGGGATAATATTTGGGTAGGTACCACTAGTATTGCGTTTAACAGGTTCGACAAAAAAACAGGCTTATTCACTACACTATAAAAACAACCCGCTTGATTCCACGTCAATAAGTTCAAACCTGGTTAATTGTGTATATGAAGACTCAAAGGGAAATCTGTGGATCGGTACATTTGGAGGAGGCCTTTGCCAGTACAATTATTCGGATAGATAATTTTACCACTCATACGCGGAATAAAGATCTACCCTGGAATACGGTTTTTTCTATCCGGGAAGATAATGCAGGTAATCTTTGGTTAGGAACCGAGAACGGGCTTTCCTGTTATCTTACCAGGCGAAAGAAATTTATCACCTATGATATGAAAGACGGATTGCAGGGCAGACTGTTTGCAGCGGGATTCGGCTGGTAGGCTCCAGCCTTAAAGGGGAAAGATGGGACGATGTATTTCGGTGGCGCAAATGGATTGAACTATTTTGACCCCTTGCAAATACACCCTAATACTTATATCCCGCCGATTGTAATTACACAGTTTAAAATTTTTGATATACTACAGCCGGGGAAAAATGAAGCAGAAAAAATTGTTCTCGATTATAAACAGAATTTTTTCTCTTTTGAATTTGCTGCACTTAATTACACAAACACCATAAAGAATAATTACGCGTACAAGTTAGAAGGCATTGACCCTGAATGGATTTATAGCGGATCCCGGCGATATGCAAGTTATACAAGCCTTCCTCCGGGTAAATATGTTTTTAAGGTTAAGGGCAGTAATAATGACGGGATATGGAATGAAAAAGGAACTTCCATAACTATCATCATCCAACCACCCTGGTGGCGCACCTGGTGGGCTTATGCCATGTATGGATTACTCCTTGTGACTGGTATTTTTTTTGTTGACCGTATACAAAGGAGAAGGGTAATTGAAAAACAGCGCCAGGTCTCCAGGGAAAAAGAACTTGCACAGGCAAAAGAAATTGAAAAAGCATACCACCAGTTAAAGGAAACGCAGGCCCAGCTTATACAATCTGAAAAAATGGCTTCCCTGGGTGAACTTACTGCCGGCATAGCCCACGAAATCCAGAACCCGCTGAATTTTGTCAATAATTTTTCTGATGTAAATACTGAGCTTATCGATGAAGCCTCCCAGGCCATTAAGCAAAATAATCCTGAAAATGCACAGACGATATTAGCAAGCTTACGTGAAAATGAAGAAAAGATCAGGCATCATGGACAGCGTGCCGATGCAATTGTTAAATCCATGCTCCTGCATACAAGAACCAATAAAGGCCAGAAGGAATTGGTAGACTTCAATGCCATGGCGGATGAATATCTTCGGTTAGCGTATCATGGTTTTCGCGCGAGGGATAAAAATTTTCAGGTCTCCCTGCATTCAGATTATGATCAGCAAATTGGTGAGGTAAATATCATTCCACAGGATATAGGCCGGGTATTGCTGAACCTGTATAATAATGCTTTATATGCTGTATCAGAGAAGTTGAAAAATACCGGGGATCATTATGTTCCATCTATTTCCGTTACAACAAAAATTGCACGATCAACAGGGTGGAGTTAAGGGTTAAGGATAACGGAGGTGGAATACCGGAAAAAATAAAAGATAAAATCTTTCAGCCTTTCTTTACTACCAAGCCTGCGGGAGAAGGGACGGGTTTAGGTTTATCATTGAGCTATGATATCATAAAGGCACATGGTGGAAATTTCCACGTGGAATCAAAAGAAAACGAAGGATCGGAGTTTATTATTCAGATTCCAAAAACCTGATTCGTTATCAATACCCCCTTATTTAATTCACCTCCAGCTGATCCTTTTCGGGAAGTTTCGGGAAGGGTGCATGCCCGTGTGTCTGGTACCAGAATACGGTGGATGCAATATCATCCTGCAATGGCAGGTAAGTCCCGTTATTCCTCCATCCCAATGCCTGTATGGTGACGCGTAAATTCTTTTCAAACCTTATAGGATCCGTAATATGCCAACGGTACATGCCAAACCGCTGCTGTACGTCATAATGCCCGTCGCCCCTGATTACCTGGTGCAGTCCGGCATAAGCCGTGGAAAATTCAGTGTAGTTCACTTCTTCAACACCGGCCGCATTCTTTTTACGGGTATCAAAATCATATGATCCGCAGAAATAATCCTCCGTTCCGGTTCCGCAAATGGTCGGGTATTTATCGTCATCATCCATAAAGAATTTTATCTCTCCCTCACCCCACCATCCGTTATTATGCACTCCCCAGGCAATATATGTTCCCACATACTGTCCCTTCCCCTTAATGCCGTCCACCAATACCGCATCCTGCTTATAAGGCAATGGATTAACACGCCTGAATTGTGCATGAAAGTAAGCGGCATCAGCAGGCACATCGGTAAGAATATAATCCACCTGGTAATACAATATCATGTCCTTATCATCAATGTTCTCCATCGTGATCTTGCATTTTTTCCTGAAGGGCATCGGCCAGTAACAGTTAAATGCACTGCCGGGATTCACGGTAACAGGCAGTGAATTCAGGTGGGCATACCTGCCCCATCCCATGCCAAAGAAATCGCCGACAGGCACTTCAACCGATGGCGTTGTTTCACCGTCCCAGTAAAAACGTATAATGGAATATCGCCAGTTTCCAGTGGGTGTCATCCAGATATGCTGAATCGATCCGGCACTGTCGATCTCGGCAATGGTGAAGGTTGTTTTTGATTTGATCCTCACACTCGGGCTCACCTTCCACCCCTGTCCAAGGTCTTTAGACGCATTGGATCCCGTCCCGGTGGTAGCCATGCCGCCCTTGCCTTTAGCGCCATTGAAATTTTCCGGGCTGATGGACCTTGACCGGGCATTCGATAACTGAAAAATATTACCCAGGTTTGATTCAATGCCATTGTTTGGCTTCTGTGCGAGCATCGTTGATGATATCATCAAAAAGAGGAAGAAGGTGACTGGCTGTTTCATGATGATCATATTAGTACATAAATATAAATGATCCATATTTCTGCAATGGGTGAATATGCCACCGATTTTTGTTTTTCTTAGCGCTAAAAGCGTTAACTTCTATGCCCATTGATTTTACCCAAAACCTTCTCCATGCGATACACAAAATTGTTGCTTGTCATTCCTTTATGCATTTTCGTTTTCCATTTTTCATCCGCACAATCAAAACCCACCACTATTACCTGGGATGAATGGGGAGTGCCGCATATATATGCGAATACAGATGAAGAGCTGATGTATGCTGAAGGATGGGCACACATGAAACTGCACGGCAACCTGATTACGGAACTTTACGGAAGGTCGAGGGGCAAGGGAGCTGAATACTGGGGAAAGGAAAAATTGTCGGATGACATGATGATCCATACGCTGGGTTTCCCGGAACTGGCGGATGAATGGACCGCAAAACAGGATCCTGCTTTTAAAAAGATGGTCGTGGCATATGTAAAAGGGCTCAACGATTATGTGACACAACATCCGGAGACAGTCAAAGACATAAATAAAGCAGTTCTTCCATTGACCGTGAAAGATGTAAACCTCCATTTGATTTTTGTCGTGTATGCAAGGTTCGTGGGTGGTGGTGAACTGGGGATGTCTCAACAATGGAAGGAAATGGGCTCAAATACATGGGCTATTGGCCCGTCCAGGTCGGCCAGCAGGAAAGCCATGCTGGTGCAGAATCCGCACCTTCCATGGTTCGGGGAATTTCTTTTTACGGAAGTCCACCTGATGAAACCGGGGCAAAATATTTATGGGTCAACACTTGTAGGACTGCCAGGCATCGCCATCGCATTTAATGAAAACCTTGGCTGGAGCCATACCAATAATACCATCGATAATGCCGACTTATATGAAGTGCAACTGAATGACGGAGGTTATTTGCTCGATGGCGTTAAAAAGGATTTCATTTTCAGAAAAAAGACTGTTCAATATAAAGATGAGAGTGGCAATATGGCTGACCAGGAACTGACCATCCTCAGAACGGAACATGGTCCCGTGGTAAAAATGGGTAAGGAAAAAGCCCTGGCCATTCGTATGCCCGGTTATGATAAACCGAATGCCGGACTTCAATGGTGGAAGATGGCCAATGCAAAAAACTTCAAAGAATTTGAAGCGGCATTGAAAATGGCCCAGATCCCTTTCTGGAACGTGATGTATGCCGATAAGGCGGGAAATATTTTTTATCTCTTTAACGGGCTTGTGCCAAAACGATCTTCGGGCGACTGGAATTACTGGAGCAAAATCATACCTGGAGGAAAATCATCCGATATCTGGACGCAGGTTCATCCTTATGCTGACCTTCCCAAGGTTAAAAACCCTGCTTCAGGCTGGTTGCAGAATACCAATGACCCGCCATGGACAAGCACCATACCCAAGGTCTTAAAACGGGAGAAATATCCTGCGTATATGTCGCCTAATTATGCCGATTTCCGCACCCAGGGTTCATTGCGAATGCTGCAGGAAGATGCGTCAATAACTTTTGATGAACTGGTGGAAGATAAACTCTCCACCCGGCTGGAAATGTCTGAACGCCTGCTGGATGACCTTATCAAGGCTATTGATCAACATGGAACAGATATAAGCAAAGAGGCTAAAGCGGTACTGGAAAAATGGGACCATAAGGCCGATGTGAAAAGCACTGGCACATTACTTTTTATCAGCTGGGCCCGTGCTATGGATCCTTATAACGAGGATATGTATGCGATAAAATGGGATGAAAAAAATCCGCGAAATACTCCCGATGGCCTGGCTGATCCCAAAAAGGCGGTTGCGGTACTGGACCAGGTGGCTGCAAAAATAAAAGCCGACTTTGGCACCCTTGCCGTTCCATGGGGCGATGCATTCCGTATTAAGTCAGGGAATATTAATTTACCTGGAAACGGAGCCGATGGATCCGTTGGGGCTTTCCGGGTTGCCTGGCCGGGAGAAAGGGAAAAAAATATCACGAATATTGGTGGTGGTGATTCCTGGGTGGGGGTAATCGAGTTTGGTGAAAAAATTAAAGCCCATGTTCTGCTGAGCTATGGAAACTCCTCACAGGAAAATAATCCGCATAACGGGGATCAGCTAAAGCTCTTTTCAGAGAAAAAGCTCCGGGAAGCGCATTTTTACCTGAAGGATGTGGAGGCCAATAAAAAGAGCAGGGAAGTGCTGAGGAATGGGGTTTTCGTGATGGAAAAATAGCCATGTTGAGGTACTGACCGGGATCATGCGATTTTTGCAGGAAGTATAAAATTAATTTTCTACCTTATGTATAGATTACTCTTAAAACCAAAACATTATGAAACATTATCACATTGTTTCCCGTATCGCAATCTACTTATTGTCGATTGTCCTGATCATTTTTGGTATTTTCCATTTCACCAGTCCATATGATCTTCTAGTATACGTTCCTGAATTTCTTCTCGGGGGAATAAGGTGGGCTTACCTGACAGGGGCAGCATTTATTCTTGTCGGACTTTCCTTCCTGACCAATCAGTATGTGAAGGCTGCCAGCTATCTTCTCGCTGCCCTGTTATTAATTTTTATCCTCACCATTCATGTCCCGAATGCCATTAATGCAGCAGATGAAACATACCGGAAATTTGCATTGATCAATGTTTTGAAAGACACTGCCATCATGGGCTTTGCCTTGCATATTGCTGCAACCGCACACCACCAGCACCTGCATTTTGAAGAAAGTGACTGATCACCATTAAACATACTAAAGCCAGGTAAAACTTATTACAGGGCCCTTGTAACATTCATTACAAGGGTCTTCTGTTTTTATGACCAGGTAACCAGTATGAAGCAACCGGAGAATCGATTTATCGTATTTTAGACTTTTAATGTATGCCATGAAAAGATTTATCCTGCTGTTCTTCACCCTGACTATTTTATTTCCTGCATTTTCCCAGAAGCCTTCCGATGTTGAAAAGAAAGTGATCGCTTATATCGACAAACACCTGCCGGATGCATTAAACCTGCTAAAGGAATCCGCCAATATCAATAGTGGCACCCTTAATATTGAAGGTGTCAGAAAAGTGGGAGAACTTTATAAAAAGGAACTGGAAAAAGCCGGGTTTACCTGCACCTGGGTGTCAATGCCCGATTCAATCAAGCGTGCCGGGCACCTCGTAGCCACCCGGTCAGGAAAGAGGGGTAAAAAACTTTTCCTGATAGGACACCTCGATACCGTTTTTGAACCGGATATGCCCTTTACGCCATTCACGATGCTAAATGATTCCACTGCTACAGGCCAGGGCGTTAATGATATGAAGGGCGGTGACGTTGTTGCCATCATGGCTTTGCAGGCACTACATGAATACAAGTTGCTCGACAATACCAATATCACCATCTACTTTACCGGTGATGAAGAAAGGGGCGGAGAACCCGTCTCTGTCAGCAGGGGAGATTTTATTGAAAGGGCAAAACGTTGTGATATCGCCCTGGGTTTCGAAGGCGCTACCGGTACCAATATCATAGCAACAGCCCGGAGAGGAGCCAGTACCTGGTTGCTGGAAGTGGAAGGCAAACAGGCGCACTCTTCCGGTATTTTCCGTGACAATGTTGGATATGGTGCAATTTATGAAGCATCAAGGATCATCAACGATTTCCGTACAACACTCAGCAGTGAAAAATACCTGACCTTTAATCCGGGTATTATCATTGGCGGATCAGAAGTAAATTACACTGAAGCCAAGGCATCGGGAACCGTTATAGGAAAGGATAATATCATTTCACCAACCGCAAAAGTGCACGGTGATCTCAGGTTTTTAACGGCAGAACAGAAAGAAGCCGCGCGCAAAACCATGAGGGAAATCGTTTCCAGGAACCTTCCGGGCACAAAGGCAAGCATCAGTTTCCAGGATGGTATTCCATCCATGGCGCCTACTGAAGGAAATAATAAAATTCTTGCCGTGATTGACCAGGTTTCAAGGGATCTCGGCATGGGTCCCGCCATGGCGGGAGACCCGGGTTCCAGGGGAGCCGGAGATATTTCCTATGTGGCGGAATACCTGGATTGCGTTGACGGATTGGGGGCCATGGGCAAAGGCGCGCATGCACCGGGAGAAACCATCGACCTTAAAAGTTTCCCCTTCTTAATCAAGCGATCGGCATTACTGATACACAGGCTCGTTCTATGAAATAGTTCAGCAGCCTGGCTATTTGATTTTATTAAACTTCAGGTGCATGATCCTTCCTGAGTTTACTTCAAAACCTGTTACTGCTCCTTTTTTATCACGTAGCATCACCAGGTGATTCATCCACCAGAAATCAGTATTTAAATGATCGTTCCCGGTTAACCTGATTTTGGAATCATTGTACTTGATATTGCCCAAAAACAATTCATGATTTTTCAGGAAGATGGTATAGGCTACTTCAAGCTCAGGACAATAATATGTCCCTGTATATTTCATTAGCTCATCATCGGTCCTTGAAACTGCATTACGATACTTTTTTGTATGAAAGGTTATCTGTGGGGTAACAAAATCCATCAAAGTATCTTTCCCTTTAATACTGAAAAGGCATTTATTTCCCGGTTGTGACGGAATGGAGAAACTACCATCCGCCTCCTTAAAAAGGAGTTTATAACTGTTGTTTGATCTGAGCATTAATTTTCCTTCCTTAATTTCAATAAATGCCTCATTTCCTTCCTCACTGATATAATTACCCAGGTATTTTTTTATCGCTGAACTGTCCTTTACCACCGCAAGGGAACTGTCATATGCAATGAGCGTTGATTGCATATTCTTCCGGGTTGTATCCTTTATAAAAAGATCAGCAACGTCATACATTTTATTCGTAATAAAATTACCAACATTGCCAAAAACAATGAATCCTGTTTTCAGATCCGGGAAAACAGCAATATTAGTCCGGTAACCTGCATCTGCCCCTCCATGCGTATATTGCCGCCAGCCTTTATATTGGTTAGATATTATACCTAATGCATAATTCAATTCAAAACCATTATTAAGCTTTCCTTTTTCTGTCAGTTGCTCAATATCCTTTGGTTCACTAATGGTATAGTTATAAAAATTCATCACCCACTTGCTGAGGTCATTCATATTGGTAAACAGGCTGGTGGCGCCGGAATTCGAATAACTCAATATGCTGTTTGAAAACTGTGACGGACCCTTCCACTGGTATGAATACGCCCTGTTTTTTTCAATTTCCGTATAGTCGTCATGAAAATGCGTGCTGTTCATCCCCAGTGGTTTAAAAATGGATGAATCAGAAAACTGCCTCAGCGTTTTACCCGTTACCGATTTTACGATCTCGGCCAGCATGGTGAAGCCGCTGTTGCAATAATTATATTGTTCACCCGGCCTGAAATTAAGCGCCTGTTGCTTTGATAGCAGTTTTATGATCTGATCCTGGGTGATCACATCATCAAGCCTGGTTCCTGAAATCGCGAGCAACTGCCACTGGTCCCTGATGCCGCTGGTGTGGTTCAACAGATGGCGTATGGTGATCTTTTCCTTAAGATCAGGAAACCATGTAAGGTATTTACGAATATCATCATCCAGGCTTAACTTCCCTGCATTGGCCAGTTGTACAATGGAATAAGCAGTGAATTGCTTTGAAATGGAAGCCATATGGAATATGGTTTCCGGGGAATTGGGAATGGCATATTCAAGATTTGCCATCCCGTATCCCTTTGCATAGATCAATGAATCATTCCTGATTACACCTATAACACAACCCGGACTGGCAGGGTTATTCCATAAACTGAATATGGCATCAATTTTCCTGGCCAGTGAATCTGGTATGGCCTGGGCATTTGCACCTATGGAAAGTAAACATAAGGCAATGGCGACAACTGATTTTTTCATGCGTGATGATGATTATATATTGTTTAGTACTGCACCGCGGGAACACTGATCAGTGATCCGAAAAACAATGCATTTAAAAACAATTTATTCGTTCCATACCAAATGCCGCGGAAATTTGGATCATCGGCAAACATGATCACCCTTCCGCTTCCTTCATTGCCCACAAGGATAGGGGCAGATTTTTTTACTTTTTCCAGTGACAGAGGATGCAGGTACCCGCCGATCAATGGGTTCTCCGTATATTTTGCCACAGTACCATATGGATTTGCACTGGGCAGCAGGTATGTCTGGCTGTTTTTATATACAGATATTTTTCTTTGCCCAAAACCAAATCCCACAGGATTAGTGGTATCAAGATCTGCCTGGAAGATAGACCCGCCCAATGACTTTGCGCCTTCTGTTTCTATGGCATCATCATAATCCATCCTGGCAGCGGTTTTTGGGGTATCCACCACCAGCAGCTTTTCCTTTGTAAATCCCTGCCTGATGGCCCAGTCTGATGCGCCCTTGATCGTAATCAGTGTGCCGCCATTCTGAACCCATGCTTTTACCTTATCGGCAACTGTTTTATCATAATTGCCGGATACCAGGATAATGGTATTATACCTGCCCAGGTTAGCCCTGCCGATATTCATTACATCCATCTTGGTTATGGGCATTGACAGTCGCTGGTCGAGCAAATGCCATACCTCGCCGGCTTCCGTTGATGTTACGCCTGCACCAACCAACATCATCGCCTTTGGTTCTGCAACCGTCCTTAAATACCCGCTGCCCATATCTATGCCCCCCTGGTTCAGCCCGTTTTCAAGCGGATAGATTTCCACGCCTGTCTCGGAAGATGCTTTACTGACTACACTGTAAATGGAATCTTGTGATATGCGCTGTAGATTCACCGGAATGGAAATGGAGCCGTAACCGAATAATTTCGGTTTGCCGTTTACGTTAGTGGTAAAGGCCCTGAATGCGGTCTGTACCATTATTCCTCCCTGTTGCAAAATGTATATTGCCCTGTGCGCATTATAATCCTTCAGTTCAAAGACATAGGCATAATTGCTTTTTGTTGCCATCTTTGGCTTGTAGGCCGGCGTTGCAGTAATTCTTGAACCTTTCGTCAAAGCAGTTTTTATTTCGCCATGGGGAAGTCCGAATGCCTGTATGACCGACCAGGTAGAGGCGTCATAAAAAAGACTATCCGTGTACGTTATACCCTTTTCGAATAATGACCTCACCATGATATAGTTTGGCTGGTCGGTGGGTACAACATACGTAACATCTTTTTCAAAAGTCTTTCCGCCAATGGAGATGCTGCTGTTATTCTGGTAAACTTCAACCTCATGCATGAGCAGCTTCTCAATAAATGCGTTTGTCCGGGTGTTGTCTGTAGGATCACCAAAAACGTATCCCCGCACAGGAGATTTCTTCGCTGTTTCAGCGGCGCTGGTATAAAAATCCTTTCTCAGCTTGTACAGGCTGGCCCTTTCTGCCAAGTGAAGCCCTGATGGTAGCCAGGGATGCGGTAAACTGGTTGCGAATGGTGAAGGCAAAACTAATGGGAATGGTGGTGGTTTCCTGCAGGTGCCCCCTCGAGCTTCCCTGTTCAAAAAGAAAACCGGCCCCGCCATAAAAATTGATATAGCTGGAGCCATACCCCGGGTAGAGCTTGTCAAATGCCTCCTTGGTAAAATACATCGAGCCGATCCCACTCATTGCCTTTGCAAAATATTCGCCGTATTTGGGATAGATATTATCGTAGAGGTAATTAGGTACCACCGGGTTGTTACTGCTGTACTTTCCCGGATCAAAATAAAAAGTTGAAGTGCTGCCCATCTCATGATGGTCTGTCTGCACATAAGGTCTCCAGTAGTGGAAGAATTTAATCCTGTTGCGGGTTTCCGGATGAATACCCAGGAACCAGTCACGGTTAAGATCAAACCAGTAATGGTTGCCCCTTCCACCAGGCCAGACTTCTGTATGTTCCCTGTCTATCGGATCACCAACAGGAGGGTCGGCTTTATGCATATTGGCCCAGCTCGTATGCCGGTCGCGCCCGTCTGGGTTAATCACCGGATCCATGAGGATCACCATCTGCTCCAGCCACTTCAGTGTTTCCGGGTCTTCAGATGCAGTAAGATACCAGGCCGTAAGCATGGCGGCTTCACTGCTGGAGGGCTCGTTGCCATGTACATTATATCCAAGGTGTATGACCAGCGGAGTTTTCTCGTCGCCCCCGTTTACTTGTGCCTTAAGGTGTGCCGACCGGATCTCTTCTATTCTTGCATGGTTGGCGGCTGTGGTAAATATTGCCGCGATCTGCTCCCGTTGTTCATAGGTTTCGCCATTTGTCTGGACCTTTACACGGTCAGACAGCCTGTCCAGCTCCCTGAAATATTCCACCAGTTTTTCATGGCGCGTATGCTGATCGCCCACTTTGTAACCCAGGAAGGTTTCCGGTGAAGGGATGGACTTATTCATTTTCGATTCATCGATACGGAAATAAGCCGACTGGCCAATGCTTAGCTGTGAGATTAGCAGGAAAAAGGAGTAGAGGATGATCTTGTTCATGTGCGTTATGATATACTGTAAATATTAATTAAAAGAACCCGGGGTATGATTTCACCAGGTATAGTTTGAAAAGAAGAAAAGTTAAGGATTAAACCTTGAAAGAAGGTAATTAATGCTATAAAAAAAGCCCTCATTGCTGAGGGCCTTTTTCTCTTAAAACCGATTTTTATTTTATCAGATATCCGAAGAATCACATTTTAGTTTGATGATACCACCGGGTTACCAAGATCAACCCATTCATTGATACTCGCTGAGTAGTTCAGGATATTTTTGTACCCCTGCTTTGCCAGCAATGAATATCCAATGGTTGCGCGGTCACCGCCCTGGCAGTGCAGGACAACTTTCTTGTCTTTTTTGATCTTGTCGAGGTTATTCAGCAGCGTTCCCACGAAAACGTGTTCAGCGCCTTTGATATGTCCGCTCTTATATTCAGATGCACCGCGAAGGTCGATCACCTGTACTTCAGGCTCCTGCATTATGGATTTAAACTCTTCAATGTTGATGATCTTTTCCGATTCCAGTTTACCGCCGGCCTTTGAGTATTCTTCGGTAGAAGGAACATATCCCATGATATTATCCAATCCGATGCGCATAAGCTTGCGGGTAAGGTCATCAAGCTGGCTTTCATCGGCCAGCAGCATAAAGGGCTCTTCATAGTTCAGGTACCATCCTGCCCATGTAGCAAATGCATTGTTCCCCTGTATATTGATACTGCCCGGAATGAATCCTTTTGCAAAATCAAACTTGTTTCTTGCATCGATCAGTTTCACGCCTTTATTCAGTGCATCATTCATTTCCTGGTTGGAAAGTTTTTTCAGTTTAGGAACTTCTGTCAACAGCGGACGATCAACCTTGTTAAGCTTCTTCATCATGGCGAAGTACTTGGGAGGTTCAGGTTGTCCTTCCAGAAGGAAACTGGTAAAGCCTTTTTCATCATTGGTAAACCTGAATGCCCAGTTACGGATCTTCTCATATCCAACGGTTGAACTCGGCACAGCGCCCAAAGCCTTGCCACATGCTGAACCGGCGCCATGTCCGGGCCATACCTGGATATAATCCGGCAGTTTATTGAATTTATTAATTGAATCGAACATCTGGTGAGCTCCTTTTTCCTGTGTGCCTTTCATGCCGGCTGCTTTCTCCAGCAAATCAGGGCGACCAATATCGCCAACGAAAACGAAGTCGCCGGTGAATATCATCACGGGTTCAGGACTTGCCGGTGTATCCGTTAACAGGAAGCTGATACTCTCGGGAGTATGTCCCGGTGTATGTTGTACGTCAAACTTCAGGTTACCCACCATAAAGCTGTCACCGTTTTTCACGCCAACATGGTCGAATTCATATTCCCAACCCGGACCGCCTTCATCAGACAGGTACATTTTAGCGCCGGTAAGCGCTGCAAGTTCACGCGCACCTGACAGGAAATCCGCATGTATATGCGTTTCCATGATATGCGTAATCTTCATGTTGTTCTGCTTTGCGATATCCAGGTAGGTATCCACATCGCGCTTTGGATCAATCACGGCGGCTACGCCGGCCTTCTGGCATCCGATGAAATAACTGGCCTGTGCAAGTGACTTGTCGTAAATCTGCTGGAAAAACATACGCTGTGTTTTTAATTAATGTTTAGTATGCAAACTTCAGCAATGTGAACAGCACTGACGGTGATAGATATCACAGACCATTTTAGTGAACGGTTAGTGAACAGCAACCTTAACATTTTCTATAAAAATATCCCGGAAATGCCCTGGTGTGGCCGGGTTTTCTCAACCAGATTGCCCCTGTCTTACTCCTTATCAATCATCAGGATCGTTTGCAATAATACATTGGCGCCATTGGCCATATCTGTTGGTTTCGAGAATTCTTTGGGGGAATGGCTGATGCCTCCGACACTGGGAATGAAGATCATTCCTGTCCTGGTAATATGCGCCATTTCCTGGGCATCATGGCCTGCTCCACTCGACATAGTCTTCTGGGTATATCCAAGTTGTTTTGCTGCTGTTGAAATTTTTATCATTATATCAGCATCCATGAAAGCAGGCCTGGAAGTTACATTCAGGTTCCTGAAAGAAATCTTAACATTGGAAGCCTTTGAAATTTCCGCTGCCCTATTTTCAATCTCTTTAAAAATCAGGTCGATCTTTTTGCTGTACAGGTCCCTCAATTCCAGGCTGGTTATCACCTTGCCGGGGATTACATTATAGGCTCCGGGAAAAACAGTGATCTTCCCAACAGTTCCCACTTGCTTTCCTCCAACACTATTAACAGCTTCATTCACGGCGATTACAAATTTTGAAGCCGCCAGCAATGCATCTTGTCGCTTATTCATGGGCGTTGTACCGGCATGGTTTGCGAAGCCTTCCACGGTAACCTCCCAATGTGCTATTCCAACAATACCTTCCACCACACCGATCTGGAGTTTTTCCTGTTCCAGTATTCCCCCCTGTTCAATATGCAATTCAAGATATGCGGTATAATCTCCCAGATTATTTGCGGATAATCGAATACTGTCAGGGTTACCTCCGATTGCCTTAATGCCATCATAATTGGTGAGTCCGCTGGATGTCATTACTTTCAAAGCGTCATTTTTAAGAACCCCTGCTTTTGCCATACTGCCAATGGTACCGCCTTCCTCATTGGAAAAAATGATCAGCTCCAGCGGATATTCAGTGATAATATTATTTTCTTTGAGCACCTCCATTACTTCCAATGCCCCCATCGATCCTACCACACCATCATAATTTCCTCCGTCAGGAACCATATCAATATGCGAACCGAAAGCGATGGGCTTTTTGGATGGATCCTTACCCTTCCGCTTACCGATGATATTGCCGGCATAATCTATGGACACCTCTAGTCCGGCTGCCTTCATCAAGCCCATATAATATTCCCTTCCCTGGCGGTCGCCCTCACTGAATGCAACACGGTAATTTCTTCCGAGGCTGTCTTTCCCGAATTTCGCCAGCTCCATGATGCGTTGCTCTATCCGCCGTTCATTTACTTTCACCTGGGCAGAAACCGGGCTTAATGAAAGGACAAACATTATTATTATAAAAACTTTCATATCGTAACTATTGATAAGATTACAAATAACTCAGCCACCATTTATCCTTGTGGCTCATTTTATATTTATCGTACCTCTTGCATAAAGGATATAATACCATGATCGCAGTCGCCCACACAATATATACAACACCCAGCGAGAATTTTGGCTGAAAATTTTTCATTCCGTTTGTAATAATGGTATCATGCCAGTCGCCCCCGGTTAAAACAATTGCAATAGTAACCATGATATGCAGGAGGAAAATATGCAGGATATAAAAAAACATCGGCACCCTTCCGAAATGCAAAAAGGGCTGCGCCCACTTTCCCAATGGCTTTTCCATCAGGGCAAGAAATACAAGGGATGGACCCAGTGTCATTAAGGAAAACAAAAGGGAAGGAGGATATTTGGTGGTATTCAGGAAAGACATGATGGTAAATAATGTGTTGTCCTGCACCGACCATGGCGACATATCGCCATACATATTAATGGCCCTGATAAAAAAGAACAATAGTATGGCTGATGAGCCGATAACCAGCAAATATTTCTTTCTTACCGCCTGGCTGATTTCCTTTTTATATAAACTGCCCGTAACATATCCCAATGCCATAATTCCGATCCATGCTAAAACCGGGTAATGAGCATTAATATTCGGATGACCAAAATCAAATCGCCTCGAGACATGCAATACTGCCCAGGTAAATGCTTTCGGGCTGTTCCCTTCCACAAGAATACCATCCAGCAGATTATGGCCAAAGAAAATGACCAGCCCGATAGCGAGGATAAGTTTAAAGGGAAGATGGACGAGTACCGACATAGCCATCATGGATATACCAAGTGCCCAGATAACACCTAATGCAAAGAAACTGAACGAGGGATTGAAAAACCATCCAATATTTATAACGGTCAGTTCCATGAACACCAGCCAGATTCCCCTGGTGAATAAAAACCACGACAATTCAGCTTTGGACTTCCGTTGACTGATCATGGAAGCGGATGTGCCTGCAAGAAATACAAATGCCGGTGCACAGAAATGCGTTATCCACCGGGTAAAAAATATGGCGGCATTCGTTTGTGTAAGATCGGTGGCATCGAATAAAAATTTATCCGCATGAAAATACCCCCTCGCATGATCAATGGCCATGATGACTATAACAATACCACGAAGCAGGTCGATGGACTCAATGCGGGCAGGTTTGGTGGTCAATATGAAAGTTGATGATAAGATATGAATATCCTGTTTAAATCAGATTTTTCAATTTGGCTGAATAAATCAAGGCCGAATCACTTTCATCCTGGAAAAATTTGAAGAATTAAACGAAGTAGCGCATTCACCTTCCTAATAATGAAAACCTCTCTCGGTTTCGCTTGTTTGTCATTCATTATCAAAGCATTAGACGGAACGAACCATAGGCAAGTTGGCCCCCATGATTTGCGAAAGGATAGTTAAAGGGAATTCAGATCTTTTATTAGGAAGCCAGAATATATTTTAAAATAAATTGATTTATCCGGCAACGATCTCAAAGAAACTACGTATGTATAATGTATTAAAGCAACAATGCGAATCTGCCTTAAAATATGATTCAAACGATTAACGCAACAGGCTGGAATTTTGGAACCCTTTAACCATATCATTCAAGGATGTGCCCGGATGGAGCAAATACCAGAAACTGGTATATGAGCAGTTTTTGAAGTTATTCCTTAAAGATAGTATTCAGGTATATCTACAGATATGAAAGGGCAGTAGATATTGTAAATGATGGATTTGTGAATATGTTCAGGAGTTTTGAACTGTTTCATACCCGGACAGGAGAAAGATGCTGAAAAAATGATCATGGGATATATCAAGAGGATCATGGTAATGCAGCCATCGATGAATTGAGGCGAAACAAGATGTCGCCGGAAAAGGAGGATTCGAGACGATGTGTGGGACCTGAGCAGCAAGACCCAGGATGCAGATCAGATGCTGATATACAAAGATCTGATAAAGCTCACTAAAGCGACGCCACCGCAATACCGGGTAGTTTTGAATATGCATGTGATTGATGGCTACAACCATCTTGAAATAGCAGATATTCATGAAAATCTCAGTAGGCACTTCCAAGTCAAATTTATCAAGGGCCAGGGCGATCCTGCAAGAAAATATAAAAAAAATTGAAGATTCCATAGCATGCAATATGTAAATCACGATATGGATGATATATTCCGGAAGGCTGCTGAAAACTTCCAGTTGAAAGATGGCAGAGATTGGGATAAAGTATCGGCTTCCCTGTATAAACCAAACCCAACACCATTACCAAAATCTAAGGGAACTGGAAGACTCCCGATATTGATCATAATCGCTATGCTGTCACTGACATCAGCTTTAACCTTCATGCCAATCAATGAAAAATCCGGTTCATCTGTTATTTCAGTTACCAGGCAAAACAAATATCAGTCTGCTCCTACGAGGAATATACTGGACCATATTGCTAAAAATATATCATCTCCAGGGAACAAAGTTTCAAAACAACACCAGCTTAATATTGCACTTCGTTTAAAAAAATCACGGATTCTCAAACCTGATGTAAACAGCTCAATAAAAAATGAAATGGTTATTGCTTCTGAAAGACAAATAACAAAAGCTGGTAATGCCGATCAGGATCAAAAATCCCAAAACCTTGCAGGACAAATTACTAAAGACATATTAATGGATGCTAATCCTGTTCATAGTTCCTTAATAAATGAAGATAATAAGGTTCAGAAAGAAAAAATTATTAATGCCCAGGGTGATCAGATTCAATCTCCAACGACAAACATTCCAACCCAATCCACAATACGTTCAAAAGGATTATATGCGGGCCTTTTTGCTGGTCCCCAGGTGAACCAGGTTGAAGGACAAGGGTATAATAAAATTGGACTGAGTATTGGATTGATAGCTGGCTATTCTTTTAACAAAAGTCTTTCACTTGAAGCTGGGCTCTTTTATTCCCAAAAACACTATTACAGCGATGGTAAATATTTCGATATGAAAAAGGGGGCTATGCCCTCTGGAATGAAGGTGATTAACCTTGAAAGCAGTACCAATATCCTGAAATACCAGTCAAACTGAAATATGACTTTCTCCAAAAAAATAAAGGAAGTTTCTTTATAACAGCAGGCCTCTCATCATATATCCTTGCCAGGGAGAGGAATTTGTATTTCGCATTGATTAATGGTGTTGAGCAGGATATGAATGAAGTATACACAGAAAGGAAAACCATACCTGGCGGGTGCACTGAATGTAAGCGCTGGATATACCTTCAGGCTACAGAAAAAGTCGGATATCAGGATTGAGCCCTATGTTCAAATTCCATTCAAGGGAACAGGAGTAGGATCAATGCGGGTCATGACAACCGGAATACATCTTCGGAGTCACCCGAGAGACTTTCACAGGTAAATATCTAAACAATTATTAAAGAGCCGGATAGAATCACTGCATTGAAGTGGAAGGGATATCCTTTGTCATTCATTTATCAAACATAAAAATAAAGCACATGAAACAATTATTATTTTTCGCTCTTTCTTTGAGCCTTTTTTCATCTTGCCAGAAGGAAGATCAGTTATCTTTTGAAAAGTATCTTAAAGGCAAGAAAAACAACAATGACAAAGAGAACGACAAAAACGGCAACTTCAAACTAAACATCAATCGGCCTTGAAGACCTCGGGCCAGCCGCAAGATATGAAGGTTGGCTGATTATAGAAGGACAGCCCGTTTCCACAGGTGTATTTGTTTCGGTAGATAGTAAAGGCAAACTTAACAAGACCGTTTTCAAAGTGCCTGAAATTGCACTTGAAAATGCTTCATTATTTGTTTTAACGGTAGAACCTTACCCCGATAACAATCCGGGCCCAAGTGATGTCCATATATTAGGCGGTGAATTCTAAATGGCAGTAGAATCGCAAGCATTTCAGTGGGGCATCCCGCTGCACTTGGGAATGATTATACCATGGCAGAAGGAAAGTTTATCATCGGAACACCGACAGACGGTCCAAATAGTTTTGAAGAAAGTGGTATCTAGGTTTCTGAGCCTTGCCAGTGGAAGTCCGACTCCAAGGACTTAAACTTCCAACACTTCCGGCGGGATGGAAATATGAAGGATGGGTTAGTATTGAATGGCAGGCCTGTAAGTACTGGGACATTTTTAAAAACAGATATGTCAGATGAATCCGGTGCTTTCAGCGGCCCTCTTCCTTCACCTCCTTTTCCCGGCGAAGATTTCCTTAATAATGCACCCTTCAGGCCTTAGCTTCCCAACCACGCTTCGTGGAAGTGTAGTAGTAGTCAGCATAGAGCCATATCCAGATAACAGCCCTGCACCTTTCCTGTTAAAACCTCTCTATACGGGTGTTGCAGACAATGCTGCACTATTCACGGATATTATGTTGAAACAAAACCTGGGATCATTTCCAACAGGAACCATACATAAAACAAAATAATCTTTCAGATATAATTTGAGGAGCCCATAATGTTGAGGGAAAACAGCTGTGTACATAATGTATACAGCTGTTACCTTTCCTTCAAATATGCCGTTTTTAAAATCTCTAAAAATCCTTCAATTCCCAGGTGATGATTGTCTGCCCAGTCCGATGCATCACCACTGTCACTGATAAATTTATACGCTGTAAAATCAAATCCCAGTATCCTGCACACTTTGGCAATCCCATATGCCTCCATATCGTTCACTTCAAATACAGGCTGAAGCTGAAACCTGTCCTGTGTAGTGCATAACTCACCCTTATCGTCAAAAATCAAAATACCCTGTTCTATATGCGGATGGGTAATATCGTCGAATGGCGTATGCCCCCAATCAGGAGCAAGCGGCCTTGCATCCATATCTGCCTGCTGAAATTTTTTGCACCTGATAATACTGTGAAGCGTATGATGATTGGACCCGGCAGAACCATAATTGATGACAATCGTTTTTGACGGATCAGCATTTATCAATGACTGCGTTGCACGTATGGCGGCGTTAACCTTTCCCACGCCGGTGTAGATCAGTTCAATGCCAGTCGGACAAACCTCCTTTGGAAACTCTGAAGGAATGGCAACAAATAATTTGATCTGCATGCAGGCGGGTTGTTTGAGTTGAATATCACATAATATCTTCAAATTTTTCGATAATACGGAATGAATTTATTCCCTGCCCATAAATAACAGAGCACGAAAAATCGGATATTTACTTAAACACCTGCATATGCTAAAGGCGATGAATCAATTATTGACAGGAAGTAACTTCCCCTTCCTGTTATTCTTTTTTGGGCAGTTTTTATCGACATCTGCCCAGCCTGTATCAAACACATCCATCGAATCTGGAAAACAATGGATCGATGTGGATTATGTTGGTGACGGAATTATTGGTCATAAGCTCGACATCCATCTTCCAATAAGAACACCAGGCCCGTACCCGGTAATCATATGCATTTACGGAAGCGCCTTCTTCTCAAATTCGTCAAAGTCTGCCGTGTTCAAAGAAGGGATCGGCCAGTCTTTACTAAATGCAGGCTTTGCTGTAGTCAGCATCAATCACCGATCAAGCCGTGATTCCATTTTCCCCGCCCAGATCCAGGATGTCAAATCAGCCATTCGTTTTATCCGGGCTAATGCTGCGAAATATGAACTGAAGGGAGAAAAGATCGGGATTACCGGCTGGTCTTCAGGCGGGCACCTCTCTTCCATGGCCGGCACTACAAGCGGTCTGAGGACTGGAGAACTAAATGGATTCAAGGTTGATCTTATCGGAAATTCTCCCCCATACTCCGGGACATCAGATGAAGTGCAGGCGGTTGTGGATTGGTTTGGCCCCACAGACTTTCTTCGGATGGATTCCTGCGGCAGCACCATGAATCACAATGATCCAAAATCCCCGGAATCATCACTGGTAGGCGGACCCATACAGGAAAACAAGGAAAAAACACGGCTCGCTGATCCGGCATTCTATGTAAGCAGCAAGACACCCCCGTTTTTACTTTTTCATGGAGATAAGGACCCCCTGGTTCCCATTTGTGAATCTGAGTATTTTTATGCTGTGCTGAAATCAAAAAGAGTGAACTCCACATTTATCCCGGTTGCAGGCGGCGGGCATGGCCCGGGCGTTATGATCGATAAGTATTATGATAAGATGGTGGAGTTTTTCAGGCAGTATATTAAATGAACATCATCACGGCTGATTTAAGCAACCTGGTTGCTGAACTCAAAGTGCCATTAGATTGTAATTATAGTATGCGGAAACAAATTGCCTTTATATTATTTGCATTATTTGCCATCATTAATTCTGCCTCTTCACAGGAGCGCTACCAGTTTAAAGATGGTGATCCCAATGGCATCAATAAATGGTATATGGGCCGGCAGATAGCCAACGTGATGAGCCATTATGGAATCAACTGGCTGGAAAGGGCCGACAGGGATAAAGATGAAAACTCATCACTGCTGGTCAGGAACCTGGATATTAAGCCGGGAATGATCATCGCCGATGTAGGTGCAGGCAGCGGATATTATACGGTACGCATGTCCAAAATACTGACTGGCGGAAAGATCTATGCAGTAGATGTACAGCCCGAAATGATCGAATATCTCGATAACAGGATAAAGAAAGAAAAACTTGCCAATGTTGTTACGGTTTTAGGGGAAGAACAAAAACTTAACCTCCCTGATGCAAGCATTGATCTTATGGTACTGGTAGATGTGTATCATGAATTTTCCTTCCCTTATGAAATGGGAAAATCAATGCTCGCCGCATTGAAACCGGGTGGCAAATTATTCATGATTGAATTCAGGGCAGAAGATAAAGACCTTGCCATTAAAGGCCTTCATAAAATGACCGAAGAGCAGATTATTAAAGAATTGTCTGCAGCAGGTTTCAAATTTGAACGCAATATCTCCAATCTTCCCATACAACACTGTATGGTTTTCACCAGGCCGGAATGATCCTGTACCCCCGGTATAATTCCGGCGATAATCGCGTATTTTCAAGGATGAGCAAGTCTCTGCATGCCAATCCTCCGTTAAAAAAAATACTCAGGCCGATACATCTCTGGGCGTTGGCTGTCGGACTCGTGATCTCAGGTGAATACTTCGGCTGGAACTATGGTTGGGGCGTTGCCGGTACCGTTGGTTTTCTCATCGCGACCCTGCTTGTTACGGTAATGTATGTGGCGTTCATTTTCAGTTTCACCGAACTTACCAGCAGCATACCCCATGCAGGCGGACCATTTGCTTATGCGTATAAAGCCTTCGGGCCCATTGGCGGACTCATAGCAGGCTACGCCACCTTCATCGAATTTGTCTTTGCCCCGCCCGCCATTGCGTTTGCCCTTGGCAGTTATGTGCATTTCCTGTACAGCAATATTCCTGTGATGTATACAGCTGTAAGCTGTTATGTAATTTTTACCTTGATCAATATCCTGGGCATAAAAGAGTCGGCAATATTTAATCTTATTGTCACCGTGCTGGCCGTCCTGGAGCTTTTACTATTCATGGGTATTGTAACCCCGCATTTTGAAGTCAGTAATTTTTTACAGCACAATCAGCATTTCGGTATTGGTGGAATCTTTGCAGCATTGCCCTTCGCCATCTGGTTTTACCTGGGCATTGAAGGCGTGGCCATGGTAGCGGAGGAAGTCACCGATCCCCAAAGAAATATTCCGAAAGGTTATATCCTGGGGATGGCCACACTCGTATTCCTGGCCCTCGGCGTTATGATATTATCAGGTGGTATTGGCAACTGGCAAACGCTAAGCACTATCGATTACCCGCTGCCCGAAGCCATCAGCCAGGTTTTGGGAAAGCAGAACAGCTGGACGAAAATATTTGCCGGCATCGGCCTGTTTGGATTGGTCGCTTCTTTCCACGGACTGATTATAGGATACTCAAGGCAGATTTTCGCATTGTCCAGGAGCGGTTTTCTTCCATCGGCACTTAAGCTATGTGAATGCGCGATTCCGGACACCGCATTGGGCGCTTATTTCAGGCGGACTGGTTGGGCTTGTCTGCCTATATAGCGGCACAACGGATAAGGTGATCATCATTTCTGCATTAGGCGCTGTAGTCATGTATTGCATCAGCATGATCAGCCTGCTGAAGATGAGAAAATTCCATACTGCGCATACCGGATTCAAAACGCCATTTTATCCATGGTTCCCAATAATTGCGTTGGTTTTATCTGTGGTTTGTTTACTTGCGATAATCTGGTATAACTTTATGTTATGCATTGTATTTTTCGGAGGGTTGACTATTTTGTTACTGATATTTGTTTTTACAGGCAGGCATAAAATACCGCTGCAGGACAGTATGTTGCAGGATGCTGACAAAATAGATTGTGGATGTATAAGCAAACTATACAGAATCATACTTACCATTTCAAGGACCTGAAAACACTTATGGCGAAAGCCAGTCCGTTCAGGAGCGGGGATGCATTGGCCGGGATATGTGCCGGATCCTACCAGGAACGCGTAGCCGCTCAGTTATGCCTGGCCGATCTTCCGTTGAGAACATTTTTATCCGAAGCCCTTATTCCATATGAATCTGACGAAGTAACAAGACTGATCATCGACAATCACGATGATGAGGCTTTCATGCTGATCAGTTCATTTACTGTGGGCATGTTCCGTGATTTTTTATTGAGCGATTCTGCTACGGCTAAAACATTGCAGTATTTGCATAAGGCTATTACCCCTGAAATGGCTGCTGCGGTGAGCAAGGTCATGCGAAACCAGGACCTCGTGCTTGTTGCGCAAAAGATCAGGGTTATTACAAGATTCAGGAATACGATCGGTCTTCCCGGGAGGTTTTCTTCCCGCCTTCAACCCAATCATCCAACGGATAACCTGCAGGGCATTGCGGCCAGCATCATTGACGGATTAATGTATGGAAGCGGTGATGCCGTAATTGGAATCAACCCCGCAACGGATAACCCGGATAAGGTTTACGCGATATTGAATATGCTGGATAGTTTAATTCAGCGATTTGATATCCCTACGCAATCCTGTGTTCTAAGCCATATTACCACTACCCTTGAACTGATCGGGAAAAACGCTCCTGTTGACCTGGTATTCCAGTCGATCGGCGGAACGGAAAAAACCAATGCCAGCTTTGGCGTTAACCTGGCCCTGCTGAAAGAAGCTTATGAAGCAGGTTTATCATTGAACCGCGGAAAGCTGGGAAACAATATCATGTATTTTGAAACAGGACAGGGGTCTTCCTTATCAGCAAATGCGCATGAGGGGGTTGACCAGCAAACCTGTGAAGCGAGGGCCTATGCGGTGGCAAGGCATTTTAATCCTCACCTGGTTAACTCTGTTGTTGGTTTTATAGGGCCTGAATATTTGTATGATGGCAAACAAATCACCCGTGCGGCGCTGGAAGATCATTTCTGCGGAAAGCTGCTGGGATTACCAATGGGGATGGATATTTGTTACACCAATCATGCGGAGACCGACCAGGACGATATGGACAATTTATTATTGTTAATGGGAGTGGCCGGATGCAATTATATTATGGGGGTCCCCGGCGCAGATGATATTATGCTGAATTATCAGTCCACATCCTTTCATGATACCCTGTTTGTAAGAAAGGCGCTGGGATTAAGACCTGCGCCGGAATTTGAAACATGGCTGATCAGGCAGGGGATTTTTAATAATGAGGGAAAGCAATTGCCGGCGAGTGAGGATCATCCATTATTGAAATATTCATCTTAAAATATAAGGCTAAAAATGTCCCGGAACATTTCATATCAATACAAATAATGGAATCATCCCCGTTAATACCTGCCAATGATCCATGGTCAGCACTGAATAAATTCACTGCCGCCAGGATTGCCCTTGGAAGAACGGGAGTCTCCATCCCGGTAAGGGAAAATTTATCCTTCAAACTGGCGCATGCATTTGCAAGGGATGCCGTTTATACAACACTTGATAAGACATATTTGTCAGAAGGACTTACATGCATTGAATCTTCCTTTTCTTTTGCTTCAAAGTAATGCCACTGACCGGGCTCAATACCTGCAAAGGCCTGACCTGGGCAGAAGACTTAATGATTCCTCCTTATCACTGCTCTCTCAATACTCCGGATCTCTTGATATCTGCATTAGTTTGGCAGATGGATTATCCGCAACGGCCATTAATGACCATGCATTACCATTATTATCACTGCTGATACCACGATTTATTTCTTCAGGATTATCCATTGCACCTGTTTGCATTATTGAACAGGGCCGTGTTGCCATAAGTGACGAAACAGGAAATGCACTTGGCGCGAAACTCTCAGTCATCCTTATAGGTGAAAGGCCCGGATTGAGTTCACCTGATAGCCTGGGTGTTTACCTGACATTTCATCCACAAAGAGGAAATACCGATCACCAACGCAATTGCATTTCCAATATTGGACCAAAGGGATTGCCGTTCATGGCTGCCGCAGACAAGATATATTACCTGGTTACAGAATCACTTCGATTACAATTAAGCGGGGTGGGGTTAAAGGATTTAAGTGATCCTGCATTTCAATTAAAATACTGAATTAGCCTGTTTTGTTATACATTGTATGGTGCCGGATTATTTGAATTTGCGGGAGACAGGCAATCGGAAACGTAATTACGAAAGAATATTTTTTCATGAAAATATTTACACGCTTTAGTTTCGTTTTGTTTTCCCTGCTATCATTTAACCTGGCAATAGCAAATAATGCCCCGCCGGAAAGAGCCAGTGATTCATTAACACTCGGACAGGCATTTATAAACCTGTCACTCACAGAAAAATACTTCGACACACTTCAGAAACAACGTATTGCCAAAATACTCCAGTTCGAAGAAAATGAATTAGCATCGATTAAGGATTCAGGTTTTATCAAAAAAAATGACGATCCTTTATCATTTCACTTACTCACTCCTGCATTATGGCAAGGCCAGGATGTTGTTTTCAAATAAAAAAGACACATCCCGGAAAGCTCTTCTGCAATGGAAAAGCACACTGGAAATCGCCATTAATTATTTCAACAAATCCGAAATACAATTTATTGAACCCTACATTACGTTCGACTCCTATTATGAATTTATAGGATTTACAAGTATGCGGTGCAGTGAGCTTGAAAGCGATATTAAAGAATTAAAAGCTCTGTTTACTCCGTATTTCAATAATGATATTTACGCCGATTTTAAGAGAATATTCCTGGTAGAAAAGAATATAAAGCTGTTTGATTTTGATTCGCTCTTGCATTACACATCCCTGTATAACCTGCCATTAAGGGCAGGTATTTTAAATTTACTACCGGGGAGATATTATCAAACGTATATAAAACGCCCAAGAGCCTGGAAGATTGATGTGAGTTACGATCTGGATCTGGCCCTTGACCTGATTTCAAGATATCTCCAGTTAAATTATGTGTCTGAAAATTTCAATTCCCTTTGTACCATTGAAGATGTCCTTTATGAATTCAAGGCTTTTGAGGAAAAACTTAATCCTGGAAATACCGGAAGTTTTAATAATCCGCCGCCCTATCACGTGTATAATCAAATACCTAAAGATGATTTTTTCCGTAAAAACATGGATTCTGAAGCATGTAACAGGATTATTTAATAACCTAAAAAAAATATCTAAACCTGATAATTGCCCTGATGAAGTAAGATATCACCACGGCATCCCCCAGACCCGTGGATAGATGACAATCAAAAAAAATATTTTTTCCCCATCCCTGCGCCTTTTCCTTCCGCGTTCAGGTACATTAACAACTATAAACCCGGTTTGAAAAAAATGAAAGAGGTAGATGACTACCTCAGGGTTATTTTCAACGGTGCCGGGTATAAAGGCCGAACACAATATTACTATGTGAAATCGGGTTATGCCATGACCACCAGCCTGGAAGCCATAAATAAAGAAGGCGCTCCAATGAGCCAGGACAAACGCTGGAATGTAACTGTGGCAGGGAATAGCAAGTTTTCATTGTATGAAGTCTTCAAATCCATCTTTTTTGCTACCGAGTCAGAGTTCAGGATCTTTGCCCTGGTCATCTCTCCTAAAGCAGCAGAAATACAAAGCAGTCCGACTACTATTGGCGCAATGCAGGATCTTCTGATCAATAGTTATTCGTCTTTACCGAAAGAACTTGAAAACCTGGTACTACCTGAAAAAGTGCTTACGATACTGGTATATAATTTCCACCAGAGTGATATTGGCGAAGTGCCCATGCTTGATATAAGCAAGAGATTGTCGGTAGAAGATCACCTGAAAAAATCGGGATTAACAGCGTTATTGAATAATCAATAAATTCATTCGAGCATCCTGACGGCGCAGATATTCTCCCAGTTCAAATTCAAGTTGGAACTATTCCCCGTTTTTAAGGATTACCTTTATTAATATAATTGGGCAATATCCCCATCCCCTGTACCCAAAGGCAAAACCCAATGATGGTTTGCTTCCAATATGTACACTATCTATAAATCCCTTACAGGGCCATTTATATTCAACCTCCTTTATTTCTGCCGCCCTGAATGAAGGCACATCAATCCAGATCAGGAAATCATAATTACTTGTCCCGGATACGGGTACTGAAGTTGCCCTTGGAACAATTAAACTGTCTATGGGATAGGTCTGTTCCAGTGTTAAGTCTTTCTATTGTTTCTGCTACATCCTGGTTAGCATACTGTTCACCCCTTCCTTTCAACACGATCTTTAATAGTTCCTTTGTAACACTATCTGCAGCTACAGCAGTAGCCTTGTCATTCAGTGCTTGTATTTCTGTTATTCTTGACTGAACTGAATATGCAATCAGGAATGCTATGATAACTAACAGGATGAAAAAGGAAACTGCTATTTTTTTTCGTTTTCCCCTCCTTAATTGCCCGGATGCTTTTTTCTACCCTTGCCTGCAATTCCGGCGGATAGGAAAGGCTTTTCTGAAAAGGACGCAGGTAATCAATATCATCCTGCGTAAACAATCCCTGCCTTTCTCCATACACTTTATAAATATCACCGGCTTTCTCCCGCATCTTCATTTCTTCAGTGAGGTTTTGTCCCACTACCAGGGCCAGTACATCATGGCTTATTTCATACTGTGTTTCATCCCCCACTTTTATGGTGCGTACAATGCGGCGCTGTTCCAGTTCTTTCAGCAGTTCGGCAATGGGTTTTTTGCTCAACACTTTTTTATGTTCCAGGTCTTTCTACCAGGTCCGCTTCACTTACCTGCAGTTTGGTAAACCGTTCAGAGATCATTGCTGCCAGCAATTCCAGTGAAACCCTTTCACCAAAACTTCCATCCAGTTCCTTCATTTGTTTTTTCAAAAAACTTTCCAGTACGGCTTCCAGGTCATCATCATCATTAATCAGGTCCGCACTTAGCACCGGCAACTGATCATTCCTTTTTAGTGGTTTGCGCACGATCCCAGAGCTCTCCCAAAAATACCTGCACATGCGCCAGTTCTATTTCCTTTCTCTTATCGGGCAGTTTTGATAAGATGCTTTCGGCCAGTTTCTGGCTGTCTTCCACATTAAAAATATGCCGGTACTTTGGCGCTTCCAGGATATGATAAATAACTTCTTCCACATTTTTTCTGCCCATCTTTTCTACCCGGAACCGGTGCTGGAAAATACTGGGGCATAGCGGTTCAAATTCAGAAAAGTGGCCAATAAATTCTTCCCGCATGATGAGCATGATCCGGCAGGGCACTTTATTGCGGATGAGTTTATTGAGCAGCGTAAAGAATTTTTTCTTTTCTTCTGCTTCACCTGATATCAGCAATTCTTCAAACTGGTCAAACAAGAGGTACACCGGCTGATAACGTTCGGTAAATAATTTTTCAACGGCCTGTCCGAATTCTATCTGAGCATCCGCCGGCATTTTGGTGACCGGGTCTATTTCTATTTTTTCTTTAAGCGCATTGTTGATGCTGGCAAAAACGGAAGCATTGATATTGGCTCCCTTCCGGATGGTAATGGCAAACCAGTCGGCATCCGAAAACTGGTTGCGCAAGCCGCATTCTACCAGGCTGGTCTTTCCTGATCCGGAAGGCCCGTAAACCAGCAGGTGTTTTACACCACTCAATGCATTGTATAAATCAATGGTTTCTTTTTCCCGTCCAAAGAAAACATCTGCATCAGCCTGCTGGTATGAATCCAGGAATTTGAAGGGTGAATGTTGCCTGGCTCATGATTGTTTGTTTTTAAATGGTTCAAATACTTCTTCCAGTTGTTCAAACAAATCATCCAGCAGGGGCTGGTTGTTATTTTGCGCGGATACTTTCAATGTCTTGTTGGAAACAATATCCCCCTTGCCTCCAAATGCCAGTTCGTTTTTGTATTGCGAATAGTTGTATTGGCGCTTTGCTTTTTCATACCCGGTATAATAAAAAATTTCAGGTGTTTGCGTTGGCTTTTCAGCATAAACACTTTGATCAATCACCAGCGGCGAAAGTGAAAGATAGGCCTTTGGATCCTTTATATTATTCATGCAGGCTGATACATCATTTCCCCTGAGCAATAAAATACTTTTGCTATATGTAAAGGAGTCGTTCAATGGATTTGGATTTATAATCACCATCTGATGACCCCGCCTCATTATACATGCTATGCAGTTCACCATACAGGTGCACAAAATTCTTCGCCGTACCCAGGCGGTAATTGAGGTTTATTTCTTTGATGGATACCAGCCGGTAATTTGCCAGGAAAGAAATATTCCGTAACCAGTATACCAGTGCAGTCAGGTACTCATCGAGCAGGCCGGGAAGTTTCTCATCTTCCGCTATGGTATTGGCCATTAATTTTCTTCGCTGGTCCTCAAGGTAAAGGGCTGTTCCATATAAATTGATTCGGTATCAGTAAGCTCCTCGACAAACTCGTTTATTTCTTTCATGAAACCATTTTCTCCAAGAACCTCCGTGCAGGTGAGTAACAGGCTCGTATAATCAAAATCAAGGAATTGTTTCCCTCCATTTGAATAAAATCGGAGATGATATCCAGCTTTGGCTTGTTCTCCATTTGAAGTACCTGGGCCATTTGAATATAGCAGAGGTAATCGCAGAGAAGCCTGGTAGGCTTCGGCCATAAAGGATAAGCCGGCGCAGGTTTTTCTCCTGCCCTGCAGCAGTGCACATTTTTTGCAAAAAAGTTTGTATCAGCCAGTCATAATTCTGGAATATATCCCATGGCTGGTCACTCACGGATACGCCCTTTTTAAGCAGCTCCCGCTCCAGGCTCTGGATCCATAAATTACCTTCACCGATAAGGCTCTCCGCTAATAGGGAAGGCAAGGGCTTTGTCGTGCCCGGCCTGTCCCACCACATAGCCAAAATTGGCGTTGGTGATGGTGCCGATATTGTAAATATTGTTGGCGGATTGAAGGGATTTAGCCGCCTGTTTCTCCATGAACTCCTGCAATACGTCCAGTTTTTTCTCGAGCTGTTGGGTGATTCCGTCAACCAGTACGGTAATAGTTTCTTCAGTTACGCCCTGGATAACAATATTCTTTTCTGGTGTATTGGTTGGATCTGCCATGATGTATCAGGAAAAGTTAGCATTATCAATCTTGTCAATATTGTAGATCTTTTCCGCGTACTGGGTGGGCGGTAAGGAACCTGCAATATTTTCAGGCCTTTTATTCTCGGTGAATCCATCAGCCTCAAGCCGGTCCAGTTCCTTATTGAACTGGTTCCAAAGGTCATTGATGTCATTGAAATTGGCATAAAAATGCTTCAGTTCACCCAGCTTCTTTTTGAAATCAGCCAGGCTGTCCTGTGCAGCATCCGGCGGCGTTTTAAAGTATGTAAAAATGAAGGGTTTCTCTGTTGACTTGAACTGTCCGAATGCATGTTCAAATTCCTCTTCAGTGTACATGCCCACTTTGGAATATGCAAGGAAAACAAAGAGGTCAGCTTCTTTTACAAATTTGTTGTATTCACCCTGGGAACCCGACAATGACATGCGGGCCGATAAATCCTCCCAGATATCCAGGTGAAGAAAGACGCCTTTGGCAAACCATGCCTTGCATTTTCGGTAAATTTCAATTTCAAATTTTTCCCTTTCCGGTTTCAGTTCATTGGAAGAAGCCAGGAAGATTTTTATTTTCTTCATTGCAAATAATTATAATTTGATAAGTGCCGGAGCGCAGGTTTTAACGAAAGGAAATTATCATTCGCTATATTTAAACCTTACCCTTATCCTTATAATTCAGAAGTTAATGAAATTTCCCTTTAAAAAGACATTCCGGCAGTGGTACTAAGTGCTCAGAATTCATTATTGAATCCTTCCTTCAATACCCTGAAATAATTCTTCTTGTTGAAACTGTATAAATATGGGGCTTTGTGTGCACCGCCGGCAAACAATTTTTCCTTCTTGTCGAGTATTCCGGCAGCAAGCATCTTGCGGTTGAAATTGGAGCGGTCGAGTTTCCTGTTCAGGATGGTTTCATAGATCGACTGAAGGTTCTTCATCGTGAATTCTTTCGGTAAAAGATTATAACCGATTGGCTGATAGTTCAGGTGATGGCGCATCGCGGTCAAAGCGTTCATGATAATATCACGGTGATCAAATATCATCGGTGGCAGATCATTGATATCACGCCAGTCGCAGGATGCTGACAACTGGTCGGGGACCGGAACCACTTTTTCGAATTCCACCAGGGCGTAAAAGCCAATAGTAATAAATCGCCGGAGAAACCATTCGTTCTCTTCGTAATCCAGTTTCATCGACTTCACAAATCCTTTGACAACCGCTTTCCCTGACCGGCGTGGATCGCCAAAAGCATGGAACTGCTGCAGGTAAACATTCTTAAGCCCGGTACGGTTAAGCAATACTGTGGCTGCCGCTTCTTCCAGGGATTCCTCTTTATGTACAAAACCTCCCGGCAACATCCAGTCCTTTTTATTCAGGCATTCCAGCAACAATACCTTTAACTGGTTATCGTGGAACCCGAAAATGACATTGTCGACAGATAGTCCGGCCATATACTGGCTAACATCAAAATTGATCCTCTCCTGCAATTTTCCCGAAATCCCGGCCATGATCAAAACAAGTAATTTTTGTGATCTGGACCAAATGTAGTACTATTGTGTCATAATGACTCAATAATATTTCTCATCATATTTATTCATCCATCATGAAATCATTTTACCGGAGAATCAGTTTGTCTTTTTGTTTCCTCGCAACCCTTTTTATTGCAGGGGCACAACAGGCTAATCTCCCGCAATTGGGCAAAAGCCCGGTCAGTGAAGTCGTCAAGGCCATGACCCTGGAAGAAAAAGTATCGCTCCTCGTGGGCGGTGGCATGTATGTTCCCGGCATGCCAATGCCAGGCGCATCTACCACGCCTACCGATGCTCAGAAAAGGGTGACCGGTGCAGCCGGTACCACTATCGCCATTCCACGACTGGGCATTCCAGCCATCGTTGTCTGCGACGGACCTGCAGGTATCCATGCCTTCAACGCAGGCAAGAGCCGTATGTATTACGCCACTGCCTGGCCTACCGGTACTTTGCTGGCATCGAGCTGGGATACCAGCCTGGTGAAAAAGGTTGGCGCAGCCCTTGGAAGTGAAGCGAAAGAATACGGGATAGATATCCTGCTGGGACCCGGAATGAACATTCACCGCAATCCGCTTGGGGCGCGCAATTTTGAATATTATTCTGAAGATCCTTTACTTACAGGATACATGGCATCTGCTATGGTGGATGGAATACAGAGTGTTGGAGTAGGAGTTTCCGCCAAACACTTCTTCGCCAATAACCAGGAAACCAACCGAAATACCGTAAATGAAAAAATCAGTGAAAGGGCGATACGTGAAATCTATTTAAAAGGATGGCAAATGATGGTAAAGAAGTCGAATCCATGGACCATCATGAGTTCCTACAACCTGGTAAATGGACTTCATACAGCAGAAGACTATGAATTGCTGACCACCATATTGCGGAAAGAATGGGGTTTTAAAGGGTTTGTGATGACCGACTGGTTTGGTGGAGTGAATGCCGTAGAGATGATGAAGGCAGGAAATAACCTGCTGATGCCGGGTATGCCTCAACAAAAAACGGCTATACTCGATGCCGTTAAAAACGGGAAACTGGATGAGAAAGTACTCGACCAGAATGTGGCGGAAATGCTCGGTATCATCATGCAATCACCAACTTTCAAAGGATATAAATTCAGCGATAATCCCCCTTTAAAGGATAATGCAAAAATTGCCAGGGATGCCGCAGCCGAAAGCATGATATTGCTGAAGAATTATCGCAAAACTCTACCGGTTGCACCCGGTACAAAACTGGCCGTGTTTGGTAATAATGCCCTCGAACTTATCGCTGGTGGTACAGGAAGTGGTGATGTAAACAAAATGTACTCTGTTCCTTTAATTGATGGCCTGTTCCATGCCGGCTATTCGCTGAATACAGACCTTTATAGTGCTTACAACAATTACATTGAATCTGAAAATCGTAAGAAGCCGAAAAAAAGTCCGATAGAAGAACTTATGAGTCCAACAATACCCATTGTTGAAATGACTGTTTCTGCAGATGACATAAAGAAGGCTGCTGTCAATTCAGATATAGCCCTGATTGCCATCGGAAGAAATGCCGGTGAAGGTAACGATCGTAAAGAGCAGGATGACTTCTTGCTGACAGAAAAGGAGGATAAAATTGATTGCCGATGTTTCCATTGCATTCCATGGACAGGGTAAGAAAGTAATCGTCACGCTTAACATTGGCGGTGTGGTTGATGTAACCGGGTGGCATGAACTGGCTGATGCTATCCTGCTGGCATGGCAACCCGGTCTGGAAGGTGGGAATGCCATGGCAGATGTACTGTCAGGAAAGGTGAACCCATCCGGAAAATTAGCCACTACCTTTCCATTTTCCTACGCGAGATGATGCCACTTTTAGAAACTTTCCCGGAAAGGAACTGAAAGACAAGCCGGTTCAGGGACTTTTCGGACAAAAAGCATTTGAAGCCGAAGTGACTTATGAAGAAGGTGTTTATGTAGGCTATCGCTACTACAGCACATTTAAGATTAGGCCCGTATATGAATTCGGTTATGGCTTATCTTATACTGATTTCAGTTACGGCAGCCTGAAAACTTCAGGCCCTGCTATGGTTGAAAATTTACAGGTAAGCGTTACTGTTACCAATTCCGGATCTGTGGCCGGGAAGGAAGTGGTACAACTTTACATCAGCGCTCCCAACAAGAAACTGGATAAGCCGGCTGCTGAATTGAAGGGATTTGCCAAGACAAAGTTGTTGCAGCCTGGTGAATCACAGGAGATCACTTTTAGTTTAACACCTGCTGATTTGGCTTCATTTGATTCAAAGACCTCCTCATGGTTCACGGAAGCAGGTAATTACACCGCTCGAGTGGGTACTTCAGAGAAAACAATTCAAAGTGCCGTGTTCAAACTGGCAAAGGATGTAGTTGGTGAAAAAGTTAATAAAGTGCTGTTGCCTAAAGAACCGATCAACGAGCTGAAGAGTGCTGTGACAAAAGGAAAATAAATTACATAAAAAAAGGCCGGCAACTTAAATCGAAAATTTTACTGGTTTAAGTTGCTGACCTTTTGGTTTCCGGAAGTGCACAGAAACCGTCCGTTGAAGCGTTTAACCGCTTCAATCAGTTGTGATGCGTGTCAATATTAGTGAAAGGGCCCGTTGAATAAGCACTGCCCTGATCTAATGAACCTGTAGGATTCATTTCAGGCGATGTCATTGGCATAGGCTCTTCCTGTATTTTGGCAGCCCATAAACATGAAGAAACTTGCAGATAATAAATCCTGATTGAATAGTCCTTTTAAAATGGGGTAGTAAAGGAAATTAAAGATATATAATATGATCTTACTATGCAAATACCCTATTAGTAGTATTTTTCAACTTCCGTGTATTCGGAACGGCGTTTGGTTATGTATGGAATTTTATCCTTACCGGGTATACTTTAAAGTTAAAATGCCCTTACCGGACGAACTAAATATTTATTGTCTTTTCCCCGCCCGGTTTGGAATCCGGTGGTAAAAATCTGACTCCAGGCTTTGATCTGGAAGATTCCGGCATCCGTAGAACTCCAATAATAGCTTTCTTCAAATCCGCCAACAACGTTTCTGTTTGCATACAGGATTGCTAATTCAGTTCGGTTTGGCAAGTGCCAGTCACTGTACCCTTCTAAAATTAAATTTTCACATACCTCCTTAGCCTCTTTCCAGGTATATTTACCAAGATCTTTAACAGCTGCAATTACACCGTGTTTTCCTGTAGAATCTTCCCAGGAAATAACAATGCCTCCCTGGTACCTGGTGCCAATGACCGTTTTTTTAAGCTCCTGGAAATTCTTTAAACTACTATCGGCAAGCCTGGTCTGTTTTTCTGCTACTTCTTTTAGCCTTTCCGCTTCCTTTTTTTGTTTTTTCGCTTCATCTAAGGCATTAAGTGCAATCTGCTCCTGTCTTTGTGCATTCTGCTCCTGTCTTTGTGCAATCTTTAATGCACTGTCAGCCATCCTTCTTGATTTAATTTCTTCCTTCCGCAATGATTCAATTTTGTCAAATGTCAGTTTCACTTTTTGCCTCACTATATCCTTTTTGGTTGGATCAAATGCTTCAGCTGCAAAATATTTATCAATTGCCAGTTTATATTGCTCCTTTTTGAATGCAGCATCGCCCTGTTTTATGGCTTCTGCATAATTATTTTGTCCTTTTGCTGAAACAAGAAAGGCCACACATAGTAATAAAAATAATAGGCGGTTCATGATATTAGTTACACTTTTTTCTTATTAACACAATGGTATTCTTCATCGACGAGCTATCAGGATGAATTACTGCAATGCTATCCATTTGCACTAAAATATCAACCGGGCATCCACCTGCATCAGTTATTGTATTTGCCCTTTGTTCAAATGCATCAAAATCTCTTTTCCTGATTATGGCAATTTTATCCTTCACATCTTTTAATGCATCGTCAGCAATATTCTTGGCAAGGAGAACAGAGTCTTTCTGGTCCATTGCTGCAATTTCAGCTGCCCTGGCTTTCATTTTTTGGTTATTGGAGTCAATTCCAAAAAATACAGCCGCTCCAAGGGCAAGTAATGCAAGCCCCAGCAGACTGTATACCAGCCGAAGGCGTTTTCTTGTTTTAGCCAGTTCCAGTTGTTCTTTCTCGGCTTTTTCCCTTTGTTGCCTTAACTCCTCCAGCCGTTCCACTTCCAGGCTGGCAAGCCTTTCCTTATCCTCCCGCTCCTTCTTGGCTTTAAGTATCGGTGCTACCAGTGTATCATGGCTAAGTTCGTAACTAATACCCCCCGTTGTGTTAGGTTCGCTGCGGAGTATATGATGAATGTCGTGCAGGTAAGCAATTAGCCCGACATCTATTCCCTTTTCTTTCAGCACAACTGCGTCGGGAAGGCTGACACGGTTGCCATCAATGATCAGTTTATTTTCAATTAACAATTGAGCCGACAGTTGTTTTTCTTTAGGTTCAATATTACTTATAAGCTTATCGTACTGCTTGCGGAAAATATTCTGCAGGTCTCCGAGTATGTCGGGTTCTACCTGGAACGTTTGTTTTTGTTTATCGTATTTTAATGTATTCTCTATGGCCAGATTTTCAGCAAACTGGCAAACCGTTTGAAGCTGAAATGTTTCAATACTTTTCTGTCCGTTTTGAGTAAGGTAATCAAGGATTTTACTGATACAGTCCGGAGTATACTCAAAAGGTGGCGACAGGTAAAGATCCCGTTTATCCATGGCTGGCTTTGTAATACTATCAACCGCCGAATCATGGTCAAGCGGCTTCAGTTCGTAATAATTTTTCTGGATATCCGGTAAATAGTCTGCCAGTGTATTCAACATGCTCATACGATCCGAACGTATGGAAAGAACCACTTTTACATTGGGCGGATGATATAAAAATTCAAGTTCTTCATTGGACAAGAATTCCGGATTTTCTTTAAGCCTGTTTGTAATGGACTTACCAATGTACCCTGGCACTTTTGAATACAGTAGGTCGGCAAGCTGCCTTTTAAATTGTTTTATATCTTCCTTATCATAGGTAAATAATTCCTCAAACTGGTCAAATACCAGGATATAGGTTTTAAGAGCCCGGCCATCTTTGGCCTGAAGGCATTTCATGCGTAACCAAAGTGTGTCGAATCCTGCACCAAGCTTGTTCATTACCGGATTTGCTGATGCTTCTGGCAATTTGAATAATGAAATCGCAACCGGTGATTGAGCATTAACGGAAAATGTACCAAACCTGATTTTTATAGTAACGAAATCCTCGTCTTCATCAAATAAAGGAAGTACCCCGGCATTGAGCAATGAACTTTTGCCTAAACCTGATTTTCCATAAAGAAGCACTAGTTTTTCAAGGTTAATGAGCTGGAATAATTTCCTGGTATCGGTACTTCGGCCGTAAAAAACATGCCGCTCATTTTCCGAAAAAGGTTTTACCCCCGGATATCTGTGTGTTTTTGTCTGTTCAGGTTTCATTGCTCATTCTGTGTAGCGCTAATTACTGATGTTGATAAATTAATTCAAGTTCATTCTCAAACTGAGTGACTTTCTTCCTGATCTCCTCAGCTTTATCTTCCAATTCATATATTTTGCGGGGATCAGTTTCTTTTTCGAGTATTTGTTCATACTCCTGCAACAATTTGTTTTCGCGGTCAATGCTTTGCTTGAGATCCTTCTCCCTTTCATTTGTGGAATCTATTGCAGCCATAATATTGAAATCGCGAAGCATTCCTGCTTCCTTACATTTTTCGTGAAGCGTATAGATAAATTCATTATTGTCAGGCCCAATAAATTCAATCCTGAAATGATTTATGCACAATGATTTTGTTTCATTGTCCATCGTATTTGCTGACGCATACCGGACAAAATTGTATTTTTTATCATTAAGTTTCAGGAGACTGAGAATCAGCTGTATATACCATTTGTCGAACTGGAAGCCCAGGAAAATATAGTCCTTGGCAGTTTCAAGTGCAGTTCTCAATTCCTGCGGTAGTAAATTATTACCCATTAAAGCCCTGAAATATTCGAACAGCTCATCATGCGTGAGTATCAGTGTTTCAAGATTTGTGACGCTGCCAAATAAATTGTAGAACAGGGGCTTGCTGATCGTTGGGGTTTCTGCAATATCTTTTTTGTAGTTCTTATCAAAATATTCAAAGACATGAGGGTAATTTTTTTGTACGAAAAATCTTTTCAGGGAAATGTCCGGGTTAATGGAAACGATTACATTAAAGGGGATTTCGGAAATCCTTCGGATGATATCTTCATCTGTTCGACCTTCGAAAAAATCAATAACCTCCTTAAATATTCTTGTTTTTTCTTCCGGGCTTGAAAACAGGAAAAAGCTATCCTGGTTGTAGGATAATATTTTCCCTTGATTTTTAGCAGCTAAAGTTTCAAAAAATTCTTCCTGTTTTGACCTGGTATTATCTTTTGTCCTGAATAGCTCCGGGCCCAAAAAAAGGATACATTTCTGGTCTTTGAGCGTCCTGACAATGAAATTCCAGTTTATGGGCTCTATGCCTTCTTCATATTGGGTTTTATCATTGTTGATAAGTTTTTCTACGGCATCAATCAATGTTGAGAAATTATCCGCAAGATGCATTTCCGGTGTCAGGGAATTGATATCCTTCAGGATATTTGCCAATTCACCATAGTTGTCGAATATCTTTTTATAGATTTTGTAATCATCGCCGATTACCGGAATTGCTTCAGGGCCAAGTTTCCTTATAGCATCGTCAAGTTCTTTCCTTTTATCCTGCCAGTATTCGAGATATTTTAACTTTGGAATGGGTTCAAAAATATTTGCATCTTTCAGCACTATCGGGAATATGCGGTTCCCGAAATCAAGGTTTCTGTAAATCTCCAGTAATTCAAACATGCAATATGGTGATTTCAGGTACTTGTCGGAAATGACCATCACTACTGCTTTTCCCTTTCCAATCCGAAACATGAATTCCGAAATCATCCCTTTAAATCCCAGGTCGCGTTTATCACGAGTCAGGAAAATGCCTTTCTTTTGAAAAGCGAGATCCAGGTCATTTACTATTTTCTCGCTTTCGCCTCCCCAGGCATATGAAAGGAAAATTTCAGGTTGATTCATACCACTAATTTTTAATATCAACTCAAACCATGGTGGAAACTCCTTTGCCGCCCAGCTGTACTGCCTTCTGCATTGCCTGGTATCTTTTGTCCCAACTGGCCATATCCGTATTCAGGTTGTCATCGATATGTACGGTATCCTTGACCTTAAATTGCCCGCCCCAGCGAAGATCCGGATCATCTATAATAAATTTGATAAAGCGCCTGACCGGTTCTGCTACAGCCGGGTATTTGGCCAGTTCCTGTGAATTGGCACTCTTTCTTTTATTGTCGTAAACTACGTTCATGTCAATGGCATGCCCGGCCATATGGTTGGATCGTGTAGCAGGTTTTACGATAGCCCCGCCAACATTCGAAGAGGTCCGGAAGGAACTGGTTACATGAACAAAAACATCAGCCTGTTCAGCATAATCGTTGATTTTTTTGAGCATCGGGACAAACCCGGCATCTGCGCGGCATGGCTGTCCCTGGAACCTTGAACCTTCGAATAATACCAGTGGTGATTCATCACCCGGTAAATTATTATTAGCCAGGTCACTCCAATGCTTTCCATAAAAGGCATTAATATCCTTTAACATGAGATCCATTAAAGGCCGTGTCAGCAGGTCGCCATCAGACTCAATGCCATTGTCTTTAGCATAGTCAACGACAGCATTCCGGGTTCCCTTGCCAAAGGATCCGTCTGCCCCATATTTCTGAAAATTCAATTGTTTACTGTACCCTCTTTCATTTAGCAGGGTCTGTATGGCGGTTATACTCATCCTGGTTCCCTTGGAAATGTATTTTTTAGTTCTCAGGTCGGAACTGTAGATAGACCACAAAAGATACATTTCAGGTAGAAAGTCATGACGCTGCAGGATGAGTTTGGCCAGTTGATTGGAAACTGAAGTCCCGTCACTTTTAAAGTTGTTTTTTGCGGCGAAGGCCGACACAGCGTTTACGGTTGCCGCGTTATATTCACCGTCTGCCTGGTAATGATCAAACTTCAACTCATTTTTAAACCCCAATTCAAACAATACCCTCTGGAGATCAATAATTAATTCTTTGGCGGAAGACCCCTGGAATAAGGACTTGCTTACATCTCCTTTACTTAGCGCAGCTTCCAGGATATTTGAGCATTCCATAAAAGTGAATTTATAGGTAAGTGTTTTCTCGTACCAAACTGTTTTATCTCTGCCTGCGTTTGAACATTTATCGGGAGGGTAACGGAAATCAACATCACGGTAATTGCGGATATGTCAATTTTGAACTTGGCACGTTCTTATAGGACATTTAATTTCAGTCAACATTGAATTATTGACCGGGGATAGAGGGGAAATTATTATTTGGATAGGGGACGTTACATTGAATCCATGTACAATATAATTTATTTCATCCGATTATGAAAGTATTGGTTTTTGCGATTAGCAAAAAAGCTACGGCCTGCTTAAAGAAATTTCATGGTTATTGGAAAATACACGGGTATTTCAATGGTAAATCAACAAGGCTCAGTCAGAACATCCTATCTTTAGAATTGACTATATCACAATGCCTGCAAATTCCATTTCAGAGGTAATTGACCAGCTGAATCAAATAATTATACTGGCGCGGCAAAACTCCGACCGCGCAGGATATTTTGCAGCCTTATACAAGAAAGTTACCATGGCCGTGTCTGACAGGATAAAGGAGAATTATTTTGACGATAATGAACGGATGGAAAAACTGGATGTTGTTTTTGCGAACCGCTATCTCGACGCCTGGGATCATTTTATCTATTCTGAGGCTTTAAAGTATCTATAATTTTTTTATCAAATAAATCATTAAATGACTTTACGAGATTCCATTGTATAGGTGCAGTAGGGGGCACACTTGATTTTGGCATTGTTTTCGGCACACGCCATTGCCTGAAAGTCTTATCCATGGAGCCAGAATAAAGAAAGCTATCCTTCGCAGAGAAGGCAACAGAAGTAATTGGTCCGGTATGCCCATTCAGTACTTTTATCAGGTTGCCATTTGATGCATCCCATATTCTTATGCTATTATTTCTTGCTCCGGTGGCAATCATTGACCCATCATTGGAAAAAATCGAACAAGAGACAGTATCCTGAAGCACATTGAAAACTACCACCGGGTTTAGGCTAATACTGTTCTTATCAGTGTTCCATATCGCTCCCATTCCCTTTTCATCCACCGCAAATATCTTTGATCTATCTCTTGAGATGGCAATTGAAATTATATAATTATTGATTTTAATTGTACTGGGAAACTTATAGCTCACTCTTTTATCAATTGTACTGTCAACTCTGGGCGATCCATATAAATTCCATATCTCAATATTCCTGTTGGTATCGGCCAATAATATTTTATACTTAAATGAGTCATAATAAACAGGGGCAATGGTGGTAATAAACTCCTTTTTCTTGACTTCCCTATATTGCCCTGTTAAATCAAAATACCCGGCTTTACCGTTTGCATACTTCACTATTGCTCTATTAAATTCAGTAGGGAAGAGCGCTGCAGTCAAAGCATATTCACTATTCAAACTGTTACTTCTTTCCAATACAGAATTGTCCGAATGCCAGATTTTGAATGTTGAATCGATAATCCTATCAGGGAATATCATATTCACGAAGCGGATATCAAATATTGTATTTGATAAATTTGACGGCAGATCGATCTTTTTATATAATGCATTGTCTTGTTTCAACTAGTTTCATCGACTGCGCTGAAATGTTTGCAAACGTTGCCTTGTATAATGAATCCAGAAATTGTCCCCTTATTGATTTTTCAGAATCAATGTATTTATATGATTTACCTGATAGTGTATCACATAGCCTGCCTGCCATTTCCAATGTGTCAAGAGCTTTCTTTTCAAGCTGCAATGCAAGCGTAGGATCCTTCTCTGCATTTGCCAGGGCCAGTACATTATTGGAATTTGCAAATCTGATAATATCCTGAATGGCCTCCTCCCTGTCATCCAGGTCATGAATTTCCCTATTCCTGTAATTGCGGTATATTGAATATATCAGGCCGACAGAAATGGCAGCAAAAATCAGAATTTGAGAAAATGTTTTTAACCTCTTTTTCCTGTCACGGGCCCTTTTGCTTTCTGCGATAAATGCCTTTTCATTATCGTCTAACTTAATATTATTTAAATATGGCTCTATAAACACCAATTCGTCAGGAGGGATTAGCTTATGGAATTTATTTTTAAGTGCAAAACGGCTTGTAATTAACTGCTCCGCTTCCAAAATTTTTACTACATCTGCACTTTGTTTTGCCTTGACCTGTAGGGCGAGGGAGTCATGCGCTATTTCATAAAGCATGTCCTTTTCCAGATACCGCAATATCCTCCGGTCCTCAAATATCTTCAGGGCCTTTATGATCAGTTCATTCTCGTTGGGAATCAGCGTGCAGAGTTCCTCGGCAGAGAGTGGTTTTTTTGTTCCTTCCAGGGTAACAAAAGGGGAAAGAATTTTCCATATATCCTCTGGCTTTTGCTTCAGATCATTTGCGGCAATTAAAACCTGCTCATCCAGAAAGTTGCGCAAAACATCACCTATACCTGGCATTTTATTTATCGCTGCCATTGTGAATTTCGCTTCGGACTTTTGTGTTGGGTCATGTGTTATATCCTGGTATAGCCTATCTAAAAATACCTGCAGGTATGGTAGTTGTATACTAAAGGTATTTTCCTCTCCTCTTAACTTTTCAAAAATACTTTCTGCAATAATTTCTTCTGCACCAGGTTCGATACTTACAACACTATGTTTAGCCTGGGCAATATTCTTTATAACAGTCTTTACTTTATCAAGTCCCATTGGTTCTACCCTGAGTTTTTTGTGTAAAAGCTGAGGCACTTCTTTTTCAAATTCAAACAAATGGCCCAGGTATTCTTCACGGATAGAAATGATTACTTTTACAGGTTGACCGGCATGCAATATTTCTTTAATAGAATCAATGAACTTTTTTTGTTCATCCTTATTTCCCAGTATATATAGTTCTTCAAACTGGTCAAAAATCAGGTAGATTGGTTTAAAGTTATTGAGATAGACGCTCTTTATTAATTGCTGTAAACTTGTTGCTTTTGTTCCAGGGTTATTGTCAGAAGAAGCATTATCAGATAATTCACTGTCTCCATGTTCTTTTAAGGCCTTTTCCAATGAATCATTGAGATTACTTCCCCGCCGGATGTTTAATGCAAGCCAATCGTAAGATTTGAACCTGCTGGCAAGTCCGCATTGAATCAAACTTGTTTTTCCTGTTCCGGAAGCACCATAAACCAGCAAAATTGGTTCTTCAAATACCATTTCATAAAGTGTCTCAATTTCCTCTTCGCGGCCAAAAAAAATGTCTCTGTCTTCCTGGCCGTAGGAATTTAGAAATTTAAAGGGATACTTTTTCTCCATAAACAGGTAAGGGTTTTAACTTTAAATATGCTCCCGACAAGAAAATGATATTTCTCATGCTATAAATAGCCGTCATTATTCCAGAATTTCCTTCTTTGCATTTTGGAATATGTTGTAGACGCTGTTAAACTGGAGTTTTTTATACCGGTCAACATCCTCCTTAATACTGGTTATATCATTAATGTCATTTTCACTATTAACCTTAAGTGCATTTTCCACTTCGTCGTTAAACTTTATTATCACCTGGGTCGCCTCACTGTTATCACCAGTACCCTCGTTTTTATCTGATGGAATATCAAAATTTGAATAAATCAATTTTCCATCTTCTTCATTAAATAATGTAAAAAAACAGATTCTCGCCAGGGAATGACCAGTCAGTGCATTTATATCAATGATAAAAGGGAAAAGATTCAGGCCTTCCTGGTATTTTTGCTGATTGCTGAAAATCAGAATAGCATCGCTACTGACAGGCAGTAAATCATATTTATATTTCGCCTTATAGGGCTTATTTTTGTCTTCGCTCTCACTGTTTTCTTCCAGGTAATTATATGAATGAAGGTACTGTGCGCCTTTGTTTTTTAAAGCCTCATATGAGATTTCCCGAACTGCCACCACCTTATAATTAGCGAGAAAAACTAATGTGCAAAGGATTTCTGTCAATTCTTTTTCGGCTTCTTCAGCACCGGAAGATTTACCCTGCCCTGAATTCGGTTTAATTAGTTCATTTAGGTTTTTATAAGATTTTACAAAGTTGCCATCTCCTTTCAGCCAGTCTTTATTGAATTCTTTGAACGGGTATTCAATTTTCTGTTCATCAAAAATGTTAACCAGCGTGCTTAACAGTTCCAGGTATTCTGAAAAATCCAATTCAACGTATGAACTAAAATAATTGGCAAGGATTACAGACTGGTTACCGGAAAATTCGAACTTTTTATCCTTTTTATAATCCCACAGTTTTGAAATAAATGAATATGATAAAAGCTGAAGCGCCCGTTGTGCTGTTACTACACATATTTCAATATAATCATTGGCGTAATTATGAGATTTCGCTGCATCATTACCTCCTCCTATCACTTTTCGCAGAAGAATTCCTAACAGACCAAAACTGGATATAATATTCTCAAATGCTATTTTAGTAAATCGCTGGTCTTTTTCCCAGTCCGTTTTACCGGTTTGTTTCATTTTGCCAAGGAACTCCTTTACTTTCGGTTTATACTCGCTGAGGGCTTCCGTAAGCTTTCGGCAAAGATATAAATTGTATGTTTTTATTACAGTATCCGTAGTAAATACTGCATTATTAATAGTTCCTACGTTATAAATCTGGCTCGCATTCTGGTTGGTTGTGGCCCCGGTTGGCAAATCAACCTTGTTCCCCGATTCTCCCTGGATATTTTTATTAACATCATCCATATGCAAGATTTTTCACAACAATTTTCTTAAGAATAATTTCGCGCCGGCTCATGTTAATACCTTTAAATTGCCTCAACATGCCAGATGTACTAACAATAAAAAATAGATATCAATGGTAATAAGGGCTGAAGTCAGGAAATTACCAGTAAACATTGCGGTGGAAAACATTAAGTTAACCCTTGCGCAAATTATCTCCACCTGCTTCCAGGATTATAAAGCCAATCTCGATTATCTTATAAAGACCAGTTTTAAATTATGCTATTTTTCATTAACCAGGAAATATATCTTGCGAGAGAAGTAATAATCAATCCAATTTGCCCTGTTTATGTGATACTGAAAAAAATATTACTATGTTGCAAGGCGGCTATAGATGCCAGTAAGAATGGTGGTGGCGTACTAACAGTAACGTAAGTGCGCAAATATTCTCAACCCATCCAGAATTCAAATTCGGGGTGACTTTATTAATAGTCAGAAAATCCTCTAATGCAACCAGGTTCTTCAACAGTTTACAAACGCCGGGTAATGGGTTCACTTCCCGCCACCTTGGGGTAGCTTTACCCTTCCTTCCATTGTTTTCAATTCTCTTTCCGGGAAATAATTCAATCCTGTCTGAATGGCTGCTATGGCTTACTTATTATGATTGCCTACTGGTTTTCCTTAAAAATATAATCAGCCAATAAAACTGTCCGGGGATCAATTAATATCAGGGCAGGTTTTGAAGAAAGCGGGATGTTAAACTGGCCGCTCTTTGCATTAATGTTAAACGTTACATTCAAAGGCGTTTTATTACCAGCTTCATAAACCTGGAATTCTACAGGCACGTCAAACACAAAACCAGAAGCCTGCACCTGCTTCAGATTTATTATAACCTGTTTTGATTTTGCATCGTATTTCCAGCCTCCTTCAATTTTCAAAATATCAGGTTTATGCAGCCACTGTTTAAAAAATTGTTTTAAATTCTCATTTGACACTATCTCCATTTCCTCAATAAAATTATCAGTAGTCGCATTCGCGTTCATGTATTTTCTATAATAAGCCTGTATCCCTTTTCTAAAGTTATCATGGCCAATGCGTTCCCTCAACATATGTAAGACCCATGCTCCTTTCTGATAAGTTATCCCGTTCGTAACCGGACCCTTCTCTGCGGAACGGTTATCCACAATACTAAAAGTTGAATCTTTCCCCTGAAGGTCAAATACAGTTTTCCTGGCTTTTTTTAATCCATCAATGTATTCATCGTATCCATATGCATTTTCCTGGAATAACAAAGTAAAAAAAGTGGCAAATCCTTCACTTAACCATGCATCATCCCAGGTAGATTCAGTGACCGCATTTCCAAACCATTGATGCGCTATCTCATGAATGACCACATTCCGTAACCTCTCATCCCTTTTTCCATTAACCAGTTTTTCACCATAAAATATGGCTGAGGATGTTTCCATTCCACCACTGACACTGGGCGACTGTATATTTGCCAGTTTTTCATAAACATAGGGCCCCACATAATCCGTATAAAATTGCAAAGCCTGGGTGGTGGGATTTGCAAAATCATAAAATCCCGCTTCCCTGTCTTTTGGATATACCCAGGTTTGTATCGACTTCCCATCAAATTCACCAACATTTTGTACGGCAAATTCCGCCACTCCCAATACAAATAACCAGCAGGACACCGGAACGGATTGCTTCCAGTGAGTCAGCTTAAACTCTTTATTAACCTGGGATTCTTCCTGCAATAATCCGTTTGATACTACTTTGTATTTTACGGGGGCAGTCACCATAAATTCACTTGTTGCTTTATCATAGGGATGATCTACCGTGGGCAACCAGTGTCTTGCCCTGTTGGGCCAGTTCTCACAAAAAAAACTCCTGTCCCCGTATTTTGTCGGACCAATTTTTAACCCGTCAGCCGGCACGCCTTTGTATTGAATTACAATTGTGCAGATCTTATCTTTTTCTGCCGGACCGCCAAGCTGAATAATCAACTCATCATTCTGGTGTTTAAATTCAGCTTTAATATTATTATATGTAATAGATTCTACGACCATTCCCTTCCCTGATCTTTGCGCCGTTTTATTGATGAGATCAAGCCTGATTTGCCGGGTGTCATTTGTTTTACATAAAACCCGGATAGTCGCTTTCCCCGAAATTTCATCTGTGCTATCAGACAATTTCAGCTCAAAAGCATAATGGATAATATCTATTGAATAATTGCGGGGGTAGTCATCTGCAAAACAATTGCCTGTTGTTTGCATGATGAATGCGGCTATTACAATTATTTTATGCATCATTATTGAAGGGATATTTTCTTTAAATAATAACCCTTTACATCTACTTGCGGAGGCGCGGCGCTGTTAACCGTTATTCCATCCTTTCCAATGACTGTTTTATTTGTTCCTGCAGAGGTTGTAATATCAAAAGGCAGTGGCATAAAAAAGTTATTCATCTTTACCAGGTATTTCTGATACCCGGTTTCCTTTATTGATATGTCAAGGACATCGGTGGTCCTGGTATAGAAATCAAAAAATGGTTTAAGATCCTGCTTTGATTCGCTGCTGAATAATTTCTCCACATCATTAGTGGTGACAAAATTGTCATAGGTATATTTAGGATCGGTAGCGAGTTTTTTTAACGTTGAAAGGAATACTTCATCGCCTATAACATATCGCAGGCTATGCATGAAAAAAGATCCCTTCGTGTAAATATCACTTCCTGCGTAAGTTTCATCTTCAGATAATTCTTCACCTCCTACCATGGGTTTTTTCCCTCTTATGGACCTTTTGTGTGCATTGATAATTTGATCATAGGCCGACTGTCCGCCTAAATCATAATGCACCAACGCCTCGGCATATGTTGCGATCCCCTCCTGGATCCACAAATGCGCCCAATCCTTATTGGTAACCTTGTTTGCCCACCACTCATGCGCATACTCATGAAATAAATTGGCGGAATAATCACTTTCCCCAATCTTGCTGTATTCAAACTTATTTTGAAATGTAATCATGGTCTGGTGTTCCATCCCGGAATTAGGAACTTCGCAAATCCCGATTTTTTCCTTTACCCATGGATATTCGCCAAAATATTTCTCCAGTACTCTTGTATCCCTTTCCTTAAGCTCAATTATTTTTTTAGCATAGGCAGTATCTTCTTCCAGAACATAGAACTGTATGGGTACTGTATTTCCATTTATTGTTGTAATGTTTTTACTTACTACTTTATATTTCCCGATATTGAATAGGATACAATAATTACTGATGGTATAATTTGTTTTCCAGTGGTAGGTTTGTTTACCTTTTTTGCTGGTCACTTTTTGTAAAAGACCCGGTCCGCCAACAACCAGGTTTTTTGGTACGGTGATATACATATCAACGCCCTCATTGGGTTCATCACTTGGGTGATCTTTACAGGGAAAGTAAATTCTTCCGCCCTCTTTCTGGCAATTAATGGCTACCCATGGATTTCCGGTTTTATCTTTTGTCCAGGTAAAGCCTCCGAACCAGGGTGGTTTTACAGCAACAGGAGGTTCTCCGCCATATTCAATTTTAATGACCTGTTTTCCGGCTTGAAATCCGGTGCCAGAAGTAATAAAGATTTTATCGTTTTTCTGTTCAAACTTTACCTGTTTATTATTGACCCTGATCCTGGATACCTCCAGTAAATGGACAAGGTCAAATAGTAATGTATCCGTTTTATTGGAAAGCAATATGTCAATCTCCGTGCTTCCTGCTATTTTCCTGTTATCAATATCCACATCCAGTGAAATGGTGTAATGCCTGATGTCCATAATAGCCTGAAGCGGGTTTAGTTTGCCGCCTGATGACATATAACTGATATCCCTGTCTTGCGCATTGGCAAAGGAAAGGAGCATACATCCAATTATGGCCAGGGTAAGTTTGGAACAGGTGTTGGTAAAAAGGGAAGGGGTCATTGAAAGTTATTTACAGTTAATAAAGTACATCTTCTACATCTAATGAATTGCCACTTTGAGATCTCCTTCACCGGAACTGACATTTAACGATCCCATGTGTGCCTTGATGATGTCATAGCTGTGGGATAATCCCGGTCACTTCTTCTCCCCGGGGAACTTCAGCTTCTTTTCGGTGGACTTCAGTTTTTTCTGAAGACCTGCCCTGTATTGATAGTATTTGACGACGCTGCGCCGCAGCTGTTCGGGTAATACGATTTTCGGGTTCCCACTGGAAAAGATCTCTTCCGTGCGTTCGTTGGGGTTGAAATCCCTGGCGCATAAAATGTCGTATACCTTACCCAGCCTGATCCCCATAAAATCGATCATGTAGCGGCGGCGGACCAGGATGCTGCTGAATATTTCACTTTTTTTCCGCGTCTTGATGCCGATGCAGATCCCGAAGGTTCTTGTATCATCCATCCCCAGGTGCTTTACCAGGAAATTCTTGAGGGCCAGCGCTTCCGAGGAATTATCTTCCACCTGGAAATTCAGCTCATTGGCGGCATGTCGCATATTAATCTGGAACTCTTCGAGCAGGAGATTCCATGCGTCCTTATCCTTCTCTTCGATGCCTTTGATCATGATCGTTTTCCAGGAGGTGCAGCAGAGTTGGCTCCAGCCCGGTATCCATGCAGAGTTTGCAAAGTTTCAGGAGGAAATCAACCCCGAATACTTCGTCGCGCCGATAGATCCCCAGCCAGTATTTATGGTCATAACGGTTGAGCCCTTCAAAATACGGGAGGTTGAACAGGGGCAGGACCGCTTTCTTTTCAGCGGGTTTGAGCAGGAATCCCTCCTTATTGAGCATGGCGAAGAGCTGCTCCCCGTCTGCTTCGGGGTTATCGATGAATTGGGAAGCATTGCCGGTCATGATCTGTTCCAGCGCCCTGGTGACCTTGCTGATATCCCTGGTGTGGGTCAGCATGTTCCATTCATGGATCACATTGGTTTTGGGAAAGCGGATGATGAGGTGCCAGTAATGCGGGTCCGTGGCCGCGGCGATCCAGTTGATATTGCCTGTCAGCATCGGCGTAAAACTCTGGTCGCTGTCGCAGATATTTACCTTGATCGCCGGTTCATAGTCAAATGAACCGAGCAGGTCTTTATACACCTCTTCGCTGAGCCAGGAGTCGCGGATGAAGGCATCCGCTGCGGGATAGGAGCTGACGATATTTGGATAAGTATTTTTGTCGACCTGGTATGAAATGGCCAGTTGGTCCAGCTCGGCCGTAAAGTCCGGAATGCTGAAGCTTTCCAAATCTACCAGTAGCTGTTGGCGCAGGCCAAAGCGGACGCCATGCACCTTGATCTTCTTGGCGGCCGAAAGGATGTCAAACAGTTTGCCGGGCGGGATGATGCCACCCCTGAAATTGATGAATAATTGTGCTGGCGATGGTTGTTAGGTTTAGTACCTGAAAGTAAGGATTTATTTCATTGAGCGATGAACGTGATCTGCACATTCACCTGGCAGGCATGTACTTCGCCCTCCTACGTTACCCTATGATGATTAAAAATATAGATGTTTAAATGAACTTTTACACAAAAAATTAAAGGCTGCCGAATTATTCAAATAATAGCATTCCAAAAGTAGTAAGCCTCAAGAGTAAAAGGACTTATCAATATAATTTTTTCCAAAGAGTAGATACCTTATCGATTATGTCCGTGGTTGGCCCTTTTCTGTAAGATGGGCCTCCCTAACAATACGTACATTGAAATTCCTTATTATAAATACACACATGATATATTTGTTTTACAATCGGGGTTATGACAGAAACTAAAAAGTTACCTGTGTATTTGTCTGAAGCAGATGCAGCAGAACTTTGCATACAACATTATGGGATAAAGGGAACTGCAACGCGTTTACCGGGGGAGCTTGATCATAATTATAAAATTGATGCCATTGATGATACCGGGTACATTTTAAAGATAAACAGGCCCGGCACAGAAATGGATTATCTCGACTTCCAGGAAAAATTATTGCTTCATATCCAGGGGAAAAAGTCAGCAATTAAATTTCCCCGTTTAATACCCCTATTATCCGGGCAATATTCATTTACTATTACAGATTCAGATAATCAGACACGGAATGCACGATTACTAGAATGGATTCCAGGAAGGCTGTGGTCATCTGTCAATCCCAAAAAGGAAGATCTGCTGCATAGTTTGGGAGAAGTGTGCGGCGGAATAACAAACTTATTGCAGGATTTTAATCACCCGAAGGCGACCAGGGTTTTTGACTGGGATATTGCACAGGCTGGCTGGACAGATCAATACCTGGATCTGTTTAGTATAGAACAAAAAAAATGTCTGACCTACTTCACAAATCAGTTTAAAAAGCTTCAACCACAATACAGTCTTTTCCGGAAAACGGTTATTCATAATGACGCAAATGACAATAACATCATTGTAAGTAATGATCTTATCGATCCTGTAGTGGAAACCATAATTGATTATGGAGATGCCGCTTACTCTCAAACAATCAATGATCTTGCGGTGGCCATTGCGTACGCTGTGATGGATTTTCCTGACCCATTATCTGCCGCCTTACCAATTATTTCGGGGTACCATAAAAATTTCCCTTTAAAAGAACAAGAACTGGAAGCATTATATGTTTTAGTTGCTATCCGTTTAGTAATCAGTGTAACCAAATCTGCCATAAACAAAGTAAATGAACCTGATAATACCTATCTGCAAATAAGCGACAAACAGGCCTGGACATTATTATATAAATGGAAAAGTATTCCATCGTCCCTGGCCCATTATTCATTTCGGGCTGCATGTGGGTTAATACCGGTAGCGAAGGAAGAATCATTTAATCAATGGGCTGCATCGCAACATTTTGAGGTAACAAATTTATTACCCGGCATTAAATATAACAGGGTTATACAACCTGACCTAAGCATCGGAAGTTTGCTGCTCGGAAATTTCTCTTCCTACAAAAACACTGCTGAATTCTCTTATAGCATACAGCAACTTCAAATTGATAACCCGGATGCATTACTGGCGGGAGGTTACCTTGAAGCCCGTCCTGTTTATTCCACTTCAGCATTTAAGCTGGAAGGAAATTGCGGGCCCGATTACAGAACCTGTCATTTGGGAATGGATTTCTGGTTAGAAGCTAATACTCCGGTCCATTCATTTTATGATGGTGAAATAATGAGCTGCGTTGATAATACTGAGGAAAAAGATTACGGACCAACCATCATTATCAAACATGAAATTAGTAATGAACTTTCATTCTATACTTTATACGGCCACCTGAGCAGAGAAAGTTTGGTATCACTAAAAAAAGGAATGAAAATAAAAAAAGGCGAACGGCTTGGTTTTATTGGTAACCCTTCAGAAAATGGAAACTGGCCCACACATCTTCATTTTCAAATCATACTTGATCTGCTGGGGTATGAAAACAATTTTCCGGGTGTTTGTTCTCCGGGTCAATCAGCTACCTGGTCATCTGTTAGTCCTGATCCTGGTTTGCTTTTCAATTGTAAGGATGTCTCCTCTGTAAAAAAGGGCGGTATTGCTGAATTAATAAATGAAAGAAAAAAACATCTCGGAAAGAGTTTGAGTTTGTCATACAGCCAACCATTGAAAATTCTACGGGGTGAAATGCAATGGTTGATGGATGAAACTGGCAGGCGATATTTGGATACGGTGAATAATGTGGCCCATGTCGGGCATGAACATCCCGCAGTGGTAAGGGCGGGTCAGCAACAGATGGCCGTACTGAACACGAATACAAGGTATTTACACGAAAATATTATTGCATTTGCATCAGAACTCTGTAAAACTCTACCAAGCCAGCTTTCCGTAATTCATTTTGTAAACTCCGGAAGTGAAGCAAATGAACTGGCGATGAGAATGGCAACTGCTTTTACCGGTCAGAAAGATATCATTGCACTGGAAGTAGGTTATCATGGAAATACCGGCAGGTGTATTGATATCAGTTCTTATAAATTTGATGGTAAGGGCGGCAAAGGCAAGCCGGAAAATACCCATATTGTTCCATTACCAGACAGTTATCGTGGCAAATACCGTGGCGATTATGGAGCAACTGGAAAGCAATATGCATCACATGTATCAGATAAGATCGAAGAGTTAAAAAAAACCGGCCGGGGTCTTAGCGCCTTTATAGCCGAAAGTATTGTAAGCTGTGGCGGGCAGATTGTATTGCCTGACGACTATTTAAAAATGGCTTACGCTTTTGTGAGAGAGGCCGGTGCTGTTTGCATTGCCGATGAAGTGCAGACTGGTTTTGGCCGGGTTGGAAAAAAATTCTGGGGCTTTGAATTGCAGGATGTGGTTCCCGATATTGTGACTATGGGAAAACCAATTGGCAATGGTCATCCGCTGGCGGCAGTAGCCTGTACAAGGGAAATTGCCGATGCATTTGCAAACGGCATGGAATATTTTAATACGTTTGGCGGTAATCCTGTTTCTTCCGCTATTGGCCTGGAAGTATTAAGCATTATTCGAGATGAAAAGCTGCAGGAAAATGCTTTATCAGTTGGCGAATTTTTAAAAGCCGGATTAAGGGGTCTGCAAAAACATTTTCCTGTTATAGGTGATGTAAGAGGAGAAGGGCTGTTTCTGGGCATTGAGTTTGTTGAATCCGGTAAAACGCCGGCAACGGAGAAAACCAGCTATATAGCGAACCGTATGAAATATCATGGAATTTTGATGGGTGTGGATGGTCCGCAAAATAATGTCCTGAAAATAAAACCACCACTGTGTTTCAACATACAAAATGCTGAAGAGATACTTTATTATTTGGAAAAAATCCTTAAGGAAAATTTCATTTCGGGATAATCTATTTATATACCTGGATTTCCAAATCAGCTGCCCATACCCTGGTAAAGTTCTGAATTGCTTATGGTTGACATTTCCAGAATTCAACAACTCAATTAGAAAAAAGAAAATATGTATATGAAATACTTTATCATATTGGGCATTCTGACGATCGGCTACTCAATTTCCAAGGGGCCAAAAAATAGATCATTCGAGACAGTTGAAATTTCACAACAACTTTCAGATGAATTTGTAAATCCCCCCTTGTCATACCGGCCAGGTGCTTTCTGGTGCTGGTTGAATGGAAATATGACGGCTACTTCGATTACCAGGGATTTGGAAGCCATGAAATCCAAAGGAATAAACAGGGCTGAAATCTGGGATGTGGCAGCCATTCATAATCCATCTTTTATTCCAGCCGGGGCAGAATTTCTTGGAAACGAATCCGTAAGCCTGATAAAACACTCTATATCTGAAGGGAAAAGATTAAAAATGAGCATTGGGATTGTTGCCTCAAGCGGGTGGAATGCTGGCGGATCGTGGGTTACACCTGATTGGGCATCCAAGAATCTCTATTTCTCAAAGGTGGATATATCAGGACCACAGGCCCTCTCCATTGACCTGCCATTTCCAAAATTCCCGGAAGGTTGTCCAATGAAAGACCAGAATACACCTGTTTTCTACAAGGATGTTTCGGTACTTGCTGTTCCTTATAATGCAAACAAGAATATCAGTGACGTTTCTCAGGTAATAAGTCTTACCCCATTATTTAAGAATGGTAAATTAGTATGGAATGTCCCCGAAGGGAAATGGACTATCCTTAGATTTGTTTGTTCAAACAATGGCCAGCGGTTGATTGTACCTTCTCCTAATTCGAATGGCCTTTTTATTGACTTTCTTGACCCCAATGCTACTATAAGACATTTAAAATATTTTATGGACCGGCTTGGTGTAACTCCCGAAAATTCTTCCGAAGCTGGTCTGGCATATTTTGAATTCGACAGTATGGAACTTGCTGAAGGTACTCCATGGACCGACTCATTTCCCTCCATTTTTATGGAAAGACGGGGATATGAATTGGAGAGATATTTACCCATACTTGCAGGATGGGACATCAGGAATTGTACGGACCGCTTTCGTTACGATTTCAATGAAACAGTTAGCGACCAGCTTATTTATAGTCATTATCAGACAGGTACTGAATTTCTGAAGAAATATAATGCAATGCTTGTTTCTGAATCCGGCGGTCCAGGCTCACCAGTTTGGGAAACCTGTCCGGTTGACGCGCTGAAAGCATTGGGAGCAGTCTCTGTTCCAAGAGGCGAATTTTGGATACAGCATCGGAACATGTTTTTAATTAAAGAGGTATCAAGCGCTTCCCACATATATGGAAAAAAAATTGTGGATGCTGAGTCTTTTACAACCTGGAGAAGATGGAAGGATTCGCCCTTTAAACTGAAAAAAGTAGTAGACCGGGCATTTTGTGAAGGTCTCAACAATATTACCTTCCATACATTCGCGAGTACAAATCCGGAAGATGGCCTCCCGGGCAGAACATACCATGCTGGCTATGATATGAATCCTGGAACAACATGGTGGTCCAAATCTAAACCCTTTATGGATTATCTGTCTCGTTGCAGCTTTTTGCTGCAACAAGGATTATTTGTGGCAGATGCCTGCTACTATTACGGTGACCAGACCCCTAATTTCTTCCCGTTATTTCATGATGTTCCCGAAAAACCCCGAATCAAAGGTCTGGGCAATGGTTATGATTTTGATGTGGTAAACACCGATGTCATTCTGAACAGGATGTCAGTTAAGGATGGCAGGTTGGTTTTGCCTGATGGTATGAGTTATTCTATATTGATACTACCGGAACAGGTGCAGATGACAATGGAAGTTCTGGAAAAAATAATGAAACTCGTAAAAGCAGGCGCTACAGTTGTCGGGCCGCGGCCTGAAACGGTTCCGGGTTTGAATAATTGGGAAAAGAAAAATATTACCCTGAATCATCTCTCTGGAGAGTTATGGGGCGCCTCAGATGGCAAAAAAATATTTGAGAATGACTATGGTAAAGGGAAGGTAATATGGGGCATTTCTGCTGATGAGATTTTGAGGGACAAATTAATCGAGCCCGATTTTAGTTTTACAGGACCTTCGGAAATCGATTACATCCATCGGACAACTGAAATGGGAGAAATCTATTTTTTGAGAAATGAAAGCGAAGAGACCGTAAACACGATGTGCAGGTTCAGGGTAAAAGGGAAATACCCGGAAATATGGGATCCTTCAACAGGTGCCATTTCCCGTGTTGCAGTTTATACCCAGGAGAAACAGGTGACAAGTTTTGAAATCGAACTTCCTCCTCACGGTTCCACATTTGTCGTATTCAATAATAATAGTCGAAGTAAATTGCCTGTCGTTGCAGATATAAAGAAAGTGGTCTAATGAAACAACAATTCCTGGTCCCTGGAAGGTAAGTTTTCCGCCGAATTGGGGTGCTCCACCATCGGTCGTTTTCGACCAATTAATTTCCTGGACGGAATCCGAAAATACCGGAATAAAATACTTCTCCGGAACGGCGGTTTATCATAATTCTTTCAAGGTTACTGTTGGAGCGGGCAAGAAAAAAATAATGCTTAACCTGGGGGAGCTCCGGGATGTTGCAGAGGTTTTTATAAATGGGAAATCTGCAGGGATCTTATGGAAAAAACCTTACCAGGCAGATATCAGCCAATTGGTTCAACCCGGCACGAATGATCTCAGGATAGAGATAGTTAATATGTGGATTAACCGAATTACCGGTGATACGCTACTGAACCCGAAAGATCGGTTCTGCAAAACGAATCAGTCTTATATGAAAAAAGAAGTGTGGCCCGGCGGAGATGAACCGTTCAGGATTCAGACTGCAGGATTATTGGGCCCAGTCACCTTAATAGAAAAATAGCATGTACAATGATTATTACCTATCCACTCCTTTTAGATGGCGGTCTTTCTAATGAATTGGAAAGGCAGGGGTGCAATCTTAATCAAAAATTATGGAGTGCGAAATTGCTGGAGTCTAATCCTGAAGCGATCATTCTTGCCCATCTCATTTATCTTGAATCTGGTGCTCAATGCATTATTACTTCCAGTTACCAGGCTACCCTACCCGGGTTTATGGCGATTGGTTATGACAAGCCTTCGGCAAGTGGATTGATTCTTAAATCAGTTCAATTAGCAGAGGAAGCAAGAAGCCGTTTCCTGTCATCAAACCCACAAGCATCAAAACCCTTGATTGCTGCCAGCATTGGTCCTTACGGAGCCTATCTGGCAGATGGCTCTGAATATCGTGGTGATTATGTTATCTCTGATCAGGAGTTAACAGACTTTCATAAACCAAGAATCAATTTGCTCGATAATTCAACGGCAGATATTCTTGCTTGTGAAACTATTCCTGGTTTTCAGGAAGCTAAGGTGCTATCAGAAATTTTAGAAAATGTAAAAAAGCCCGCCTGGATATCATTTTCCTGTAAGGATGGTAAACATATAAGTGATGGAACGCCCATTGAGAAATGTGCTGCTTTTTTTGCACATCACCCGACTGTATTTGCAATTGGTGTAAACTGTACTTCACCGGAATTTATCTCAGCATTAATTCGATCAATCAAAACGAAATCAGGGAATAAAAAGATAGTTGTATATCCTAATTCAGGAGCCGTCTACCACGCTGAAAGTAAAACCTGGTCGGGTCTTTCGGATCTGTCTTCCTGTGAAATAATGGTAAAAGAATGGATTGATTTGGGCGCTGATATTATTGGAGGTTGTTGTGGGATTGGCCCACAGCAAATTAAAGCAATGAGTAAAATTATAGGATTATCCATTTAAGTCTCATTTGTAATTTGGCTCAAGAGTTAGCGGTTATACATGTGATCTATTGTATGATTAAAATAAGGACGTCCTCCCCCTAAAACCTGGGTATGTTAAGCTCGAAATTCACCCCCTCCAGGGAAGGGGACAAACAGCCGCCTCACCGCAATGCTTCTCACTTTTAGATTTCGTTTAATTTCAATGTACCGTTCCGGGGAAAGCATATCCCAATCAAAGGCTGCATAGTGCTTTAAATTTTCCTAATCTTACTTGTGGGTAAACGGTAGGCCGAAGTCGGGCAGGGCGTCACTCAGGCAGGGAACCGCCGACTTCCCCCAAACAAAAAACCCCATCATTGCTGACGAGGTTTTTAAAGCTGTGGTGTGGGGCGGGATCGAACCGCCGACACAAGGATTTTCAGTCCTTTGCTCTACCGACTGAGCTACCGCACCAGTTTTAGTTGAGGGTTGTGGGTTGAGAGTTGAGGGTTAATCTATCTCTGCCAAACCTTCAAGCGGGTTGCAAATATAGCCATTTTTCAATTTGAAACGCATTTCAGCCCATAAAACTGGTTATGATACCCTGTAAATATGCCCCGGATAAAACAAAATCCATCCAGGCAGGACGCAATTATACGGGGTAAGGGCCTGTATTAACATGCCTGTTTGCGTTAAAACCCTGCCCAGATTCAAACAGTGATTAAAAGTCAGGTGCACAGGGAAATCATAGCGCATTTCCGTCAAAGAATTATTCCCTTCCTTTACAGCGCAAAAAAAAAGTAATGAGAGCTGCTGTACATAAATCTTATGGCCCACCGTATGTAGTGAGCATCGGGGACGTTCCCAAACCGGTTCCCAAAAAGAATGAGGTGCTGGTTAAAGTACATGCATCCACCGTCAACCGGACTGATTGCGGATTCCGCCTGGGTAAACCCTATGCAGTAAGGCTGTTTGCCGGTTTGTCAAAACCCAGGTACACCATTTGGGGAAATGAATTCGCAGGCATAGTTGAGGAAGTTGGAAGCGAAGTAACAGAATTCAGGGTCGGCGACCAGGTCTTTGGTATCGACCAGAACAGGTTCGGCACACACGCAGAATATAAATGCATCCGCGAAGACCGGCCCATCACCACCAAGCCATCCAACCTTTCTTTCGAAGAATCAGTGGCCATCCTGGAAGGACCCTGGCTGGCCATGAATTACCTGAAAAGGATCAATATCGGGAAGCAGCATTCCATCCTTATCAATGGCGCCAGTGGATCCATCGGAAGCTCGGGTGTTCAGCTGGCCAGGCATTTTGGCGCGCAAATCACGGCCGTGACCGATACAAAAAGCCTTAACCTCGCCAGGAACCTTGGCGCACATGATGTCATAGATTATACCAAAGAAGAGTTTACATCTATTGACAAAACATTTGATTTCATCTTTGATGCCGTCGGCAAAAGCTCATTCAGCAACTGTAAAAAAATACTGAAACCCAAAGGCATCTACTTTTCTACTGAACTGGGACCCGGGTGGGAGAATATTTACATGGCCATCTGGACGTCCGTGTTCGGAAAACAAAAAGTCATCTTCCCAATACCCAGGGATTCAAAAGAAGAGATCATCTTTTTTAAAAAACTTGCGGAAGCCGGAGAACTAAAGCCGGTGGTCGACAAGATTTACCCTCTCGAAATGATTGTTGAAGCATACCAGTATGTTGAAACGGGCAGGAAGATCGGGAATGTGGTGATCAATATGATCTGAGCATCCTTACGGAATGGTGAAATGCACAGGGAAAATTCTGCCCGTTCATTTAATTTCATACTTGATCATGAATGATTCAACACCCATAAAACTTTCTGAACTCACCAACCGGATCAGGGAAACCCTGAACAGGAGCTTTGGGAACCAGTATTACTGGGTCTTTGCGGATATCACAGATTACAGTTTTAATCCTGACAAAAATTACCATTACTTCGAACTGGTTGAAAAAGGGAGACCGGGAAGGTGACCCGAATTCGCGCCGCTGCCTGGGGAGAAGGTCACCTGCACATCAGGCAATTTGAAAAATCAACAGGGCAACTGTTCAGAAACGGGATTCATGTGCTCCTTAAAGTGACGGTGGATTATCATATTCTTCATGGACTCAGACTCACTCTTAATTGATATCGATACCAGTTTCACACTTGGTGAACTGGAAAAACAAAAAGCGGAAACCATCCGCCGACTGCTGAGGGAATGCCCTGAATTTATCAGGATGGAGGGCGATACGATCGTTACCAGGAACAAGGGCCATCTTTTGAAACCCGTCATCCAGCAGATAGCCGTGGTTTCATCAAAACAATCGGCCGGGTATGAGGATTTCATGCATACCCTGAAAAATAACGGTTTCGGGTACACGTTTTTTATCGATCCATATTTCTCCTCTGTACAGGGGGAAAGTAATGCGGATGAAATATATAACCGGTTGATTGAGGTATTTCAATCCAGGAAAGAATACGATGCAGTGGTGATCATCCGGGGCGGGGGATCAGAAATGGATTTCCTGATCTTCAACCAGTACAACCTGGGCAGGATCGTGGCTAAATTTCCCGTTCCCATTATCACCGGTATCGGTCACCAGAAAAATGAAACCATCGTTGACCTGATGGCACATACAGCCACCAAAACACCCACCAAATCGGCAGAATTCATCATCGCCCATAACAGGTCTTTTGAAGAACGCCTGATGACGATGCAAAAAAATATCATCATTAAATCTCAGCAGGTATTCAGCCTGCATCAGCAGGTACTTACACAGGCAAAAACCACGGTGGTGAATAAGAGCCGCGATTATATTGCCCGTTACCTGCAGGAAATGGTGAAGATCAACAGGCTGGTTACACAAAATTCAGCCGGCATCATTCATGCCCGGAGAAATGAAATGGTATCTTTATCGGGCCGGATCATTGCTCAGCCCAGGGTAATTGTAGGTAACAGGCAACATGAAATAGAGCAGCTGGTTGCGAATATCAGCACCTTCAGGAATCAGCTATTGAAAAACCAACGGGGATTCCTTAATCACTATGTTTCGATGATCAGGCTTGCATCACCGCAACAGACTTTGAAAAGGGGATTCGCCCTGGTGAAAATAAAAGGCAGGATCATTACCGATCCGGGTGATGTCAGGAAAGGTGAGGAGATCAGTGTAATTTTACAACAGACAGAAATACTGTCAACCGTTACAGGAAAAATAGAAAACCATGGATCCGCAGACAACTTATGAATCCGCATACAGGGAACTTCAGCAGATCGCAAAAGAAATTGAAACGGAATCTGTTTCCGTTGATGTACTTGCTGAAAAAGTGAAACGTGCATCAGAACTCATCAGTTTCTGCCAGGATAAATTGCGCAATACCGAACTGGAGGTGGGGAAGATTATTGAGCAGATGGAAAAACGTTAAGGCTGGGGATTCGGGAAATTTTTTATCAGTGAATTTTATTTCTAAACCCACAAATTACCAGGTTTATTTCGTTGAAATAAGGTCATTATGTTCCGGGTGCCGTTTCATGTAGCTCTGCATGAAAGTGCAGTAAACCTTTAGTTTTATCTTCTTTTCCCTCGCAAATGCTATGGCATATTCAGCAAGCGCATTGGAATAGCCCTTGCCCCTTCCTGCTTCAGGTACATCAGTATGCATGATGGCCAGGTCGCCATGGTACCAACGATATACCATCACCGCCTTATCATCTCCCACTACAGTTTCAAACTGCATTTCCTGTTCGTTGTTGGTAACTTTAATGTTCTCCATAATGACTTTATTTAATATGACTCCTGTCACTTTTGTTCTCATTAAAAATAAGCTTTATATAATTTCCGGATTTTAGCTATTTTGAAACCCTGTATGCTAAAGCGTTATTATTATCTATACATATTCCTCTCCTTAATTGCCATTCCCGCATTAGCACAGGAACCTCATTCAGACTCATCTCAGCATGAAAACAACATCGATAGTACTATTTCAGGAAACAACAGGGAGGCGCAGTTTCCGGGAGGTGTAACTGAATGGAATAAATATATTCTGAAACAACTGGAAAAAAATGCCCAGGCTTTAATGGCGGATGGTAAGTCGGGTGGGGTGGTTATTGCCTTTGTCATTGATACGGCCGGCAACGTGATGGATGTAATGCAACTTCCCTGCAAGGAATCAAAAGTGCAGTTTTGCATTGAAGGGAAATCCAGGTTGGCCAAATTGGCAATAAAATGCGTAATAAACTCACCAAAATGGGAGCCTGCGATGAGTAACGGAAAGCCTGTAGCTTCCATTCGAAAACAGCCTTTTTCCTTTTATATGCAAATAAAATAAAACGATACGCCATCATGTTGGTAAAAATTGAACGCTATCTTTTACCCATGAAATTTTAATTATCTCCTATTATCTGAGTTTACTCTTCAGGTAATTTTATACTGACAGGTACCTGCTCTGTTACATTGGTGCTTTCATCCTCAATATAATAGTACTGTATTTTCGATTTACGCGCAGCCTTTAATACTTCATCAATATTTACCTCTCCTGTGCCCAGTGTCACATCATTGTTTACATCTGTCGTCCCTGATAATCCGTGGGGCGTTCCTTTCTTCAGGTCCTTAACATGCATCAGCCTGAAACGGTCAGGGTATTTTGTGAGCAGTAAGGCAGGGTCGGCATCAGCAATATGGGCCCATAAAATATCCAGTTCAAAGCTCACCTTTGCGGGATCTGTTTTCTTAACAATGAGATCAAATAATGTTCCTCCCTCATATGCACTGAATTCATACCCATGATTGTGATAACAGAAAGTGAGATCATAACCGGATTTCAGATATTCCTCCAATAGTATTAAAGTTCTGTGCGATCTTTTCTGCCGCTGCGGCTGTTAACGGTTCTTTCAAATTCAGCCATGCTACACGGACATAGGTTGCTCCAAGTACCTGGGCTATCCGGCCTACTTCGTGAGTTCTGTTGATGGCATCATCATAGCTTACGCCATAACTGGTACAATACATACCACGTGCCTGTAACATCCCCCTAATCTGTTCCGGCGCCTGGCCGAACAGGTTAGAAAACTCAATATTATTAATCCCGAGGGATTTTATAGTATCCAGTGTTGCTTCGAAATTTTTTGGGAAACTGTTCCTGTAAGTGTAAGAGACGATGCCCAGTTTATCCGGACCCTTCTGGGCACATTACTTCAATAGAAATCAGCAGTGCCAGCAGGCAAATCGTTTCTTTTCATAACTGCAATCTTGTCCTTAAATGTACAATCATATACCGCTACTTCAATGTTGCGCTGGTTAATATTTACGAAAACGATTTCATTGCAACCGGGCTTAACTTTAAACTCTTCAGGCTACATAGGTTTATTGGCCTCATGAATGAGTATCGCCTGGCTTCCAGGATGGTGAACCAAAAAGGCAGATCCATCCGTTCCTGAAATCCTTGACTGTTTTCAAGTCACGGAAAATATTGATCCATTCAGAAAAGGTTATATAAAACGGATTATAGCTGTCCATTTTTTTGGTAAGGCCATAATGAGGCGCAAAAGTTTCAGCTTTATAAGTGCCGAATAGCCTGTCGAACAGGATTAAAGTGCCGCCGTGGTTTTTATCCAGGTATTCCAAATCAGAGCTGTGATGCACTCGATGGTGTGATGGCGTATTGAATATAAATTCATACCAGCGGGGAAGTTTTTTAATCGTCTCCGTATGGATAAAAAACTGGTAAATGGTGCTGATCGATTTGGCATATAAAATCATTTCAGGTGTAAAACCTGCAAGCGGCATCCATACCCAGAAAATAAAGGAGCCATTGACATTCCCAAACCACGACTGACGGAAGGACGCAAAAAAATTATAGGTTTCCGAAGAATGATGCACCAGGTGTGTGGCCCATAAAAACCTGATGGAGTGACAGGCCCGATGGTACCAGTAATAAGAAAAATCTTCGCCGATAAAACATAGTCGCCCAGATCCACCAGGTAAAATGTTCAATATGAATTACCCTGAATTCATAAAGAAAGGAATAAACGAATAACAGGAATCCCTTGCTGAAAAATGAACAGAAGATAAAAATGAGTCCAATACCCAGGCTGGCAAGAACATTCTTTTTTGTCTCGGTATTTTTGTGCTCCAGTGACAAAGCAATGGATTCCGCTATGGCCAGTATAATAAAGGCCGGCAGGGCATTCAGGATAATATTGGTGTTGATCGACATATAAAATGTTTTCTCAAACCTATTATGCTTCATGCCCGGACTTCAATCGATTTCCGCAGGCAGCGCAGTCATTTTATGGAAAACTGCCAATAGCTTCCGGTCAGGAGGGTTCCTGTTGCAAAAATTGCCAGAACCTGACCTTGAAAATGGCAGGCTTGCAATTATTACCAGAATTGATATTATTCCTGCTTACAGAATTTGTAGCCAGGATGAAATAAAACAAATGGTCACTCTATTTCTTTCCCATATATGCTTTTAACAGATCAATGGGAACAGGAAATATGGTTGTGGTGGATTGTTCTGATGATATTTCTACCAGTGTCTGTAAATACCTAAGCGTAAGCGCACTGGGCTGGCGTTCCAAAATTTCCGCTGCATCGGCAAGTCGCTGTGAAGCCTGGAATTCACCTTCTGCAGAAATGACTTTCGACCTTCTTTCCCTTTCTGCTTCGGCCTGCCGTGCCATTGCCCGCTGCATTTCCTGGGGAAGGTCAATTTGCTTCAGTTCAACATTTGACACTTTGATGCCCCAGGGTTCTGTATGTCCGTCAATGATCTGTTGTAATTGCTGGTTGATTTTTTCGCGCTGGGAAAGTATTTCATCCAGTTCAGACTGACCACAAACACTCCTTAAGGTGGTTTGCGAAATCTGTGATGTGGCCTGTAAATAATTTTCCACCTGTATAATGGCCTTATCCGGGTTTATTACCCTGAAATATACTACGGCATTGACTTTTATGGATACGTTATCCTGCGTGATCACATCCTGGGGAGTTACGTCAAGAACAACGGTACGCAGACTAACTTTCACCATTTTATCAATCAGTGGAATGAGCAGGATGAGCCCGGGCCCTTTCACCCCTCGTCCGGCAAGACGGCCTAAACGAAAAATAACTGCTCTTTCATATTCCTGCAGGATGCGAATGGAAGTAAACAGGATGTAGAGGCCGAAGACAATTACTGCGATGAGGCCAATGGGATATTTTTCCATATAATAATTTTAAAATTTTACACTGGTTCAACAGTAACACGAAAATGATTCATTGCTATTACACGGATCATCTGCCCAATATCTATTTGTCCTCTTAATGATTCTGCTTCCCATATCTCCCCATGTACCCTCACAGTTCCTAATGGATTTATGGTGGTAAGTACAATTCCCGTTTCACCGATAAATCCTTCAATTCCCGTAACCGGTTTTGCTTTCTGTGCGCGTATGCCTGCCCCGATAATGAACGTAAAAAATAAAACACTTAATCCAACGGTAGTGATCACCAGGCCCAATGAGATTTTCAATAATGGGAATACCGGGTCTTCACGTATTAACATCATTGATCCCAGTAAAAGGCATAATACTCCACCGATGGTTAATAACCCGTGACTGATGATCTTGATCTCCAGGATCAATAATATAATGCCGAAAACGATGAGGGCAAGACCGGCATAATTTACCGGAAGCGTATGTAAGGCATAAAGTCCGAGTACAAGCGCGATCACCCCAACAACACCCGGAAATATCGTTCCCGGATTATACAGTTCGAAAAGCAATCCGTAAAATCCTATCATCATCAGGATATAGGCAAAATTGGGATCGCTGATGATATTGAGGAGTTTTTCCGTGACACTCATTTCCAACTTTTCTTCTGTTGCATTTGAAGTTTCAATGGTAGAGTTGCCGGATGAAAGTTCAATCACGCGGCCATTGATTTTCGACAACAGGTGTTTTGTATTTATCGCGATCATATCTACCACGCTGTCCCTTACAGCGATATCGCCGGTTATTGATGCACTTCTCCTTACGGCCTGTTCTGCCCATTCTGCATTGCGATGTCGTTTCTCCGCGATGGTCCGGATAAATGCTGCGGCATCATTGGTGGCCTTTTCATTCATGGTGCTGTCCATGTTTCCACCCTGGCTTACAGGATGCGCTGCGCCAATATTTGTTGCCGGCGCCATTACTGCAATATGTGCCGCCATCGTTATAAAAACTCCAGCTGATCCCGCATGTGCCCCGCCGGGATATACATATACCACAACAGGCACTCTCGATTCAAGGATACCGGCAACGATCACCCGCGTTGATTTTAATAGACCACCCGGAGTATTCAGGTAGATGATCAGGCATTCGGCATTGGCCTGTTCTGCTTTCCTGATTCCTCTTTGTATATAACTGGCTGAAGCAGGATTGATCGTGCCGTCTACAGATATGGATATAACCTTCTGGGCCTTCGGTAAAAAAGGTATCAGAAAGCACATCAGGATGAGTAGCGTCTTTTTCATTGAATACAGTAATTTACTAAATATGCGCCCCATTCTAATCGGCAGGACATGCTATATACTTTGACGGTACCATTCCTGGTGTAGTGTGGGTAGATTGAAAAGCCTTTTTCACACCCCTTCAGCCTGCCCAAAAAAGTTTTTTCAAAAAAACTTGCCCAAAATTTGGAAATTATGAACAGTGTTCAGTAAGTTTGTGCTGTAAATGATATTATGACTATAGCCACCAGGAAACAGCGGGAAAAAGAAGAAATGAGGCATCTCATTCTGGAAGCAGCGAAGAAGATCTTCCTGACGAAGGGCTATGAACAGGCCAGTATCCGGAATATTGCCGAAGAAATTGAATACAGCCCGGGTACTATCTACCTGTATTTCAAGGAGAAAGGATGAAATCTTCCATGCCCTCCACCAGGAAGGTTTCAGAAAGCTGGTTGAATCCATGGCCCCGCTTCAGTTTGTATCCGACCCATTTGAGCGTTTGAAAGCCATGGGACGCGTATATATGGACTTTGCCATGAACAATAAGGACTTTTATGACCTGATGTTCATTATGCAGGCGCCGATGAATTTTGAAGAAAATGATGCCTGCTGGGAAATGGGAGATGCAGCCCTTGATCACTTGAAAAACGTACTCCGCGATTGCCAGTCGGCCGGACGATTTGTGGGAAAAGACGTTGAATACCTGTCATTTATGATCTGGTCTTCCATGCATGGAATGTGCGCCCTGTATTGCCGTGAACGCTGCAATGCCTATGAAAATATAGATGCCCTTGACCTGGTGAATAATGGTTTTAAGCTCTTTATTGAGATGCTCGAAAAGGGATCCTGACCGGATATCCTTTTTTTTGCCCGCTCAATGAACAATGTTCAGCATCTATACAATGATTACATTTAATTAATACTAATATGAGACGGTTCACTTTATCCCTCACCGCCATCATCCTGGTCCTCACGCTACCGGTAAGCGCACAGCATGTACTGGATGAATATATCCGGATAGGATTGGCAGATAATCTCGTCCTAAAGGAAAAGAATATCAGCCTGGAAAAAAGCCAGGTTGCCCTGAAATCAGCAAGAAGTCTCTTTCTGCCGACCACTTATTTCGAAGGTCAGTATACCCTGGCCAATGGCGGAAGGGAAATCAGCATTCCGGTGGGCGACCTGCTTAACCCGGTTTACCAGACCCTGAACCAACTCACCGGTTCCTCAAAATTCCCGACCATCCCCAATGTTTCGGAACAGTTCCTCCCCAATAACTTTTATGATGTAAGAATCAAAACATCTGTTCCTGTAATTAATCCCGATATCAGGTATAACCGCGATATCAAACAGCAGGAAACCAGGCTCCGGGAAAACGAGATTGAAATCTACAAACGCGAACTGGTCAGGGAAATCAAACAGGCCTATTATACGATCCTGCTTGTCCAATAAGGCCATCAGCATTTATGAATCGGCACTGGTGGTAGTCAATGAAAACCTGCGCACCAACCAATCCATGCTCAGCAACGGCAAAGGACTGCCGGCATACGTTTCGCGTGCGGAAAGCGAAGTAAAGCAGGTTGAAACACAATTGCTGAATGCAAAAAATGAAAAACAGAAAGCCATTGCATGGTTCAATTCACTGCTGAACAGGCAGATGCAGGAAACTGTTCTCCTTGAAGATGTTCCCCTGTCCATTGCCGCATCCAAAGCCATCCAGGACTATGCCGATAATATCAATGGCCGGGAAGAACTGAAATCATTAACCATCGCCAAAGACATCAATTATAAAGTGCTCGCACTGAATAAATCCTTCCGCACCCCAAAGCTCAATGCCTTTGTTGACCTGGCAGCGCAGGATTTTGATTTCAAGATAAAAAGCAATTCCCTCTTTTATATCGGCGGACTGCAGATGAATATCCCCATCTTCTCAGGCAACCGTAACACGTATAAAATTCAGCAATCCGAACTGGATATAAAATCCATCGAACTAACGGAAAAGAATACACGCAATCAGCTGGAGCTTGCGGCCTTTAACAGCAAAAGCAATGCAAGGAACAATTATAATACTTACCTGTCGGCCGAAAAACAGGAACAGGCAGCCACACAATATTTCAAGCTGATCGACCGCGGCTACCGGGAAGGCGTGAATAATTTCATTGAAATGCTCGATGCCAGGAACCAGCTCACACAATCCCAGTTGCAGAAAGAAGTGAACCGGTACAGGTTCCTTGCTTCCCTGGCAGATTACGAACGTCAAACCTCATCATTTTCCTTTTAAAAAATAAAACTGTTTATATGCGCACAGCCATTACTATCCTCGCAATTTCTGTCGTTATGTATTCATGCGGCAGCAAGGCCAATGAAAAAAGACTTACAAAAGACGAATCTATCCCTGTTAAACTGATCTCCATACAGGAAGAAGCGGCCGATAACATTATCAACCTCTCCGGGATACTGTCCACGGAAGGCAGCGCCAGGTTATCTTTCAAAACAGGCGGAGTGATCGACAGGATCTATGTAAAAGAAGGCGACCAGATCCGCAAGGGCCAGTTGCTGGCAACATTGAAAGTCAACGGAAATATCTGCACAGGTACAGCAGGTTCAGTTGTCGCTCGAAAAAGCTACCCGTGATTACGAGCGGGCCAATAATCTTTATAAAGACAGTGTGGCGACTCTCGAACAATTGCAAAATGCAAAAACAGGACTTGATATCGCCAAACAGAACTACCAGCAGGTTGCATTCAACCAGCAGTATTCAAAAATTTATGCAACACAGGATGGATTTATTGTAAAGAAGATGAAAAATGAAGGAGAGCTGGCTGAACCGGGCGGCCCCGTTTTAATGACGGGTGCCGTTTCTGGTTCATCCAAATGGATCCTTACCAGCGGTGTGTCAGATAAGGAATGGTCGGCCTTACAAAAAGGCAATGCAGCCACCGTTACCATCGAAGCTTTCGCAGGTAAAACCTTTCCTGCCGTAGTCAGCAAAAAATCGCTTGCTGCAGATCCGGTGGATGGTTCTTTTGATATTGAACTACAGGTGGATTTTGGAAAAGAGCAACCCGCCATCGGAATGTTCGGCAAGGCCAATATCAGGACCAGCAGTACATCCAGCGGATATGCGATCCCATACGAATCCCTGCTGGAAGCCAATGGCAAAAAAGGATTTGTCTTTGCCAGCAATGACGGGAAATCAGTAAAGCGGGTAGAAGTAACCGTTAGCTCCATAGATGAAAAAACACTGCATATCAGCGAAGGCCTGGAAGGATATGCCTATGTGGTTACCTCCGGTTCACCTTACCTGAATGATCAGTCGGTCATCAGGGTGATCAAATAAACAGATCCTGAAAAATCATTCCTCATTCACATACTCACTATATGCGTTTCACATCATTCTTTGTCAAAAATTACCAGCTCACCCTGGTATTATTCCTCATGATCATTGTTGTTAGTGTAACAACAATGCTGAGCATGCCAAGGGCGGAAGATCCGGAAATCAATCCGCCCCAGTTTCCCATTGTGGTCATTTATCCCGGTACCAGTCCGAAGGATATGGAAGAACTCGTGGTGAAACCCATCGAGAAAAAAGTCAGTGAGCTGGAAGACATCAAGAGGATCAAAACACAGATCGATGACGGCGTTGCCGTGATTGAGGTGGAATACAAATATTCGAGTCAGATGTGGATGCCAAATACCAGGAGCTGGTGCGTGAAGTGAATTCCTTAAGGCCTACGATTCCTGATGATATTTATAAACTCGAGATCAGGAAGGTTACGCCAACCGATGTGAATGTTATCCAGGTGGCCCTTGTTTCAGAAAATGCATCGAATGAAAAAATGAAGGCTTACGGCAAGGAATTAAAGGAAGAACTTGAAAAACTGAAAAGCCTGAAGAAGGTGGAATACTGGGGTGTCCCGGAACAGTCAATCCGCATAGATCTTCAACTCGATAAAATTGCCCAGCGGAAAATACCGGTCAACTATGTTATCGGCAGCATTCAAAGCGAGGCCGCCAATATTCCCGGAGGCAGTATACGTGCAGGTACCAAGACCTTTAATATCAAGACCAGCGGCAAATACAGAAACATTGAAGAGATCAAGAATACCATCGTATATGCCGCAAACGGGAATGTTGTTTACCTGAAAGATGTAGCCGATGTGAACTTTTCAGATGAAGAGCAAAAACATATTACCCGGCTGAACGGTCATCGTGCCGTTCTTGTTACCGCCGCACAAAAATCAGGCGAAAATATCAGTGCCACACAAAAAGCCTACCTGCCCGTCCTGAAAAGATTTGAGAAAAAACTTCCCCCGAATATTGAACTGGTGAAAAATTTTGACCAGGCAGATAATGTTGATACAAGGTTAAGCGGACTGGGCATTGATTTCCTCATTGCCATCGGGCTGGTGATGATCACGCTTCTTACCCCTTGGCGGAAGGGCAGCCATTGTGGTAATGGTGGCCATCCCCTTATCGCTTGGCCTTGGTATCGTTGCCCTTAATGCCATGGGCTTTTCATTGAACCAGTTAAGCATTGTTGGATTTGTGGTTGCCCTCGGACTGCTTGTTGACGACAGCATCGTTGTGGTGGAAAATATTGAACGATGGCTGAGGGAAGGTCATTCCAGGAACTTTGCCGCCATCGAAGCAACAAAGCAGATCACCCTGGCCGTTATCGGATGTACGGCAACCCTGATCATCGCCTTCATTCCATTGGTCTTCCTTCCTGAAGGTTCCGGTGAATTTATTCGCAGCCTGCCGCTGGCCGTTATTGCATCCGTATTTGCATCGATGCTCATTTCACTGACCATCGTTCCATTCATGGCAAGCAAGGTCCTTAAAACTGATCATAATCCTGAGGGAAATATTTTCCTCCGCGGACTGAAAAAACTGATCAGCGGAAGCTATACAAAGCTGCTTGAGAAAGCCCTTAATCGCCCTGTTCTGACACTGTTCATTGCACTGGGCTTATTTGTTGCCTCACTTTCCATTTTCGGGGTTATCGGCTTCAGGCTTTTCCCTGCATCCGAAAAACCACAGTTCCTGGTCAATGTGAATATGCCCCTGCAAAGCAATATCGAAACAACAGATTCTATGTCCCGTCTCGTGGAGCGTGTGCTGCATGAAGAATCACAGATTGCATATTATACCACCAATGTGGGAAGGGGAAATCCGAGGATTTATTACAATGAGATTCCGGCCAATGAAAAACCTGATTACGCACAGTTTTTTGTGCAGCTTGATGATCATATGTCACCAGTGGCAAAAAGAAAGTTTATTGAAAAACTACGGGCAAAATTCGACGGTGTGGCGGGAGCAAAAATTGAGGTGAAGGATTTTGAACAGGGCCCGCCTGTCGAAGCCCCCGTGGCCATCCGCATCCTTGGCGATAACCTGGATACCCTTCGTGTGCTTGCAGCAAGGGCTGAAAAGATGATGAAATCCACAGAGGGCGCCATCTACGTAAAAAATGATGTGGGCATTCTGAAATCAGATCTCAAAATCCGCATCAATACGGATAAATCAAGGAGCCTTGGAATACAAACCGCAGATATTGACAGAACGGTCAGGCTGGCTGTAGCCGGACTTGAACTCGGACAATACACAAATGAAAAGGGTGATGATTACAATATCATGGTCAATGCACCGAGAAATAAATTTGCATCCCTCGCCACCTTTAATGATATATACATCAATAATGCTGCGGGCACACCGGTACCATTAAGCCAGGTTTCTGAACTGGAGTTTGAATCTTCTCCAACCACGATCAAGCACCTGGATAAAAAAAGATATGTTACCGTCGCAGCATTTAACAGTGAAGGTGTGTTGGCAGAAAAGATCGTGAAAGATTTCCTGGCAAAAACAAAGGACCTTAACCTTCCGGATGGCTATACCCTTGAAGTAGCGGGTGAAGCTGAAAGCCAGAAAGAGGCTTTTGGCGGAGGGTTCATGACCGTGGTGATTTCCACCATATTCCTGTTCATCATGGTCTTGCTGCTGGAATTCAAAACATTTAAAAGCACGCTCATTGTATTGTCAGTTATACCATTAGGTGTTATTGGCGGAGTACTGATGTTATGGCTGACCGGCAATCCATTGTCCTTTGTGGCTATTATCGGGTTCATCGGACTCGCGGGTATTGAGGTAAAGAATTCCATCCTACTGGTGGATTTTACCAACCAGCTTAAGGGCTGAAGGAAAAGAACTCAATGCTGCGATCAGGGAAGCAGGGGAGATCAGGTTCCTGCCTATCGTACTCACCAGTTTAACGGCAATTGGCGGATTAACACCCATCGCACTTAACAGCAATCCATTGATATCACCATTGGCCTTGGTGCTGATTGGCGGTTTGATTTCTTCTACCGTTTTGTCAAGGATCGTAACACCGGTAGTGTATAAACTGATCCCGCCCAGGATTGAGGCATAGTATTTAATGTTAAAAAAATAAAGGGAATTCAACATGCATTGAATTCCCTTTCTTATTTGATATTAAAGTCTGACCTAATCAGATCGCTTTTTTTGTTAGCCGGTGATAAAGAGAAATACCATCATTTCTATGTATAAACAATAATGCAATGCAGGAAACCAGGACAATAATAGCCAGCATAAAAAGTTGTCCGCCATCGCCCTTTGATTCAATGCCAATTACGGTAAGGTGTGATAAAATAGCGCCGGCCATCAACCCCACACCTAAAAATGCGCCGATGAAAACGGTCGATGGCAGCAGGAGCAATATCCCCGTGATAAGTTCTATTAAGCCCGTGCCGATTCTTCCCCATGGTTCCACACCAAGTTTGGTAAAAAGTTCAACTGATTCCGGGTGACCGGTGAATTTGAAATACAGTGTTTGTAAAAGAATTACAGCTGCCGTAATTCTGAGTGCCCAGGAAATAACTTTTATAAATGACATAATTTGATTGGTTGATAGTTGAATAAAAGAAAAAGGGTATCAGGTTTTCGGGACTGGATATTTAGATCATTGATCCCTGGTTTAATGATAGATCCCTGTCCAGTTTTTATCTGCCTTAGATTTAAGATTGGTTTCGTCCTTGTTCCATTTGGTAAGGGTATTGTTTGACCATGAATGATAGAACAGGTAAAGCTTTCCATCCAGTATTTTAAAGGTCTCCGGATCTATCTCCACTTTCTCATTGGTGGCGCCCATCGCGTAGGCACACCATCCGCCATACTGGGGTTCATACTTTTTATAGTCTTTCAGGAAGAGGTCTTTATTTGCAGCTGATGAAAAATAATACACCACTCCTTCAGCAGAGGCTGCAAATTGCTTGTTTCCTTTGACGGCCTTGTTTTGAGTGAAATAGGCAACAGGGTCATAGCCCTGTATGGCCACTCCTTTTTCAAGATTAAATTGTTTAGTGCGCAATGCATTTTGCGCATAGGCGGTTCCGGTAGCAAGTGAAAGTACCAGGAATGCGAGGATCATTTTTTTCATTGACAGTTTGTTTAGCTGTTTATCTTTTTTATATTGATTACCTCTTCAGCTCCATGCCTTCTTCATCACAAATGCAAAGTCCTGTCTTTTTATTTCAATGACTTCCAATAAGCGTCTGCCGCATATTATACGTGAGGTGGTATCCTTTATCCAAAGTTCTTTTACCTTGAGATTATAATTCAGGTAAAGTTTGTTGTTTACAATGGTAAATGCATTTGGATCAGTAGGGGATTTATGATTTTCACTGCAGCCATATGCGCACCAGCCTCCGTATTGCGGGGCATATTTGGCGGGATCAGCCTTAAAGCTCTCAAGATTTGCCGCGGAAGAAAAATTCCACCGGCTGCCGCTCCATTGAAAAGACAGGTTATCATTTCCCTTCACGGCCTTGCCCTCAGTGAAATATGCCACCGGATCATAACCCCTGATGGCCACTCCATCAGCACTGTAATAACTACCTTCCTGTGCAAAACCGCTTACCGAAAGGATAAGAAAGAAGAGGAAAAATAATCGCTTCACCATATGTTTTATTTGTGCCACAAAAATGCCTTAGTTTTTGGAGACACCAGATAGACATCTTTCCCGAAGACTTGTACAATCTTCCCAAAAACGTGCTTTAAGAGATTTCTAACAGCCGGTGTAAAGATCCCCCCGATATAAGGTATACTCCTCCTCTTCTTTTACACGTTATAAAGACATGTAGATATAGATGTTGGTTTTATGCTTTCTTACCTTGACTTTTGGGTCACTTTTTTAATTTCTGAAGGATTCTGTGAAGTGGCGTTTTTAAAATATTTGCTGAAATGCGCTGAATCTTCAAAGCCAAGTTCGTCTGCGATTTCCTTTACGGATTTATCTGTATAATAAAATAGTCGCTTTGCCTCAGTAATGATCCTTTCCTGGATGATCTGCTGGGGCGATTTTTTGCTGTAGAGGGAAAAAATGTTGGATATGGTCTTGGGGGATTTATTCAGGAGACCTGCATAAAACTGCACCTGGTGCTCCTTCCTGAAATGCATTTCCACCAGGAGATTATATTTCCTGATGAGGTTGAATTTTTCTTCTTTCACTTCAGCCGTTCCCAGGTATTGCTTTTTGGCCAGCCTCGTGGTTTTGATGATCAGTCGTACCAATAACATCCTGAGCATCTCACCTTTAATATCATCCTCTGATGTATACTCGTCTTCAAAAACAGAAAGCAGCCTGTCCATCATTTCTATATCTGCTTCTTCAAGCTTTACAAACATTGTAGGAGAGAGGCCATAGAATATAAATCCCACACAACCCACTTCGGCGTCATGATTCACGATGCAGTAAAAGTCGCGGTTAAACTGCCATGCAACAATATCTTCAGGTCGTTCGAAGCGGAACGACTGATTTTGCATGATGGGCAGGATACTATTCCCTTCAAAGGGGTAGGGCGATTCATCTATAAATACATTTTGCCTGGCCCCTCTATTCCATGCTATGGTATAAAATGATTGTCCTTTCTTCTGTTCAAAATAATACTGCTCAAAAACATGTTCGTTTTCCAGCAGCATGATTTTGCCAATACCATCACTATGGGTATAAACATATTTCATTTATTTTCCCATTCTTTCAACCAGGTCAGCAATCAGCGCCGTCCAGCCGGTCTGGTGGCTTGCACCGAGCCCTTTTCCGGAATCACCATGGAAATATTCGTAGAACAATAAGAGGTTTTCATTTCCGGGGCGGTTATAAAATTCAGCATACTCTCCAAAAACCGGACGATTTCCTTTTTCATCTGGTATAAATATATGCGCCAGCCTTACGGTTAGCTGATCAGCAACCTGGAGCAGGTTGAGTTTTTTTCCTGAGCCGGTAGGGTATTCTACCTGCAACGCATCACCGTAAAATTCTCCATACCTGCGAATGCTCCGGAGGATGAGATAATTCATCGGGAACCATACGGGCCCGCGCCAGTTTGAATTTCCGCCAAAAAAATCACTTGTGGAATCACCCGGATCATATTGAATGGTATAATCCGTTCCACCGATATTTACTGTGTACGGATTTTTTTCATACAGTTTGGAAAGCGCCCTGATTCCGTTATCTGATAAAAACTCAGTTTCATTCAGAAGTCTTGTCAGCAGGGACACCAGTCGCTCTTTTGGCAAAAGCGAAACCAGGATTTCATCTTTTTCACCATGCTCTTCATTGGGCCAGAATAATTTATTCTTGAGACGATATTGTTCGAACCAGCTGATGCGTTTATTGAAATCATCGAGCTTGTCGAGCGTTTTTTTCTGGATCACCGAAACGGCAAAAAGGCTGGTTAATCCAACAACAGACTGGATCTTCAGTTGCAATGGGGTGGTTCCGCCAATGGCCAGTGTGTCGTAGAAAAACTGGTCTTCTTCGTTCCACATGCCATGATGGTTCAGCGCTTCAGCGATCAGCACGAACTGTTCAAAGAATTTCGTGGCTGCATCTTCAAATGATTTATCGTTCATGGCAATTTCGACAGCGATATCAAGCAGGTTCAGGGCGTACATTCCCATCCAGGCTGTTCCATCGGCCTGTTCCAGTTGCATGCCACCATTGATCGGGGCGCTGCGGTTGAAGACACCGATATTATCGAGTCCAAGGAATCCGCCTTCAAACATATTATTACCATTTGGATCCTTCCTGTTGATCCACCAGGTAAAATTGATAAGCAGTTTATGAAATGCTCGTTTGAGAAATACCAGGTCGCCTTTCCCGGATTTTTCCTTTTCAATATTATAGACTTCCAGTGCGGCCCAGGCCTGAACAGGGGGATTAACATCCGAAAAATTCCATTCATAAGAAGGCAGCTGACCATCAGGTTTCATATACCATTCCCGCATGATCAGCAGTAGCTGGTTCTTGGCAAAACATGGGTCCACCAGGGCCATGGGTATGCATTGAAAAGCAAGGTCCCATGCAGCATACCAGGGGAATTCCCATTTGTCGGGCATGGAAATTACGTCCTGGTTCTTCAGGTGTTTCCAGTCGTGGTTGCGGCCAAAGGACCTTGTATGGCTCGGCTGGGATATTCCGTCACCTTCGTGCAGCCAACGTTCCACATCATAATGGTAATACTGCTTGCTCCATAATAATCCTGCCAGTGCCTGGCGCTGGATATTCCTGAACGGTGAATCAGCAGGCGTGGATAGTCTTGCATTATAATAATCATCTGCTTCCTGCTTGCGTAACCTGAAAATATCTGCAAAGTTTTCGGGAAAAGCATCCCTGGCAGGCTTGTTGGTTAACCGGAGGTATATCTCTTTTGATTCACCCCCTTCAAGGGAAATATTATAGACTGGCGAAAATTTGGTACCATGTTTTCTCTTTCTCAGCAGGGTCCGGTTCTTCCCATTTATTATGGCTTCATTGATGGCATCCTTGGTAAAAATATCATTTGATTCCGTGCCGGAAACAACCTGGAAATTCGTTTCATTATCGGTAAACAGAATGTCATCCGGTGTTTGAAAATAAAGGTAATATAAGCCAAGGCGCTCGTGATCGGCCCTGACGTGGTTCCTGCCCTTCAGCGCGAGGGATGGCTTTTTCATCTTCGCATCATACTGCCAGCGGTTATAAAACCATAGGGTAGGCAATACCGTTAGTCCGGCCTTTTCACTGCTCCGGTTCGTGATCCTTATGCGGACGAAAATATCATGGCTGTTATTTTTCGCATAGGTTACCTGTGCATCAAAATATTCATCATTGTCGAAAATCCCGGTATCCAGGATTTCGTATTCAGGCTCAAGCTTTGTTTTCCTGCTGTTTTCCTTCACCAGCATTTCGTAGGGAAATGCATTGATGGGGTACTTGTACAGGTACTCCATATAATAGTGGGAAGGAATATTATCCTGGTAATAATAAAGTTCCTTTACGTCTTCGCCGTGGTTGCCCTGGAAATTTACCAGGCCGAATAATCTTTCTTTCAGGATGGGATCCTTCCCATTCCAGAAAGCCACGGAAAAACAAAGGTTCTGAAAGAAATCTGATATGCCGGCAATGCCGTCTTCGCCCCAGACATATGCCCGGCAATGGGCGTGTTCAAATGGAAAATAGCGCCAGGCATCCCCGTTCTGGCTATAATCTTCTCTTACAGTTCCCCATTGCCTTTCGCTTAAATAGGGGCCCCATTGTTCAAGGGGGACTTTTTTTCCTGCGTTGGAAGCCAGGCGATTACCTTCTGCGTTCATGTATTGAAATTAAGTAATGATCCTTAATTCATGAACGTTTGTAGATTTCCGCTTTCCGGATCATCAACAGGATCCGGATCGTAAAAGGGAATTAACCATGCCGGAATTCCCGGGCATGGCTGTTAATTGCGACTTTAAGCAGGTATTTACATCCTTCCTTTCATCATCATATTCCAGTAAAGCCAGGGAAGTCCGTATTTTTTCAGGATCCACATGCTCCATTTTTCCTTGGTGGTATCTACAAATTTTGAAAGCAGGGGATCGCTGTCCCTTACATTATCATATTTGAATTCACATAAGAGCATTTTGCCATAACCGGTAACAATGGGGCAGGAAGAATATCCCTGGTACTGATGATCACCGAACGACAGTTGTTTCATCATATGAATGATATTGTCTACCACTACAGGGGCCTGTTTACGTATAGCCGCGCCTGTTTTGGCGGTCGGTAATGCAGCGGAATCACCCATGGCAAAAACATTTTTGTAATCAGGGTTCTGCAGGGTATGGATGTCAACATTCAACCATCCTTTATTGGGTCCTTCTTTGAATGAAAAAGGAGAATTTTTGATAAAGTCGGGCGCGCTTTGTGGTGGTGCGAGGTGGAGCATATCATAATGCATGGTCACCATATTGTCTCCGTCAAGCTTTTCACCTGTTTTCATATCCAGGTCTTCTGAACTGATCTTTACATTAGGTTTTATGTATTGATAGGTGATTTCCTGTTTGGCGGAATCGATTTTAACGGGCTTAAAAAATGGCCTGAAATGCACCTCCTTTTTAGAGATAATCCTGGTCAGTTCATCAGCAAATTCCTTCGTTCCGAAAATCACGGAACCCGGTGTTGCAAAAACCACATTGGTATTTTTCCTCACTCCGCTTTTCTGAAAATACTCTTCCGCGAGGTACATGATTTTCTGTGGAGCACCCCCGCAACGGATGGGTGTACCGGGTTGTGTAAATACAGCATTGCCTCCTTTGAATTCCTGCAAAACACGATATGTTTTTTCGGGATCAAGGTAGTTACTGCATACCTTATTTGTCTGAAGCGCTTCCCGCAATCCGGGCATCGCATCTATATCCATTTGTATTCCTGTACTGAGCACGAGGAACTCATATTCTATAGCGCCGTTTTTCTCTGTATTTACCCGGTTATGTTCAGGTTCAAATGTGGTAGCACGATCCTGAATCCAGTCAACACCCCTTGGAATCATCTTTGCCTCATCCTTCCTGGTGGATTTGAAATTAAATGTCCCGGCGCCAACGAGTGTCCATGCAGGCTGGTAATAGTGACTATTGCTGGGTTCGATGATGGCGATGGAAAGATTTTTGTCTTTTCTCCTGAGTTGTGCTGCGGTCATTATGCCGCCGGTTCCGCCACCAATGATCAATACCGAATAATGAGATTTCATGATCTGAGGATTTATGTTTGAGTATTAGAACTTCAACCTTTGTTTAAGTCTACAAGGTACTTATGCTCAGGCAGGAAAATAGTGACCGTTATCACACAATTGGTTGGCGGTTGGGGGTTGAGGGTTGTGGGTTGTGGGTTGTGGGTTGTGGGTTGGCAGTTGCAGTAGTGGAGAATAGAGTTCGGGGCCAATAGTAAATGGTACTCAGAAATAATAGTGAAGAATTGAAAAATGTACGAATATAATGTGGGAATTAGCTCATTTGCACTATCACTTTCCCACACTACCGCATTATCACAATTTGATATAGCTCCATCCTTCTTCCTGTTTTTTAACCAGTTCGAGGATGGCAACGGGAACAACGACAACACCAGGCAAAACCTTTGAAGGGTCAATATTATAACGGCGGAGGCTGTTATTACAGGCGGCAAAAACAACGCCTCTTTGCTGAAACTCCTGGACTTTGGCGGTAAAAAATGAACTTCCCTGTACAAGTCCGGTTATGGATCCGCCATGAAAAACCACCTCAATCTTTGTGTCAGGCGACTCCTTGAGTACGTTATTCATCTGCCGGAAGAGGGTCGACTGAACAGCCGTGTCCTGTGAACTGATTTCCCAGATGATCTTGTGCTGTTGAGCTTTTAGCTGAAATAGTGAAGATTACTGAAAGAAAAAGGATATAGATCGCTTTCATAATTTCAAATATAGATTTGTTACCGTTATATCCGGGGGATGACTTTGCTTTATTTCCCATATTTATCAGGCTTGTTGTTTTGCCGGCTGTTTTACTATTCTTCAAAGTGCTTGAAGGAACAGATCATTTAGCGCCCGTCTTTGCCTTATCTCTTATCGGCTTAAAGGGCCCGTATTTATGCTGTGATTCGGAAAAACTGTCTGCATACGGACCAAAAGGATGATCTGGTGGCTTTTTGCTGATATCGGGCCAGTCTTTGGAAATATCCATTATTGGCCTTGGCCGTGAATTTACAAAAGCAGCAACATCCCATGCCTCTTCATCACTTAGCACCGGGTGTTTATAATCAACCTGCCCGAAAGGCATCGAGTTCTTGACATACCCCGCAAAACGGGAAATCCTGAATAGTCCGGCGCCGGAATTATAACTGTGTTCACCCCATAAAGGAGGATAAGTATACCCATAGCCATCAGCATTTACCTGGCCTGCGCCATTGGCACCATGACAGGTTGTGCAGGTATTCATATACACCAGTCGACCCTTCGCGGTATCAGCAGGGCGGTCGAGATATGGCAGATCCACAATGCCCGATCCTTTGGGTTTTTTTCCTTTCGGAATATCTCCCGCCAGCCAGTTCATATAGGCAAGGATGGCCTTCATTTCATGGCTGTTGGTGTCGAGGGCCTTTCCATTCAGGCTGCGCTCCATACAATCATTTACCCGCTTTGGTAAGGTTTCAACAGCCCCGCTGCGATCCCTGAACCTGGGATAGGTTGATATAACGGCACTGTAATTATTGGCAAAGGGAAGTGTTCCGCCATCAAGATGGCAATTCTGGCAATTCATGCCATTGGTCATGGCAGCCACTTTTCCCTTCGGTCCAAGGTAGTATGACGTATTGGAAATCAACTCATGTCCATATGTGGCAAGGGTATCTTCCGGCTTGATCTGGTATTTATTCCAGCCCCGCCAGGGAGCTTCATCCGGCATAATACGGGTTATTCCCGAAGGACCGCTCCGCTCTTCTGATGGAACATTGATTTCTGCGGCAGGAACTATTCACTTCCTCCTTTGGACCCTTACATGCGGAAAGGATTACAATCGTCGCAAAGAAAAAGATCGGTTTCATATACCTGCATTAATGAGGCAGCTTTTCCCTGAAAAATCCATATATCCAGGTTCCTGCAATCGCACTAAGCATAGTAACGATCACCACCGTGGCACCTGTTCCAATTTGTGCAAACAACGGGCCGGGGCAGGCACCGGTCATTGCCCATCCGAAACCAAAAATCAATCCGCCATAAATCTGGCCTTTATTGAAGGTTTTCTTTGGCAGTATAATGGGTTCACCATACGTTGTTTTCACCTTGAATTTCTTGATCAGGAATATGGAAATCATTCCCACCACCACGGCAGAACCAATCACGCCAAACATGTGGAAGCTCTGGAGCCTGAACATTTCCTGGATACGAAACCAGGAAATCACTTCTGATTTAACCAGGATGATCCCGAAGAATACGCCGGCGACGAGGTACTTTAGTAAATGCCACCTGGGCTGATCTTCTTCACTCTGGTTAACACAAACCGCATCCAGCGACCTGACCTCAAAATCGGTATTCGTTTCTGTAATTTTCGGATATTCTTTTACGTTAGTTGACATGTGTTTGTATTAAAGTTTCATGATTAAGGGTAAAATGAGATTGGCCATGATAAAGCCTCCGCCCATAAAACTGACGGTGGCAATCAGCGATGGCAACTGCAAATTTGACAATCCCATGATCGCATGCCCGGAAGTACATCCGCCTGCATAGCGTGTTCCGAATCCTACCAGGAATCCGCCCACAACCATCAGGATAAATCCCCTGGCTGTTAACAGGGCAGGCCAGTTGAATACCTGGGCAGGAATAAGTGAATTATAGTCGGAAATGCCATAGCCGCCCAGCTCCTCAGCGAGTTTGGGATTGATCAGTACGGGGTCAGGACTGGTAAGGAACAGCGCTACCAATATCCCGCCGATCAGTATTCCGGCAACAAACAACAGGTTCCATGCTTCCTTTTTCCAGTCGTAGTTGAAAAACTTGATATCGCCTGGAATACATGCTGCACATACGTGCCGCAACGAAGATGAAATACCGAAGGTTTTGTTGCCTATGATCAGCAACATGGGAACGGTTAGCCCGATCATCGGACCGGCCACATACCATGGCCAGGGCTGACTGATCCATTCAATGAAAGTCATAGTTGATTATTTAGGTGCAAAATTCGATTATAAGTTACTCCAGATTGGTGATAGTTATCACAGATGATAATTGACGATGATGTTAACGTGGCTCATGTTTACCTTATTAATAATGGCTTTCAGGTTCTCGGTTGATTCTGCCTGTCTTTTATAGGTATACATGAACTCAACCCCCAACCCTTTCATAAATCCGGCAAAGCGATAGTTTATATTAAATAATACCTGGTGATAGGATGGCATCCCGTATTTATTGAGCTGGTAGTCAGTGACGCCGGGCAGGTCATAATACCCGTAACTGAGTTCCGTGTTAATCCGCCGTTTTGAAAAATCCCTGAACAGGCTTGCAGAAACCGCCCTGACATCTCCGGCACCCTCATTCCTTTCCCTTTTGATAAATGTATATAAGGGTTCCCGGCCCCATTCGCGGGGAAACAGGAATCGACCATCTCCTGTAATCCGTGTAAAATTTAACAATGCTTTTGTTGACCGGTAGCGATAGCCCAGTCTTCCTGAAAAGATATTGGATGATTGTCCGGGTGCAAAATATGTTTTGGACAGATCCTCATTCCCTCCCCCGTTCAGCGCATTCTGATGGATATACATCAACCCGGTAATAGCTGATCCCTGGTTTCCCATTTTCCACTCCCCGTCTGCCTGCAGCATCATCGTATTGAAAATGTTTTCAGTAAAAAACTCCCAGGCCTGCACTTTCAATTGCGGCCTGATATCATATTCAACGCCAAGTATCCCGACCCCTTTAGAGGAAAGGTTCCCCTTGTAATCACTTTTTCCGCCAAGGGTATTTAATCCGGAGGAATAAATGCCGATAGACTCATCCACATCGAACCACCTGACTGTTCCCCTTGGAGAAATCTTGGTAAGCCATCCTGCCTGTATCCTGGTGCGGGGAATGGACCGGATATCTGACCAGATTCCCTGTTCGCCGGTTGGCCTCATCCTTCCGTCCTGCGGATTGATAAAGGGTGTATTGATCTGTTGTTTGCCCAGGATGATGGCGGCCTTTGGAAATTTATATTTCAGGTAAAAATCTTCCAGCCTGTCCATATCATTTTTGTTTGCCGGATCTTCTATATCGAACTGGCCAATTTCATACCTGTTATATAATCCTGTGGAAGGATCCGGTTTGGTAAGGTCGGATGAGCCGATATTCCAGGTAAAAAATCCTCCTATACCCAGGGAAAATCGCTTAAAGCTTCCGGTTTCATACTTCATGCCTCCGCCTACGGCATAAGCATGATAATCTGTGAGGTCCTTCTCATTACCGGTGTGCATATAATAAAACCTCAGGTGGAGATCAAACCTGCCCTTGCGTAATGCATAGGATAAAGTATTTGTATCAGCATTCGCTGATGAAACCTCCTGTGCAGAAACCCTGGAGGTATTTAAAAATATTAAGGTGCCAAAAAATATAATTAAGAATAAACGGTGTTTCACCATTGATAAATTGTAGTTCTGAATATTGGGGAATCGCTCATGAAAGGGCATAAAAAGGGGGGTGTAGAAACGCCCCCCGTACTAATCCTCAAACACACTAATGAAAAGTCTTTATAATAAGGTAGTCGGACAAACATAATCTGTGACTTTAAACTTGCCGGATTCTTTCAAGGCCTTAAATCCATCTTTCACATCCGCCAGGTTATCAAATCCCCTGGCCCGCAATGTGGAGATAAAGATCATGGACCTGTATCCGCCGGCACAATGCACATAATATTTTTCCTTCCTGTTGATCTGCTGCATGCTGTCGTTAATAAAATCAAGCGGTGCGTTTTCAGCATTGATCACATGTTCAGAATCGTATTCGCTTTTCTTGCGTACATCAAGGATTTTCGCATTTCCTTTCTGGACAATATTATACAGTTCGTCGGAAGTAACGGATTCAATATGGTCTGATTCCATTCCGGCTTTCTTCCAGGCTTCATATCCACCTTCGAGATAACCGATGCAAAAATCATAGCCCACCCTTGCAAGTCTTGTAACAATCTCTTCTTCCCTTCCTGGTTCAGCAACGATCAGGATCTGCTGTTTTATATCAGGGATCATCGCGCCTACCCATGGTGCGAAATTTCCATCGATTCCTATATTGATGGCATTGGGAATAAACCCTTTTGCAAAAGCCTGCGGATCACGGGTATCCAGGATGAGAGCCCCGGTTTCGTTTGCAGCGGCTTCAAAAGCAGCCGGACTCAATGCATGGTTTCCGCGCTTCAGTACTTCTTCAATGCTGTCATATCCCTGGATGTTCATCATAACATTCAGCGGGAAATATGCCGGGGGAGCTACCAGTCCGGTAAGCACTTCCTTAATAAATTCCTCTTTTTTCATATCCGGGCGAAGGGCATAGTTCGTAGCCTTCTGGTGGCCCAGGGTATCAGTAGTTTCCTTGCTCATGTTCTTGCCACATGCACTTCCTGCGCCATGCGCGGGATATACAATAATATCATCTGCAAGTGTCATGATCTTATTTCGCAAAGAATCATAGAGATGCCCGGCCAATATTTCTTCGGTTAATTCAGCTTTCACTTTCTGGGCGAGGTCAGGGCGTCCGACATCCCCGATAAACAGGGTGTCGCCAGAAAATAACCCGATATCTTTTCCTTTTTCATCTTTCAGTAAGAAACATGAAGATTCCATGGTATGACCCGGAGTATGTAATACTTTAATGGTAAGCTTTCCTACTTTCAGCTCTTCTCCATCTTTAGCGATATGCGCTTCAAAAGAAGGAACTGCTGTTGGTCCGTAAACAATTGTTGCGCCGGTGGCTTTTGCAAGGTCAATATGGCCCGAAACAAAGTCGGCATGGAAATGGGTCTCCAATACATACTTGATTTTTGCATTGTCCTTACTTGCTTTCTCCACATAAGGGGCGATTTCACGAAGCGGGTCAATAACCACGGCTTCGCCTTCGCTTTCAATGTAGTAAGCGCCCTGGGCCAGGCATCCGGTATAGATTTGTTCTATTCGCATATGCTATTGTTTATTTATTCTTACAAAATTGATTTTAAAATTGTTTCCTATCTATGACTTTTGTCACATTTGCGGAATTGGGTTTTAACGGAAGAAAAGCTCCTTGACAATGATATAAATGCCCATCACCAGCACGAACCATCCGAAGCCTTTTTTCAGCTTATGGGCATCGATTTTCCTGCTTAGCCTGTTCCCAATAAATATCCCGGCAATGGCGAGGGCTGTCACGGTAATCAGTAATTTCCAGTCCATGGTGGTGTGCGACAAGGTCACCGAGAAAACCAATAAGTGATTTCATGGCAATGATCAGCAGTGATGTTCCCACGGCCTGTTTCATGGGTAATTTACTTAGCAGTACAAGGGCGGGTATGATCAGGAATCCGCCACCCGCGCCTACCAGTCCGGTTAGCATGCCAACGATTATGCCTTCAATAATAATTAATGGATAATTGAATTTCTGGGGGGCCGCCGGTTCATCACTTGCACCATTCTTGTCCCTGATCATGCTTACAGAGGCAAAGGCCATGAGCACTGCAAACAGCAGCATCATCATAATGGGCTTTGTAACGGCAAATCCGCTGATGGTAAAAAGGTCCTGCGGAATGGCGGGAACTATCCATTTTCGTGTAGCGTATACCGCGAGAATGGAAGGAATACCAAAAATGATGGCCGTTTTCAGGTTCACCATTCCTTCACGATATTTGGGAATGGTTCCCACCAGGCTCGTGCTGCCTACAATAAAAAGTGAATATGCGGTAGCCAGCACAGGATCAATACCGAAAAGGTAAACCAGTACGGGTACGGTAAGAATGGAGCCGCCTCCTCCAATTAGTCCAAGTGAAATACCAATAATTAGCGATGCTATATATCCTGCAATTTCCATGGCGCAAATTTCCAGTCAAACATTTACAACCATAGTGACAATCATCACACAGGTTGAAAGCGATTACCTGACTATTTCAATATGGTTTCGATGAAGGATCAGGAAATTATTTTTTTCCATTTTTTTCAGCAGTCTTGAAATTACCTCCCTGGAGGAATTGAGATCATTAGCAATTTGCTGGTGGGTAAGGTGCAGGTCTATCCCATATTTTTCAGCCTGTTGCTTCAGGTAAAATTCCAGTCGCTCGTCCATATTCTTAAACGCGATATTATCTATAACAAACAACAGTTCTTCAAATCTTGACCTATAGGTTTCCAAAACAAAATAATACCATGATTTATACTTCGTCATCAGTTCATCCATATACTGGATGGGTATCATCACCACTTCGGTTTCTTCCACGGCAACGGCCATGATCTGGCTGGCCTGGTTTCTTGTTGCGCAGATCATGCTTAAGGCACAGGCATTTCCTCCTTCCAGGAAATACATAAAAAACTCATTTCCATCATCGCCTTCCCGGTATAGTTTCACTCTTCCGCTGATAACGAGCATGCTGGCCTTAAAATACTGGCCGGTCTTCATCATAATTGTCCCTTCATCAAAAGTGCGGATATCGGCAACAGAGGAAATGAACTCTGCCAGGTCCCGGTCAAACATGGGGAAAAATTTCATGAGTTCTTCTGAAGTGTACATTTGACGCGGGTTTTAGATGTTTGAGCAAAGGTATGCCGAAAGTAGGTATTTAGATTTAGTTAACAAAGCTGTCCATTTATCAAATTCACTAGACCGCCTGTACAGGCCGGTCTATTCGGAATTCACATCATTATGCTATCTGCCGCGCTGTTACTTTTTTTAGATTTGTACGTCTAATATAACAAAGGAAAAGGAATAGAAATTTAGAGCATTAGAAAAACAGGCAGGATGAAACGGACAGTCGAAAACAAGATCAACAGCTTACACAAAGACCTAAGACGCAGGATGTTTGAAACAGGGCTGCAGGCACAGATGATTGAAGAAGGAAACAGGGAACAGATGGGTAATTTTCTGGAAGGATTAAAGGAACTGGTTGGGTATTCAGCATTGGTGGTAATGGAAGAAGAGAGAAGTTTTTTTCCGGGTATTATTTCTGTGGCCCCTTTTATGATCCCCTTACTTGAACAGGAACACGCGAAGGTGGAAGAACTTGGAGAAAGGATTTGTATCCTGGTGGATGAATTTGAAGAAGCCTATGCCGACAGTGAAAGGATGAATATCCTGGTACAGACCCGTACAGCCTACCATGAATGGATGGCCTTCGTAATGCAACACCTGGTTAGGGAAGAGATGATCATGAACCAGGTGATGACAGAAGAACCCGTACAGGAAAGGGTTTTGGCCCTGGTAGCAGCGTAGGATTTTTTCGTTTCACGAAAAAATAATTTGATAATTTGATGAATGTGGTAAATGTGGAAGTGAAATTGGTAAATTTCTTACAAATCTCCTCTAGTCTCTTGTCTCGCTAGCCATCCAGTCTATCTCCGCAACCGCTCAACCGCCAACTACTCTATCTGCCCATATACACCATGAGGATTTGTACATCAGAAGGATTAATACCGGATATCCTTGATGCCTGGCCCAGGGTGCGGGGTTTAATTTTTTTCAGTTTTTCCCTGGCTTCATTGCTGATGGCCTGCACTTTCGCATAATCAAAAGCATTGGGAATTTCCAGTTCCTCCATTTGAGACATCCTAGACACCAATTCTTTCTCTTTGCCAATATATACTTCGTACTTGACCTGGATCTCGGTTTGTTCCAGGTGGTCCCTTTTTTCGTTTCCGAATGCTTCTGCAATTTTTGGAACCGCCGTCATAAGCTCATGGATGCCAATGCCCGGCCGTAGAATGACTTGCGATAATTTCTGCTTTTGGGTGAGCGCGGAAGAATTATTGCTGATGAGGTAATCATTGACCTCTTCAGGCTCAATTGTCATTTCTGACATTATTTTCCTTATCCGGGTAACGGATTCTTCTTTGGAACGAAGGTTGTCCATCCGCTCCTGGCTTGCTAATCCCAGCTTAAAACTGGTTTCCGTGAGTCGCATATCTGCATTGTCCTGCCGCAACAGGGTGCGGTATTCTGCCCTGCTGGTAAACATGCGGTATGGCTCTTCGGTACCCTTGCTGATCAGGTCGTCTATTAGTACGCCAATATAAGCTTCACTTCGCTTTAAAATGAGTGGTTCTTCTTCTCTTACTTTAAGGTGTGCATTTATTCCAGCCATCAATCCCTGGCAGGCCGCCTCTTCATATCCTGTAGTTCCATTTATCTGGCCTGCAAAAAACAGGTTCTCTATGTGTTTGGTTTCCAATGAGTACTGAAGCTGGGTCGGGGGAAAATAATCATACTCAATGGCATAGCCGGGCCTGAACATCCGGCATTTTTCAAATCCGGGCACTTTACGAAGGGCTTCGTACTGAACTTCTTCGGGAAGGGAAGTCGAAAATCCGTTGACATATATTTCGATGGTATTCCATCCTTCCGGTTCAACAAATAGCTGATGCCGGTCGCGTTCAGCAAAGCGGTTGATTTTGTCTTCAATACTCGGACAATACCTTGGTCCAACCCCTTCTATCCTCCCTGCATACATCGGACTGCGGTCGAACCCCGTTTTCAATATTTCATGGACCGAGGAATCCGTATATGTAATCCAGCAGCTTCGTTGCTGATTGGGTTTGATCTTTGGAAGGTCCAGGTAAGAAAACCCGGAGATTTCCTCATCACCTTTTTGCTCTTCCATTTTGGAGTAATCCAATGACCTTCCGTCAATCCTTGGCGGGGTTCCCGTTTTCAATCGGTCGCTTTCAAAACCCAGTTCAACCAGTTGCTCGGTTATGCCAGTCGCCGCTTTTTCCGCCATTCGGCCGCCACCAAACTTCTTTTCTCCAATATGTATCAATCCATTCAGGAAAGTGCCGTTAGTGAGTACTACCGACTTTGCTTCGATTTGATGGCCCATTCCGGTGATTACCCCATGGCATTCTCCATTTTTTACCAGGAGGCCTTTGACCATATCCTGGTAAAAATCAAGATTTGGCGTTGCCTCCAGCATTTCCCTCCACCTGGTGGAAAACAACATGCGGTCGCTCTGTGCCCTTGGGCTCCACATTGCTGGCCCCTTTGACCGGTTCAACATCCTGAACTGGATCATGGTCTGGTCTGTCACAATTCCTGAATATCCCCCCAAAGCATCTATTTCCCGCACTATCTGCCCTTTGGCAATTCCGCCCATGGCGGGATTGCACGACATCTGGGCAATGGTCTGAAGGTTCATGGTAACCAATAAAACCCTGCTCCCCATATTAGCCGCCGCTGCCGCAGCCTCAGAGCCAGCATGACCTGCTCCTACCACTATTACATCATAGATTGGAAACATCCCGCAAAATTAAAACAGATACCGCAAACACACTGAATTCAATTGTTCCACGTGAAACAATGAAGGAGCCGGAAACTCTTTTGAAATTAATCGCTCCTTCTCCTGGCTATATTAAATGACCCGCCGTGGAACCAACTTACATTTGCTTGTGGAGAAAGATTGATGCTGTCTTGTGGAATAAACAGGCCAAGCGTTGGAGAACAAACTTAAATCTCCCATGGGAACTGAAAAACATTGCATGGGCAACCAGTTTGCATTGTTCTATGAAGCCCTGATAAACTTTGTTAATTACAGGAAAAGTCCTGTACCATCACCATTATATCTTGCCCCTCCTCCACTATGGCCAACCCTATCCTCGTAAAGGCAGGATTTAATAAGGTCTTTCTATGGCCATACCCCTTAACCCCATGATCTATTAACAGGAGTATTAGAGATACTAATGGGTCCGACTTTCCTTCGAAAAGATTTTCTCCTGCACAATCCTTTATACCGGCATCCTCCATTCGATGCTTAAATGATTTGCCCTTGGGGCCATTATGCGTAAGTTGGTCATTAGTAGAGAGAAACTTAGCCTGCGCCAGGGCGGTGTTCCTTAATCTGCCTGAAGGCAAAAGGATAGACATTGGCCCGGCTACAGCCAACTCTTTCTCCAGGGACCTTGATTCTGAGCCCCTCAATTCAGGGAATTGCTGGATAAATGGTTTTATAATCTGTTCACTAAAAGACGGCGGGTTCTTGCGCAATACCGCAATCCAATATACAGCCTCCTTCTCTACCCTTGATAATAGCTTGAAGTCGGGCCCCTGGTTTAGCTGAAGCAAAAGACTTGAATCTGTTATATGCTGATGACGGAAGGTTTTGTCTTGCATAATAACAGCACTACTCTGGCTTCTGGAACCTGCGAACAAAAAATAAAAAAATAATCAAAAAGATGAGATGTTTCACGTGGAACTTCTTGAAAAGTAACGGTTAAGATACTCTTCTTCTTTTTTCCGCATAAGTTCCCTGTCCTTCTTTAACTTATCCTTATACCCGCAAAGGTGAAGACAACCATGGAAAATTACACGATGAAGTTCGCTTGTCTTATTAACCTTGAGCTTCTTTGCATTCTCCAGGATCCTGGGAATACTGATATAGATTTCACCTTTAACCTCATCGGTTTCTGACAAATCAAACGTAATAATATCCGTAAAATCATTGTGCTGCAAGAATTCCTGGTTTATGCTCAACAGGAAATCATCATCACAAAAAATGATGTTCAGGTCCTGTATAGCCTTCTTTTCTCTTTTGAATAATTCAAGCACTAACCCCTTCAATAACCTGCGGTTCATCAACCATGGGACAGGAACAAGCTCATATAACCGAACAGTTGCCATACACCAAAATTAATATTCCCACATCAACCGTACATTTGTTCCTGAGATGAAAAGATTATCAGAAATAGCCATCGGGCAGCCGGTAACCATTGTGAAATTTGAAGAAGACGATATTTTTCTCAAATTAATGGAAATGGGCTTTATCCCGGGTGAACGAGTTACCGTTGAGCAGGTGGCGCCACTGGGAGATCCCATTTCTATTGAGGTGGCTGGTTATCATCTTAGCCTTCGCCTGAATGAGGCTTCTAAAATCTTTGTGAGCGAAACGTAACTATTTGTTTTACAACACTTTATGAAAGTCGGACTATATTTCGGATCTTTCAATCCCATACACCACGGTCACCTGATTATTGCGTCACATGTAGTAAATGAAACTGCGCTCCAGCAGGTTTGGTTTGTCGTCTCCCCCCAAAATCCGTTCAAACAAAACCATTCCTTATTAAATGAATATCATCGCCTTCACCTGGTAAAACTTGCCATTGAAGGAGAAAACAAATTAAGGGCGACAGACATTGAATTCAAACTGCCAAAGCCTTCCTATACCATTACCACACTTCAATACCTGGAAGAAAAATACCCGGAACACCAGTTCTCCATTATCCTGGGAAGCGATAGTTTTCAGAACCTGGATAAATGGAAAAATGCAGACGTGATCATGGAACGCTATGAACTGTATGTGTATACGCGTGCCGGATATGAAGCCAGGACTGACCTTCCGGTTAAATATAAAGTCCTTGATGCCCCCATCCTCCAAATTTCGTCTACCCATATACGTGAGTTGATTAAAAACGGGAAATCGATCAGGTATTTAGTACCCGATATCGTTAAGGAGGACATTGAAAAAAATCATTATTACAGGTAATCAGAAAATCCAGCCCAGGAGCAGGCAGATCAGGGCAATAACGGGCGCTGGCAAACGGGTGAACATCAGTAAAACAAATGTTCCTGCAATTACACCCGACTGCATGAGGCCGAGAGTCTTTCCATCCATCACTTCAATAATGGAAATATCATGCGCGAGGAAAACGGTGGATGCCGCCATAATCCCTACCACGGCAGCATTGATGCCTTTTAGTGAACGATATATTCCTTTGTAGCGATGAAGGTTTTGCCATACCGGGTAAAAAAATAATACCATCAATGCACTGGGAAGAAAAATTCCTACAGCACCAATGGCACAGCCCAGCGCCTGTGCACGCATCCCGGAATCCTTAAGCGCCAGACCACCCATAAAAGAAGATATGGAAAAAACGGGACCAGGTATTGCGCGCACAACACCTGCGCCGGTTAAAAACTGGTCTTGTTCTATCCGTATAACATTCTGGTTCTTCCTTTGCACCCTTTCCGAAGTAGGCCGCACAACATATTGCTCATACATCATGGGTATGAGCACATCTCCTCCGCCAAATACAATGCTTCCAAAACGATAGAAATTCTCAAATAAGTTAAAGGCCTTACGGTTCTCCCATTCCTGCTTCCTCGAAACTTCGGAAAAAATACCGCTGACCATAAATATGGCAACAAATATGAGCATATTGCCCCACTTGATGGGACGATAAGGTATCTTCTCTGCATCCGGTTTTTCACGTCCTATAAATGCACTCACCGTACCTCCCAGGATAATGACGATAGGAAAAATCCAGGGCGTCTTAAAAAAGTAATAGGTAACAATCATCGAAGCCACCATGATCCACCGGCTCATCCTGTTCCGCACCACAATGGTGAAAGCCCGGAAAGTGGCAAAAGCCAGGAAACCAACAGCCATGGGCTGAATAAATTTGAAAATATTGGTGCTGATATTCCGGCTCTCAATGTATTGTATAAGGAAGCTGAGGAGGCTCATAAGTATACACGCAGGTAAAACCCAAATCACCAGGGTAATCACCGCCAGCGGCAATCTGCCACGCTTGAACCCGATCAGGGTGAGTGTTTGGGTCGAAGATGCTCCGGGAAGAAGCTGGCAAAACGCGTTAAAGTCGAGCAGCTCTTTTTCGGTAACGTCCTTTCTGCGATGCACAAAGGTCTTCATCATCATGCCTAAATGGCCCTGGGGTCCGCCGAAAGCCGTAATACTATGCATAAACACAGCTTTCAAAAAAGGTATATGTCGAAGAATATTCAAACCGTAGCTTTGATGGCTGAATTTACACAATCTCACCATTTCGCCAACGATGGAAAGGTATTTGCATTGGGAATGGCAGAATAAAAAGAATGACTAACATATGAGGCTTGTTAATGTAGCTATACCTGTGCTGATCATCATAGCTTATTCATGTTCACCGGCATATTATAAAAGGATTTCTGAAAGCAAGGTACAGACAACAGACCCCGGCAACCCGGATTACGCAAACATGCAATTCTGGGCAGCACATCCATTAAAACATGATCCGTCTGACAGCATTTCAAAGGGTATACATGATCAGTACCGGGATTCTGCGGTGGATGTTTTCTTCCTGCATCCAACCACATTTACCAAAGAAGACAGGATTGACGAACTAAATGCTTCTCTCTGGGACGACACCCTGAATGCCAAAACTGATTATAGCAGTATTCTTTACCAGGCAAGCGTATTTAATGCAGATGCCCGGGTATTTGCCCCACGATACAGGCAGGCCCATATCGGGATGTATTTTTACAAGGACTCCGTTAAAGCGAAACAGGCCTTCGAACTTGCGTACAGTGATGTAAAAAAAGCATTTGAATATTATATTGATAACTATAACCAGGGAAGGCCGATCATCATCGCTTCGCATAGCCAGGGAACCACCCATGCAAAAAGGCTGATAAAAGAATTTTTCGACGGACAAAACCTGAAAAACCGGCTGGTGGTGGCATACCTGGTAGGTATTTACGTTGATAAAAACCAGTTTTCATCTATCCCGGTTTGCCGGGATTCCCTTCAAACCGGTTGTTTTGTGAGCTGGCGCACCTTCCGTCGTGATTTTGATGGTCCGGCCTATATTTCCCTTGAACCCCCGACAGCCACGGTAGTCAATCCCCTGACCTGGTCAACCGACACTGTCCTTGCGCCAAAAAATCTAAACAAAGGGGCTGTTTTATATAAATACAACAAAGTATTTCCGCAGACCAATGATGCGCAGGTGAAGGGAAACATCCTCTGGATCAGCAAACCCAAATTTCCCGGGGCTGTCCTGTATAAGAGCAAAAACTACCATGTGGGGGATATTAACCTCTTTTATATGAATATCCGACAGGATGTAAGGCGACGGATATCATTGTTTTGGAAATAATCTAATTAGTAACTTTCCCATATGAAAACCATCATAGTTCCCACCGACTTTTCTCCCGTGGCCATTAACGCCATGCATTATGCAGCTAATATGGCATCATCCATAGGGGCAAGTATAATTTTATTCCATGCATACCAGGTCCCTGTTGCCTTCAGCGAAGTGCCGGTAGTTACGATATCGATGGAAGAAATGAAAAAAATCAGTGATGAAAAACTGGCTGAATTAAAAAAGGGGCTGGAGCATCTTACTTCCGGTAAAGTAAAGGTTTATGCAGAGAACAGGTTAGGAGAGACCGTAGATGAACTGGAGAATTTTTGCAAGGCCATTACTCCTTTCGCCATTGTCATGGGTACCAAGGGCGCCAGTGCAGTGGAACGATTATTTCTAGGCAGCAATACCCTGAGCGCCATCAAACATCTGCCATACCCGGTAATCATTGTTCCACCCGGAGCCTCATTTCCACAAGATTGATAAAATCGGGTTTGCCTGCGATTTCAGGGAAGTTGTTGAGACAACACCGGTACATTTTATTGAAGAATTATGCTCGATGTTTAATGCGGAATTGCTGGTGCTGAATGTAGATTATAAAAACAGGAATTTCAATACTGACGTTCCGGAACAGTCATTGCTATTGCACACAATGCTGGAAAAATTAACCCCCAGCTATCATTTTATAGAAAATCCAAAAATTGAAGAAGGTATTCACTCTTTTGCAGAAACACATGGGATAGACCTCATCATTACGATTCCCAAAAAACATAAACTGCTCGATGGTTTATTCCAGAAAAGCCATACAAGGGAACTGGCTTTTCATGCGCATATACCGATTGTAGCCATTCATGAATAATTAAGCCCCTAAAACAATGTGCAAATATGCAAATACGAAAATGTGCAAATGAGGGATCACCATTTGCACATCTTCGTATTTGCACATCTTCACATTAAAATTCCGCGCTCTTCGGTGTTCGGGGGAAAGCAATCACATCACGGATATTACTCATTCCGGTAACAAAGAGGACCATTCGTTCAAACCCAAGCCCAAAGCCGCTATGCGGTACTGTCCCGAATTTCCTCGTATCCAGGTACCACCATAGTTCATCTGCCGGAATATGCATTTGTTTCATGCGCTCCTGCAATTTATCGAGCCGTTCCTCCCTTTGTGACCCCCCCACAATCTCTCCGATTCCGGGTGCAAGAATATCCATTGCAGCAACGGTTTTTCCGTCATCGTTCTGGCGCATATAAAAGGCCTTGATGTCTTTTGGATAATTGTACACGATCACGGGTTTCTTAAAATGCTTTTCTACGAGGTATCGCTCATGTTCGCTTTGCATATCGATCCCCCATTTTACGTCATACTGGAATTTCTTTTTCTTATATGCAGGTGACTGCAAAAGAATATCTATTGCTTCGGTATAACTGATCCTTTCAAAATCATTATTCAATACAAATTCCAGTTTCTCTATCAGCCCCAGTTCACTTCTCTTGTCCTGCGGCAATTGTTTTTCTTCATCCGCAAGCCGTCCTGCAAGAAATTCAAGATCTTCCCTGTTATTATCCATCACAAACCTGATGATATATCGGATGAAGCTTTCGGCAAGGTTCATATTGTCTTCAATATCATAAAATGCCATTTCCGGTTCAATCATCCAGAACTCCGCAAGGTGACGGGTAGTGTTGGAATTCTCCGCGCGAAACGTAGGACCGAACGTATATATTTCACCAAATGCAGTAGCGGCAAGTTCTCCCTCAAGCTGACCGCTTACGGTAAGATTGGTATTCTTTCCAAAGAAATCTTCTTTATAATTAATGGTTCCGTCTTCGTTCCTTGGAGGGTTGTCGAAAGGCAGGGTGCTTACCCTGAACATTTCGCCGGCACCCTCAGCATCACTAGCCGTGATGATCGGCGTATGCATGTAAAGAAAACCCTTTTCATGAAAGAATTTATGTATTGCAAAAGCCAATGCATGGCGTACACGAAAAACCGATCCGAAAGTATTCGTGCGGAAACGCAGATGCGCAATTTCACGAAGGAATTCCAGGCTGTGCTTCTTGGGCTGTAACGGATATTGCTCCGCATCCGAATCTCCCAGAATCTCTACTGTTGAAGCACGCAATTCCATTGTCTGGCCCTTGCCAACAGAAGGAACAATTGCGCCCCTTGCCCTGATCGCAGCACTGGTGGTAATTCTCTTCAGCAAATCATCTGAAAACCTTCCCAACTCCAGCACAACCTGCAAATTGGTATTGGTAGAACCGTCATTTAATGCAACGAACTGGTTGTTCCTGAAAGTACGGACCCAACCCATAACTGTTACCTCCCGACCGTCAACTTCACCCTCCAAAAGGGTTTTAATTTTTATTCTGTCATTAAACATTTTGCAAATATAATGAGGTAAACTGCTGTCCTATGCGTAATTTTGCCTATTAAGCCGGTTATTTATTTGGCTTTTTGGGAAATAATGTGTAGAATTGTGCCGGATATCTAGCTGATAGATCGTTACTTTTCCCCAGGCTATTCAGTTAAACCCAAGTTCAGTCGTTAATCAAACCTAATTTTTTCATTCATACCACTGGCCTAGTTAATGTTGCCAAATTCTTTTAATTGACGTTATGTACGACATCCTACAATTGAACGATATGCTCGTTCCTGAGCTGCTTGATATTGCTGAGCAGCTGAAAATTTCAAATTCCAAAAAACTCGGGAAACAGGAGCTGATTTACAAAATCCTTGACAAACAGGCATTAACGAATAGTGAAACCATGGATAAATCCAAAGAGGATAAAACCAAAAAGAAACGAATTGTAAAAACAAGCACGTCCAATTCCACAGAAGAAGCTTTTGTTGAAAATGATGCTCCTCCTGCAGAAAAACAACCCAGGACCATAAAGAAAAAAGTAGAACTCGCCCAGCAGGCCCCTGCTGAGCCAGAGAAAAAAACAGAGCGCAAATCTGCAAAGAAGAGGCCCATTACCGAAATGCCGGCAAACCTCCCGGAACTGGTAGACAATGATAATGAACCCGACATAGACGTACAGGATAATAATAACCGGGCGGACACACCGGCTGAAGGCGATGGAGCTTCGCAGGAAAGTGAGAACGCAGCTACCAAAACATTTAACATCCGCCGGCAGGAAGCCTTCAATATTGAGTTTGATGGCGTGATACAGAGCGAAGGTGTTCTTGAAATGATGCCTGATGGATACGGCTTCCTGAGAAGCAGTGATTATAATTACCTCTCATCCCCGGATGATATTTACGTTTCTCCTTCCCAGATAAAATTATTCGGTCTTAAAACCGGTGATACAGTATACGGCGCCGTTAGGCCCCCAAAAGAAGGTGAAAAATATTTCGCCCTTCTGAAGGTGGAAATGATGAATGGCCGATCACCCGAAGAGGTCCGTGACCGCGTGCCATTTGATTACCTGACCCCGCTTTTCCCTTACGAGAAACTTAACCTGTGCACCAGGCCGGAAATTTACTCGACCCGGATGATGGACCTGTTTTCTCCCATTGGTAAAGGACAGCGCGGACTGATTGTTTCGCAGCCAAAGGTGGGTAAAACGATGTTGCTGAAAGATGTGGCCAATGCCATTGCAGCCAATCATCCGGAATGCTACCTGATGGTAGTGCTGATCGATGAAAGGCCGGAAGAGGTTACCGATATGGAACGCAGTGTTCGCGCTGAAGTGCTGGCATCAACATTCGATGAGCCGGCAGATAAGCACGTACGGGTTTCTTCTATCGCACTGCAGAAAGCAAAAAGACTGGTTGAGTGCGGACATGATGTGGTTATCCTCCTCGATTCCATTACACGACTGGCTCGTGCACACAATACCGTGGCCCCGGCATCGGGAAAGGTTCTGTCTGGTGGTGTTGAAGCCAACGCCATGCAAAAACCAAAACAGTTTTTTGGTGCCGCCAGGAAAATTGAAAACGGCGGATCGCTCACCATCCTTGCCACAGCACTTATAGATACAGGAAGTAAAATGGACGAGGTAATCTTTGAAGAATTCAAAGGAACCGGTAATATGGAATTGCAGCTCGACAGGCGACTGGCGAACAAACGTATATTCCCCGCAATCGACCTTCCGGCTTCATCAACAAGGCGTGAAGACCTGCTTCTCGACAAAGATGTGCTGCAGAAAATGTGGGTTCTCCGAAATCACCTGTCAGACATGAACAGCGAAGAAGCCATGCAGCTGCTGATGAAAAATATGAGAGGAACAAAAGACAATGCGGAATTCCTTTCCAGTATGAATAGCTAAATAAACAATGCGAAAATGTGCAAATGTGCAAATGTGCAAATGAAATTTGATAATTATGCATTTGCACATTTGCACATCTGCACATTTGCATATTTGTTCTCCTGATGGCTATCGAAAAAATTGACGTTTCCCGCTTTCTTGAGCTCTCCGCCAGGCTTCCCGTCTTTGATGTCAGAAGCCCGGGGGAATTTTCACATGCAGGCATTCCTTTCGCATATTCATTACCGTTATTTACTGATGAGGAAAGAAAGATTGTAGGAACAGCATATAAGCAACAAAGCCGCGAACAGGCTATTAAACTCGGGCTTGATTTCTTTGGCACTAAAATGCGAAAGATGATCGAGGATGTCTCAGCCGCTGTTGCCGGTGAAAACAATAATAAATTATCATCCCTTTACGCAGTATCCGCGCCTCACAGTAAGCCGCCGGTGATTGTCCATTGCTGGCGAGGTGGAATGAGAAGTGCCGGCGTTGCATGGCTGCTGGATCTTTACGGGTTTAAGGTATATACCCTTGCCGGCGGATATAAGGCATTCCGGAAATGGGTGCTGCAGTATCTTGAGCAGGATCATAACCTGGCTATCCTTGGAGGTTATACCGGATCCGGCAAAACCGAAATCCTTCACCACCTGAAAGAAAAAGGAGAAATCATTGTTGACCTCGAAGGCATTGCAAACCACAAAGGCTCGGCTTTTGGTGCGCTGGGCATGCCGGCTCAGCCTTCCCAGGAAATGTTTGAGAACAGGCTTGCGGTGGATCTGTACCGGGCATCCGCCAAAGGCAAAACAATATGGATAGAAGATGAGAGCCAGCGTATCGGCCACATCAATATTCCACAGGGCTTCTGGAAAACCATGCGGTCTAAAACCCGTCTGCTTTATTAATATTCCCTTTGACAACAGGCTGGATTTTATAACAAATTCATACGGAAAACAGCAAAAGGGCGAATTGGCTGCGGCTATCACCAGGATTCAAAAAAGGCTGGGGCCCCTGGAAACCAAAACCGCCCTCGGTTACCTGGTGGAAGATAATATTACGGGGTGTTTCCATATCCTGCTAAAATATTACGATAAACTATATAGTAAGGGCCTTGCAAACAGGCCGGAAACCAATAAACAAATCATTACTGTTCCCAGTGAATTTCCCGGTTCGCCTGAAGCTGCCGAAGCAATTCTTGAAACAAAAAGCAAAGCGTATGTCTGAATTAATAAGTACAGTAAAACTTACTCAATATTCACATGGAGCAGGATGCGGTTGTAAAATATCGCCCATGGTTCTTGACAAAATACTGAAGTCAAATTTTGCAATGCCGGATAACGACAGGCTGCTGGTAGGAAATCACAGCAAGGATGATGCGGCAGTTTTAGATCTTGGAAACGGAACCGCTTTAATTTCCACAACAGACTTTTTCATGCCGATAGTGGACGATCCCTTCCAGTTTGGTCGCATTGCCTCCGCAAATGCTATCAGTGACGTATATGCGATGGGAGGAAAACCCATACTTGCCATCGCCATACTGGGATGGCCCGTAAATGTGATTCCGCCTGAAATTGCACAGCAGGTTATTGAAGGCAGCAGGAGCATTTGTGCCGAAGCGGGAATTCCGCTGGCTGGCGGACATAGCATTGATTCACCGGAACCCATATTTGGCCTGGCCGTAAACGGGCTCGCCGGAATCAGCAGGATTAAACAGAATAACACCGCAGAAGAAGGAGATATATTATTTCTTACCAAACCATTAGGTGTGGGAATTCTGACTACCGCAGAAAAAAAGGGGATCCTGAAACCGGGTCATCAAAGTATTGCCGCAAATCAAATGATGCAATTAAATAAGATCGGAGAGTCGCTGGGAAAAATGGATGAAGTAAATGCCATGACAGATGTAACGGGCTTTGGGCTTCTCGGCCACCTGGTGGAAATGGCAGAAGGAAGCGGACTGAGTGCTGAAGTAAATTTCAGCAATATTCCCCTGATAACTCCAGACCTCTTTGAATACCTTGAAAGCAAGGCAGTTCCGGGCGGCACTAACAGGAACTGGGATAGCTATGGAGATAAAATATCTATTACAGAACAATTTGATATAAGGAAAAATATTCTTGCAGATCCCCAGACAAGCGGCGGATTGCTTATCGCCATTAAGGAATCAGGAATACCGGCGCTTCAAAAACTATTTATGGAGTTTGGCCTGGACAATGCCCTAAAGCCAATTGGCAGGATAACTGAAAAAGGGGTTTCGGTGGTTTCGGTATTGTAGTTAGGCGTTGATTCCGTACAGATTCCGTGCAGTATTTCAATGCGGCTACTTATTTCCATCACATTCACATTCCCATGTCACTGCATCTATTTTCTCCGCAAGTTTTCTGTCTTTCTCTGTGACAACATTACCAGCGTCATGGGTTGACAACCAGATTTCAACCGTATTCCAGACATTGGTCCACAAGGGATGGTGGTCCATCTTTTCGGCTTCAAGGGCAACCCGTGTCATAAAAGAAAAGGCTTCGGAAAAATTTTTGAAAGTAAATTTCCGGTATAGTTTATTGTCTTTTTCCGTCCACATAGTCAAAATATTAAGTGCCCCTTATTTTTAATTTTATCTGTCGACAGTTCCATCACCAATTGAACCCCGGGTATTTGCTTGATGGATTGCACCAGGGCAGTAACCCCGGAATCGTTCATCATGTCGCCCTTCATCAGCCATAAAAAATCCAGGTGTTTGAATTCCGGCAATAAATATTCTCCGTCGAATTGGTTGTTATACAGGTAGTGCACCAGGAAGCCGGTTGGTTCGGCATACTCGTATATAGAAAAGAAATAATTCCTTTTCTTCCTGGTCAGCATTATTTCTATCTCATGGTTAACCCGGAGGTCAATCTGCATGGCCTGGTTTATCAGCCAGCAAAACTGGTAATCCTTAACCGGCCCCACAATACCCAGCAACCTTGTTCCGTCAAAGAACTCTTCTGCCAGGGCTTCATTATCTACTTTTAACCTGACCATCAAAAAACAATATCAAATTTCAGTTCTTCTGTCCCCCGTTTTACGATCACCTTGGTGGCATCGCCCTTTTTAAACTTGCTTAATGCCTGCATATAAGACTCTACAGAACTCACTTTATAATCTCCCAGCTGGGTAACTATATCCCCGGCCTTAAGGCCTGCCTTTTGTGCAGCCCTTCCTTCGCTAACACCGTCGACCCGAACGCCCCCGCTGCTATATGTATAATCGGGCATAATGCCCATCGATACGGTAAAGCGCGTGGAAGTTCCCACCTGTTGTTCCCTGGTTTTGGTGAAAGCCAGCTTACCTGCGCCGGAGGTTTTTTCAACAACACTGTAAATGTATTTTACAATGTAAAACTCTCCCATATAATTAATTTTCGGGGCATCGTCAGTTGGCCTGTGGTAGTCGCCGTGCAATCCTGTGAAAAAGAACAATACCGGAATATCCTTCCGGTAAAACGAGGTATGATCACTGGGCCCGGTTCCGCTCGAATCTATCTTGATAGAAAACTTCGCTTTGGGATCATTCTTTATGATTGTGGCCCATGTGGGAGAAGTGCCAAAACCACCAACGGTAATGGTTTTCGTGCTGTCGTTCATCCTTCCAACCATATCCATATTGATCATATAATCAATGGTATTGAGTGAAACCGTCGGATGTTCTACATAATATTTGGAACCGAAGAGCCCAAGCTCTTCGCCGGAAAAAGCCAGGAAGAGGTAATTGTGTTTCTTCAGTTTTGATTTCTTCATGAGCTTGGCGATCTCGATAAGGGCTGCTGTTCCGCTGGCATTGTCGTCTGCCCCGTTATGAATTTGTTTTTCACCGGTGCGTATCATTGAGTTGCCATCTTCGCCATATCCAAGATGGTCGAAGTGCGCGCCGAAAACGACCGTGGTCTGTGCACCGTTATCTATATATCCAATGATATTATGTGCCGTGCGGGTAAGCGGCTCTGTTTCTACCCTGATTTTAAAATCATATGCGGCCGACTGGTCTTTGATGTGTTCCTTCCAGGCTGCTTTGGATACATAAATCACCGGGATAGAGGCCATATCTGATTTGTATTTCGGTTCAAACTTTATATTGTCCGGAATTTCAGAGCTGTTATATAGAATCAGGGCCGATGCGCCTTTTGCGGCAGCATTTTTAATGGTGGTCCCGATAAATTCCTGGAGGTCGAAGTGGGGGTTATCCTTATTGGTCACCAGCGGATCTGCAAGGTCCTTGAACCAGGGGGCATTGGTTTCGGCAAGAGCGGTGGATGTGGCGGCTTCTATAAGGCGGGAATCGGGACTATATCCCAGCGGGAAGAATTCGGACCCGGGCTTCAGGTCGTGCCCGTTAACCTGGAACACGGACGATGATTTTAGCTTTTTTCCATCATCAATGGTAAAGGGCTGAATATAACCGCTGTTTTCTCCTTTAGGTTGCAACCCTGCTTTTGTAAACTGTTCCGTGATATAACTTACGGCAAGGGCTTCACCCTGGCTGCCCGCCCGGCGGCCTTCCAGCTTATCATCGGCCAGGTAGGCGATATTGGTCTTAAGGGATTCCAGGATTGCTTTATCAGCTTTTTTCAATTTTTGCCCAAGGACCAGGCCGGGAATAAAAAGCAAGAAGACGAGAAGTGGTTTCATGTGTAACAAAGAATTATGTCTGCAAAGTTAAGGATACGGGGCCTACCAATATTTGTATAATATTGTGCCAAACATTAGCTTTTAGATTTGTTTTTACTCCTTTCGTAAATGCGAATCAGTATATCCCGATTACCTTTGCAGACTTCTTGCCATTTGTCAAAAAACCTACATATCGCCCTATTAGGAAACCCGAACAGCGGAAAGACCTCGCTGTTCAACTCCCTTACCGGCCTCAACCAGAAGGTGGGGAATTTCCCGGGCGTTACGGTGGAAAAGAAAACCGGGACCTGCTCGCTCTTACCCGGTGTTTCCGCTACTATAATAGATCTCCCCGGTGCTTATAGCCTATATCCAAGACGTGCCGATGAGTGGGTTTCCTATATGGCTATCATGGATCCCGGGCAGGAATACAATATCAATCTTATCGTAATCATTGTTGATGCCAGCAACCTGCAAAGAAACCTGTTATATGCATCCCAGGTAATTGACCTGGGCAAGCCTGTGGTGATTGCGCTGACCATGATGGATGTGGTGGAATCAAGGGGTATCAAAATTGACCTTGCCCGGCTGGAAGCAGAAATGGGGGTGCCCATTGTGGCTATCAATCCGAGGAAACACGTTGGGATTAGCCAGTTGAAGCAGGTTATGGCAAAAAGCGCCTCGGGGCCCGATGCCCGGATTACGAGGTTTGTGACGGTTGACGAAATCGCAGAAGCCCCCGTAAAAGAGATGCGCGCGATTTTCCCCGCCCTGAGCGATTATTCTGCGGTGCATTATTTAATCAACCACGAATCAATGTCGTTCAGTGATGAAATACAGAAACGCATTGAGGGCATTGAAAAGAATAATGATTTTAACCACACCAAAATACAGGCTGCAGAAATCCTTAAACGATACCATCGTATCAGGGACATTGTCAACAAAACCGTTACAGAGGAAAAAAGGGAAAGAAAACGCAGCCTGCCGGAAAAATTTGACGAAATCCTACTGCACCGTGTCTGGGGATATGTCATCATGTTTGGTGTACTGTTCTTCATTTTCCAGAGTATTTTCTGGGCGGCCGAATACCCCATGAATGCCATTGAGTGGCTTTTTGGCCGGCTGGGTAACTGGCTGGGGGCAGTATTGACAGAATCCTGGTTCAGTAATTTATTGATCAACGGGATACTGGCCGGACTTAGCGGCATCCTTGTTTTTGTTCCGCAGATCATGATTCTATTCGGACTCATTACTATTCTTGAAGACACGGGCTATATGGCACGGATAAGCTTTCTTACCGATAAGATCATGAGGAAGGTGGGATTAAACGGTAAAAGTGTAATGCCGATGATCAGTGGTTTGGCCTGTGCCGTTCCTGCCATTATGAGCGCGCGGAATATTGAAAACCGGAAAGAGCGACTGCTAACCATAATGATTACACCGCTCATGAGTTGCAGTGCAAGGTTGCCGGTGTATACCATATTGATTGCCCTGGTTGTGCCGCGCGAAACCGTCTTTGGATTTTTTAACCAGCAGGGGCTGGTGATGATGGGTCTTTACCTGCTGGGCTTTCTTATGGCAATGATCGTGTCTTACATAATGAAGTGGTTTATTAAACTGGAAGAGAAAAGTTTTTTCATCCTTGAGTTGCCGCTATACCGTCCACCCAGGTGGAAGAATATTTTTATCACCATGTTCCAGAAAGCCAAAATATTCGTGGTTGATGCGGGAAAGGTAATAATGGTGATTTCTTTATTGCTATGGGCACTAAGTTCTTTCGGTCCTTCGGGCAACAGGGATATTATAAGAAAGGCCTACGCGGAAAGCATTGTCAAGGACCCTTCGAAAGAAAGAGAATTAAGGGCCGGCAGGGATGCGGCTTTGCTGGAAAATTCATATGCCGGACTGGCTGGCCGCTGGATTGAACCAGCAATCAGGCCGCTTGGGTTTGACTGGAAAATTGGTATCGCGCTGATCACTTCTTTTGCCGCAAGGGAAGTATTTGTGGGTACGATGGCAACGCTGTATAGCGTAGGTGAAACAGATGATAATGACCGGACCCTCCGCCAGAAAATGAATGCCGCCAGTAAAGCCGGACGGAACAAAAGTTTATACTGAAGCAACGGGTGTTTCCCTGATGATATTTTATGTACTTGCAATGCAGTGCATGAGTACTTTGGCTGTTGTAAAAAGGGAAACTGGTACCTGGAAATGGCCGATGATACAGTTGGCATATATGACTGCATTAGCTTACTTATTGAGTTTTGTCATTTATCAGGTTATGCGCTAATGCAGTAATGTGATGTGCAAATTGTGAAAATGTGCAGATTTGAAATTGCCATGTGTAAATGAACAGCCCAATTATGTTCCTGGTGTACTGTCCGGGATTTTCGTCATTTGTATTATCACATTTCACCACACTCCCCAAATTATCACCGCATTAACTCATCGCAGATGAGTTCTAATCCTGCTTTTCAAATCGCTTAAAAAGCGGTTATACGTCTCCTGTGTAAGCCGGGTTCCCTCATTGGGAATGTTTGTATTATTCACCAACGCCCAGTCCTCGGAACTAAGCGCCCTTGAGTCGCCACTATACGTTGCCGTTTCAAAATTCCTGATGTTATTTAACGGAACCCTGTCCCAGGCAATGCTCTCCCTTGTTTCTGCATCGGTAATCCTGTATTCGATATAATTATTCCCGGGATACTCATAGCGGGTAATACGGAGTGTAGCCTTAACCGTTTGCATAATCGGTTTTCCGGAAGTATCCGATCCAACCTGTATCTGGCGGCTGACATTCCTTGAATACCTGTTCGTAACCGGTTGCTGGTGCATATTATCCATGATCAGGTCTACCATCCAGTCGGGCTGAATATTCTGTCTTCTCAGGTCTGACACGGAATAGAAACGTGCGGCAATTCCGGAGGCATACGGTCCGCCAAGATCCCTGGCCAGCTGCTCGTCCAGGTACATTGTCCTGAAATCACTATTATTCCATCCGGAGTAAAAACTGTTATTCTGCGGAGGGTTAATGACAATATTCACAATGCTGTTTTCATACGCCTGTTTCATCAATACCGATGCATCTTTATAGCCCGAAACATATTGCTGTGATTTCCTGAACATGTCATATGCCAGCCTGGCCGATTCCCTGTCGCTCCTGTCCATATATTCAAGGCCGGCATTGTAATATGCGGCTGCAGCCTCTTCCTTAACGGCTTCTGTTACGGTAAAATAATTTATCGCGGAGACTTCGCGGTAAATGCTTGACGTTCTAACGTCCTCGCTTATGCGCTGAAGTGTATTGTACTCTGCAAGGATCTTGTCATAACGGTTAAGCTCACTGCTGGTGCGATATGCACTGATGCGGTCCTGGTGCAGTTTTACGGCCTGGTTAAAAAAATCAACTGCCCTGCTGGCGGAGGTCCGGGTCTTTGGCTTCTTTTTCAGTTTTTTGAGTACATCATAAAAGGCCTTGTCTTCAGAATAAGAAACCGTGCTCCTGCTGCTTCCGCAGGAAACAAGGATGAGCGATGCGAGCATTGTGAAAAGAAAAATTAGCCGTCTCATGAGTCAGTGCTTTGGTGATTAGACGATGCTGCAGGCCTTGCATTACTCCGCTGCTGGTGTTTTAAAATAAAATTAACGAATGCTCACAGCGCCTGCAGTTCAACCAGGGCTTTCCTGAATTGTGCGGGCTGCTGAAAGTGAATGGTGTGCATGCCCAGCTCTTTTGCCGGATGCAAGGTTCCTTGTATTATCGTCAGTATAAATCGCTTTGGATGGATCAACATCAAACCTGTTGATCAGTGTCTGGTAAATTTCAATGAACGGTTTTCTTGTTTTTTCTTCACCGGAAACCACCCTTCCGTCGAACCAGTGTAAAAAATCATATCGCTCAAGGGCAATGGGAAAGGTTTCGGCACTCCAGTTGGTAAGCGCAAGTAACTGGTATTTGTTAAGGTCTTTGAGCTCCCTGAATATATCAACGGTTTCCTGGATAGGGCCCTTCAGCATTTCTTCCCATCGGTCATAGTATGCCCTGATATTGGCTTCATGATCCGGGAATTGCTTTACCAGTATTTCGGTTGCATCACTCAGGCTTCGACCGGCATCCTGTTCTTCATTCCAGTCGTGCGTGCAAATATTGTCATAGAACCATTTTTTGTCTGCCGGGATCCTCAAAAATGGTGTTGTATACATAATCCGGGTTCCAGTCGATCAATACCCCGCCCAGGTCAAAAACGATGGTTTTAATTTCTGCCATACTGCAATATACGCCAGCACCGGTTAAAATTCTTCCGGTTTACCGTACACACTTGTACCTGGTTTCCATTTGCTTTTTGGTGCATAATAATTCCATAGTAGCCTGGAAAGTTTTCTTGCCAGGACCCATCCTTCATTTTCAGGATTCCAGCTGGAGTCAGCCTGGTTTTTGGTGATAATGGAAAAAATATAGGGGTTGTTTGGCGCCATCACCAGCATGGTTTCACTCCTGCTCTGGTCAACAGCACCATTTTTCGAAGCCACGAAAACGGTCGGTGGTATTTGTGAAAGGGCTTCCCCGTCCCAGTAGTTCCTGCCCAGGAGGCGGATCATCCAGTCGGAATAATACCGGTTAAATATTTTTCCCTGGTAGATTTTCTCCATCAGGTCCACCATTTCCCCGGGCGTTGTTTGTCCCCATCCATAGAGGGTTCGGTTTTGTTCGCGGCCTGGTGTTCTTGAGTTCACCCGGGTATATACCAGCCCGATGCTGTCCAGAAGCATATTAATGCGGCTTCCTGACCCTGCAAGGGATTGAAGCCACAGGCTTGCGGTATTATCGCTGGTGGTCAGCATGAGCATTAAAAGCTTGGATAACTCGATCTTGGCATCCTGCCGGTAGGCACCCAGGATATCAACGCCGGGATAGAGGAGCGAATCCCGGTAAATAAACTCCTGGTGATAATCCAGTTCCCCCTTCCTGATCTTATCCATTATCCCCAGGAGTATGGGAATTTTGACCATGCTGGCCGTCGGAAAAATAGTGTCTGCGTGGTAAGAAGCTGTTTTTCCTGAGGGCAGGTGCAGTACCTGGATACCTACTTCACCCTTGAATCCTTTAACCAGGTCATCAATCCTGCCTTGCAGCTTTTTATCCGTTTTTTGGGCTATAGAAACCAGGAATACATGTATCAAAAGGGTACAAAGAACCAGTTTTCTCATGTTTCTAAAATATGCCTTTTTCCGGGTAAATGATGATTGATATTAACTGATGATCAGCCGATAAGCCCGGCTTTCAAACTTATTTCCAGCATTTTATCAATAGGCTTTTTTGCTGCCAGCCTGAGGGCTTCATCCATGAAGATTTCAGGCGTTTCATATTGCATGCAGAGATAGAGTTTTTCAAGGGTGTTGAGTTTCATATGCGGACAATCATTGCAGGCGCAGGCATTATTCGGTGGCGCCGGAATAAAGGTTTTCAGGGGTGAGTTCTTCATCATCTGGTGAAGGATGCCGGTTTCTGTTGCCACGATAAAGGAAGCAGACGGATTAGTTTCTGTGAACTTCAGCAACTGGGTGGTGGATCCTATAAAATCCGCTTCTTTCAGCACTGCATCCTCACATTCCGGATGGGCAATCACTTTTGCTTCGGGATGGCGGCTTTTTAATTTCCTGATTTTCTCCAGGCTGAATATTTCATGCACCATACATGCCCCGTTCCAAAGGAGCATATTCCTGCCGGTAACCTTGTTGATATAAGCCCCCAGGTTTTTATCCGGCGCGAAAATGATGGGCTGGTTTTCAGGAAAACTTTCCACGATAACTTTTGCATTACTGCTGGTGCAGATCACATCGCTTAATGCCTTTATACCGGCACTGCAGTTGATGTAAGACACTACCACATGGTCAGGGTGCTCCTCCCTGAAACTTTTTAAAGAGCGGGGGCGGACATGAATCGCTTAATGAACAACCGGCTTTCAGGTCAGGTATTACCACCTTCCTGGATGGGTTCAGGATCTTTGCTGTTTCTGCCATGAAGTGTACCCCGGCAAAAACGATCATGTCAGCATTCGTCTTTTCCGCCTGGCGTGCAAGCCCCAGGCTGTCGCCAATATAATCCGCAACATCCTGGATATCCGCCTCCTGGTAATAATGTGCAAGGAGAACCGCATTCTTTTCTTTTTTCAGCCGTCCTATCTCATGAAATAAATCGAGCGAGGGATCAATCTCGATATCCAGAAATCCGCGCTGTTCAACCTTTTTTAAGTCAGTGTGTATAAATGCCATAGTATTTATAGTACTTATATTATTTATAAAATTAACTATTACTATTAGGTCTGTGAATTCGTGGAAAGAATTTTTGAGTATTATTTCCTAATGATAAAAAAACCTGTTTATCCACTGCAATCCACAAATCATCCACCAGCCATAATATCCGCCAGATCTATTGTACAGGATCTTATCAACACCTGTGCATCAAAAAAACAGGGTATAATAAATTCATGTATGATGATTTATTACCTGTGGACAGGGTAATGGATAAATAATTTATCTGCAGTATATGGGTAATAATATACAAGCAGCAAATTTTCTTATTTTCCCATCATCCACTTTTTCAGAGGTCCAAAATCGGGCTTTTCCACATAATATGCGCTTTTCAACAGGGTAATTGTGGAAACCCTAAAAAGCAGGCCAAACTCCGGGTATTTCCCCACAAAATTTTGTGGAAAGACCCTTCCCAGCCTTGGTGAAACCCACTTCCTGTGCAGATTTTACCCTGTTTTCCACAGTTTGTTGATAAGCGCATTTTACCCTATTTTTGCCCTCCATTTTAAAAATTATATTCTCCCTTATGTCAATAATCCAGAGTTTGCGTGACAAGTCGGCTATCCTTTTAACAAGTTTAATAGCCCTGAGTTTGATAGGATTCCTGGTTCAGGATGCTTTTATTGGTGGAGGATCTGGCTTCTCCAGCGGCCCTTCTTCTTCGGTAGGTTCTATTAATGGCAAAGAAATCGACGCCATGGAATTCAACCAGAAAGTTAAGATGATGGAAGAGTCCAACCGTCAGCAGGGCGCCCCGTCAAGCGAACAAATGACCCAGAATATAGTGGAGGGTGTGTGGAATTCATATATCCAGCAGGAGCTTATAAACGGAGAGGCAGCCAAACTGGGTATTGCTTTTACACCCAGGGAAATGGGCGACCTTCTATTCAGTGATGACGCACCGGCAGAATTCAAGCAGCTGTTCACCGACCAGAATACCGGGCAATATGATATACAGGCAGCGCGCACATGGTTTTCCAATGTAAAAAAGAGCAAGAAGAAGGAAGAAGTCCAGATGGTCAACGACCAGCTTATTCAACCCCTGATCACCAGGCAGATCAGCGAAAAATATAATTCAATCATTACCCAGGGAAGTTACATGCCGAACTGGCTGATGGAGAAAATGAATACAGATAACAATACTGTGGCTTCGATATCCTATGTAATGGTACCTTATGCTACCGTTCCGGACAGCAGCCTTAAGGTAACGGATGATGAGATCAATAAATATGTACAGTCGCACAAAGAGGAATATAAGCAGGAAAAATCCAGGAGCATCGCGTTTGTAACATTTGAAGCAACACCAAGCGCGAAGGACACAGCCGACATTTTTAATCAGTTGGTGTCGCTGAAAGAAGATTTTCGCAATGCGCCAGACGCAAAGGTTTTTGTAACGCGCAATAATTCAGGCATAAAATATTTTGATGGATATGCAATGAAATCCAGGCTCACTATTGATGCTAAAGACAGCATTGTTAGTATGCCGGTAGGATCGGTCATTGGACCATACCTCGACGGAGGATCATTGGTGATAGCAAAGAAAATTGACGTCAGGGTAATGCCCGACTCCATTAAAGTGAGGCATATATTAATTGAAACAACAAATCCCAGGACGGGACAAGCGACAAGGCCCGACAGTGTAGCAAAGAAAATTGCTGACAGTGTTTTTACAGCCATCAGGGGAGGCGCCGATTTCAGGTCACTTGTATTGCAATACAGCGAAGACCAGGGCAGTAAGAATACGGGAGGGGAATATGATTTCTCTTCTATCAATGTGGACCTGGCCAAGGAATTTTATGATTATGCATTTTTCAGGAAGGTAGGTGATCGCGACATAGTCAAAACAGTTTTTGGGTACCATATTATGGAAGTGCTTGGCCAGAAGAATTTTGAAGAAGGATATAAGGTGGCCTATGTCGCTAAAAATATCCTTGCCAGCGAAGAAACCGACAACACAGCCTCTTCTGCTGCAACAGAGTTTGCAGGAAACAGCCGTACTGCAAAAGCATTTGAAGATAATATCACAAAAAACAGGCTTAACAAAAGGGTGGCGGAAAACATCAGGGAGCTGGATTATACAGTGGCGAACATGCCTTCAAGGCAGTTTGTGAAGTGGATTTATGATAATGACCCGGGCACCGTTTCCGAGCCTTTTGATTTTAAAGATAAATACGTGGTTGCCATGGTAACGGCAGCATATGATGAAGGTGTACAGCCCCCTGCCATTGCCAGGACACAGGTAGAACCGATTATCAGGAGCCAGAAGAAGGCCGAAGCTATCCGCAAAAAAATAGGAAATGCAAACACATTAGAAGCGATTGCCGCAGCCACCGGGCAACAGGCCGCACAGATAGATACGCTTCGCTTTGGTGATGCCTTTATTCCAAATATCGGCCCCGAAGCAAAAGTTATCGGTGCCGCGTTCAATAAAGTAAATACCGGCAAGGTTTCTGCGCCAATTGACGGACAAACAGGGGTTTTTGTTGTACAAACAAGGCAAACCAGTGTTTTACCCTCGCTTGCGGCCGATGCGAGAAACCAGCGCACCAGCATGCAAATGCAAATGAAACAATATGCCTCTTATGGCACCATGGAAGCGCTTAAAAAAGCCGCTACTATAAAAGATAAAAGGCGTGATGCAGGATTCTGAGAAAGACAAGAGACGCGCGGCAGACATAAGACGCGAAGGAGACATAAAGCGCTAAGTCGTATTCTGCGAAAAGGCTTATTCATAAAGAAGTTTGATCCCGCAATTGCGGGAGGGGAACATGAGAAAAACAAGGAAGCCGTCCCAATAGACCGGGGCGGTTTTTTTGTGCCCAACCAAACCATACAGGGCTAAAAACTTAAGCCTAACTTTGCTGTTATTATACCATGAGTGATACGATCATTAATAAAGTGTCAGAAAGCGGTTTGGTTACAGTTGACCTGGAAACGCTCTTTCCTACAGATGATGTAATGGGATTCGACATGAAGGATTATCTCTTCATGGGGCTTATCCTTAAGGAAAAGGATTTCCGGGAATCCCTTAATACCACTGACTGGGATCTGTTTAAAGGAAAGGATGTTGCCATCTATTGCTCGGCAGATGCAATCATTCCACTTTGGGCATACATGCTGGTAAGCAGTTATTTACAACCTGTGGCAAAAACCGTATTTGCAGGCACTCCAGAAGAGTTCAAAAAACAGCAGTTTATCAGCAATATCCGGAATATTGACGCATCAGCATTTAAAGACCAAAGAGTGGTGGTTAAGGGGTGCGGCGATCTTGAAATAGGTGAATATGCATTTATTGAAATCACCAATAAGCTCAGGCCCGTGGTTAAATCACTCATGTACGGGGAACCCTGCAGCACGGTACCGGTGTATAAGAAAAAATAATTCCGGGTACGCGGTAAATCAGAACCAGCCGCGTTTTTTAAAGACCCACAGCATCCACATCGGGATAAGCAACATAATTGACACGGTAAAATAAAAACCCCACTGATGATGGGCATATGGAATGACGTCGAAGTTCATTCCGAAGATTCCGCCGATCACAGTTGCCGGCGCCAGAAGGCAGGTTACAATGGCCATAACCTTCATCACCTCATTAAGCTTCATGTTAACGTTATTGATATACAGGTCCTGCATGCTCACCATGATATCACGATAGTTTTCAATAAGGTCATAGGCCTGCATGATATGGTCATAAACATCCTTGAAGTACTTGGTGGTGCGGTCTTCCAGCAAATCGCTTTCACTCCGGATAATGCTTCCCACCAGGTCGCGGACAGGAGCAATGTTTCTTTTCAGTACGATGAGCTCTTTGCGCAGCTGGTTGATCTTGATCAGCGACCTTGTGCTTGATTTTCGTATCAATTCGTCTTCGAGGTCTTCAATAAGCTCCCCGAGTTTTTCCATCACCACGAAATAATTATCAACAATCATGTCGATCATCATATAACAGAGATAATCTGCGGGCCTGGCCCTTATCTGGCTCTTGGGAAGGTTTAATTTCTGGCGGAGGGGGTTGAAGACGTCACGACTGGCATCTTCCTGGAAAGAAATGACAAAGTTTTTTCCCAGCACAATACTGATCTGCTCAACCTCTACCGCTTTCTTTTCAGCATTGAAATAGAGCATGTTCAGCAGGCAGAACAACACGTCTTCCACCTCGTCCATCTTGGGGCGCTGGTTCACGCTCAGGATATCTTCTATCAGCAGCGGGTCAACATTAAAATGGCTGCAAACAGCCTCCACATCGGCTTTACGGAGCCCGTCTATATTGATCCAGCTGATTTTGTTGCTGAATTTATAAGTAAAACAGTCCTCCACTTTGTCTGACTGAAATGAAGAAAGGTCCTCCGCATCATAATCATAAACGAAAACACGTATCTCATTTGCTTCCTCACGGGAAGGGATAACCGTAGGATTGACATGAAGAATCTCCTTGGTCCTCTCCGTGCCGAAGATCTGCTGTAATCCAAGTAGTTTCAGGTAATCCTTGCCATTCATCCGGTAAATATAAAACGAATGATCCTATTTTGAAGCCTGCTTTTTACCAGGCCAGATCGGGTTCACCTGCCATACTTTAATTGAAGGGATCACGGCGCCATTGCTGGAAGATACCGTAATGGCCGATCCTTCTTTTTCAGGAAAAACCTGGGCCGTTAACACGGCTTCACCATCATTCACGAAAACTTCAACAAGGCTCTGATCGAAAAAAATCTTTATTTTAAGCAAGTCAGCATGGCCTGAAACGGGGGCTGAAAAATTTGAAAGCTTAAGAAATTCGGGATGTTGAAATGAGTTATTCTCACCCCTTTTGAGCATAATGGAAGATGCAGTATCAACATAGGTAACCGTTAATGCATTACTGATATCAACCGTTATATTGTTTTGCTGATTTCGGGCCAATATTATTTCAGCTACAAATGAACCGCCGGGCGTTGCCCTGGTCCACTTTTCACGGGTACTAACTTTTGACCAGGACTTTTCTCCGTTTAATAATTGATTAAAAGCAGTTACCGGCTTTTGCACCAGGATCCACTCATTACCGGATTTTTTTACCTGCATTTCCCTGGGGAGCGACATAGCGCCATTCCATGGGCTTACCGGAATCTCCCTGGCATAATTCCAGTTGTTAATCCAGCCAATGCTGACAGGAAGTTGTTTTTCCGGAAGGTTATTATATACGATGGCGGCATAGTAATCCGGACCATAGTCGGGCCTGTAAATCACACCAGCAGGATTCTCGTTGATAAATGTTTTTCCGTCGAACTCGCCCACAAAGTATTGCATATATGGCGCCGGCGAATGCATAAGGACCCACTTATATTTACCCGGGCTACCGGCAATGGGTACCCGAAATAAATCCGGGCATTCCCAGATGCCGGTAGTGTCACCTGCCGGGCCAAAACTGCTCATCAGGGTCCAGTCTTTAAGATTCCCGGAACTGTAGAACTGCACTTGTTTTTCAATGGGGAGCACAACGGCCATCACCCATTTATTTTCCGGCGCGTACCAGAAGACCTTGGGTCCCGGAAATCCTTCATGCCAAGATCAAGCACGGGGTTTCCTTTATATTTTGTCCAGGTTCTTCCTTTATCGAGACTGTAGGCAAGGTGTTGCGACTGGTTTTTTCCCTCAATATGCCCGGTATAAATAGCGACCATCGGAACCTCACCCTTTTTGGTAGCGAAGCCGGCTGTATTTTTTTCATCTATCACAGCAGACCCGGAAAAGACCATCACTTCTCCTTCCTCTGGCAATGCTACGGGCAATTCTTTCCAATGTATAAGATCCGTACTTACGGCGTGTCCCCAGCTCATGTGTCCCCAGACATTTCCAAATGGATTATACTGGTAAAACAGGTGATACTCCCCATCAAGATAAACGAGTCCATTAGGGTCGTTAATCCAGTTTTTTGCTGTGGTATAATGGAAGGATGGCCGGTATTTTTCATTATATAATGGCTGCTGCGCAAAAGAAGGGAGTGTGGCGAGAACAACAAAAAGGAGGATGCATATTTTTCTCATCGAAACAAGATTAGTCATTAGGAATGTCAAATGGCTGCTGCCTTTCTCACTCACCAAAGTACTAAAGTATCGCTTCATTCTGTTTTTGACCGGAATAAAAAAGCTATCAGGAATTTCCGGAATTGCTTTTAATGCAAATGCTAAGCCTGAACTATTAAGTACCAGAAGCGGAGGAAAATAAAAAGGGAAAATCTAAAACTCAAAATGTTTATCTTTTGAGGGATTATTTACCCAATTAACTGCTGCCATGAGTTATCCTGTAAGAATTGCCCTGATCGCCGCCCTTGGTGGTTTTCTCTTTGGTTTTGAAACCGCCGTTATTTCTGGAGCCGAAAAGACGGTGGTTTTCTCTTTGGTTTTGAGACCGCCGTTATATCAGGGGCTGAAAAGACTATTCAATCTTTATGGTCACTTACCCCGTTCTGGCAGGGATTCACAGTGGCTTCCAGCCTTATCGGAACGGTATTGGGCTCGCTGATTGCCGGCATGCCGGCACAACGCTTCGGAAGAAAAAAAGTACTTGTCACCATTGCCATATTATACCTGCTTTCTGCTATCGGATGCGCCCTGGCCCAGAGCTGGTTCTTATTCATCACTTTTCGTTTTCTTGGCGGAATTGCCGTGGGAGCGAGCTCCGTAGTTGGACCCATGTACATTTCTGAAATTTCACCGGCACATTTACGGGGCCGGCTCGCAGGATCCTTTCAGCTGAATATTGTACTGGGCATATTTGTAGCCTATATCACCAATTTTATTTTTGCCGGAATCGGGGATGATTCATGGAGGTGGATGCTGGGGATCATGGTAGTGCCGGCCGGACTCTTTGCCATCCTCGTCCGGACCATTCCCGAAAGCCCGCGCTGGCTGATCCTGAATCATGAAGTTGAAAAAGCCATACCCATCATGTCGAGAATCGGGGAATTGAATACACAGCGCGCTATCGATGAAATCAAATCTTCGGTTACGGATACCCATGAAAAACTCTTCCAGGGCCGTTATGGAAAGCCCATATTCTTTGCCGTGCTGCTGGCGATGTTCAACCAGTTGTCGGGCATCAATGCCATCATTTATTATGCACCCAGGATATTTGAAATGGCGGGATTTGATAAAGCAAACGCATACCTGCAACCGGTATATATTGGCGCCGCAAACCTGTTTTTTACACTCCTGGCAATGACCATGATTGATAAGTTTGGAAGAAAAACACTTTTGCTGATTGGCTCGGTAGGGATGATACTTTTCCTCGGACTTACGGCGATGGCTTTTAAGGACCCGGGTGTGGCCAATCCCAATGTGATCTGGTACCTCATTGGTTTTATCGCTTTTTTTGCTTTTTCGCAGGGCGCTGTTATCTGGGTGTTTATTTCTGAGATTTTCCCCAATTCTGTTCGTTCCCAGGGTGGGTCACTGGGAAGTTTCACTCACTGGATCATGGCCGCAATAATTTCATGGACCTTTCCGATTATCGTAGAAGGCAATCCCATGGGAGGATTTTATTCTTTCCTTTTTTATACTATCATGATGGCGGTCCAGTTACTATTCGTAATGAAGTTTCTTCCGGAAACCAAGGGAAGGACACTGGAAGAAATACAGCACGACCTCGGGATATCCAAATAAAGGACACAGCCCCATTACAATGGCACAACCCCATTACACGGGAAATTGAGGGCAAGGTGTTGATTGTTTAATATTATACAGTCTTTGACCGTTCCTTTTCCACCAGCACCCTCCTGAGGATTTTACCCGAAAGTGATTTTGGAATGATGTCAGTAAATTCAACTTTCCTGATCTTCTTTTGTGGAGAAACATGTTCGGATACCCATGCAATAAGCTCTTCTTCACTCAATTCCGATCCTTGTTTTTTTACCACAAAGGCCTTTGGTATTTCTCCCGCCTCTTCATCAGCGACAGGGATTACGGCAGCATCAGCAACGGCAGGATGGTTAAGTAAAAGAGCCTCCAGTTCTGCAGGGGCCACCTGGTATCCTTTATATTTGATCAGTTCTTTAAGTCGGTCCACGATATAAAAATTTCCTTCTTCATCAACATATCCGATATCTCCGGTATGCAACCAGCCATTTTCATCAATGGTTATTTTGGTTGCCTTGGGATTGTTCAGGTATCCTTTCATCACCTGCGGACCTCGTGTCCAGACTTCCCCCTTCTGGTTTACCCCAAGGGGCTGGCCCGAATCCACATCCACTATCATGTTTTCTGTATTTGGAACCGCAGGGCCCACAGAGCCCAGCTTTTCTGTTTTTGACATTGACCTGTTATACACATGTGTAACCGGACTGGTTTCTGTGAGGCCGTATCCCTGCACTACAGAGCAACCATGAATGCGCCTGCTTACTTCCGTTGCCAGTTCCTGGCTTAAAGGCGCAGCACCCGAGAAGAATTCAACAATTGAACTGAGATCATACTTATCTACCAGCGGATGTTTGGCCAGCGCAACCAATACTGGCGGCACCAGGTTTGTTTTAGTGATCCTGTATTTCTGGATCAGTTCAAGGAACTGCACAAGGTCGAACCTCGGCATGGTTACGATGGTGGCACCAGCGACCAGGGTCATATTCATCACCACCACCATTCCATAAATATGGAAAAAAGGAAGCATACCGATAACGCGGTCTTCTACATGCACCAGCTTGTAATTCGAAATGCCTTCACACTGGACAATATTTGCGATAATGTTCCTGTGCGTTAGCATCACGCCCTTGGGAAACCCGGTGGTGCCGCTTGAATAGGGCAATGCCAGAAGGTCCTCTGCAGGGTTAATATGTACTTCCGGCAGCTCGCCATCTTCCCTGAGCAAATCGGCAAAAGGCGTTGAGTCTTTCGCGCCATCAAACGTAAATATTTCTTTTACACCGGTATCAAGAACCGCAGCCTGTGCATGTTCAAGGAACTGGGAAATGGTGAGAATGAATATAGCGCCCGAATCCCTGAGCTGGTGATGGATTTCTTCGGGAGTATATAAAGGGTTTATGGTTGTAATGGTTCCGCCAACCAGTGAAATCGCATGAAAGGCGATAATATATTCCGGAAGATTGGGACTGTAGATGGCAAAAACATCCCCCTTTTTCAACCCCCTTTTGTGGAGCCCGAAAGCCACTTTTTTAATCGCTGCCGCAAGCTGGTCGTAAGTATATGAATGATGTGTTATGCCATTGATCACGGCGGTCTTATTGCCAAACTCCCTGATCCTGGAAAGGAAAAAAGTCGTCAGGTCGATATCGGGAATGGCAACGTCGGGGTAAGGGCTTTTGAAAAGCATATCGTTGGGTTTAATGACTAAGCTAAGATTTAGTCAATATATTAATCACAACAGCCCCGCATTTTTATTGATTCAGACCTTTAAAATCCGAAACAATCCGGCGTTCACCTGTCCGTCAGCAAGCTATCAAACCAATATATCACCAACCATCAAATTGGTGGCCCGGAAATTGCCTCTTCACCGTAACTTTCGCCCCTAACCATTAACCACATGTATGCTTAAGCAGTTTTTATCTATCGCTATTATTCTTGGCTTTACAGTCTCTTTATCAGCACAGGAATTATATATACCAAGGGATGTTCAAAAGGCATATGCCAAAGAAACCCGCTCAAAGGATGGCAAACCGGGGAAGAATTACTGGCAAAATTCCGCCCGTTATAATATTTCCATCACGGCGATGCCTCCCGATCGTAATATCAAGGGCAGGGAAACCATCACCTATTTCAATAATAGTAACGATACTCTCCGGAACCCGGCCATCAAGCTTTTTTTGAATATTCATAAGCCGGGTGCGGCGCGCGACCAGGGAGCTACTGCAGATTACCTGACCTCGGGCATGAAGATTAATTCCGTTAAGGTAAACGGGGCCAGTGTTTCGTGGGTTGAAAATCCATACTTTTTTACGGTCCAGTCACTGAGGCTTCCTCAGCCACTGTTGCCGCACGATTCGGTGAACATTGAGTTCGACTGGCAATATGAAATTTCCCTTCAAAGCGGACGTGAAGGAATGATTGATTCTACCAGCTGGTTCCTTGCATATTTTTATCCCCGCATTTCTGTATTTGATGATTATGCAGGGTGGGACAGGATGAGTTTTACAGATGGAAAGGAGTTTTATTCTGATTTCAATGATTATACGGTAACCGTGAATGTTCCCAAAAACTATATTGTATGGGGAACGGGAACACTACAGCAGCCGGAAAAAATATTACAACCTGAGTACCTTAAAAAATTCAGGGAATCATTCAATACAGACCAGGTCATCAGGATCGTAACAAAAGAGGACCTGGCCAAAAAGCAGGTGACAGCCCAGAATGCAGTGAATTCCTGGACCTTTACCGCGAAGCAAATTCCTGATATGGCCTTTGGTATCAGCGATCATTATAACTGGGATGGCTCAAGCGTTGTGGTGGATGAAATCACCGGTAAAAGGGCCTCTGCGCAGTCGGCCTACAATGATGCGGCAAAAGATTTTCCGTATGTAACAGGTTATATCAGGCATTCGCTGAAATGGTTCTCCGCTAAATGGCCCGGTATAACATATCCTTATGAAAAGCTGACCATTTTCCAGGGCTTCGCAGATATGGAATATCCCATGATGTGTAACAATTCAAGCCAGCGCGATACGGTGTTCAGCAGGTTTGTGGCCGAGCATGAAATTGCGCATATGTATATGCCATTTTATATGGGCACCAATGAAACGAGGTATGGTTTTATGGACGAAGGATGGGCCACGGCGCTTGAATACCTGATCGGAACAGATGATCTTGGTCCGGAAAGGGCCGACCAGTTGTTCAAGATGTTTCGCGTAAACGGATGGATCAACGATGCTTCCCAAAGCCAGGATATTCCGATTATTACGCCAAGCAATGATTTGAATGGAGTAGCTATGGGCAATAATGAATATGGAAAGGCCGCGCTGGGATACCTCGCCGTTAAAGACCTGCTGGGCGATGAGGACTTCAAACTTTGCCTTCAGACCTATATGGACCGCTGGCATGGAAAGCACCCCACCCCATGGGATTTCTTTTACACCTTTAATGATGTTGCCGAGAAAAACCTGAACTGGTTCTGGAACAGCTGGTTCTTCACTAATAACTATATCGACATGGCGATCAGGGACGCCGTCAAAACGAAAACCGGGTATACATTAACGTTAGATAATATAGGTGGCATGCCGGCGCCTGTTGATGTGATGGTGAATTACGATGACAATACCAGTGAAAAACTGCACCAGTCGCCCGCCATCTGGGAAAAGAATCCGAAGCAGGCGGTGATCAATATCAAGACATCCAAAAAAATAGCATCGGTCAGGATTGATGGCGGCATATTTATGGACGCTGACGCCGGCAATAACATATTTACAACGAAATGACGGACTTATGCCGTGATATATAATTGTGGGGCAGATTGACTCAAGTCATTGGAGGAGGTTTCTTAAGCCCTGATCAATAATGATGGGGCTTATTGTAAATTCATCTTTCTCTTCAGGGCAATGAACCGGGGCATATTTTTTATGGGTTCAAATACGGGGTTAACATGAATAAAATAAGATAAGCGTAATTCCCGGTCATTGTAGGCCTTTTCCAATTCATCAATGGCCTTATCATATTCACCCAGGTAAACAAGCCCCTGTGCTATGTGGAAATGTTTATTTAATATGGTCTTGTCATTTGTAAGCTTGTCCAGTTCAGCCCTTGCCCTGTTAAAATCACCCATTAGGGCATATGCATGATTCAGGTAAAATATCTGGTACTCCTGTTGCGGGTTATTGCCATCAACCGGTAATTGTTTAATATAATCAAGGGCTTCGGCTGGTTTTTTTTCTGCCAGGAAGGTCAGTGCAATAAATCCTTTTGCGGAAGCGCTATTGGGCTCAAGTATCAGTGTTTTTTTTAATTGTAGATGTGCGGAATCATATTTGCCGGAGTAATAATAGTTTCTTCCAAGCACCCAGCTATAAGCACTTGATAGTGGGTCCAGGCTTAAAGCCTTTTTAATTTCAGATAATCCCCGGGAAGTATTTTCACCGGAATATTGAAGAAGGTTTCCATAGAAAATATGCGCCAATGGATAATTTGGGTTAAGCGCCAACGCTTTTTCCAGTGTTTTTTTTGCTTCTTTCCAGTTATGATCAAAGACTACCTGGATAAAGCTCATGGTAGCCAGGGCCTCACTCAGGTTACTGTCCAGCGAAAGGGCTTTCCTTGCGTATTCACGTGCAATGGGGATCGCCTCTACCTGGGAAAGGCCTTTTTGGTTAATGGTATAGCAGTCTGCCAGTCCGGCATATGCCAGTGCATAATTAGGATCAATCGAAAGAGCCTTATTAAAATTTGCTTCGGCACTGTCAAAATTTTCCCTGTTTCTTTTGTCCATCAAAAAACGACCCTTTGTATAATATTTATAGGCATCGATATTTTCCGTATAGTTTTTATTAATGGATATTTTTTCATCCGCAGTTAAGTGCGACTTTAATGCATCAGAAATTTTCTGTGCCACTTCACTCTGGATGATAAACAATTCGCCCATCTTACTATTAAAATCATCCCCCCATATCCTTTTTCCTGTTTTTACATCAATTAATTCAGCGATAATATGGAGATTATCTGCATGCTTCTGGATAGTTCCGGTGAGAATGGATGATACGCCAAGTTCTCCGGCAATTTCCTTAATACCCTTAAGGGTTTTCTTATAAATTCTTACTGAAGCCCAACCGGTCACTGTTTGAATCGCGGAAATTTTGGACAACTTGTTGATGATATCCCTGGGAATGCCATCACTCAGGTATTCATAATTGCTGTCCAGTCCGGTATTTTCAAAAGGAAGTACGGCAATGGATTTGTCTAATCCGGTATATTCATTTTCGCGGAAGAATTGATTATAAGCAAAAGCTGAAATGAGGACAAAGGCAAGCAGGGCAATAATCGCAGGAATGGTTTTGCTTTTGACCTTCTGTATATCTTTTGATGAACCAGGCTTTAATTTGCCCTCCAGGGTTTCCCTTTTTGGTACATGTAATGATTCACAATCCAGTGCAAATATTTCCATTGGCCGGTCCACATTCTTGAATTCAAATGATCCCAGGGAAACGGTCTTGAATTCTGACCTGTTTTTAATTTTATCCATGATTTCACCCGAAACCAGGATGGTATTTTCCTGACCCAGTGATTGCACCCTGGAAGCTACATTAACGCCATCTCCGATCACTTTGCCGTCTTCAAAAAATACTTCCCCAATATGTAATCCGATGCGCACCTGTACCACCGGTTCATTTCTTAATTCTTTTTGTATGTCTACGGCACTTTGTACTGCTTCGCAGGCACTGGGGAAGATGGCAAGGCAGCCGTCTCCATAAAAATTAACCACCTCACCGCCATGTTTTTTGGAATTTTCCTGGACCACGCTATTATGCCTGCGAACAATCGTTAAGGCATGAAATTCATCCTTTTGCATCATTGAAGTGTATCCAACGATGTCTGTGAAGAGGATTGCCGCAAGGCGGCGGTCGTGGAACATTTGAGTAGATTAGCTTGAAACGGAATGTCTACTTTAATAAAATGCTTTAGAAAGTTAAGCATCTTATTTCAAAAATTTCTTTAGCTATTCAAGAAAGCGCCTTGCCCTTTCCAGGTCTTCCGGCGTATCAATCCCGATTCCGGAATATTCCGTAACGACCATTTTTAGCGGTATGCCATTTTCAAGGTATCTGAGCTGTTCAAGCTTTTCAATATTTTCAAGAACACTTATGGGCCACTGTACAAACTGCAGGAGTGCATTTTTGCGGTAGGCATAAACACCGATATGCCTCCAGTAGGTGACAATCGTTTCCTGGTTTCTGCGATAAGGAATACATGATCTTGAGAATAACAGCGAGAAATTATTTCTGTCTACCACCAGCTTAACAATGTTTGGATTCTGCAATTGTTCCTGGTCTTCGATGCGGTGCATTAAAGAAGCGACCTTAACCTTTTGATCATTAAAAACACTGATAAGGTCTGACAGCGGGTCTTTCTGCATGAATGGTTCATCGCCCTGGACATTTACGATTACGTCTACGTCAAGTTCACTAATGGCCTCGGCAATCCTGTCGCTACCGCTTTCGTGTTCTTTTTTACTTTTAACGGCCTTGCCTCCATGGGAAGTAATTTCATTGAAAATGATATCGCTGTCCGTGGCAACAATAACATCATCAAACAAGGCCGTGCTGACAGTATTGTCGTATGTATGCCGGATCACGGTCTTACTTCCCAGCATCTGCATGAGTTTGGCCGGAAAGCGCGTCGCGGCATAGCGGGCGGGGATAACAGCGATAACTTTCATGAGAAAGATTGCGGATTACGGATTGCGGATTGCGGATTAGCTTCGCTGAAATAGTTCATATAGCTAAATGTATTTTTGCTAGAAAGGGCATGTTAGTGTCAGAATACTTTGTCTAATTTAATCCGTAATCCGCAATTCGTAATCCGCAATCCGCAATCCGTAATCCGCAATCTTTGTTCAAAGTTTTTGAAAAGGCTTCTTCATCAGCGCCCCGAAGTCTTCGTCTTTTTCATTGGGATAATAGCGGTCGAGGCCGTACTTAATATCCTCGGGCTTCATCGTAGTGAAGGTTCCCAGCAACCTGTCCCATATGGAAAACACCGCACCATAATTTGAATCGGTGTAGGGCTGTTTCCAATGATGATGGACCTTGTGCATGTTGGGAGACACGAGTATATAGCTTAGCCATTTATCTACTACGGGAGGCAGTTTTATATTGGCATGTTCGAAAGTGGTGAAAAAGACCAGGAAGGTCTGGTATATCATCACGGCGTACATGGGAGCGCCGGCCACTATAATTCCCATGAAAAAAAACAATCCACGGAAAATGGATTCCAGCGGGTGGTGACGGAGCCCGGTAGTAACGTCAACATTATTGTCTGAGTGATGAATAATATGAAAGCGCCAGAAAAGGGGAATTTTATGTTCAGTGATATGCACCAGCCATCCACCAAAAAAATCAAGGGTAAGCGCACAAATGAAGATGGTTGCCAGGGGTCCCGCATCGAGCCAGTATACCAGCCCGAACTGACTGGCCTTTGTCCAGTCGGCAATCATCAGGATAAAAACAGCCAGGATGGTATGGATGACAAAGTGTATGGCGGTGAAACCGATGTTTACAAAGGCATGCCTGACCTTTGTTTTTTTATAATGCATGGTGATGAGGGGGATGGATCCTTCAATGATCCATAACAGCACCATTCCGCCAACATAAAAAGCGAAACGCTGAACCGGCCTGTTTTCAAGGCCGTTGAAGAAGTCAATGAATGAATCTAGAGACATACTCTAAATAAGAAATTACGGATTACGGATTACGGATTGCGGATTGTCAATTTATTCATATAAAAAAGGCTGAATTATATTTCAGCCCTTTATTAATGTATTTAATTCGTAATCCGCAATCCGTAATCCGCAATCCTATTGATTAAGCATTAGCGGCATTACTAGCATAAGCAGTTCTTCATTTTCTTCCTGGTCGGCAGGTTTAATGATTCCGGCCTTGGTGGGTGTGGAAAGTTCCATGCGGACCTCACCACTATCCGTAGCGGAAAGCATTTCAATCAGGAACCTTGCATTAAAGGCAATCTGCATGTCTTCCCCATCGTACTGGCATTTCATTCTTTCATTACCTTCAAAACTGAAATCAACATCCTGTGCCGTGAGTTGTAATTCAGAACCGGTGATGCTCAGTGCAACCTGGTTGGTGCTTTTATTACTGAAGATGCTTACCCTTCGGAGGGCACTCTGGAAATCTGAACGGGTAACCACCATTTTATAGGGGTTGTCTGCAGGGATAACAACTTTATAATCGGGGAACCTTGCATCAATGAGCCGGCACACCATCTGGGTGGTGCCATGGTCCACAAACAGGTGGTTACCGTTATAAGAGATCTTTAATTCGTCTTCATTGTCGGGCAGCGCGCTTTTCAGGAGGTTGAGCGGCTTGCGGGGCACAATAAAATTATCGGCCTTCGGGCAGCTGACTTCCTTGCGTTTATATTTCACCAGGCGGTGGGCATCGGTAGCCACCACCGTTAGTCCTTTTTTGTCCAGCTCAAAATAAACACCCGTCATGGCCGGCCTCAGGTCGTCATTGCTGACGGCGAAAAGGGTTTTATTGATGGAGGTAAGCAGGGCGGAAGAGGTCATGGTAAAAGCCGTGGTTTCATCTGCGGAAGGCTCTTTGGGGAAATTGTCGGGGTTTTCTCCCATCACCTTGTACTTGCCATTATCGCTGGTGATTTCGATCCCGAAATTCTTGTCGATATTAAAGGTAAGCGGCTGTTCCGGTAGATTTTTCAGGGAATCCATCAGGATCCTGGCGGGTATGCAAACCTTGCCGCTGTCCTTTGCTTCGATATCCATATGGATCTTCATGACGGTCTCCAGGTCGGTAGCCACCACCGTAAGCCTGTTTTTTTCTATATGAAAAAGGAAGTCTTCCAAAATAGGGAGAACAGTATTTGCGTTAATAACACCATTGATCTGTTGTAGCTGTTTCAGAAGAGCGGAAGCGGAAACGATGAACTTCATGAAGTTGGGGTTTGCGTTTCAGCAAATATAAGGGGGTATGCAGTATTATAAACCCCGATTTTCTAACATTTTACCAGATTAACTGTGCTAAATTAGCCAACTCAACGATTGATTAAAATACATGTTTGACAAGCTTTTCAGCTGGACCCGAAAGAAGGAAGAACCGCAACCAGACGTCGTGTTGGGGAGGTATTCCGACAATAATAAGAGCGTAGAAAAAACCAACCGCTGGAACGAAGCCGATGCGCTTTTCAAGGAAAAGAATTACGTGAAAAGCATTGACGCTTTCTTTGATTACCTCCGCGATGATTCCATCGGAAATGTAATCACGGAAAGAAAGGGCGAAGTTTTGAACTTTACCATTTACCAGGGATCAAAAGTGGTCAGGGGTAATTGCAATGATAAACGACTTTATGCCGAAGTGAACCTTGCACGCATGCCCCAGCCAAGTATACCGGTGATGCGCCGACTGCTGGAGCAGAACTACCTCCTGTATTATAGCCGCTATACATTGCACGAAGACAGGATATGCATGCGGTTCGACAGCGAGATCACCACTTCCAGCCCCAATAAATTGTATTACGGATTAAAGGAACTCGCTACAAAGGCCGATAAGCAGGATGATATACTGGTGCAGGATTTCGCACAACTTGAACAGATCGATACAGACCACATTTCTGCATTGCCGGCAACGGAAAAGAAAGTAAAACTCGAATATTTCCGCCAGTTTATCAGGGAGACCATTGATTATATCGATACCCTGGATAAGGACAAACTGGCCGGAGGAATCGCCTATATGCTGCTAAGCCTTGGATACCGGCTCGATTACCTGGTTGCCCCCGAAGGAAATCTCCTGTTTGAGCTTGAAAAGATTATCGGCCTCTATTTCAACAAGGAGGAAAGGACCCCGCAGGAGAAAAACCAGCTGATGATTGAAGGGTATAAAAAAATACTGGAAAAGAAAGACGAGGAGATCACCCCCTATCTTTTTCACTCAACCTCCACTTTTTCCATTGTTGCCCCCCAGCCACATAAAGCTGTTTCAGACGCCATTACCACAGCGATTCAGAATATGTTATGGTACCGCGATAATAAATACCCGGAAATCGCCAGGCAGATCCTGGAGTACGGGCTATCCTATTGCCAGTATTCATTCAGCCTTCCAAAACCGCTGACCATGTTATTCAGGCTTTTCATGGAAGTGAATTACCCCGGCTATTTCCATGCACTGGGCTTCCAGGGACAACTTTTTGATCCCGCGTCAAACCAGTTTGAAAAAGATGAAATCGAGGAAAAGATTAGTGATATCATCAGGGAATGGAAAGAAAAATACCCCAATCTTGAGTGGAAAACACAGAACCTGCGCTATGAACATATCCTTAGCTTTAACCAGAGTTTTCTGAATGAGATCCAGGCCCTGAATTTCGAAGACGGTAAATAATTGCGGATAATGGAAACACACACATCCCCATCGATTATTGAAAGATTCCAGTATGTGGTGATCCAGATTGCCACGCAATCGGGTACCGGCACGGGATTCTACCTTAAGGAATACAATCTTATCGTGACTAATTTTCACGTGATAAAAGATTCACCGGAGGTAACTATTGCCGGAAAGAATTTCGACAAAAGGGTCGCCAGGGTATGGTATACCGATCCCAAACATGACCTGGCATTTATTGAACCTCCCACAGAGGCTGACCTGCCCGAAATAAAAATGGGCGACTACACACAGATAAAAGACGGAGATCCCATTATTGCGATCGGGCATCCATACGGGCTCAATTACTCCGCAACACAGGGAGTGGTGAGCAAGGTCGACCGGATACGTGACGGACTGAAATTTATACAGATTGATGCCGCCATTAATCCCGGTAATAGCGGAGGACCATTAGTTAACCAAAAAGGAGAGATCATTGGGGTGAATTCTTTCATCATCCGGGGCGGGGATAATCTTGGGTTTGCACTTCCCGTGAGTTATCTTCTTATAGCATTGACATTGTACAGGCCACATATGGGGAAGGCATCCACCAGGTGCCCGTCATGTGATTACCTGGTCCTGGCCAATAATATTGATGCGGAGAAATATTGTCCGAGTTGCGGTACCGAAGTAAAGCTGCCAGTGTTACCGGAAAAGGAAACAGAAACCATTGGTGTGGCAAAAACCATTGAAGATATTTTGCGAGAGCTGGGAAAAGACATCAAGCTGGCGCGCAATGGGAGCAATAGCTGGGAAGTGAAGGAGGGAAGCGCCAAGATCCGCATCAATTACAATAATGACAATTTCTTCGTTTCAGCTGATGCCTTTCTTTGCCAGCTTCCGAAGGATATTGGTAAAATAAAACCCCTCTATCAGTACCTGCTTACAGAAAATTACGAGATCACCGGGCTGGTACTGAGTTGTATCCAGCAGAACATCGTTTTATCAAGTCTTATTTATGACCTCGACCTGAATAAAGAAAGCGGTACCGAAACCTTCCGCAGGCTTTTCCAGAAAGCCGACGAATATGACGAATTCCTGAAGCAGGAATTTGGATGTGTTCCGATGCTGGAAGAATAATAGTTGAGGGTTGAGGGTTGACGAGTTGACGAGTTAGAATGCAGTATTACTGATTGCAACTGCAACTGTCAACCGTCAACTGCTCAACCCTCAACTCTCAACCGATCTGAACTAACTTATGCAATTCGTGTCAATGATTGGGAAAACGACTTACCAAGGACCAGGCATTTCAAAAATGTAAGCATTACTGCGCCTACCAGGAAAGGTCGCATGATGAAGTAAAACAAAAACTCTATGGTTTTGGCTTACACCGGCAGGAGGTGGAAGAAACCATTTCAAAACTTATTGAAGAAAGTTATCTCAATGAAGAGCGTTTCGCGATTGCATTTGCGGGTGGACGATTCAGGTCAAAACAATGGGGTAAGGTGAAGATTGAATATGAACTCAAGCAGAAAAAAGTCAGCCCCTATTGTATAAAGAAAGCACTGAATGAGATCGATGATGATGATTACCTGAAAACTTTGCAGCAGCTGGCCAGGAAAAAATGGTCCTCACTAAAGGCGCCGGGAGCAACGGAATATGTAAAATCATCTAAAACCACCACCTACCTTCTTCAAAGAGGCTTTGAAAGACAGCTGATTGCCCTGGCTATTGCCCGGCTTAAGCAAGCTGCGGAGTAATTTTTACACCGCAAGGTTGTAATTTGCCGCATGACTTCACTTACCGTAAGCATAATCCAGCCAGACCTGAAATGGGAGGATAAGGAAGCCAACCTTCAGATGCTGAAAGAAAAAATAATGTCACTTCCGGATACGGAGCTTGTGGTATTACCAGAGATGTTCAGCACGGGATTCAGCATGCGCCCGGAAACATTGGCAGAAACCATGGAAGGTGAATCGGTCCAATGGATGAAACATGTCGCATCCCGGAAGAAGATAATTCTTACCGGAAGCCTTATCATAAAGGAGGAAGGAGCCTATTACAACCGGTTGATATGGATGCTTCCCAACGGGCAATACGGACATTACGATAAGCGGCATTTATTTGGATATGCAGGGGAGCATGAACATTATACGGCAGGAAATAAAAGACTGATTGCCTCTGTAAAGGGATGGAAGATAAACCTGCTGGTTTGTTATGACCTTCGTTTTCCGGTCTGGTCCCGGCAGGGGAAACATCCGTCTGCGCCGGAAGAATCCATTGCCCCCGAATATGATTTACTGATCTATGTTGCCAACTGGCCGGAAAGAAGGGCCCATGCCTGGAAAACATTACTGCAGGCAAGGGCGATAGAAAACCAGTGTTATGTTGTTGGCGTAAACCGGGTAGGTCATGATGGCAATAATATCAACCATAGTGGTGACAGCATGATCATTGACCCATTGGGAGAGCCACTGGTAAAGATGAATGATGAAGCAGGTATGCATACACTTACTCTCGAAAAGGAAAAGCTGGAAGATACCAGGGGCCGGTTGCCATTTTTGAAAGATGGCGATAGGTTTATGATAATGTGATAATTGGGAAGTGTGGAAATGTGGAAGTGAAATGAGTGAATATAATTCAACTCAAAATTGAGAACTAGCAATATATATTCACATTCACTTTAAACCATTAATAAATTCCCATTCCTTAATTCAGAGGTTTCATCATTTCCAAAGCCACCTGCATTTTGCGATCAACAAGTTGCCTTACTGCAGTTGATGTTGGAGGGATATAAATATCGGGCATTACACCCCGTCCGTCTTTTGGTCCGGGATTATGCTGCACCAGCCTGAACAAAGGCATTCTTACCCTCATCCCGGTATTTGGAAGGGAAACATTGGGAATGATCAATCCGTTGTTTCCATAATTACCTCCCCCGGCTTCCTCTCCAAGTAAAAGAACATTTTCCTGGCCCTTCATGGCATGCGCAAAAAGGGTTGCCGCTGAAAAAGTGGGACCATTGATCAGCATATAAATATTTCCTGCATAGAAGTTTTTCTTCTTCGGCTTGAAGCTGATGTTTCTCCCAATAGTTAAAATGATAAAGGCCGTCTTTTTTCTTCGAAGTAAACAGGGTAAGCGCAATACCATTGAAAAAGGTCCCCTGGAAATATTTCCTGTAGGATCCGAAACCTTTGTGCAGCGCAAAGGCTGTATCGGCAACCTTAAAAGGGGTTTTGCGCAGGTACCTGGCAAGGAGTGTGAAATGATTCACTTTTCCGCCGCCATTGTTTCGTATGTCTATTACCAGGTTAGGGGTATTGTTTTTTCGCAATGTCCTGAACGACTGCCGGTAAAATTTATGCAAGCGGTATCCGTCCTCAAAAGTACTTACCACCATTATGCCGGCATTGCGTGCCGTATCATACCTGAAAGAACGGCCATCTTCCATCCTTTCTTTTTTGGAAGGCTTCTCCCTCTTTGGACGGGGTTCTTCGGGTTTCCTTCTTTTGGCGGTATCCGCATAAGGATCAAATAATGGCACGGAGGTATATCCCTTAACACCCAGGCTATCTGTATAACCTACTGTGTACGTTTTGCTGATCCCGAATATATTTCGATGATAATATGGAAACGAACTGCTCAGGCGCAGGTAATTCAGGTTGTCTGAATAACCATCCGTTGGCAGGTACCTGAACATGATACGCGAAAGATCGGCGGCAGACTTTCCATCAATGGTATTCACAAGCATCCCTCTTTTTATTACGGAATCTTTTCGGTTAAGGTTACCCGTTACAATCATGGTATCTCCCCAGATTTTAAGGTAGAGGGGAAACTGGGGAAGCCTGATGCCCCTCATGAACTTGTTATAGTTCTTTGAATAATTGAAGGATGTGTGACCGCACCTTATGCTGGTTGTCACGGGTGCGAGTACGCTGAATCCGAACTGCTGTTCATTCATTGAATCCTTGATCGCGTTGCGGTAGTGATCAAAGATCATGTCCATGCTGTCTTTTTGCGTGTACCAGTAAAGCGATGGATGGTATTCCTCCATCACTTTTCTCATTAAGTCAAAATCTTCCTTCAGCTGGTCGGGTGAATATTTTTTCAGCGGGGTATATAGCTTGTCAGAACAGGAGCTGCAGAAGAACAGGGCCAGTAAGGCAATGAATAATATTGGATGTATTCGTTTCAGCTTCTGCATGGGTCTCCGCGGGTTCCAGTAACAACGAAAGAAGGTTATTATTATTTTTTAAAGGCGTTCCATCCCTGGGCAGTAATCTGGTGGGTGCTTCCACCCTTTGTAATGATACTGGCTCCTTTTTCCGCATCAGTGATATGGCCAATCACGCTGATCTGTTCATTCAGGAGAACCTTTTCATAATCCTCCTGTTTCATCGTAAACAGCAGTTCATAATCTTCACCACCGCTTAATGCACAGGCTGTTGGATCAATCTGGAACTTGTAGGCCGCCCTCCTGCTTTCTTCATGGATCGGCAGTTTTTCTTCATATATCAGCGCTCCGGTTCCGCTTTGCTCGCAGATATGTAAAATCTCTGAACTCAGTCCGTCGCTGATGTCCATCATGGCTGTCGGCTGGATGTTGTTTTCTTCAAAGAATTCTATAATATCCTTTCTTGCTTCAGGTTTCAGCAATCGGCGGATCACAAAGTCTTCACCTTCAAGGTCGGGCTGTATGCCCGGGTTCTCTATATAAATTTTCTTTTCCCTTTCCAGGAAAAGAAGGCCGATATAGGCAGCGCCAAGGTCTCCGCTGCAACAAATCAGATCGCCCTTTTTAGCGCCGCTTCTTTTGACCACTTTATCCGGGGTTATTTCACCAATGGCGGTAACGGAAATGATAAATCCTTTTTGGGAAGACGCAGTATCTCCGCCTACAAGATCCACTCCGTATTTTTCACAGGCGGCATAAACGCCTTCATAAAATTCTTCAATGGCTTCCACACTGAACCGGTTACTCAGGCCGATGCTCATCGTGATTTGCGTAGGCACGGCATTCATGGCATAAACATCACTCAGGTTCACCACAACACTCTTGTATCCAAGGTGCTTAAGCGGCGTATATATGAGGTCGAAATGAACGCCTTCTATAAGCAGGTCGGTAGTGATAACAGTCTGCTTTCCGAAATGGTCAATAACCGCGGCATCATCGCCAACACCGAGGATTGTGGAAGCATTCTGAATCTCGATATTTCTTGTGAGATGGGTGATTAATCCAAATTCTCCAAACTGCGCTATTTCCGTGCGTGGTTCCATAAATATCTTTTATTTCCTTTTGATCATATGCTGTGCTGCCCGGTAAAATTTTATAACCTGCTTTTCTTCCTGTAACCGGTCCCGCACATTATTTTTTATTCCCTGGCAGCGGACCTTCAGGGAAAGCCTACATTTTATCATTTATCCAAAGTAATAACTCGTCGTGGATGATACCGTTAGTGGCAACAATACGCGGCTGATAAGGCGAATAATCATTACCGTCAAAATCGGTTACCCGCCCTCCTGCTTCCTGCACCATCAGGTATCCCGCGGCACTGTCCCAGGCATTCAGAGAGTGTTCAAAAAAGCCATCAAACCTTCCGCAGGCCACCCATGCCAGGTCCATTGCTGCAGAACCGAGCCGCCTTACGGGCACACCTTTTTTAATGAAACGGCTGAATACGGCCAGCGGATTATTGGGCTCTTCCTTATACGTATAGGGAAAACCCGTAACGAGGCATGATGCCACAACCTCAGTTTTTTTACTGACGCGGACGGGTTTATCATTCAGGGTTACCCCATGCCCCCTTTCCGTAAAGTAAAATTCTTCCAGGAAAGGATTGTAAATGGTTCCCATAATCATCACTCCATCTTTTTCCAGGCCGATGCTCACACAGCAAAGCGGGATGCCATTGGCATAATTTACAGTGCCATCAATAGGATCAATGATCCATTTATAGTTGGAATCTTTTTTCAGATCGCCCGATTCTTCGGTAAGGATATAGTGATCCGGATATTCTTCCCTGATAATCCCCATGATCAGCTTTTCTGAGGCATGATCAGCTTCCGTAACCAGGTTATTTATCCCTTCCTTATTGGTGATGGTGAATTCACGCGAGGAAAATTCTTTGATCAGCCTGCCACTTTCCAAAGCTGCGCGAAGTAGTGTCTGCTTTAACATGATCCAAAGATAGGGAGGAAACGCGGAGCGTTTATTCAAACGCTCCGCGTTTAATGTGGGAGTGTGGTTAATGCGATAATGCGATAGTGAAAATGGGGAAATGGAAAAAGCCACATGCGATGACCACATTCACATTGCCAATTAGTATAGATCTATTAATTATCTCATCTTCATTATCGCATTATCGCACTCCCGGACTCCCACATTATCGTAAATCGCGTCAGCGATTTACGATCTTCATTCCTCCTTCCGAATACCTTGTTCCGGCAACGGCTTCCTTCGGGAAAATATCATCGATCTCTTTTATTTCCTGCGCACTCAGTGCCAGTGAAGCCGCTCCGCAGTTGTCTTCCAGGTATTTCACCCGCTTGGTTCCGGGAATAGGGAAAATGTGTTTACCCTTATGTAAGACCCAGGCGAGGGATAGTTGGGCCGGACTGCAATGTTTCTTCTCTGCCATCGCCCTTACTTTTTCTGCAAGTTCCAGGTTCCTGGTAAAATTATCGCCCATAAACCGTGGCGCATTCCTGCGCCAGTCGTCCGCCGCCAGGTCATCAACCGACTTTATCTCACCCGTTAAAAAGCCACGGCCAAGCGGACTATACGCGACAAAGGCAATATTCATTTCAGCACAAAGCGCTATTAATTCATCTTCAGGATCCCGGCTCCACAAAGAGTATTCCGTTTGCAAGGCGGAGATGGGATGGATGGCATGCGCCTTTCTTAATGTAGCAGGTGAAACTTCGGATAATCCAATGGCCCTGATTTTTCCCTCCTTCATTAAATCAGACATTGCGCCAACAGTATCTTCAATGGGCGTTTCGGGATCCACCCGATGGAGATAATACAGATCAATGACATCGGTCTGCAAACGCCGTAAACTGTCTTCACAGGCTTTTCTCACATATTCAGGCTTTCCGCTCATGCCCCTCCACACGGGGTTTTCAAGGCTTCTTATAAACCCGAACTTGGTGGCCAGCACAATTTTATTCCGGCGGCCTTTCATCGACCTGCCAATAAGCTCTTCATTGGTATAGGGGCCATAAGCATCAGCCGTATCCCAGAAATTTATTCCCAGTTCAAGTGCACGGTCGAGTGTTTTTAATGATTCCTGGTCGTCATGCGGACCATAAAACTCACTCATTCCCATACATCCCAGCCCGATGCGTGAACATACTATTCCGGACGCACCCAGTTTTCCCGTTATCATAGTTTAAATTTGACATTAAGTTATTGAGATAATAAGATATTTGAACCCATAAATGTACCATCCTGGAGAATAAAGATCCACTGATATCAGTCATCATTGTCAACTATAATGTGAAGTATTTCCTTGAACAATGCCTGTTCTCGGTAATACGGGCATTAGAGGGGATAAAGGGTGAGGTGATTGTGGTTGATAATGCTTCCATGGATGGCAGCCGGGAATACCTTGAAGGCAGGTTTCCGTGCGTAAAGTTCATATGGAACACTGAGAACAAAGGATTTGCAGTGGCCAATAACCAGGCTATAAAGGGAGCCGGGGGCCGGTTTATTCTATTCCTGAACCCCGATACCATTGTGGCAGAAGATACTTTTTCAATATGCCTGGATTTCATGCAAAAACATCCCGATGCCGGTGCAATGGGAGTTACCATGATTGATGGCAGCGGGGGGTTCCTGAAAGAAAGCAAACGGGCTTATCCTTCCTTATGGACCTCTTTTTTCAAAATGAGCGGACTTACTGCACTGTTTCCCACTTCACCCGTCTTTGCAAAATATCATCTCGGTCACCTCGACCCGCAGAAAAATCATGAGGTTGATGTGCTGGCCGGAGCGTTCTTCTTCACCAGGAAAGAAGTACTGGATAAAACGGGAGGTTTCGATGAAACATTTTTCATGTACGGGGAAGACATAGACCTGAGCTATCGCATACAGAAGCAGGGATATAAAAACTATTACTGTGCAGAAACCAGCATTATTCATTTTAAGGGTGAAAGCACAAAAAAGGGAAGCCTTAATTATGTCAGGCTGTTTTACAAAGCGATGATGATCTTCGTGCAGAAACATTATTCCCATGTGACTGCCGGGCTTTTCCGTTTTTTCATCACCATCGCTATCTGGCTGAGGGCGGGGGTTTCAGCTATTGCCGGGTTTATTAAAAAGAACGGCCTTCCGATCATTGACGCGGTCCTCATCCTGATGTCGTTCATCACGGCCAAGCTCACCTGGAACCAGTTTGTAAAACCCGACATTATTTACGACAAAGGCCTTCTTACCATCGCCTTTCCCGCATTTACCCTGATATTTTTAACCGCATCCTATTATGCGGGGTTGTACGACAAGCAACAGAAAAGGGGCCGGCTGATCCGCTCCACCCTTTTTGCAATGATTACCCTTCTCGCCATTTATTCGTTATTGCCGGAGACAGTGCGGTTTTCAAGAGCAATATTATTGCTGGGTTCATTATTCGCCTTTATCCTGATGAGCATTGACAGATGGGTGCTGCGAAAACTGAACTGGATTGAAATTGAAGATGAAGAAAAAATGGGGACTATTATTGCCGGGACTGCTGCTGAATACAAACGAGCGGTGGCCATGATGCAACTGGCAGATAAGGAGGAGAGGATCCTGGGACGGGTGGGTATCGAAAAACCGGATGAGCATTGCCTGACTACCATTGATAACCTCTCCCTGTTCTTAAGGGATGTACCGGTGAGGGAGATCATTTTCTGCCAGGGTTCGCTGAGTTTCAGGGAGATCATCGGGCATTGCCGGAAACTGCATCGTGGCGTGAGGATGAGGATCACATCACCGGCTTCCGGAAGCATTGTGGGTAGCGATTCCAGTAAAACATCGGGGGAAATTGTGTCTGTGGATCTGCATTTTGACATTTCAAAACCCTCGAACCGCAGGTTTAAAAGGCTGATTGATATACTGTTTTCCCTGGTAATGATTATTGGATTTCCCATTCATATCCTTTTTGTAAAACGGCCTGTTCAAATGCTGGGGAATGCTTTTTTAGTACTGGGAAGCCAAAAATCCTGGATCGGTTACAGCAGCAAAAGAAGGCGTGAATCGGAGGAAAACGGTCATTTCCTCCTGCCTGTTCTTAAGCCTGGCGTTATCGGCGTAAACGGATTGCCATCTTCGGCAAGTGTGGAAACGGAGGATGGGCTGTTTATCCTGGATCAATTGTATGCGAGGGACTATACCCCTTACCTGGATATATATCTCATAACAAAAGGCTATAAGTGGTTAGGAACATGATGAATGGAATTTAATTTCAGGCCTAATGCTTTATCTTGCAGCTAATGTCGCTCTTCGAGTTTCATCTGCCACGGACGATTGCCAGTGCGCTTAAGTTGCCATCTAATTCCCCAAAGCGCCAGCAAATCCGGGTTCTGAAAAAACTGCTGAAAAAAGCTCGTTTTACAGAATTCGGACAGGAATATCTTTTTGATCAAATACTGCTCAGCAAGCATCCCGGAAAAAAATTCCAGGGCATTGTGCCCTGCCATGATTACAGCAAGATCTATAAGAAATGGTGGCATAAAACACTTAACGGCAGTCCCGATGTATGCTGGCCGGGTAAAATAAAATATTTTGCACTCAGCTCCGGTACATCAGAAGCTTCAAGCAAATACATTCCCATTACAAGTGACCTGATGCGCGGCAACCGGATTGCGATGATCAAACAGATTTTTACCCTGAGGAATTATGAAGACATTCCATGGAAGAATGTGGGAAAGGGATTCCTGATGTTGGGCGGAAGTACGGACCTTCAAAAAGGCCCGGGTTATTTTGCCGGAGACCTGAGTGGAATAACGGCTAAGAAAGCACCTTTTTGGTTCTCTCCTTTTTACAAGCCGGGGAAAAAAATTGCCCGGGTGCGCGACTGGAACAGCAAACTTGAGCAGATTGTGAGCGAAGCACCCAACTGGGATATCGGGTTTCTTACCGGTGTACCGGCCTGGGTACAGATGTGCCTTGAAATGATCATTGAAAGGTATCAACTGAAAAACATCCACGAAATATGGCCCAACCTGCAGTTTTTTGTGCATGGCGGCGTGGCCTTCGATCCATATAAAAAAGGATTCGAAAAACTTCTTGCCCATCCGCTCATTTACATAGACTCTTACCTTGCTTCGGAAGGGTATATTGCATACCAGGACCGGAGGTTCGCTGAAGGCATGAAGCTGGTCACCAATGAGCATATTTTCTTTGAATTTGTACCGTTTGACGATACAAATTTCGATCATGACGGCAACCTGGTGGAAAAGCCAAGGGCGCTGATGATTCATGAAGTGGAAGAAGGGCGTGATTATGCGCTTTTAATCAGTACTTCGGCAGGCGCATGGCGTTACCTGATTGGAGATACGGTCCGGTTTGTGAACAAGGAAAAATGCGAGATTGTGATCACGGGACGTACCAAGCATTTCCTGAGCCTTGTTGGTGAACACCTGAGTGTAGATAATATGAACAAGGCCATTCAGCTGGTAGGTGAAGAACTGAATGTTGATATTCCTGAATTTACCGTGGCCGGCATACCGCACGGGAATTTTTTTGCACACCATTGGTATGTAGCCTGTGATGATCATGCGAACCCGGAAGAAATGAGAAAGAAAATTGATGAGAAGCTGAAAGAATTGAATGATGATTATGCGGTTGAAAGAAAAAGCGCCCTGAAAGAAATATATCTTGATATCCTTCCCGAGCATGCATTTATGGATTTTATGCAGAGTAAGGGGAAGGTTGGCGGCCAGCACAAATTTCCGCGTGTTGTAAAAGGAAAGATGCTGGAAGACTGGCTAAGCTTTGTACAGCAGTTTAAACCCGTTTCCCAGCTGCATTAGCATATTAATAAACCCGTCTACAAAAACATAGCTATTGACAGAAGCCATCATTAAGGGTGTTGGGTTAGGATTGATTCTGGCTTTGTCGGTTGGCCCTGTCATCTTCACTGTTCTCAAGCAAAGCATCAATAATGGCCACCGTGGCGGATTCAGTTTCGTTGCCGGCGTATGGATCAGCGATATCTTCCTCGTGGTGATCAGTAATTTCTTCACACAGTTGGTGAAGGAGCTGCTCGAGTTCAAATCGCTCATTGGATATATAGGCAGCAGTTTCCTGATCGGCATGGGGATTTATTATATCTTTTTCAAGAAGGTAAATCTTAAAGCGGCGGAAACGAAAATCATACAGCGTTTCAGTAAATCTGATTTTACAAGAATAGCCCTTTCCGGGTTCTTTATCAATACACTAAATCCAAGCGTGTTGCTGTTCTGGCTGATCAATGCCACAGCATTCGCTGCAACGAACAGCCTGTCGGAGCGATTTATGATTTTTGCCGTTTGTCTTTTGCTGAATATCATTGCTGATATCCTCAAAGTGATGATGGCGGGAAAAATCAGGGAAAGCCTGACCCCAAGGCATATTTTGCTGATCAACAAGATTTCAGGGTCAATACTTGTTATCTTCGGACTGGTACTTATGTATGGTGCGATTTATTTGAGGGATAAAGCAGGGCATTGATATGGTCAGATATGTAATTTTCTTCATTATATTCCTTGTTTCAGCGGATTTGCAGGCGCAGGTCAGCACTTCCGATATCGTGGTCCTGCGCAACAGGAAAGGGCACACAGTCAAATCATATTTCAGCGGCATGCCGATTGATTTCGGTGACAGGGGCGGAAGGGAAGTAAGCGGCATTGTTAAAAAGATTGATAATGATACCATCTATATCCAGCAATATGATATACGCCGTTTATATAATCAATGGGGCACATCTGTAGCGGATACTGATTACCACCTACCTGTTAAAATACCATCATAATGAAGTCACCTGGGTACGCAAGCCGAAGGCAAGGTTTGAGTTTGTGAGGGATGGAACCATCTTTATCATTGGAGGAACCGGGTATCTCCTGCTCCACGTCATCAATGCGGCTTATCTCAATGAACCCGTCGTTGGCAGTACGGTGGCCATTGCAGGAGGAATCGCCATTGGCGGCATTATCATGAAAAAACTGAGGAAGCACAAGTACCCGATCGGCAAAAAATACCAGATGGTTTACATTGACATGTGAAGAATTCAATGTCTATGTATACCACACTTACCACATTACCTAATTAACGCCCCGCGTTCCTATATTTGCGCTTCAATTAAGTGAATGCATCGTGCCTGGGTAATTTTTAAAAGGGTTTTTATTTTCCTTTTCTTTTTTCAGTTTGTATACATTATTGCACTGAAATGGATTGATCCGCCTGTTACGCTCACTCAACTCGGCAGTGTTTTTTCAGGATATGGATTGAAGCGCGATTATGTTAGCCACGAAAATATTTCTTCCAATGCGAAACTTGCGGTGATGGCTTCGGAAGACCAGATTTTTCCCGATCACAATGGATTTGATTTTAAAAGTATTCAAAAAGCCAGGGCCTATAATGAGCGCAAGCCCGGCCGTGTACGCGGTGCATCCACCATAAGCCAGCAGGTTGCCAAGAATGTATTTCTCTGGCAGGGCCGAACCTGGTTAAGGAAGGGCCTTGAAGTATATTTTACTTTTATGATTGAACTCATCTGGGGCAAGAAAAGGATTTTGGAAATGTACCTGAATGTGGCAGAAATGGGAAAAGGTGTATTTGGAATAGAAGCCGCATCAAAACAATATTTCAATAAACCGGCTAAAAAACTGACCCGCATGGAGGCCGCGATGATCGCATCCAGCCTGCCCAATCCAAAAAAATATACAGTGAAACCCATGTCCCGTTATGTGTCGACCCGCTCCCGCTGGGTATTGAGACAGATGTCTGCACTTGACGGGGACCCGGACGTAGTTAAGGTGATAACACCTTAACTGGTTGAGGGTTGAGGGTTGAGAGTTGAGGGTTGTATTCTACTCTCAACCCTCAACCCCCAACTCTCAACTCATTTCACTTCCAGTGAAATGCTCGTGCTGTTCAACGAAGGAAAGCCGGGAACGCAGTTTCCAATTGCCCATTTGCAACGATATTTCCTGGGTTTAATTCCTTTGAGACTGATCTCAATGGGCAGTGATTTTTTATCCAGCAATTGCCTCACCGTAACATTCGAAGGCAGGGCATATCCCACTTCATTATCCTTGTTATAAATGGCCAGGTAAACTTTTGCAGTATCGTGGATGGTGGGCGGAAACTGGTTTACATCATCCGCCGTCTTCAAATCATTATCTATGCTGATTTGCGTGTTTAATATTGTTCCATCACTTACCAGTTCAGGATCACCGGTAATCTGCACTGCAGCGAAAGAGAAGAATGGATCTGCGGTTCGTGCCCCGATATATTTCCGTTCTGTTATTATGGAATCAGGAAATACGTGTGCACCATCAGGCGATAAGACATATACCTTCTTTTGCTGCAGCCTCTTCTCCAGGGGCCAGAAATTATAATTATTCCTCCGGTAATAAATACTGTTCAATGCATAGGATGTATCCCCGGTATAAAACCAGTACTGTGATGCTTTCTGGTAAGAACTCATGAATATGACGGGAAGCCCGTTTGCCCTTTGCTGAATGATTTTAGCCCATTCCCTGGTTTTATGAAACTCATCCTTTTTAACCAGCGGCGACGGTTTGATATCCACAATCATATATACCCTTACGGCCAAAATCACCAGGAATGCCGGAAGAAATAGCCGGTTAACCCATACCGATAGCCGGGGTTTTTCATGGAGGTATTTATTTGCCAGTACGATCAGTCCAACAAAAGCCGGAACGGTCCAGTTGGCTTCTGACCTACCCTTGAACGTTGCCACAAAAAACAACAGGTATATACCGGCAAGGCTCCACTTCAATGCTTTCTCCAGCTGGTTCACAGGTTTATAGGCAAATGCTGCCCATAACAGGATCCAGCCGATCAGCGGACCGGCAAGCAGGAGCTGCCCGGTGATGTATTCCGTAGTGAAGCTCGATTGGTATATCGTAGCATTTCTTTCCACCAGGTGATATTTTACAGAAGGAAAGCCATGCTCATATTGCCACCAGATATGCGGCATGAACAATGCAAGCGCAATTGATGCCGCCAGCCAGGTCTGCCACCGGAGAAATAATTTAGGGTTCGACAGGAGGGTAAAAAAAATAACCAGGACGGCATGATACTTACTGTATAGCATAGCCGAAATGATAACACCCATCGTAATCGTTGCCAGGAGGTCAGGCCTTTCCAGGAAACGACGGTAAATAAGGAAGAACAGGGCGATAAAAAACATGAGGGGCAGGTCGGGCACGGCTATAATGCTTCCTATCTGCAGGAGGAACATGGATGCTGCGATAAGGTAGAATAGTTTGTCGTTACGGCTCCCTGCCAGCTGGTGGATCATCCACAAAGTGGCCGTACTCATCAGGACGATAAAGAACCTTACGCCGAGTTCATTGGGAAATATGGAATAACCCGCTTTTATAAGCACGGCAATCATGGGGGGATGATCGAAATATCCCCAGTCGAGGAATCTTGAATACACCCAGTAATATGCTTCATCATCGAGAAGACCGGTATTACCGGCCTGTATAAGGTTGATCACCAGCCAGGCCAGGTAAAAAAGGGGTTTATGGTATTTTTTGATGAATGGCGGAATTTTCATTGCGCAATGTTAGGAAGAAAGAATCGGCCCTAATCCTTCAATGGCCTTTTTTAGCCTGCTTTCATCATTGCCGGAAATATTCACCCAGGGGATATGCTGGTTTACCATGATGTCTTTGTACATATGGTATAATTGCTGGCGTATTTCCTCATTGGGATATTCACGCAATTCATCTTTTTCCCATGGCAGGTCGGTATTGCATAGCAGGTAACCATCATATTGTCGTTCCACAATCTGGTCGATGATAAAGGAATGGCATTTCCCGAAAACAAATTCGCACCATACTTTCATCACATACATATTGGTGTCAATGAATAACACAGGTGCAACGGTTTGCTTATTCTTTTGTTCATTCCATTCCTTCTCCGCTTTGATGGAATATTCTTCTTCCAGTGCCAGTTGTCCTTTTGCAATGGTGAGCAGATCGTCATAATCATAATTCATACCATAGGTCAGCAGGTACTCCCGGGCAAATTCAGGACACCATAAGGCATCATAGTGCTGGGCAAGCTCTTCGCAAAGCGTGCTTTTGCCGGTAGACTCAGGTCCCAGTGATGACAATCTTTTTCAGCATTCGATTTTCATGATTACGAATTGACGGATTGCGGATTAGCGAATTGACGATATTATATTTATGAGGTTTATGCAAATTTCTTAACTAGTTATTTGAATGAAATCCGCAATCCGCAATCCGTAATCCGCAATCATTCCCTCGCCCTCCTCCTCCATTCAAAAAGTCCGAACACGGCCATGATCAGCAAAATGAAATAGTAAACACTGGTAAAAACATAACCCTTCACAAAATACAAGGGAATGGAAGCAATATTCGTGGCGATCCACCAATACCAGCTTTCCACCTTCTTCCTGGTCATCAGCCACATGCCGGTAAACGCGGATGCAGATGCAAAAGCATCGGCCCAGGGAATGGCCCCGGGAGCGAAATTCGTTTTCAGGAAGGATAATGCGGCAAATATGGCCATGTAACAGGCACCGAAAAAAAGCATTTCAGTGATCCATTCCTTCCCTGAAGAAAAGGTAACATGTATCAGCGGGTGCTTTTCCTTATCCTTTTTCATCCATAACCACCATCCATATATGCTCATCACCGTATAATAAAGGTTAACAGAGGCCTCGCCCAAAAGATCACCTTCAAGGCTGATGTATATATATATGATCGTGTTGATCAGTCCCACCGGGTAAACCAGTATATTCTCAATCCTCGAAAACCAGACACTGGAGATGCCTGCAAAAACTGCGACAGCCTCCAGCAGGGTTGTCTGCTTCAGTCCCTGTAAAAAGGCTTCCCAGATTGATTCCATAAGGATCAAAAATCTATACATTATTTCACAACAAGAAATTTGATCTTTGCGCAAATTATCTGAGGTATGAAAATCGCAGTATTGGGAGCGGGTATGGTTGGCCGTGCAATGGCCCTCGACCTCGCCGGAAAGCACGAGGTATCAGTGTATGACCAGAATGAGCATAACCTGGCGGTGCTGAAGCTCAGGAATAACAATATCCATATTTTCAATGTAAACCTGAAAGAGCAGGACCAGTTTAAAGTTTGGTTTAAGCATGCCGACCTGGTACTGATAGCAGTTCCCGGCTTTATGGGGTTTTCCACCGTAAAAGCGGTGATAGAAACCGGTAAGAATATCGTGGATATCTCCTTTTTCCCAGAAAATGCCCTGGAACTTGATGCATTGGCCAAAGCACATAATGTTACGGTCATCACTGATTGTGGTGTTGCCCCCGGCATGAGCAATTATATCATAGGAAGATATAATGAAGAGATGACGATCGAGGCATTTGAGATTTATGTAGGCGGGTTGCCCAAAACCAGGAAAAAACCCTTTGAGTATAAAGCGCCATTTTCACCTATTGACGTGATCGAGGAGTATACCAGGCCGGCCAGGATCATGGAGAACGGGCATATTGTGGTGAAACCCGCGCTGACTGAACTGGAATGGATGCATTTTGATGAACTCGGAACTTTGGAGTCGTTTAATACCGACGGACTCCGGTCCCTGCTTTTCACCATGCCCCATATCAAAAACCAGAAAGAAAAAACACTTCGCTATCCAGGGCATGTTAACCTGATCATTGCATTAAAGGAAAGTGGATTTTTCAGCGAGACGCCGATCATGGTAAATGGCCAGCCGATCAGTCCGATTGATTTTTCTTCCCGCATCCTGTTTAATGAATGGAAGCTTGGTGAGGAAGAAGAAGAGCTGACCATCATGAAAGTCATTCTTCATGGTAAAAAAGATGGCGAAGCCGAAACGGTGGTGTATAATATGCTCGACAGGTATGACCCTGTTACAAAAATATCTTCCATGAGCAGGAGCACGGGCTATACCGCAACGGCTACAATAAATATGATGGCTGCCGGGTTATTCCATGAAAAGGGCGTATTCCCTCCCGAACTCGTGGGCAAACACAAGGCATGTTTTGATTACGTGCTGGCATACCTGGAAAGCAGGGGCGTTATGTGGAAGATTGAAAGTTGAAACTATGGAAGAACAATGGCTAAGCGTAATATGAAGAGCCAGCCATCATTTTATTGCATACAGGATGGCAAAAAATGAAGCGATGGCAAGTCGGGTTTTCCTGCTGTTTTCTTTTCCTATTATGGCCAGTTCGCCTCCGGTGAAATTGTCCATTTTTTTTGCGCCGAGATATGTCATGCTTTGCTTGAAGATCAACGCAGCCACCTGCCTGTGATCCTGGTTAACCAGGGTATATCCCCTGGTAGCTCGGTACACAATTTTTTCTTCGAATGGTGCTTTTTTACTTCGCTTTTTGACGTCACCATAAACAAAATCAATGGAGAGAGAATCGATTCCATTGGTAAGGAAACCAGTGAGACTTGTATTTATGCCATTCCCGGAGTATTCCGGAGAAGAGATTCCAAAGCGCCATAGTACTGAATCATCTTTAATACTGATATATCCACCCAGCTCCTTCTTATCGTCAAAAGATTCTGCGGTTGAAGTTTCCTCCTTTTTACTCAGGATGGTACTTAATATGGTTTCAGACTTTTTTCTATAACTGGTAAAAAAGGAAATGAAGGAAGTGCTACTATCTGATTCCCTGTTAAGTCCCATTCGATAATATGCATGTGATTCAATTTTTTTTATTTTGAATTCTTCATAGCCATTATCGGAGCCATAAGACATCTCCTTGTTTTCCTTAACCTTTGTCCGGAAAGCACCAGAATCAAGCTTTTCTGCATAGTTTGCTTTGTATGGTCCCAGGAGAGTGAGTCTGATGCCGTCGCTTTTACCATTATTGCTAATGCCCATTTGTTCACTGTTGCTGATAAGAAGTGAATCAAGTGTAAAGTATTGGAATGTCTGACCTTTGCTGAGGCTATAAAAAATAACCATGTTACCAGGAATTGAGAGAGATGTTTGCCGGTCATAATAGACAGTTTAAGGTTGAAAGCGATTTAATGCCTGCCAGAATCGTTGAATATATAGGCGGCCCTTTTATTGTTTTTTAATTAATTGTCCACTTGCAACACTTCCTGCTAGAAATCAAAGGGTAAATCAAACAATTTTGGATGATAAATTCATTTCAAAAAGACCAGGCTACGGAATTCTTTGTTAGATCAAAAGGAGGATTAGTCAGGTCACTAGAACTTCCATTTTGCAGAAAGAGCCGGAATGGAATGTTGTTTTACATAGGCTATCATCTCGAAGGGGATCGGCTCGTTTTTCAGGGAAACAGTACATGGCCTTGTCCTTGTTATTCGATGAGGAAATAAAAAACGGAATACTGGCAAGGTCCACCAGCATTCCCAAGACAATTAAACCAGCTCCGTCGTAGGTTTTTTCATCTGTTGGAGGGATGGGAAATGGAGCATTATTTTTGGCAGTACCCATCATCATGGCACCTGTAATTATGCTCGCGGTACCAAGGCCTAGAAAAATAAATGCCGTGGTTTTCTGGGCCCTGCTTTTTTGCAGGTATCCATCTTTTTTGGTAACCATTTTTGACAGGTCAATATTTGTAGACATTGACGATGTATCGGTCTGGCCTGAAAGAGTATCAGGTATTGTAAAAAGAATGATTAATAATAGCAGATAGTTTCATATCCGGTGATTTGAGTATATAAGCTATTTAACTTTATAGAAGTCTGAAGGAAGGGAATTGATAAATATCTGTTTCCAGTATATAATTATTGGATTTGGGTTCACTACTTCACCAGGGTCCGGAAATGGTCTGACAAGGCTAACCGTAGAGTTATATGGCCAAATATGCCAATTGTCGATTGGCAATGATATAAAAGCCCCAATGATTGTAATTTTAATAAATGCAAATCAGGGGGATGAAATCAAAAGTCATCATAATGGTTATTTTATTCATTGCACAACTGGCGGCAGTTGGACAGAATAATGCTGTTTTCAGAAAGATACCCTTAGATTCAATGGGGATAGCAACCTATGAAGTATTCCCGACTATATGAAGGAACGACCCTCATTACAAGTTCTGTGGGTTTGTGGCGGATGTATGGTAGAGAGTTGACAAGCGGGGAAGTTATCAGTGGAATAATACTTGATGATAAGGGCAGGCCGATGTATAAAAATATTAAAATACGAAGTTATACTGCAGAAGACAGTATAAGGGATGTAGTGCAAGGGAAAGACAGCATTGTTTATTTTGTAACCCATGATAACAGATTTTTGGTAAGGCCAAATGGAACAGTGGGAGGGTTTGCCTGGGCACCTTTTAATTTTCCGAAAACGAGCAGTGTGACCAGGATCTGGATAGACAGTGAAAACAATCTTTTTGCAGGTACAAAATCAGATAATTTTTACCTGATAAAAAAAGCAGCTCAAAAAAAGGCACTCTGGGGAATAGAATTCGATGGCGATAAAGACAGTAATTGTATTGTGAAGAAGGGGGCTTTACCGGTAGAGCAGGTAGTAATTTCACCAGGGACTGCGGTGTGTTCTTTTGCACAGGATCTAATTGATAAAGACCTGGTTTGGGTGGGCACAAACAAAGGGTTATATACTTATCATAAAATAACTGGTAAATCTTTACCGGCAATACCTGGAAATGAAGATATATATACGGTGACTGAAATCAATACCAGCGAAGAGGATAAAGTATGGTTCAGTACCCTTGAAAAAGGTATGGGAGTATTTAATGTTAATAGTAAGACATTGCAATTTTTTCCATGGATCAAGAGCCCTGGAGACACATCATCAGGGTTTCCCATAAAAACGTTTTGTTTTAAATCTCCCCACCAATTTTTTGTTGCTATAATGGATTCAACCCCTGCTGTATTTAGTACTAAAAACGGATCTTATTTATTTTTTACGGATTCTGTTTTAAACCTGAGCCCAAATCAAACTACTGATATAAAAGTGAATAAACTGGGAAACTTGCTACTGGTTAAAGGCGGGTCCATGTATGTTTCCGATGTTTCAAAATCTGACCTGCTGAAAACAGCAGTTATTAAAGACAGTTCGTTACTGGCGCCTTTTATTTACAGTATTTCCCTTTATTCCGGCGAGGAACTGGCGAGTCTGAGTTATAACCCGGAATCACTGCATAGTTTACATCTGAAGCATGACCAGAATTCAATAATTGTCTATTATGCCGTCAATGATTTTGCTGAAAGAAAGGATATTCATTTTGCATGGAATATGAAGGGATTTACAAATGGATGGGAGGAAATGAACAGGACAAATTTTGATCAAATGAATTTTGTGTCACTTCAGGATTTAAAACCGGGGAAATATTTTTTGCAGGTCAGGGTGAGGATGGGAGATGAAAATTGGCGGAAACAGATAGCTGAACTGGAAATTGTTGTTTTGGCTCCTTTTTGGCAGACTTTATGGTTCTGGTTTTTGTCATTATCGGTTTTCGGGGCTCTTGCATATTTTTTTGTGAAATGGAGGGTCAACACAGTCAGGCAGTTTGAAAGGGAAAAGGTAAAACATGAAAGGGAATTGCTTGAACTCGAAGCAAAGGCATTAAGGGCGCAAATGAATCCTCATTTTATTTATAATTGCCTTAATTCAATGAAGGCACTTATTCAGTCAGATGATAAACTAATCGCCACCGAATACCTGACAACCTTTTCAAAACTTATCCGCACATTATTCCAGAACTCCGACAAGCGACAGATATCCCTGTATGATGAACTGGAAACATGCAGACTGTATACAAAGCTCGAAGCCATGCGGCTAAACGGAAAACTGAAATATAACTTTGATATAAATACCGACCTTGACCTGAAATCACTGATGGTTCCAGCCCTGATTGTTCAGCCATTTATTGAGAATGCGATATGGCATGGAATTGTGCCCAAAGAAAAAGAAGGGGAAGTTAATGTATCGGTAACAGGGAATCATGAAGAAATTGTTTGTACGATTGATGATAATGGCATTGGAAGAAAACTTTCTTTGTTGAATTCGCCGGATTTGTCACTAAACCACGAATCCAGGGGAGAGCGTATCTCCCAGGCTAGACTTGATATTGAGAGAATTCTGTATGAAACAAGCGCAACGATCAAGACAATTGACAAGTATGATGATGATGATAAATCCCAGGGTACAAAAGTTATTATCACCTTTAAACTGCAATAGGATGCTGAGATCAATAATTATCGACGATGAGCCTCAGAACGCAGGGATTTTGCAAAAAGACCTTGTGCAACACTGCCCCTCAGTGGAAGTGGTGAGTGTTTGTCATTCGGCAAAAGAGGGTATCCTGGCAATTAAAAAAGAAAAGCCCGACCTTGTTTTCCTGGATATAGAAATGCCCTGGATGAATGGTTTTGAAATGCTTGAAGTGCTGGGTGATATTTACTTCAGCATCATCTTCACCACGGCCCATGATGAGTTTGCAGCCAGGGCTTTCAGGATCAGCGCGGTTGATTATTTATTAAAACCCATTGATTCCTCAGACTTAAAGGAAGCAGTAAGAAAGGCAGAAAAAAGAATGGATCAGCAAAACGGCAATGAAAACATAGAAAACCTACTACGCAATTTCAGACAGCCCGCAACACAGCAAAAAATCGCCCTTTCAAATAAAGATGGATACGAGTTTGCGGAAGTTAACCAGATAATTTACTGTCAGGCGGAAGGATCATATACCAAGGTTTTTTTCGCCGGTAAAAAACATATCCTGGTATCCAAAAGCCTTGGTGATATTGAAGAATTACTTCCTTCCTCCCTTTTCCTTCGTATACATCATTCCACGGTAGTGAACATTAATTATATTACGCATTTTGTTCGCTCAGATGGCGGGTATATAAAATTGCAAACCGGGGAACAACTTCCTGTTTCCAAATCGAAAAAGGAGGCGGTAATGAATAAATTGGGGTTGAAATAAATATTCCCTGTAGTCATTACCGGATACCCAGCATTATGGCAAAAAGGGCAACTTGAGTGTTGCCCTTTTTATATTACTACCCATCGTGTTATCTTATTCGGCTTCTGCCACCACTTCTGTTACCTCGGGGATCATGCGTTTCATCATCTGCTCAATACCTGCTTTCAGGGTAATCATGGAGGAAGGACATCCGCTGCAGCTTCCCTGCAACATAAGGGTAACCACTCCTTCGTCAAAATTCTTGAACTGTATGGCGCCACCGTCCATTTCAACGGCGGGCTTCACATAATTTTCCAGCAATTCCTTGATCCTCTTCACAACATCGCCATCTTCTGAAAGAACAATATTATTATTGTTTTTTTCTGTCTGTACAACCTGGTCTTCATTGATCACTGTTTTTCCTTCTTCCAGGTAATCTTTAAGGAACTGGCGGATAGATGGTTTAATATCTTCCCAGTCGGCTTCGGGCGTACGTGTGATGGTCACGAAATTACTGGCTACGAAAACGGCTTTCACGAAAGGAAAACCAAAGAGTTCAGTCGCCAGCGGGGACGGACTTGCTGATTCGATATCCGGGAAGTCGATACTCTTGCCAGGGTAAAGCAGCTTATTCGCCACAAATTTCATGGTCTCCGGGTTGGGAGTCATTTCCGTATATATGCTGATTACCGGGCTTCCAGTTGTTATCATAGTATTCTGCGTTGAGCGTACAAAATTAAGAACAAGCCGGCCTATTTTTTGTTTAATTACGTTAAAGAGGGCCTCGCGAAGGCCCGGATAGAGATAATTTTCCAAAATCGTAAATTCGCCTATCTTTCATCACTAAAATCAGATTATGCTATCTCCAAAAATAGAAACCGCTCTTAATCAACAAGTTAAGCTCGAAGCTGAATCTTCCCAGATATACCTGGCCATGGCCTCATGGGCTGAAGTGGAAGGATATGAAGGAATCAGTGCTTTTCTTTTTCATCATTCTGATGAAGAAAGGCTGCATATGCTGAAACTGGTCCGCTTTATCAATGAAAGGGGAGGTCATGCCATAATTCCGGAACTTGCCAAGCCTGCCGCCAAATATAAAGGGATCAAGCCCTTGTTCCAGGAAGTGCTGGATCATGAGATTCATGTAAGTGCTGAAATCAACAAGCTGGTGGACATATGCCTGAAAGAGAAGGATTATACCACCCATAATTTCCTGCAATGGTATGTTAGTGAGCAGATCGAAGAAGAAGCACTGGCGCGTAAAGTGATGGATAAACTGAAACTGATCGGAGATGATAAGGCCGGGCATTATATGTTCGACAGGGATCTTTCTTCTATAAGCGCCGTTCAACCAGCAGCGAATACAAAATAGTTTCGTCGGCGCTTATACATTAGCGAATTAACGGATTGGCGAATTTGCGGATTCTTTAAATAATAAGAGGTTGATAAACTCAATCTCTTTTTTATTGTATTCTATACGCTAATCCGCTAATCCGCCAATTCGTTAATTCCGAAGGAAAGCCGTCTCCCCAAGGGATTGCTTCACCGGCTCAACTGTATACCCTGCTTTGCGCAAAAGATTGATCACACCCTCTTTTCCGGGAAGATGCCCTGCACCAACGGCAAAAAGCTGGGTTCCTTCTTTCATGGCAGCCGCCATTACCGGAATCCAGTTGCGGTTCCGGTTATATAACATGATATCTTCAAAACCCTTCCATTCGGGTGAGTCGGTCATTTCTTCTCCCAGTTTCTGAATGTCTTCTTTTTTATAAGCCTCTACCATTTGGGCAAATTCAGTACGTTGCTCAGGCATCTTCCTGATCATTTCAAGGATCATTTGTGCCTCAACGGAATCTGGGATTTTATCAAATACCCCCATCTGGTCCTCAATTTTTTCAAGTCCCCTTAACTCCTTGTTTCTTTCTTTAGCCATTTCCATAAATCGCTGCTCATATGATTCTGATGGACAGGAAAGTATTTTTGTATACATCAGGCTCATCAGCGTCATGGGCTTCAGCTTGTTGAAGATCATCATTGGCATGCCTAACGAATCCTTTACATATGCAGAGAGTTCATTATAATCCTTCTCATTCATAATGTCTTTCAGGGAATGGTCTTTCATGATGGAAAGCATCGCTGTTTTCATCATCAGGGACGGATCGTCCATATCAATTTCCAGGTAAACATTTTTTGATGCGTCAAATTTTTCCCTGAGGGTTGTTGAAAACAGGAAATCATCCTTGCAGATCATGTGTATTGTTCCGTAAACATAAGAAGGTGATGCAAGGCCATTGCCTGAAACCGACCATAGCAGTGCGTTTTCAACGGGAGGCGTAATGTCCTTTGAAGTTGATGAGGTTTTTTTGGAAGCACTGCAGGAAAACACAAAAACCAGGGTGATCACGATCCATGTTGCTTTCATATACTGATTTAATGGCTGAAGGTATGACAATACACAGTGTTTAAAAATCCCCGTTGTTAAATGTCATTATTAACGGATGAATGGTCTTCCATCTGGTCAAGCATATGCTTTAATTTATCAACATGTTTACCATAAAGCTTCCTGACATACCATTTGTTCAGGAAATAATAAAAGAAGGTCAGAATTACTGTTATGGTGATCCAGGTTAAAGCAGATTTCAATGCAGTTACGTTTTCTGATACAAGTACAAATGCTTCATGATTAACAGAGCGCAATTGTGTTTGTAGAAACCAGTAAAAAAAGATCATGAGAATTGGCAGGATCGCGGTCCCGGCAATGAGATAAAACCTGATATATTTTTCCAGTGTATGGATCTGTTTATCCAGGTTGCTCCTTACCTGGCAGGCCATGCATTCCATATCTCTAAGCAGTTTATATTTCTGAATATAATAAGCAGAAAAAAATATGCCCATAAAAATATACAGCCATGAAACGGAACTGAATTCCCCTTTCCATGCAGTAAAAAAGAAGATGGTGGATAATCCATAGGCAATGACGACCACACCCAGTTCCCAGAGGAGATTGCGTTTCATTTTTGCAATGGGGCTCATGGATTTCTTACCCAGGAAGTCTTTCAGGTCTTCCGGTGCCCTTTCGGGTGCCTGCTGCTGCCACAATTCTTTAAGGTTATCAAGTTCCATATGACATGGTTTGAATAGTTCTTTTAAGTTTTTCTTTCGCACGGTTCATTTTCACCCGGAGCGTACCCTGGCTGATACCCAGGATATCTTCCATTTCTTCATAGTTTTTGTCTTCCAGGTATAGCAAAACCACGGCCCGGTCGATTTCAGGTAACTGCTGGATGGCATCATACAGGGCCTTTAATTTCTCTTCCTTTTCCCGGTAGTCGTCCATATCCGGGAAATGGGGAAGGTCTTCGCCGCTCATGAGTATGATATCAGTCTTCTTTTTTCTCAACCCGGAAATGGCCGTATTCAGTGCGATGCGATAGAGCCAGGTGCTGAATTTTGAAAGTCCCTTAAAATTGGGCCATGCTTTCCACAGCTGGATAATGATCTCCTGGAAGAGATCATCTTTTTCATCTGCACGCCGGGTATACAGGGAACAGACTTTCAGGATGGCTCCTTTATGTTGCTCCACCAGGGCAAGAAATTCCTCCTGTTTGGTTGATGTTTGCACGACTATAAAAGTAAGTCGGAGTTTACACTGAATAGTTACAACAAATGGCATAACTATTTAGTGTAAACTAATTTGGGAATTTGGGAGTGTGGGAAATGTGAAAGTGAAAATGAGATAATGTGAGCAAAGTGTTCTCCATTTGCACATCTGCACATTTTCGCACTTGCACATTACTCCAAAATCCTGAGTTTGGCGTAATTCAGCATGATCTTCTTTTCGCCGTTGTGTTCGAATTTTATGGTGGCGATGGGATTGTGTGCGGCGCCTTCCATTTTCAGGACTTCCCCGAAACCGAATTTCTGGTGTTCCACTTTTTGTCCGGCCTGGATATCAGCCGCATCGCTGGCTTTGAAATCTGCGCTGGGCACGTGCTCTACCACTTTCGGCGGAGGTTTTGGCCCGATGAATTCAGGCGTTGATTTTGGCGGTGCACCATATCGTTTTTCCGCTTCCCAGGCCGCCCCGCGGGTGCCGGCTCCCTGTCCGCGTGAATTCCAGCCCTGCATTCTTTCATACGCAGAGCCCTGTGGACCTCCCACGTTTTTCATTCCGCCGCCGGCAAATGCCCGGTCAAGGAATTGTTCGGGAAGCTCGTCTATAAATCGTGATGGCTCATTCTGCACCAGTGATCCGAACTTATATCGGGTATTCGCATACGTTATCCATAGCCTTGTTTTGGCACGGGTGATCACCACATAGAATAATCTTCTCTCCTCTTCGAGCTCTTCCCTTGTATTAATACTCATCGCATTGGGGAAAAGCATTTCTTCCAGTCCGGCTGCAAACACACAGGAAAACTCCAGACCCTTTGCAGCATGGATGGTCATCATTTTTACCGTATCGGCATTGGGATCCTTATTATCTGAATCAGTGAGCAAGGTGATTTGCTGAAGGTAGGCGCCGAGTGATTTATTGAGCACCTCGCCTTCTTCATTATCCGGACTTTCCACCCATTCCTTGATGGAGTTCAGCAGTTCCTGGATATTTTCATAACGCTGCATTCCTTCCGTACTCTTGTCGTTGAAAAGCTCCTTCACAAGATTCGTCTGCTTTCCCACATGTACGGATACATCATAGGCATTGCGTTGTTCCAGCATGGAGGTAAAGCTCTTGATCATGGTAACAAAGCCATCAATCGCTTCGAGGGTATTTCCTTTAAAACCATATATGGCGGCATTGGCGAGAACCTCCCACATGGTGAGGTTGGTCTCATTGGCTACGAGCACCAGTTTGTCGATGGTTGTTTTGCCAATACCACGAATGGGATAATTGATGACGCGCTTGAGTGCTTCTTCATCACGGGAATTAACCGTGAGCCGCAGGTAAGCGATAAAGTCCTTGATTTCTTTTCGCTGGTAGAAGCTGATGCCTCCATAAATGGTATACGGGATATTCATGCGGCGCAGTGCTTCTTCAAAAGCACGGCTCTGTGCATTGGTGCGATACAGGACGGCGAAATCGCGGTTATGAAAATGATTACGGAGTTTTTGTTCCTGTATGGTATCGGCAACATACTTTCCTTCATCATTATCGGAAGCGGTTCTGACGAGCCTGATTTTTTCACCGGGATGATTATCGGTCCACAGTTCTTTCGGGATCTGCCCTTTATTATTGCTGATCACTTCGTTCGCAACACTGAGGATATTCTGCGTACTGCGGTAATTCTGTTCCAGCTTCACCACCTTCACATTATCATAATCTTTCTGGAACTGCAGGATATTCTGGATGGTGGCGCCGCGGAATGAATAGATCGATTGTGCATCATCACCTACCACGCAAACGTTTTCGTAGGCGGCACCCAGCAGTTTGATGATCTCGTACTGTGCGGGGTTGGTATCCTGGTACTCATCGATCAGGATATATTTGAATTTGTGCTGGTATTTATGCAGCGCCTCAGGAAAGTTCTTCAGCAGTTCATAGAATTTCAGAAGAAGGTCATCAAAATCCATCGCACCGTTCTTGAAGCAGCGGTTTACATAGGCTTTATAGATCTGTCCGATGGCTGGCCGGTTGGCACGCATATCTTCCTGTTGCAGGCCATAATCATTCGCATATTCATCGGCGTTAACAAGGGCATTTTTGGCGGATGAAATGCGGTTGTAAACGGTATTGGGTTTATAGTGCTTATCATCGAGGTTCAGTTCATTGATCACCGTTTTCACCACGCTTTTTGCATCATCGGTATCGTAGATGGTGAAGTTCGAAGGATATCCCATCTTGGGTGCATCGACCCTTAATATCCGCGCAAAAACAGAGTGAAAGGTTCCGATATAGAGATTCCGGGCCTCGTTATTACCAAGGATATGCTCCACGCGTTCCTTCATTTCCTTGGCTGCCTTATTGGTAAAGGTCAGGGCGAGGATATGGAAAGAATCAACACCATTGGCCATCAGGTGGGCGATCCGGGTGGTGAGGACTTTGGTTTTTCCGCTTCCGGCGCCTGCCACAATCATCAGTGGCCCATCCATATGAAGCACGGCTTCACGCTGCTTTTCATTCAAACCCTTCAGGTAATCTTGCATGGCTGCAATTTACAATTAATGGCCCTGAAGATGGCGGATGTTTAAAACATTTTCTCATGTTCAAACCCGCAAAAGGCCATGGATGGGGTTATACTGAAATTTGCTAACTTAAAGAACCAAAACATCCCTCATGACACCAGCAGCAAAATCAGTTTACTATTTTGGCTTCTACCTTTACCTGGTAAGTGCCACCCTTATTTTTATTCCCAATATTCTTTTAGGAACCCTCGGCATACCGGAAACCAATGAAGTATGGATCAGGGTATTGGGTGTCATTGTAGGACTCATCGCGTTTTATTACCACCAGTCGGGGGCAAAAAATATAAGTACCTTTTTTCCGCTTACCATTCCCACAAGGATTATCGTTTTGCTTTCCTTTATCCTATTTGCAGTGTTGAATATGGCGAGCCCGATGCTTATCGGCTTTGGTGTGATTGATTTTGCAGGGGCCATGTGGACGATGACTGCATTGAAGAAAAACTAAACGGCCCAGCAAGTTTAACATACACTAATCCTTTAGTAAAAAATGCGGCAGTTTACCAGGTATTTTTTGACTGTTATTGTCCTTCAGTGGTCGATACACCTGTTTGCCCAGCCATTGGCACCCGTTCAACGATTATATTGACAGTATTTTACCACTCCTTAAGAAAATGCCGGATGATACTGTTAAGGTGAAACTACTGGATAAGCTCTCTGTCATGTATATTGAAATCAATCCTGACTCGGCGATCCTGTTTGGCAAGCAGGGTGATTCCATTGCTGAAAACCTGCATTATTATGAAGGACAGATCAGGTGCCTGGTAAATACTGCCTTCGCTCATATTATGCATGGCAATTGGGCCGATGCAACAATTGTCATGAATAGGGTGATTCCCCTTTGCCAGGAATACCATCCTGAATACCTGCTGTTAAGCTACTCTGCCATGTTTGCAATTACTGGCGATCAAGGGCGATATGGACGCGGCAGGTATATGGAAAGACAGGCAACAAATGGCCATGCGGAATAATCCCAATGTCCCTGAGTTCTATAAATGGCCCAGTTTCATGCAGGGAGCAATTTATTATCAAAGAAAGGAGAAGCTCGATTCAGCCCAGATTTTTGCAGACTCGATGTTGGTTTACCTGGAAAAATATGGCAAAGAGGAAACAGGATTAAGAAGGGACTCCTATATGGTGCTGGGTATCATTTCTTTGAAACGCAATAACATTGAACAGGCATTATATTATTTCCGGACAGGGACCATACCTGTTCGGGCTTGCAGAGGTCCATCAAAAACTGGGCAACCGGGATTCGGCAATTTTTTATGCGAAGCAGGACCTGGCGAAATGGGAAAAGTTGAAAAGTCCGCATAATATCATGCGTGCCGCCAAAATACTTGGAAGCCTGTATAGCGATATTGACCCCGTGGAAAGCAACAAATACCTGGGAAAATATATTGAAGCCAGTGATTCATTATACAGCCAGGATAAATTAAAGCAGTTTGAACAGGTGAAGCTGAACGAGCAACAGCTTAATTATGAATTGCAAAAAAGGGATGCAGATAACCGGAACAAAATATCCATTGATTGTTTTTTCAGGTATCATCATTTTGCTTTCCGGCTTTGCTCTTTTATTATGGCGTAACAACCGGTTTAAGCATAAAGCCAACCAGCAACTGGAAGCATCATATAAGGCGCTTAAGGATGCACAGGCCCAGCTCATACAATCTGAAAAGATGGCATCACTCGGGGAACTCACCGCCGGCATCGCCCACGAGATCCAGAACCCGCTGAACTTTGTCAATAATTTCTCCGAAGTAAACTCGGAACTGATCTTTGAAATGAAAAATGAAATTAAAACCGGTAACCTGGAGGAGATAAAAATTATTGCGGATGATCTTGATACGAATATGGAAAAGATCACCTTTCATGGAAAACGTGCGGATGCAATCGTAAAATCCATGCTCCAGCATTCACGGCCCAGCGGCGGACAAAAAGAGCCAACAGATATTAATGCACTGGCAGATGAATATTTCCGGTTGAGTTATCATGGTATCAGGGCAAAGGATAAATCCTTTAATGCGACACTCCATACGGAATTTGACGAAAGCATCGGGGAAATAAATATAATACCCCAGGACATCAGCCGGGTATTGCTGAATATTTATAACAATGCTTTTTATGCGGTGGCAGACAGAGCTCGACATGACCAAAACGGCTTTGAACCCACGGTGACTGTTACCACTAAACTTAGCAACGGTAATGACGATATAGAAGAATTCGTAATCCGTAATCCGCAATCCGCAATTGCCGGCCGGGGTGCTCCGCAATCCGTAATAATCTCCATAACCGATAATGGCAATGGCATTCCTGAAGGCTTGATTGAAAAGATTTTCCAGCCATTCTTTACCACAAAACCTACAGGACAGGGAACCGGGCTCGGACTTTCCCTGAGCTATGATATTGTGAAAGCGCATGGAGGAAAGATTTCAGTGAGCAGGGTTCCTGAAGGTGGAACTTCGTTTAACATCATATTACCTGCATCCGACCATGGCAAAATATAAAAGCTTTTTTGCAGTGCTGATTTTATTGTCGTGCTCTATGCAAACGGCAGCACAGGTTCTTATCAATGAGCGCGACAGCCTCATTAAAAAACTGGATGCCGTTTCTGACAGGGATAAGGTTGGCATCCTTGCGGAGTTGTCAAGGCTCTATGGTTTTCAGGATCCGGATAGTGCCTTCTATTATATGAAACAGTCGCTTAATCTTGCGAGAAGCATTTCTGACGAGGGGGTAATAGCATCTGCTTATAGTTCTATGGGCATTGGACTGATGGGATTGGGAAACCTGGACAGTGCTGCATGGTATATTCTGGAAGCCAAGCGAATGCATGAAGAATTAAAAATGCAAGATAAACTGGTGAGTGATCTCAATTACCTGGCTATAATCTACAAGACTGCCAGGAATTTTGATGCCTCACTGGATTATGGGCAGTCTGCTTTGGCAATTCTGCGTTCAGGAGTTGTTCCTGATTACTTACAGGTTCATGCAAGCAGCGAACCAATAACCCGAAACATCATTGCATGGACCTATGTAGAATCGGGCATGGCAGATTCCGCGGCTTTTATGATGGATACCATCAGGCAAAAGGACTACGCGAAACACTTTGAATTACCCTTTCCGCATATTGTATTGGCCGACATCGCCTATCAAAAAAATCAACTTCCGCTCGCTTTTGAAGAATACAGAAAGGGCATGCTTGCCGCAAAACTAAGCGGCGCATTCACAGACAGCATGCTCTGTCAAAACGGGATCGCCCGTGTCCACCTGCGGCAGGGCAATATGGATTCTGCTATTTATTATGCGATGCAGCCCATATATCGCTATAAACCCATTTATTTCCCGGGAGAATTTGTGAATTCCTATGAGGTTCTTACGGAAGCGTATAAACGAAAAGATGTCACTGACAGCGCACTCAAATATGCCGAGCTGATGGCTGCAGAGAGGGAAAAACTTTATGGAAGTGATAAATCCATACAATTAGTCGGACTGGCAGCCAGGGAAATTGAGGAAAAAAGAAAAATTGAGGAAGCCAGGAATGCAGCAATACGAAATGTCAGGACATATGCGCTTCTGGCCGGACTGGCAGTGATGTCTGTTATTGGGTTGATACTCTATCGAAGTAACCTGGCACGTAAAAAAACCAATGATCTGCTTGCGAGAAAAAACATGGAACTGGAGGTTGCCAAGCAACAGGTGGATAATGCCCTGACAGAATTGAAGCAGGCACAGTCGCAGCTGATACAATCAGAAAAAATGGCTTCGCTGGGCGAACTTACCGCCGGCATAGCCCATGAGATTCAGAATCCACTGAATTTCGTGAACAACTTTTCTGAAATCAATATTGAACTCGCTGATGAAATGACAACACGCTGCTGATCGGGGAAACTTGCAGGAAGTGAAAGAGCTTGCTGCAAATATTCTGAACAACCAGGAAAAAATAAATGAGCACGGAAAGTCGTGCTGATGCTATCGTTAAATCCATGCTCCAGCATTCAAGGACGGGCAGTGGATCGAAAGAGCCCACGGATCTCAATAAGCTCACTGATGAGTATCTGAAGCTGGTCTATCATGGCCTTCGCGCCAAGGACAAGTCTTTCAGTGCTGAATTGCAGATGGAACTGGATCCGGCGGTGGGCATGGTTAATGTAGTGCCCCAAGATATTGGTCGTGTTTTGCTCAACCTGTTCAACAATGCTTTTTATGCAGTTAATGAAAAAAAGAAGAAAAATCCCATAGACTTTCAACCAACTGTTACGGCAAAGACTAAAAGAAAGAACGGTCAGGTCATCATTAGTGTATCTGATAATGGGGCGGGCATTCCGGAAGCATTAAAAGACAAGATTTTCCAGCCTTTTTTCACGACAAAGCCCACGGGACAGGGAACAGGGCTCGGGCTGTCGCTGAGCTATGATATTGTGAAAGCACATGGAGGAGATTTTAAGGTAATTTCAGAAATTGGCAAGGGATCTACGTTCACCTTTTATTTAAATGCCTAGAATGAAAACTCGATTTGTCGCGTTACTGTTAATTACTTCATTTTTTTGCCAAGGGCAGGATATTCTCTTGTTGCAGGATCCGGGGAATACATACCAGCTTCTTGATGAAGGATGGCACTATAAAATGGGAGAACATCGGGCTTCCGTCCATGCAGATTTTATTGAAGAAGGATGGAAACCCATCATGCCGGAGGCCGATATCCATGAATCGATTCCGGCTGAGTCAAAGATGGGCATTGGATGGATGCGCCTGAGGTTTACTGTTAGTAAGGAAGCCAGAAGTCAGCAACTGTCGATCCTGATAAAACAATCGATAGCGTCAGAGATTTACCTGAATGGTCGAATTATAAAACAATATGGCAATATTTCTGACGAACCGTCAAAAATTAAGGCTTTCAACCCGTTGTATAAACCCGTATCGCTAATTTTATCAAATGATAGCATCCAGGTAATCGCAGTTCGATTTGCCGTTCAACCTAGGAGTGAAGTATATAACTTATTACGGCTTAACAAATCCTTTTTTTTCTGCCAGGCTCATGCGTTATGATAATGCACTTGAAATATATAAGGGATTCTACATACGACCCTGGCTCGACCTTTTCATGCTGGGCATCATTTTCATGGTATTTATCCTGCATATTTCTTTCTTCATAATGTACAGGGAACAGAAGGCCAATTTGCTGTTTGCCATGTCTGCATTATTTAGTGCAATTGGGAGCCTCGTCCACAATTATTACTATTACTATGCGACAATAGATCAGAAATCAGTATTCGCTATTTTGGCAAGTGTACTGTATGCCATATCTAATGTACTGATGTTCCGTTCCATTCATAACTTTTTAAGTATAAGAAAAAATGTTTTATTCTGGGTACTTATAGGTATTCAAGTATTTAGCCTCTTTATCGGCGCTTCTTGGTACAAAAACGGTTTTAATTCATTCACTGGATTTATGCCGATAGTTACTTATCTGTTCATCTTATTCCTCTCAGTCACTGCTATGAAAAAACAGGTGAAGGAAGCCGGAATATTAGCCATTGGATTTAGTCTTGCAATTACTGCGTTTTTAATTTTTTTAGGGAGTGCCATTTTAGATCCTGGCGATCACATCCTTCGCACTCCTTTTAATCTTTCTTCCTTTTTCTTTTTAGTTTATATACTGGCACCTCCTGGTTCAGTTTCACTTTTTCTTGCCTATGATTTCGCCAGAACAAGTAATAGACTTCAGCAGAAGCTGGATGAAGTGGAAATTTTATCAGAGAAAAACGTTAGTACTGAAAGGGAGAAACAGGAAATCCTGGCCTCACAGAACCAACAACTGGAGGCGAAAGTTGTGGAAAGGACGGCCGAACTGAACAAATCCCTGACTGAACTCAAATCCACCCAGTCACAACTCATTCAATCTGAAAAGATGGCGTCACTTGGAGAGCTCACAGCGGGTATTGCGCATGAAATACAGAACCCCTTAAACTTTGTCAACAATTTTTCGGAAGTCAATACCGAGTTGATCGCAGACATGAAAAAAGAGATCGAGGCAGGAAACTATCCCGAACTTGGTTCAATTGCTGATGACCTTGAAGCCAATATGGAGAAGATAACGCTGCATGGTAAAAGAGCGGATGGCATTGTGAAATCGATGCTTCAGCATTCCAGAACCAGTAGTGGGCAAAAAGAGCCCACAGATATCAATGAACTGTCAGATGAATATTTAAGGCTGAGTTATCATGGTATCAGGGCGAAGGACAAAGGATTTAATGCGACACTTCAGACAGAATTTGATGAGGCAATTGGCCAAATCAGTATTATTCCCCAGGATATTGGCAGGGTACTCCTGAATATTTACAATAATGCTTTTTATGCAGTAGCTGAAAGAAAGCGTGAACAGCCCGATGGGTATGAACCAACGGTTCGGGTGACGACAAGACTGGCGCCGCAATCCGTAATCATAACGGTAACTGATAATGGAAATGGAATACCTGAAGAAGTAAAGGACAAAGTCTTCCAGCCATTTTTCACTACCAAACCAGCAGGTGGGGGTACGGGACTGGGCCTGTCATTAAGTTATGATATTATAAAGACCCATGAAGGAAGCATAAGGGTGGAAACAAAAGAAAATGAGTATACTACGTTTATTTTGGACTTACCATATAGATAATATTATGCAGCGAGCTAAAATAAAAATATTATTGCAAGCGCTCATGCTGATGCTGGCTACGGGCATTTTTGCACAGCAGCAAAAAATGGAAGACTCACTTCAGGAAGTCATCCGACAAAACAGGGGTGATACCAATGAAGTAATCGCTTTGGCCACCCTTGGCATGATTACCAGCAATTTTGATTCCCTAAAGATATGTTCACAGCAGGTACAGGAATTATCCAAAGAATTGAAATATCAAAAGGGTGAGGCCCTTGGCAAGTGTCTTGAGCATAAGATAAGATTCATCGAAGGAAATATCAGCGCAGCCATACAGTCTGCCATGGAGTCTTTGCGTATTTACGAAAAAATCAATGACAATACCGGGATCGCAACGATGCATTTATTGTTGCAGGGAAAATACAGGGACGGTATAAAGGACTACATTAAAGCACTGACCCATGCTTATTATGGACTTGACGTGGCGGAGAAAGATAACGTGCGAGGGCTGATTATTTTTTCCAAACAGCGGTTGTCTCCGCTATTTCTCGCAGAAATCGGGCAGACGCTTATTTTGGCAAACAGGCTGGATTCAGCCTTATACTATACGACAAGATCGATCGATTATGATGAACAGTTTGTTGGCGCTTCATGGGCCTTTCCCTACTATTTACTGGCTACCATACAGCGCATGCAGGGTAATTACCAGCCTGCGCTGGAAAACTTTCGCCTGTCTAAAAAGTTGACCATTCTGAATGAAATTCCCCATGATACGATACAGATAAATAGTGGCATTTCAACGCTTTTTATGGATATGGGCGAATTGGATTCGGCGAAATACTACGCCATAAATGTAATCAAGAGCTGGAATGCGGAATCGGAGACAAAGAATCTGCTGGAAGCAGTCAGCAATCTTGGACAGGTGTATAAACGCAAGGGCGAAAAAGATAGTGCCCTGAAATATATCGAGCTCAGGCACGCCCTGGAGGATAGTATATACAGTGAGAACAAAAGACGGGATGTACAGAATATCGCCTTCGATGAGCAATTGAAAGAACAGGAACTGGAGTTGAAACAGCAGGAGTTGGAAGCTGCACGGGCGGAGTATCAAAGCAGGTTACAGAAACTTGCTATGGGAGGCGGTTTATTGGCCCTGCTCCTGGTCTCCGGAATTTTGTGGCGCAATAACCGCCACAAACAAAAGTCCTATACTATCCTGGAAATACAGAAACAGGAAACAGAGCGGGAAAAAGCAAAAGCGGAACAAACCCTTGAAAAACTAAAAGACGCCCAGGCTCAACTGATCCAGTCAGAAAAAATGGCCTCATTGGGAGAACTTACTGCAGGGATCGCTCATGAAATCCAGAACCCGTTAAACTTCGTCAATAATTTTTCCGAAGTAAATACTGAGTTGATCAGTGAAATGAAAAAAGAGATAATGGCCGGCAATTATCCGGAAGTAAAAAATCTTGCCGATAACCTGGAAGGAAATATGGAAAAGATAACTCTTCATGGAAAAAGAGCAGATGCTATCGTGAAGTCGATGTTACAGCATTCCCGGCCCAGCAGCGGACAAAAAGAACCCACAGACATTAATGCCCTGGCAGATGAATACTTCAGGCTGAGTTATCATGGCATCAGGGCCAGGGACAAATCCTTCAATGCGGCACTTCATACGGAATTTGATAAAAGCATTGGCAACATAAATATTATTTCACAGGACATTGGAAGGGTATTGCTGAATATTTACAACAATGCGTTTCAGGCAGTAGCAGAAAAAAAACGTGAGCAACCCCTGGGGTTTGATCCAAGGGTAACCGTGAGCACCAAAAAACTATCCGACTTTGTGGAAATCAGGATTACAGATAACGGTAATGGTATTCCGGAGAAAATACTGAACAAGATTTTTCAGCCCTTTTTCACCACCAAACCAGCAGGTGAGGGTACCGGACTGGGACTGTCTTTAAGTTTTGACATTGTAAAGGCTCATGGCGGCGAATTAAAAGTATACACAAATGAAGGAGAAGGTTCGGAGTTTATCATTGAATTACCCATGACATAGGTCATAAACCAGCCCCGCTTTCAGCAATACCTTTAGTAGTAATTGGATAACCGTGAGAGTTATATTTTTCATCCTGTTGCTGATGCTAAATAGTTTGCTATTTAGCCAGACGGCCAAAGAGGTGGTTCAGCAGACTGAAGATAAAATGCGCGGCAACACTTCAGAAGCGGGTATCATCATCAGGACCATCCGGCCTTCCTGGTCGCGCGAAATGCGCGTAAAGACCTGGCTCAAAGGCACCGTCTACTCCATGATCCTGGTAGAATCTCCCCCCAAAGACAAGGGCATTGTTTACCTGAAAAGAAAGAATGAGGTCTGGAACTGGATTCCATCCATTGAAAAGGTGATCAAACTGCCACCCTCCATGATGAGCCAGAGCTGGATGGGAACCGACTTCACCAATGATGACCTGGTTAAGGAATCTTCAATGATAACGGATTATACGCACGAGTTTGCTCCCGATACGGTCATCAATAACCGAAAATGTTATACGGTCATTATGATCCCCACTCCGGAAGCATCCGTCGTATGGGGAAGGCTGGTGGTATGTATAGATAAGGCTGATATGGTTCAGCTTCATGTCCGTTTTTACGATGAGGAAAATAAGCTCATCAATACGATGAATGGCCATGATGTTAAAACCATGGGCGGAAGGCTGATCCCTACGCGATTTGAAATGATCCCGGCCGACAAGAAAAACCAGAGGACGGAGATGATCTATCAATTTATCAGTTTTGATAAACCGATAAGCGATGGTTTTTTTACCCCGGAGAAGATGAAAACTGTGCAATGAGGGTCTGTGCCGGTATGAAACCGGTTAACAATAATTACCATGTGGATACTGAAACTGGCATGGAAAAATCTTTGGCGCAACAGGAGCCGCACACTGATCACGGTGTCTGCAGTGGCATTCGCTACTCTTTTCTCTATCATCACCGGCAGCTTGAAAGATGGCATATTCAATAATCTTGTTAAGAATATTGTCAGTTCCTATACTGGTCATTTACAGGTTCACCTGAAGGGTTATCATGAGGAACAGATCCTGGATAACAGTTTCCGGAATTCCGTTCAACTGGAAAACACTATACGCAACATGCCCCAGGTGGTAGCAGTGGCCCCAAGGCTTGAATCCTTTGCACTGGTTTCCAGCGGTGATGTCACAAAAGGCTGCATGGTGCTGGGAATTGATCCGGAAAAAGAAAACATCATCACGTCAGTAAAAGAAAAACTTGTTCAGGGCAGTTACCTGGATGAGACAGACCGTGGTGTTTTATTGGGAGCCGGACTCGCAAAAAAAATGAACCTGGGTATAAACGATGAACTGGTACTAATCGGGCAGGGATATCACGGATCTTCTGCCGCTGGGAAGATGCCGGTGAGGGGAATTGTAAAAATGGGATCACCCCAGTTGAACGACAGGATATTGTTCATGTCTATCCCCGCGGCACAGGAACTATTTGGAGCTGATTCACTGCTGAGCTCACTGGTGATCTCACTAAATGACAATGCTGACCTTTCACAGATAGCTGGAAATCTAAGCTCTTCCATCGGCCCGCAATATGAGGTAAAAACCTGGGAAGAAATAATGCCCGAAATAAAGCAGCATATCGAAACCGATACGAACAATATGCGCTATGTGCAATATATACTATACCTCCTGATCAGTTTTGGCATTTTCAGCACCCTGCTGATCATGATGGTGGAAAGACGATTTGAAACCGGGATGTTACTGGCCCTGGGAATGTCTAAAATGTGGATTCAGTGGTTGCTGATGACAGAATCATTATTTACCGTGATGCTGGGATCAATAACCGGAATACTGATCAGCATACCGCCTGTATTGTATTTTGAAAAACAGCCGCTCCGGCTCGCCGGGGAAACAGCTAAAGCTTATGAGCGATTTGGATTTGAGCCGATATTCCCCGCTTCAGCTGATCCTATGGTATTCCTGGGACAGGGAATGATTGTATTTATCATTGGTCTCATTCTTTCCTTATATCCCCTGTACGTGGTGATGCGGATGCAACCTGTAACGGCCATGAAAAAATAAACCGACGATCATGATCATTGCAATGGCATGGAGGAATATATGGCGCAACAAAATGCGAAGCCTGGTGATCATGTTGTCAGTTGCAGTCGGACTGTTTGCCGCAATTGCAGTTCTCGCCCTGTACAAGGGAATGATGCAAAGCAGGGTCAGGACAGTTATTGATACCGAAACCGGGCATCTTCAGATTCATCACCCGGAATTTAAGGGTGACCTTGATCCGGGATTCCTGGTAGCGGATCCAGAAAAAATAATCGGGCAGTTAAAATCCGATAAAGGCATTAAATATATTTCTCCCCGGGTGGTTACATCGGGTATGCTTTCGAATCCAACAGGCAGTTCAGGAGTTCAGATCAACGGCGTGGACACAGTAAATGAAACAGCGGTCTCGGGACTTTCGAAAAAAATAAGGGAAGGCGGATTGCAGTGGAAGAAAAATGAAAAAGGAATTCTGGTTGGAAAGAAGCTGGCCACCAAAATGAAACTTTCCAATGGCACCAAGATAGTGCTTACCATGACAGACACGGTCGGCAATATAGTATCAGCCGCATTCAGGATAAAAGGGATATACCAGTCGGCCAATGCACCACTGGATGAAGCCAATGTATATGTTGATAAAACAGAACTGCAGCAGTTACTGGGAATTGGAAATAATTTCCATGAGATCGCGATAATCCTGAACAGCGATGACAGTGTTTCGGTTATACAGCACCGGTACCAACAGGATTTTCCCCAGATGATCGTAGAATCATGGCAGGAAATATCTCCTGAAACCGACCTGATGGTGCGAACAGTGGATATTTATTCATACATCATCGTCATCATTATCCTTATCGCCCTTTCTTTCGGCATCATCAATACGATGATGATGACGGTACTGGAAAGGAGGAGGGAAATCGGTATGATGGTAGCGCTGGGTACGGGAAGGGGAAGGCTGATGCTGTTGATTCTCCTTGAAACTTTTTTCCTTACTATAGTCGGAATTCCTGTTGCTTTACTGGCCGGACTGCTGATCACCGGGCATTATCAGCGGAACGGGCTTGACCTCTCCGGCATGGGTCGTGAAATGATGCAGAGCTTTGGTTATGAAACGCTGATCTACCCATCTTTTCCATATGACAAGCTGCCCGGAATTATCCTGCTCGTTTTCCTGGCGGCCATTTTTTCTTCATTGTTCCCGGCCTGGAAAAGTTTACAAATGAATCCGGCGGAAACACTTCAAAAATAATATCATGAACACACCAGTCATTGACGCCCATAATATCAGTAAAATATATAACCCGAAAACGATTCCCGTGCATGCGGTGAACAATGTGCACCTGCACCTGAACAGGGGTGAGTTTGCTGCACTGGTGGGACCTTCGGGTTCAGGAAAAACCACCTTGCTGAACCTCATCGGTGGTCTTGACAGGCCAGATAGCGGAAGCATCATGATCAATGATACGGATATCACCAAACTTAGCGCCTCCAGACTCATCAGGTTCAGGTTGAATAATATCGGTTTTGTATTTCAATCCTATAACCTGATACCTGTTCTAACGGCAAGAGAGAACGCGGAGTTTATTTTATTGCTGCAAGGTGTGGGTAAAAAAGAAAGGGATGAGCGGATCAACCAGCTGTTCAGGCAGGTTGGACTGGAAGACAAGATCAACAGCCGGCCTTCATCACTGTCCGGCGGCCAACAGCAACGGGTAGCCGTAGCCAGGGCACTGGCATCCAAGCCGCAATTCGTTCTGGCTGATGAACCTACCGCCAACCTTGACTCTGCATCGGCTTCCAACCTGCTTGACATCATGGCGAAGCTGAATGAAGAAGAAGGGATGACCTTTATTTTTTCAACGCATGATCCAAGGGTTATTGAAAGGGCAAAGAGGGTGATTACACTTGTTGATGGTAAAATTGTTTCCGATACAGGGGCTACACTTTTACAGAAAGATCACCCAAAGGATAATTGACAGAAATGAATAAAAAGGAATGAGGCTGGAAAGATTTAAAACAGGAAATACCTCATCGTAAACCATGATAAAGGGACTGATTAAAAAGCTGATTGATTTTATTAAGGAAAAATTAAAGGTCTGGCCGCCGCGGATGCTTTTTATCTCTTTCCTTGATATGCACTGATCTTTCCGCCCAGGATACACTTGTTCCCCCAAAATGGATATTCAATGGTTACCTCAAGGATTTGAATGCATTTACAATGCCAAATGATCCGCTTCCTTTACAGTACACCCAGCTGGTGCATAACCGGATGAACCTGAAATGGAAACCGACAAGTAAAATAACCGCTGCCTTTGAAGTCCGGAATCGATTTTACTGGGGTGACGCAGTAAAGAACGACCCGGAGTTTGCTGATCACCTGCGCAACAGCAGTGAATCCGTAAATATGTCGGTAGTATGGTTCAGTACCCCGGAAATGGTGCTGCAAAGCAATGTGGAAAGATTATGGGTTGAGTCAAGGGGAAAAAAGTGGACAACACGTATCGGGCGACAGCGTATCAACTGGGGAATGGCCAATGTATGGAACCCCAATGACATCTTCAATTCTTACAATATCCTCGACTGGGATTATGAGGAAAGGCCGGGTGCCGATGCCGTAAAGGTCCAATATATGCCGGATGACCTGAGCTCTTTTGAAGGGGCGGTTTCCATGGGCAGGACGGATGAAAGAATAATTGCCTCCGTCAAATACTGGATGAACCGGGAAAGGGTGGACTGGCAGTTTTTAACGGGGATATATAACCGAAAATTTACCGCGGGTATGGGCTGGAGCAGTAATCTGGGAAAGGCGGGGTTCAAGGGGGAAGCGCAGTTTTATGCCATGGGGGGAGATACGGGACTGGTGTTTAATATGACAACGGAGATAGATTACATTACGGAAAAGGGATGGTACCTGCATGGGGCGTTTTTGTATAATATGCAGGGGGCCAAGGGAGAGGTAGATGATTGGTCTAAACTGAGTTTCCAAAACACACCGGATAACCTGATGCCTACGCGGTATAATTTTCTTGCCGGGACCTCAAAGGCATTTACCCCATTGTTTACAGGGAATTTCACGGTGATATTTGCGCCTTTTACCAATATGCTGATTTTATTTCCTTCCCTTACTTATAATGTGTCAACCAATCTTGATCTTGATCTTGTATGGCAATCTTTTTTTGCAGAATCACAGGATCAATTCACCAGCCTGGCGCAGGTCGGGTACCTCCGGCTAAAATGGAGTTTCTGAGGTAATATGGGAAGAGTAATTTTATGATTTCTCATCTTCATTTCACAAACTAAAAGTAAAGGATAAAGGCTGGTACCTGAATCCCGACAAACTTTATTTGGATCATAATAGGAAAATGGTTTACCTTATATATTCACCCCCTTTCAAAAACTGTTTCTTTTGCTTTCTCTTTTATTGTAATTAGATATTTCTGGTTCGCCCCCCTTGAAAGCCTGGTTTCTTTGCTTTCCCTTTACTGCAATTAGATTTTTTTAATAAAAGTCTATCAACTTTTTCACTAACAACCTAAACCTTTAACATGAAAAAAATCATGGTCCTGGCCATTTCAATTTTATTATTGGCCGCATGCACGAAAGAGTCAATGCAGGAGAATTCGATCCAGGCAGAGGAGCTATCCGCCAAGAATTCATCCAAACAAAAAGCAAGGGTTACCAGGCCCATAACTAATTCCCTGGAAAGTGATTCGGATCCAAGCCTTCCGCCACTTTCCTGTACAGTGCCAGATGGATTTCCGGAAGTGGCCATTGGAGGAGGAGTAATCTTCTCTGGTAATATGGACCATCTTGGCAAAGTTTGGGGTAAAAGCGTGAATACATCCTGTTCCGTGATCTCCCCTACCCAGGTAGAAATTAAATCCAAAGATATAGCCTATGCCGCGAATGGAGACGAACTATGGACCGAAGGAAGCATTGTAGTAACCTTTCCTCCAGCCGGTTCCAGTATTGGAACTATAACCGGAGGCTCAAAAATTGTAGGTGGTACAGGCAGGTTTGCAGGGGCAACAGGATATTTTATCTATGAAAATATGGTCGTTGATTTTGCTACAGGTCATGAGTCTCACACGGCTTATGGCGAAATCACTTATTGATTCCTTTTTATTTCCGGCGATTCTCCTCCGGCATTTTTTTACGCAAATAAATTTTTCCGGAGGAGTTCGCCGGTAAATAAGTGGCATATCCTGGGTTTAGCACTTTGATTTGGTGGTGCACGCGAACATTCAGTAAAGGATAGTACGTACTTCTCAAAATGTAAAGATCACCTGAAGTTTATTGCGGAGAAATATCTGGTTTTAATTGGCAAGCTTCATTCATGAAAAATCTGATCATTGGAATCTACCTGTTCGCTTTCTCCTTTCAAAGTTTCTCACAGGGAGTAAATGATATTTATGAAGTCTATGCCATCCCATTTGCAAAGGTAAATCGCTATATACCGGTAAAGGAAATTTCCATCAATCCCGTTGTGCAGGATAGTGTAAGGATTGTATTTATGACCTGGTTGCTAAAGGGGAAAAATGGCAGAACAGTCCTGGTAGATGCCGGCTTCCAGAGAAGCGGAAAATATTTTGCTGACTGGCTCGAAGATTTTGTCAGGCCGGATTCTTCTTTGTTCAGCCTAAATATAAAACCGGGAGATATTACGGATATTATTATTACGCATCCGCACTGGGACCATATCGGGGGTATGGATCTATTTCCCAAAGCAACGATATGGATGCAAAAAGAAAGATTATGGATATTTCCTGGCAGATGCCTGGCAAAAAGTAGAAAATTCAAGAGGATTCGATTCTTCCGACGTACTTAAATTAGCAGACCTTAATACGAAGGGCCGGGTAAAGTTAGTAGATGGCGATGGGGTGGAAATCATCCCTGGAATAAAAGTATATACAGGATCCAAACATACATATGAATCACAATTCGCTGTTATCAATACATCCACGGATAAAGTGCTTATTGCCTCTGATAATTGTTGGTTCTATTATAACCTGGATCATTTGATCTCTATCCCCCTGACCTTTGATCCGGAGGCATATGTAAAATCACTGCAGAGAATGAAAACCCTCGTGAAGCCTGCACTTATTATTCCCGGTCATGATGAAAAAATTTTCGAAAGATTCACTAAGGTGAAAAATGGCATTGTGAGGATCAGGTAAATTATATCATTACAATTTAATTACAGCGTAAGGTGGTCTCGGAAAAAATCATTGAAAAAATGTAAAAAGTCTGGTGCATGATTCAATACCATTTTTTCTCCGCGATTACCTCCCATTTTTCCAGCCCCAGTTTTAGCAGGGATATTTTGTTGGCAGTAAACCGGGCATCAAATTTTTTCCGGGAGAAATATTCCCAGGCCTTACGGAAATCTGAAGGTTTGAGGTCCCTGTTGGCGATGGTGATATGAGGATGGAATTTCCTGTCGTCCGGCCTGGTGATACCAGTGGTGATCTTATCAAAATGCTGTACTGCTTTTTCTTTTATGCGATTCAGACCGGTAGTCTCCAGCACCTGTATGAAAATTACCCTGTTTTTAAAATGGGAAAAATCACTGAGTTGAATGTCCAGTTCTCCTTCCGGAGCTGTAAATGCAGAAAGAACATCAAGTAATGATTGTTCTTCTGTGTTATCGTACCAGAACGGCGGAACCAGGGTAATATGCGCGGGTGCCCGTAATGCAACCCTGCAGCCATACTTTTCCTGCATCCATAATTTGAAGCCGAGAATTATTTTATCCAGCTCTTCCGGGCAAACAATCGCCAGGAAGTACATGCTGTATGTTTTTGATTCACTCACAGGGTAAATTTCTGTCTTTTTTTCTTATACATATAAAGCCTTAAATCAGGGAATTATCGTGCAAAGAATGCGCCTGTGTCTCTAAAGAAGGAATTGGGAAATTAAGGTTAAATTAGTGATGGTTCCGGTTATTCACTTTTGATTTCGGTTTATGACACAATCCCGCCAGCTCGCCGCTATCATGTTTACCGACATTGCCGGGTATACGGCTATGATGCAGGAGGATGAGCAGTCAGCCGTCGCCATTACCAAACGTTATGTTTCCGTCTTAAAACATCACGTTCCATTACATGGCGGTGAAATATTAAATGATTATGGTGATGGCAGTCTTTGTACATTTTCCAGCGCAACTGAAGCGGTAAGGTGTGCAATGCAGATTCAGCAACAGCTGCAGGGAGCACCCAGGGTTCCTTTACGGATTGGTTTGCATATCGGCGAAATATTTTTTGAAGACGGGAAAATATTTGGCGATGGCGTAAATATAGCTTCACGCATTCAATCCATTGGCGTGGCCAATTCAATCTTATTTTCATCAGAGATTGGCAGTAAACTGGGTAACCAGCCTGAATTCAGCATGACCTCAATGGGCAAATTTCATTTTAAAAATGTAAGTGCACCACTGGAAGTCTTTGCCCTGACAAATGACGGACTTGTGGTTCCTGACAAAGGGAAATTAGAAGGGAAACTGGAAGAGAAAAAAGTTAACCGTGGAAAGACAGCATTTATTGCCACCCTGTTACTACTTGTTGCTGTTTCAATATTTGTTTACCGAAAGTTTACCAGGTCAGCAGCATTTACCGGGAACGAAAAATCAATAGCCGTTCTTCCCTTTGATAATATCAGCAATGACTCCCTTCAGCAATATTTTAGTGACGGGATAACGGAAGATATCATTACCCAGCTTTCCAAGATTGCAGACCTTAAGGTGATATCCCGGACTTCTGTGATGCAATACAAAAACACCACCAAGACTATCAGGCAAATTGCCAGGGAATTACACGTGGCCGCCATACTTGAAGGCAGTGTTCGCAAGGAGGGAGGCAATGTGCGGATCAATGCGCAGCTTATTGATGCCAATACCGACCAGCATATATGGGCAGAGCAATATGACAGGAATGCCAGCGAAGTTTTTGCCATCCAGAGCGAAGTTGCACAGCGGATCGCCAATCAGCTGAATGTAAAATTAACTGCTGATGAGGGCAATAGAATTCAAAAGAAGGCTACTACAAATATTTCAGCATATGAGGATTACCTGAAAGCGCGGCAATCAACATTCCGGGAAAGAGAACCATTGTTGTTGGCGGCGCTGAAAAAGGATTCCACTTTTGCCCTTGCCTGGGCAGAACTCGCCTTTACTTATTCAAAAATGCCTGCGAGGGATCCGGCAGATGTCCCATATTATATCGGGAAATCTCTTGATGCAGCATTGACTGCAGTTTATTATGGACCTGATCTATCTGAAACCCATATGATCCTGGGGGATGTACTGAAAACGATCACATTAAATCCGGCACTTTCTATAAAGGAATTGAATAAATCAATCACGCTGAACCCCAATAACGCAGAGGCTTACTTATTCCTGGCATATACACAAATAGAACTGGGCCGGTTTAATGAAGCTGAAGTAAATCTTTTGAAGGCTCAACAACTGGACCCCTTATCCAATTTAAGCAGGGGAGCATGGGTTAATTATTACAGGTATTCAAGGAACGCAAAAAAACTTAATGAATATATGCAGTTTCAGCCTGCACTATTAAGGGAAGCCTTTGCAAATGGTACAAAGCGATATTACTATTTTTTGAAAGATGAATATGATTCCATTTTGATAAGTGGAAATTCTTTGCGTGAACCTGCCTTAACGGGAATTTCTTATGCAAAAACGGGCAAACCGGAAAAGGCAAGGAAAATGGTGGATTCACTTAAGGCTTTATCCTCACACGATCACGCCTTCGACATTGGTATAATCTATGCCTGGCTGGATGAAAAACAAAAAGCCATGGAATACCTGAATCTTGCCTACAGGATGCACGACTATAACCTGATAAAGATTAAAGTAGACAAACTCTTCGACCCGCTTAGAAATGATGAAGCCTTCAGGGAATTGCTGAGAAAAATGGGGATGGAATAATGAATAAGTGAGTAATAAATAAATTGGGAGGACCTTATTTTACATTTAGCTATGCCTTCTCAAAACCGCCAGCTCGCCGCCATCATGTTCACCGATATCGTAGGATATACGGCGCTGATGGGTCATGACGAAAGGAAAGCATTTGAGTATCTCAGGAAGAACCGTGAACTGCAAAAACCCGTCATTGAAGAATTTGGGGGAAAGTGGATAAAAGAACTGGGCGATGGTGTGATGGCCAGTTTCAAAACAGTTTCGGATGCAGTTTGTGCAGCGATAAAGATCCAGGAAGCCGTTAAACAGGCAAAAGAATTTCAATTACGTATCGGCATACACCAGGGCGAAGTTGTTTTCGAGGACAATGATGTTTTTGGTGATGCCGTAAATATCGCTGCCAGGATACAATCTGTTGCCAACCCGGGAAGTATTTATATTTCTGAATCAGTGTTTCATATCATATCCAACAGAAAAGAAATTAATACCAGGTTTATCAAAGAGCAGCCCCTTAAGAATGTAAAGACACCGGTAAGAGTTTATGAAGTGCTTGTCGGTAATGATGAGCCGGGAGCGATTAGTACAATCAGTACAAGTCCGTCAGCAAAAAATAACGGTCACCCCGGAGCAGAAAAAAGCATTGCCGTACTTCCATTAATTAATATGAGCAATGATCCTGAACAGGACTATTTCAGTGATGGCATTGCGGAAGAGATCATTAATTCACTGGCTCACCTGAAAGACCTTAAAGTTGCCTCCCGCACATCAACCTTTCAGTTTAAAGGCAAGGTTTCCGACCTGCACGAAATGGGCGAAAAACTGAAAGTAAAAACCATACTTGAAGGCAGTGTGCGCAAACAGGGAAATAAAATCAGGATCACGGTGCAGTTAATTAATATAGAGGATGGTTTTCATTTGTGGAGTGAAAGGTATGATCGTGAACTGGATGATATATTTGCCATCCAGGATGAAATTGCGCTGGCTATCACAAAACAACTGAAAGTTACCCTTGGCATTGACGAAAAAGCGCAGATCACAAAAATCTATACGCACAATACAGAAGCCTACCAGTTATACCTGAAGGGAAGATATTGCTGGAATAAGAGAAATGTAATGGGGATAGAGACTTCCATCAGGTATTTTGAAGAAGCCATTGCCATCGATCCCGGATATGCACTGGCGTGGGCAGGCTTGTCAGATGCTTACAATATATTGAGTGAATACGGGAAACACCGCAAAAGGGATGTTTTCCCAAAAGCAAAGGCAGCCGTGCACAGGGCACTTGAACTTGACAACGACCTTGCCGAAGCACATGTTTCCCTGGGCCTTTTGCTGATGCTCGACGAATGGGACTGGGTCAATGCGGGAAAGGAATACAGGCTGGGCCTTGAACTGAATCCGCAATACGCCACCGGACATCATTGGTATGCAGAATGGCTGATGTACCTGGGCAGGTTTGATGAAGCGATTAAGGAAATTTCACTGGCTGAAGAACTCGATCCGGTTTCACTGGCTATAGCAAAGGACAAAGGACTGGTATATTATTACAGCAGGCAATATCAACAGGCAATCGAACAGGTGAAAAAATCCCTTCACCGCGATCCGCAGTTTGCTACCGGCCACAGGATACTTTCACTGGCTTACCAGGGCAGCAAAATGTACGAGGAGGCCATTGCAGAAAATGCACTTTGGGAACTGAATATCGGAAAAGATTTATTGACGATCTCTTCACTGGCACAAATACATGCCGCTGCCGGACATAAAGAGGAAGCCAGAAAAATCATTGACCAGTTTACTGAAAAAGACATCCTGAACCTGAACGACCATCGTAACCTTGCATTGATCTATGGCGACCTTGGCGATAATGATAAGGCATTCTATTACCTGGACCTGGGATTTGAACGAAGGGATGTATCATTTACCAGTATCAAAATTGATCCGAAATTTGACCACCTGCGTAAAGATCCGCGCTTTAATGAACTGATTATAAAAATGAAGTTTCCCGAATAATTTCGGTTATGGGGCAGGGTTAGGTTTGTCCGGGCATTGAATTTTTTTGGAACTGCACCCCAATGTATTATCTTTCTTATATGATTTCAACCAAAGGCCTGTCCGGGTTTATTAGCCCGCTGTTAGTGATTTCCATCATCCTGCTTTTGACCAGCTGCAATGATCCCAAGCCCCCTGTTCCGGGATGGATCGACCAGGCAAGGCTGATGCAGGCCGACCAGCAACCGGAAAACTGGATGTCGCTTGGCCGTGATTTTAAGCAACAGCATTTCTCCCCGCTGAAGAATATTAACGAAAGCAATGTCAGTGACCTGGGCTTTGCCTGGGAATATGATGCCGGTTCAAAGATCGGCCGGGTAGAGAGAGGACTGGAAGCTACGCCCATTGTAGTGGATGGCATCATGTACACATCCGGCGCCTGGGGTGTGGTGTATGCCCTGAATGCCAAAACGGGCATTGAAGTATGGAGATATGATCCTGAAGTTGTAGCATCCTATAACCGGAAAGCCTGTTGTGATGTGGTGAATCGGGGTGTACAGGTATGGAAAGGGAAGGTTTATGTGGCAACGCTCGACGGGTATATGGTTTGCCTTAATGCAGCGGATGGAAAACTATTATGGCGCAAGGATACATTCACAGACCGGTCTCTTGCCTACACCATTACGGGTGCTCCGCAGGTTGCCAAAGATGTAGTGGTGATCGGAAATTCAGGCGGCTGAATTTGGTGTACGGGGATATATCACTGCGTATGACCTCGAAACGGGAGAACAGAAAGTGGAGATTTTTTATTGTACCCGGTGATCCCAAAAAAGGGTTCGAACATCCCGAAATGGAAATGGCTTCCAAAACATGGGATCCAAATTCCACCTGGGAAGCAGGCGGAGGCGGAACGGTATGGGGACAATATGCGTACGACCCTGAATTAAATTTGCTGTATGTTGGCACCGGAAATTCATCCCCGTACCTGATATGGTTAAGGAGCCCGAACGGAGGAGATAATTTATTTCTCTCTTCGATACTTGCCATCAATCCCGACAACGGAAAGCTTGCCTGGCACTACCAGACAACACCAGGGGAAATATGGGATTATACAGCAACGATGAATATTATCCTCGCCGACCTTGATATCAAGGGAAAGCCGAGAAAAGTATTGATGCAGGCGCCCAAGAATGGATTTTTTTATGTGCTTGACCGGGCTACAGGTGAATTACTATCGGCAGAGAAATATTCACAGGCCAATTGGGCAAGCCACATTGATATGAAAACCGGCCGGCCTGTGCTGACCCCCCAGGGCTGGTATAAGGATACGCCAAAGCTGGTCATTCCTTCCCTGCCTGGCGCGCATAGCTGGCAGCCCATGAGTTACAGTCCGCTCACCAAACTGGTATACATACCCGAAATTGTAGCCCCAATGATCTATAAGGCACAACCTGTGTATACATTTAAAAAGGGTACGTTCGGTACGGGCCTTGATTATAATATGTCAGACTCGCAGTTTACAGTCACAGGCAAGAAAATACACAGGCGATGCTGCGGATACTTTATATAAAAATTTCCTGAAAGCATGGGACCCGGTTACCCAGAAAGAAGTATGGAAGGTGGAAATGGACGTCCCCAAAGCCAACGGTGGCGTACTCTCCACCGCAGGTAACCTGGTGCTGGAAGGAACCAGTACGGGGTATTTAAAAGTATACCAGGCCAATACGGGAAAATTATTGAAAGAGGTTTTTACCGGCACCGTTATTATGGCTGCGCCGATGACCTATATGGTGGATGGAGAACAATATATTGCGGTGATGGCTTCCCTTGGGGGCGACAATCTTGCCTTTGGATATAAAGGCATGATCACGGAAAAATATCAGAATAAGGGAAGAATACTGGCATTTAAATTAAATGGCGGCACCACGCCATTGCCACCTCCATATGTGGAAATCAAAACACCTAAACCACCGGATGTAAAACTGGATCCTGCAAAAATCAAAAAAGGCATGGCAGTATTTGACCAGTATTGTGTCCTTTGCCATAGTGCAAGCCCTACTTTTTCCCATTATTCTCAATATCCTGAACTTGGGAAAATCAATGAAAGCATTCATGCGGCGTTTAAGGATATTTTATTGAAAGGGGCCCTGTCAAAAAATGGAATGTCCTCTTTTGCCGATGTACTCACCGAAGATGATGTAGAAGCACTGCACCAGTTCCTGACGGGAGAACAGGTAAAATTGTGGAATAGGGAGAATGCTAAAAAGCAATAAGCACTGAACCGAATGATACTCATATTTATTATTAGTTTTGCCGCTTTTACATTTGCTCAATTCAAATTGTATGATGAAAGCATTTACATGCGTTGTGTTTGCCTTTATGTTATTTCTCGGTTCATGTAAAGAAGAGGAGAAAACTGCACTGGAAAAGTTAAGGGGCATGTATACAGCTTGACCGGTTTGAAATGAAGGATTCCCTTACCAATAAATGGATTGCTGAACCTTCCAGGGAAGGATATAGCGGATATATATTGTATGATGGGTTGGGACATGTGGCCGTACACCTGACCCCCAAAGGATATAAAGAATACAACGTTGATAAACCGATGGACAGCCTGGATAATGAAGAATTATCAGGCCGCGCCAGATTATACCAGTCCAACTATGTGTACTTCGCCAATGCATCAGTAACCGACAGCACTGTAGTGCACAACAGGCTTTCCGCCACGAGCCCGAAAGACTGGGGTGTAGTGGTTACCAGGGATCTTGAAATGCATAATGACACACTTATTCTTACCACACGCGAAAAAATCGGGGGCATCCAGCTTCGGGTGAAATGGATCAAAATGCCATAAAGAGCCAGGCTATGCAGGATTGTATAAAGGTTTATGCAGGATTGTATAAATGGTTATGTTGAAACCTCACTGAAATCATTAAGTTTTGTTAATGGACCATTGTTGGTCTGGTTATTGGAATTATATCCTCTGGAATTTCTTTAACATAAAAAATTACAACTATGAAATCAATCAGGATTGTGGCGATGGCTACTGCAGTGAGTATTTTTGCCTTACAGGCATCAGCACAGACTCCCACACAACAACCACCTTCGGCAAAAGCATCTTCTAATACAATTATAGATGTTGCGAGGGGTTCTAAAGACAATAGCACAATGCTTTCTGCGGTAAAAGCTGCCGGGATGGAGGAAACATTAAAGGGTTCAGGTCCTTATACGGTCTTTGCCCCGACAAATGAGGCTTTTTCTAAATTACCAACCGGTAAAGCAGATTCATTGTTTCAGCCTGAAGGAAAGAAAGATTTAAGCGACATTCTTTCTTATCATGTGGTTCAGGGAAATCTTGATATGAGCGCTTTGACGGCCGCTATAGAAAAAGGAAATGGCAAGGCAGTATTGAATACTGTATCAGGAGAGACTTTAACAGCTTCCCTTGAAAATGGTAAAATAATTCTTACCGATGGTAAAGGCGGAAAAGCTACCGTTGCAACAACCGATGTAAAGGCCAGCAATGGTGTATTCCACGTTATTGATTCAGTATTGATTCCGGAGGCAAAGTAAATTGCCTGGAAAATTCATTACCCGGACTGCTTCTGAAAAGAAGCAGTCCTTTTTTATTTATCTCCGGAAAACTATTTTCCATATTTTTCTGTCTAGCCTTCTTTACAATTTCAGGTGAACTGTTTAACAGAACATATTATATTTTTTTAAAGGCAAACTTATTTTGAACAATGATTTCATTCCGCCGTTTTATTTACCTGCCTTGAATATTACGGGCTAAAAAATTAAATACAATAAAAATGAAATCAATTAAGGGAATTTTCATGTTAATGGCTGCAGGCATATTTGCCATAAGCGCAACTGTGAAATATGCTGCAGACATTGTTGATGTTGCAGCAGGTTCTAAAGATCATACCACACTGGTAGCTGCAGTTAAAGCTGCAGGATTGGTGGAGACCTTAAGGGCGCCGGACCATTTACGGTTTTTGCTCCCACCAATGATGCATTTGCAAAATTGCCTGCCGGTACTGTTGAAACTTTACTGAAGCCGGAAAATAAGGCTGCTTTAACAGGTATTCTTACTTACCACGTAGTTGCCGGAAACCTTGATGCAGCAGCAGTGGTTGCTGCAATTAAAAAAGGTAATGGTAAAGCTGTAGTACCTACTGTTGCCGGCGGAAAATTAACAGCATCCATTGAAAATGGTAAAGTGATTTTTACAGATGAGAAAGGTGGTAAGGCGATGGTTACTGCCACTGACCTGAAAGGCAGCAATGGAGTGATCCATGTTATTGATGGTGTATTGCTTCGCTGGCAAGTAGGACTAAGTTGAATGGTAGGAAAGATATCGGACTGCCTCTTGAAAGGGGCAGTCTTTTTTTAAGCACTTCAGGGCACATGATTTTTTCATTATGGTATTCCTTCACATCTATGGTTGTATAATAAGAAATGATACTTATATAATTCACGGGTTATTATGAAAATGCATGGTTAAACATTGTATTGGCACGGTAATTTAACATCTATCACATAAGGTATAAGATTATCTTATAAGGCATGTCCGCATATTAAAATTATTACCATGTCAATAAATCTACTTGATACTGTTCAGCAGAACCTGGGATTTCCAGTCCTTCAGAAAATGGATCCCAATTCACATACCATTATTGAAAATCCTGATACGCCGGATGAAGAAAGATTCAGCCAGGCAGCAATACCGGCCGTACTTGCCGGGCTGTATAAATTTGTACAATCTGATGAAGGTGCAAATGAATTCCTGGAAATGGATAAATCCTTCGACTGGATGAGCAACATTTTTGGTGCAGACAAAAAAGATGTTATGCAAGCCATTGCGAAATATTCCAATCAGTCGGGGGAGGATACTGTACAGAAAATGAACCTCATAGCCAATGAGTCAGTGCGACTGGTAAAAGAGAATTTACCAGTAGCATCAACACTTAAGGATGTTAAGTCATTTATGCATGACCAGCGGAAAAATATCCTCTTATACCTGCCGGATAAACTTAACCTGGGGTTATTATTAAATGATTCTACAATAGACGATAACACCAATAAAATGGAGGGGCCTGTTTCCAGTTTGATGCAAAGTATTGGTTCAGCATTTTCCCAACCGGTTACCCTGGAGGAAATTACTCCCGAAAAATTAAACTGATCCCGGCCCCCCGGAAGATATGGGGGCAATCCTGACCAATTGGAAGCAGAAAACAGATTCCTGTGAATTGTAACTTTTGGGAAACTCCATCGTATAAGCATTTTAAACACTTACGATGGATTCCCAGAAGTTAACAAATGGCACAGACAGGCAATATTATATCGACTGGATCCGGGTTACGGCTTTCTTTATATCTGATATTTTTCCATTGTGCCATGCCATTCGTGGGGTTTTACCATTGGGAGGTAAGAAATGCAACTTCATCTGTCTGGATCGACAGGCTGATCGTCTGGCTTCATCAATGGCGTATTCCCTTATTATTTTTCATTTCAGGCACCGGCATATATTTTTCCCTCCGGAAAAGATCAGTGATAAAATTTGCAGGTGAAAGGGTAGTAAGGCTTTTAATCCCTTTACTTATTCGCCATGTTCTTTACCATTCCCCTGCAGGTCTATTTTGAAAAACTGCAGAAGGGCAAGATCAGCGGATCTTACCTGGACTTCTATCCTACCGTATGGGAATTTATTCCATACCCAACTGGCACACTTTCCTGGAGCCATATGTGGTATGTGGTTTACCTCTTTGTTTTCAGCATGCTCTTACTGCCGCTGTTCGGGTTATTAAAAATTAAATACCTGCAACATGTAAAGGAAAATGTATCGGCATTCCTGTCCCGGCCATATATCCTTCCCTTTCTCTTTATTCCCCTGATGCTGGAATATTTCTATCTCTATATCGATTATCCTGAACAGGCCAGCCTGCTCGACGACTGGATGCTTTTCCTGTTTTCAATCACCATGCTGCTGTACGGCTATTTCATGGGGAGTACAAAAAAGTTCTGGAATACCTGTGAAGAATACCGCCACCTCTTTCTGGGCATTGCCCTGGTATGCGTGACCGCATTATATTTCGGTTATTGGTGGACGTTAGATTTCCCAAAGCAGCAGGATAACCGGCTGTATATGTATGGATTCCTGAATGCATTGAATATCTGGACATTCATCCTGTCGCTTTGCGGCTATGCGAAAAAACACCTGAACTTCACCAACAGCTTCCTTCAACGGGCTAACAGGGCAGTCTATCCTTTTTATATCCTCCACCAGACAGTGATCGTAGCCGTTGGCTATTATATCGTTCAGCTCAGTTTACCCATCGCAGTCAAATTGCCGCTTTTGATATTGACTTCTTTGCCATTGATATGGGTCATCTATCACTTCCTGATCAAACCATTTGCCATTACAAGATTTTTGTTCGGCATGAAGAGGGAAAAAGCAAATCAGAAAAAACCGGCCGGTGAAGGTTTGGCTGTTGAAGCAATAGTTTAAGAGCTGGTAAAACCCGTCAAGAACTGGCGTTTACTTGCGCCATTTGAGGGCATTGATATTTTGTCCCACGATTGTTCCCTGTGCCAGACCCACATCATTATCCTGTTTTGTATGTATGCCGCCCAGGAACCGGCTGTAAGCACATTCATTGGCCGCTTCCCAAAAGCTGTTGAATGTTCTTGCCGTATAGGTAAGGTCTAAAAATCGTGGATCATCAAACCTGCGTACACCTGCATGAAGGTCGTCAGTAAACATTAATGAATTGCCAAAGACACCTGTGAGTACAGTGGCAACTGCAGCCGATTGAGTGGAGTGCCCTGAACTGAATGCCGGAAAAGGAGGTTCAGGCCAGAACTGCCGCCATGTTGAATCAATATATTTTTTCACATAGCTGTTGGGGCGTTCATTGAAATATGTGACTTTAACTTTCCAGCAATTGATGAATGCATCAGCAACACTCATGCCTGTTTTAGCATAGGCTTCTGCAGTCTTAATTAAACTTGCTTTACTGTTTCTTGCAGCAAGCCCGGCAATATAGTAGGAATGCCCGGGTGGAGAAACAGATTCTGTAGGATCATCGCCCCACCATGCGGCAATCTCTCTTTCCTCTTTTGTCAGCACCTTATCTTTATCGTAAACATCCTTATAAATCTTGTAATATTCGGAAGAGGGATCGGTGGAAAACGGGATGATGGCCGGTATCGGCAGGGAAGCATTTGCTTTTACAAAGGTCCGGTTTTTGCCCCAATGAGGGTGCAATGGATAGATGCTGGAACTCTGGCCTCTCAAGGGAGGTATCCAATACGACGGTCCTTTTGGAAATACATACATTGGATCAAAATTCCTGTTATATCCTTTATCCCCGCCGTCGGTAAGCGACCAGGCGTAGATGGCCTCGGCAATATCCCTGCCGAATTGTGCGGAACGGTTGATGGTTTCATCAGATAGTCCGGCGGAATATTGTTTTAGAATGGCAGTTGCCGTGGTATCAATATTGGTATGTATGTCCTGGTGGGTATTTTCCGGAATAGTGTATAAATACTTTAAGAGAGTCTGTTGCGCTGCATTTAATGAAATCGCCCATTGGTATTTTTTTCCAGCCTGTGGCAGGGGAAGTGTGAGGCCATCAAGCTGTCCGCTCATCGAAGTATATGAAGAATCCCCCCAGACAATGGATTCATACATCGCCAGTCCCAGGTAGCCGAGCGACCTTGATGTATAAGTTGGTGTATTTAAGAAAGAATACCGGATGGTATACAGTGATACGGCACCCCATCGCATAGCAAGATCCCCGGGAGCCTCTGATACTTTTAGCAGGGGTTCCGGTTTTTCTCCGGGAATTACGGCTTCATCTTTTTTACAGGAAGATCATACATGAAAGGCAGATGAGCAGGAAAATGGGAATGCGTTTCATTGGCCTTTGGCTTGGGGATAAAAATACAATAATTGGATAACAGGCTGCACATCCCATATTTCTGGTATAAAAGCATTATAAATCATGCTTGTATACGGAAACTTAAAATTGAATCAATTAGTAAGAATGGTATCCGACACCGGGCTTTATTTCATAAATTTGTGCCCCAAACATCATTGATGTCCGAATCATTTCACCAGCTAGCCGCCATTCTTTTCGCCGATATCGTTGGCTATTCTGCCATGATGCAGGAAGACGAGCAGGGTGCCGTTGAAAAGGTGAACCATTTCAGGGAGGTCCTGGAGATTATTTCGAGTGAACTGAACGGCAAGATCATCCAGTATTACGGTGATGGATGCCTCCTTCTCTTCAATAGTTCCACCGATGCCGCCGAATTTGCCAAACTTTTGCAGTCAGACCTGAACGAAGACCCGCAGGTCCCGGTACGCATCGGGATACATATGGGGGATGTTTTGTTGCACCACGGGAATGTTTTTGGTGATGTAGTCAATATTGCCGCCCGCATCCAGGCCCTGGCACCTCCGGGCGGGATTTATATTTCAGAAATGGTGTACCGTAATATTGTCAACAAGCAGGGCCTTGACTGCCTGTTCATCAAGGAGGAAGCACTTAAGAATATTAAAGAACCGCTGAAGATATATGAACTGCTTACACAGAACAGCCAGCCAGTGCTGGAAGAGATTGTAGAGCAGACAAAGTCGAATAAAAAGCCCCAGAAGATCAGTGTCGCCGTATTGCCATTCTTCAATATGAGCAATGACCAGGACCAGGAATACTTCAGTGACGGACTTACCGAAGACATCATCACGCAATTGTCCAAGATCAAGGCTTTAAAAGTGGTGTCAAGGACTTCCGTGATGCAGTACAAGAAAAATCCCAAACCCATCAGGGAGATCGGGCGGGAACTCGGTGTGGCGGTTATCCTTGAGGGTAGTGTTCAAAGATCAGCGGAAAAGGTTCGCATCACGGCACAGTTGATTGATGCCAATTCCGATGAACATATGTGGTCAGATTCATATGACCGCGATGCCAGGGATATATTTTCCATACAGCGTGAAGTGGCCATATCCATTGCCGATGTCCTGAATGCAACGCTTTCGATTACTGAAACGCAACAGCTCGACCAGACGCCAACGGCCAATCTGCAAGCCTATGACCTATACCTGAGGGGTAAATTCCTGATCGAAAAAAGGGATCGCGAAGACCTGATGATGGCCAGGGAACTGTTCCAGGAAGCGGTCATTAAGGACAGCAATTTTGCCAATGCCTATTCAGGCCTGGCCGTGACATACCTGCTCTCTTCCTACCGTGGTTATGAAGACCCATTAAGGGTTCTCTACATGGCGAAAAAACATATTGATACGGCAGTATCACTGGATCCTGCCTCAGGTGAAACACAGGCATCACTGGGATACTGGTATCACCAGAAGTTCGACTGGCATGCGGCCGAAATAACCTACCGGAGGGCACTGGAATTAAATCCAAATCAATCCAATGTTTACCTCTGGCTGGCCATATTACTGGAAGGCAAGGGAGATGAGGAAGAGGCATTGAAAACCTATGAAAAAGGGGCTTCCATTAACCCGGGATGGGATTACCTGATCAAGAACAAGATCAGGTGTATGACCAATGCCGGAAAGCTGGAAGAAGCAATAATATGCCAGCAAAAACTCATCGATAAAATAAATACTGACCCGGATCAGAAGAAGAGCTGTTATGGTGACCTTGCCAGGCTGTACTGGTTCGGATCAAATAAAGATGAAGCCATTGCCGCAGCCACAAAGGGTGGACATAAGGGCCTGGTGAAGTTTTTCCAGACGGGCGATAATTCACTTCTGGAGAAAGAGGTTGATAAAAAATACCAGGCGTTAAAAGAGAACAGCGAATACATTTCACAATTATGGATGGGGATGGATTATGCAAAAGCCGGTGCACGGGAAAAAGCGCTGGAATGTTTTAATAATTCCGTTGCCCTCAAGGATGTAGCGGTCACCCTGTTGCTGATGGGCCATTATGAATTCCTCAATATCAGGTACCTCAGTATGGCGCTGCTCATGCGCAAGATCAGGATGCTGGTGAATTTCTGATATAGTTCCATGCACTCATTTTTACACTCCCGCTCATTATTGGTACACCGCTAATTAGCTCTTACCGCCATTTGATAAATGGATATATGATATTTCCTATATTTAAGTACAACAAACATTTCATTCCTCCATCTAAACCTGAACACCTTGAAAAGTCTGGCTGTTATTTTAACAATGGCTTTCTTCATGCTGTTATCGACACATTCTTATGCACAGGATAAAAATGATTCCACATACCGGGTGGAAACGGTTGACGGAAATGAATATATCGGTAAAATTATTTCCAGGGACTCCGAAGGGATTACTTTATTCACCCAACAGCTTGGTGAGATTAAAATAAAGAATGCCGACATAAAAAAAATGTCGGCCATCAGCGGAGTAAAATTGCATGATGGAAGGTACTGGCTCGAAAATCCGCAGGCTTCAAAATATTTTGTTGCTCCCAGCGGTTATGGCCTGAAAAAGGGAGAGGGATACTACCAGAATGTCTGGATATTTTTTAACCAGTTCAGTTACGGGCTTACCAATTATTTTTCCATTGGCGCCGGAATTGTTCCCTTGTTTCTGTTTGCAGGAGCAGAAACGCCGGTATGGATCAATCCGAAATTTTCCATACCTGTGGTTAAGGACAAATTTAATGTAGGCGTGGGCGTATTGGCAGGAACTGTAATCGGACTTGAACAAAGCGGTTTTGGCATCCTGTATGGAACAGGAACCATCGGCAACCGCGACAGGAATATGAGCATCGGGCTGGGATGGGGATATTCTGATGGCGGCCTTACAAAATCTCCGACATTTACCCTTGCCGGCATGTACAGGACCGGGCCGCGCTGGTACCTGTTCACTGAAAATTACTATATAGGTGTTTCAGAAGACCCGCTGTCTGTGATTTCCTTTGGTGGCAAGATATGTAACCAAGAAATTGGGCATCGATTTCGGGCTGTTTTTCCCCCTTGAAAATGATACAGAAGGATTTTTTGCCGGTCCCTGGCTGGGCATAAATGTGCCTTTCGGCAAAAGATGATATAATCATAATCATAACGCAGGATAATAATGGTCATTGAACAGGGCCTGGTTTTGAACCAGCTTTGTCTCAGCAATCAATTATTCAAGACTCTAAAAAGTTTTATATGCGTAAAGAGTATTATATCAAAGTTGGAAATGTAGATAACCGCCTGGTTGTCTTTATCAATGGAGAAATGATCTGGGACAGTGGAATTATCCATGATGATCCCAAACTTAACAAGTCCATTCCCATTACGGAACTCCTGCACGAAAATGAGCATTATGCCAATGAACTGATTTTTGAAGGATTTAATGACACTTTTAACACCGGTGGTTCAGAAGAAGACACCAATCCATGGCATTTTAATTACAGGGTGGTGGAAGTAACACTGGACAATGCAGGTAATGTGATCAGCGAGAAAGACATTGTAAATCCATATAATGAAAGGCATTTGTCAAATCCCAATATCCGGGCGATGAACAATTCATATATCCTGAAACGCAAGGGCGATGAATACAAAGTCATTTCCAATGCTCTTTCACAACAATTTGTTGAGTGATTGATTGCTGACCGATTGCTTCTCTTAGCACCAGCGCCCTGAAAAGGACACTGGTGTTTTTTTTGGGCAGGCCGGCTCCCGGGATCATGAAAGCAAATAATTGCTAACTTTTACCCAAGTTTGCACTTATGAAATTACCCGTTAACCCGGCCGGTAAAATATTTACACAAAGCGCCAGATTCCCTATACCAGGTTCTGATGCAGAAAAGAAAATATTCCGTGACCTGCAGAAAAGTTTCGCGGTCCAGTACGAGAAAATCTTTCCTGATAAGCTGGCTCCGCGGACCGTGGTTATCATTCCTTCCCTTTCACTCGACCAGGAAATCCTCTCTAAAATCAAAGGGGCAGTACATTATGAAGAAAGAATGCTTTGCCTGATCATGCTGCTGCGCATGCCGCTCACCAGGGTCATTTACGTTACCAGTGTACCCATTGCCGATAGTATCATTGATTATTACCTGCACCTTCTTCCCGGTATCACCGGAAGGCATGCCAGGCGCCGACTTTCGATGATCAGCTGTTATGACTCTTCAGTGAAATCACTGACGCAGAAAATACTGGACCGCCCGCGGATCATGGAGCAGATACGGCAATTGATTCCCGACAGGGAATCAGCCCATCTTTCATGTTTCAATATCACCCCGCTTGAAAAAACCCTGGCTGTCAGGCTGGGGATTCCGCTATTTGGCACTGATCCGGACCTTTCTTATGAAGGAACCAAATCGGGAGGGAGAAAAACCTTTCGCGCCAGTGGTGTTGACTTCCCGGATGGATTTGAAGACCTGACAGACAGGGAAGATATCGTGAATGCGCTTGCCATATTAAAAAGAAGGCATCCCTTATTGCGCAAGGCCGTAGTAAAAATAAATGATGGCTTCAGTGGTGACGGTAATGCCATATATACCTATCCGAATATCAGCATTGATGATAACCTGGAAAAAAATATCAGGGACAGTTTTTCGGAGCATATCAAAATGGTGGCCGAGGGATTAAGTGAATCAATGTTCCTGGAAAAACTCGGAGCCATGGGGGGTATCGTGGAAGAATTCCTGGATGGAGGAGTGAAAATGTCGCCCTCCGTTCAATGCGTCATTGGTCCGGATAAAAACATTGATATCGTCAGTACGCACGACCAGATACTGGGTGGGGAAGACAACCAGGTATACCTGGGCGCGGTATTTCCGGCGGATAAAGCCTATAACCTTTCATTGGCAGAACAGGGCAGGAAGATCGCCGAAGTACTTGCCCAAAAAGGGGCAATAGGAAGATTTGCCATTGACTTCATTACGGTACAGCAGGAAGACGGCGTATGGAAACACCATGCCATTGAGATCAACCTCAGGAAAGGCGGCACAACGCATCCATTATTGATGCTGCAGTTCCTGACCGATGGAAAGTATAATGCCGAAACCGGGGAATACCGGACCGCTAGCGGACACCGGCGGTATTATTTCGCATCAGATAATGTGTACAATGAAAAGTACAAGGGCCTTACACCGGATGACCTCATCGATATCAGCATTTACCACGACCTTATGTTTGATGGTGCTACAAAGGAAGGCATCATGTTTCACCTGATCGGTGCGCTTTCAGAGTTTGGGAAGTTTGGAGTGATATGTGTTGGCACCAGCCCTGAAAAAGCCAGGGAATACTATCAAAAAATCATCAGGGTACTCGACCTGGAATGTGAATAAGCTAACTGCCCCGATCATTTTTCGTTATACCTATACTTCGGAGCAGCGTAAAAAATCATATCTTTCTGCATGCCCCAGACACGCCGACTAGCCGCTGTTATGTTCACTGATATCGTTGGCTATACCGCCATGATGGGTGAAGATGAGAAGAAGGCTTTCGAATTACTGAAAAAGAACCGCAAACTTCAAAAACCCCTCATTGAAGAATTTGGCGGCGTATGGGTAAAAGAGCTGGGTGATGGCGTACTCGCCACCTTTCCCAACGGTAATCGATGCAGTCAGTGCCGCCTGCCTGATACAAAAGGGACGGCTGAAATTGAGGGGATCAAACTCCGCATCGGCATCCACCTGGGCGATGTAATATTCGAAAACAATGATGTATTTGGCGACAGCGTGAATGTTGCCGCGCGGATACAGGCGCTGGCGCCTATTGGCGGCATTTATATTACTGAATCGGTACATAAGAATATCTCCAATAAAAAAGGCATCAGGTCAACCTACGTACGCGACCTGGAACTGAAGAATGTCAAAGAACCTGTGCCTGTTTATGAGATTGATATCGACAGTTTTCATATTGACAGGTCGGAACGCTACCGGACCAATGCAGGCGGTATGTCTTCCGAGTTCACTGATCGAAAAACTAATTTTAAGAAACTGGCGGCATGGGGTATTCCATTGCTGGTCCTTGAGCTTTTGGCGAACATTCCTGGTTCCCCCCTACATCGAAAAACAAAGGGTGAGAACAAAGCTGATCCCGGAAATTCAAAACCTGGTGGACAATAATTATGGTGCGCTTATTCCAACCTCAACTTTTACCATGGCCACTGAAGCGGGGAAAATACTTCCCGGTAATGATGAATTGGTGAAATTATGGCCATTATTGGCAGTGAAAGCAAGTTTTGAAACCACCCCGGAAGGTGCTGATATTTACTGGAAGGATTATATGAATGCAAAGGACGAGTGGAAGCTTTTAGGGAAGACGCCATTAAAGGATGTTTGGTTTCCGCGCGGTTTTACCAGGGTTAAAATTGAAAAGAAAGGATACGCAACAATGTATTCTCCGGGTAGTCGCAAACTTATATTAGACAGCGCCGGAAAATATCCTGAAGATATGGTGAAGGTCGCAGCCGGAGAAGCCAGGATGGGCATTGTTGGGCTTGAACAACATGCCGGAAAGCCGGTCGGTAATTTCCTGATGGATAAATATGAAGTAACCAACAAGGCGTTCAAAATATTCGTGGATGCGGGCGGATACAGGGATAAAGAAATACTGGGAACATCCGTTCAAAACGGTGAGAAAGGGGACATCAGTGGGAAGATGCCATGAAATTATTTACAGACAAAACCGGAAGGCCAGGTCCTGCTTCCTGGGAAGCCGGAACATTCCCTGATGGCAGGGATGATCATCCGGTTACCGGGGTATCCTGGTATGAGGCTATGGCCTACTGCAAAATTTGCGGGAAAGCAATTACCCACCGTTTATCATTGGAGCCAGGTTGCAAATACTTACGATACCTGGGGCATCATTCCCAAAAGTAATTTTTCCGGAACCGGCACTGTAGCTGCTGGATGTGTTGGATGGTATCAGCTACTGGGGCGTTTACGACATGGCCGGCAATGCCAGGGAATGGTGTTTGAATGAAAGCAATAGAAATGGGGAAAGGTTTATACTAGGCGGGGGATTTAATGACCCTACCTATGCATACAATGATGGTTATTTACAGAAAGTGTTAGACCGTTCATTAACGAATGGCTTCCGATGTATGAAGGAACTCCCCGGTGATACCACCATGGCGGGGATAAACGGTTCCGTGTCTTTCGCCTTCCGTGATTATACGGCGGAGAAACCGGTAGATGAAGCTGAGTTTAATATATTCCTGAGGCAATACAAATATGATAAGACGCCGCTTAATGCAGAAGTAAAAATGATGGCCGACAGCGGGAGCTGGAAAGTGGAAAGAGATAGATATGGATGCGGCCTATAATAAAGAAAGGTTTTCAGCCTATCTTTTTCTTCCTAAAAATGCAAAGCCTCGGTACCAGGCCGTTGTATTTTTTCCCGGATCCGGTGTCATCTATCAGAGAAAGTTTGATCATGCTGTTGTTACCCCGGCTTTGATTATTTAATGAAAAGCGGCAGGGCAGTTTTATTTCCAGTATTAAAAAGCACTTTTGAAAGAGGTGATGAACTTGACTCTGACCTGCAGGCTGAAACCAAATTTTACAAGGATCATGTGATTTTCTGGATGCAGGACATCGGACGTTCACTTGATTACCTGGACACCAGGACGGATATTGTAAAAGATAATTTCGGGTATTATGGATACAGCTGGGGCAGCGCTATGGGCCCGATTTCCTGCGTTGCTGAACCAAGGTTTAAGGCAGCCTTTTTTCATGTAGGCGGAATGATGATGCAAACAACATTCCCGGAAGTGGATCCCGTTAAATTTCATCACCAGGATGAAGACACCTGTACTGATGCTCAATGGCAAGCAATGATACGTTCTTTCCGCTGGAAACATCACAGAAGACGATGTTTAATCTGTTCGGCACTCCCGGAAAAGGACAAAAAAATCATTATTTATGATGGCGGCCACCTTGTGCCCAAGGCCGAACTGATGAAAGAGTCACTGGCCTGGTACGATAAATACCTGGGGGCAGTCAAATGAGTCATGAAAAAAATACTTCTGGCATTTTTAGCATCCATTTTCATTCCAGATTTCCTTCGCACAGGAAATTTTCCGGCTCGAAGATGATCAGTTAACCTTATTGGATAAAGGCTGGAAATATACCATGGGCGATGATCCCGTTTATGCATCACCAAAATTTAACGACCAGGGATGGAAACCCATCCGGGCCAACCTCGATGTACATGATTCACTGCCTGCCGATGCCCGGGAAGGCATTGGATGGATGAGACTGAGGTTTTATGTTGGAGACTCTGCCAGGGGTAAAAATCTTGCGCTGAGAATCCATCAATCGGTTGCATCTGAAATATACCTGAACGGAAAACTATTGAAGGCATATGGTGTATTAAGCCAGGATCCCGGAAAAGTAAAGGCCTAATGATCCGATTTATAACCCCATCGTATTTCCGTTGTCAGAAGACAGTATCCAGGTTATTGGCGGTAAGATTTGCTGTTCAGCCGGGCATTTTATATACAACCATTTTTGAATCACCCAATGCACTGGTATCCATTGAATCTTCAGATAATGCATCAGCTGTAGAATTTTTCAGGCGAATACATACGATGGAGAGTACTTTCCAGGTTTTTATGATGGGCATTATGATCATGATCTTAATCGTGCATTTATCATTTTATATACTTGTTCCTGAACAAAAGGCAAACCTTTATTTTTCATTGTATGGTGCACGCATATTTTGCGGGAATCATATTTCAATCATGTATATTATTTGTATAGTAACAATGTAGCAGGTAAGTTCTATTATGGAAATAGTGCCTTTATTTTTTTTATGGCGTCCAGCATTTTTATCAGTATAGCTATTTATTTATTCCTGAACCGAAGAGATTGATGCCTATTTTAAGGCAATGGTGCATATTTTTCTTTGTAGCGGTTTTATGAATGTCTGTTGTACCATATGGAAATGGCAGGTAGATGGCGGCGCTACATTTCAGGTATGTGCTTTTTTAACCTGGGGAAGAGTCAGTTATTTTCAAGTAAGGAAGGGAAACAGCGTGGTTCCAGGGCCTTGCATTCGGCATCATTGCAACGGTGTTCTTGTTTGTCGCTGTTCCTCTTCCAGGGGACATTCACGAATAGCTCTTTTCTTCAGGACATTAAGTCCGTTGCCAGACTGGTGACTTACCTGTTGTATATGTGCTGAGTATTCCTTCAGCTGTTTCGTTTTTTCTCGCGCAGGACTTTGCACTGACCAGCAAACGGCTGCAGCAGAAACTGGATGAAGTCAATGAATTATCAACATCGCAACCTGGCCATTGAAAAAGAGAAACAGGAAATCCTGGCTTCGCAAAACCTTCAATTGGAACAACAGGTGAAAGAAAGGACCAATGCACTTAGCATTCGCTGGAAGAATTGAAGTCAGCGCAGGCCAACTGATTCAATCGGAGAAAATGGCCTCACTGGGTGAACTGACTGCGGGCATTGCCCATGAAATCCAGAACCCATTAAACTTCGTGAATAATTTTTCTGAGGTGAATATGGAATTGTCTGATGAAATTATCGAAGCCGTTAAAAAAGCTGATCTTGACACCATCAGCCAACTTGCTGCAGATATCAAAGCGAACCAGGAAAAAATTGGGAACATGGCCAGCGGGCAGACGGTATTGTAAAGAGCATGTTGCAGCATTCCCGGACAAGCACTGGCAGTAGAGGAACTAACGGAGATCAATACACTTGTTGATGAGTATGCCCGGTGTCTGACCATGGCGTAAAGGCGAAGGACAAGAACTTTAATGTTACGTTTAAGGCAGATTATGATCCAAAGTGGGCTCCTGTAATATTATTCCGCAGGATATCGGCAGGGTATTGCTGAATCTTTTCAATAATGCCTTCTATGCGGTTTCAGAAAAGAATTTACAGAATATACCGGGCTATGAACCCACGGTTACCGTGACCACAAAGTTAGAACATGGGATTCCTGATGAAAATGACTCCGGGGGTAAAATCCGCAATTCGCAATCCGCAATCCGTAATTGTCTCTGGGAAAGAGACAACGGCAACGGCATACCCGATAAATTAAAAGAGAAAGATTTTCCAGCCCTTTTTTACCACCAAGCCAACCGGTGAAGGAACGGGACTGGGATTGTCGCTCAGTTATGACATTATCACCAAGGGACATGGTGGCCGGCTGGAAGTGAAGACCGAAGAGGGAAAATTTACCGAGTTTATCATACAACTTCCGCGGAGCAGGGGGCAAAAAATTGATCGACGATCTGAGAAATTTATATGAATTTTAATTTCAGAAATCACCGTCATGAGTAAATATATCTGTCTTTTCCTTTCATTATTTTTTTCCGCATCCGTGGTGGCGGCAGCAAATGATTCTGTAAATATTTATAGAATTCCGGATAGTGTTAAGCCGGTAAATTTTATTTCTACTGTACAGGCAACCCTGCCGAATGGCATTAAGAAATTTTCGGCTGGCATACGGAACCGGAGAAGTATCCTTATTCCTGGGAGGCAGGGAAAAAACTTCAAAGCATTGTATTTGTCGTACCCGGCGGAAGCAAAGTGATCACATCGGGATTGGATGTGAAGTCCAATAAAACGGCAGGATGGAGTGGACATATCCGTGGGAACAGCGGGGACGATTATAAACTGTTTATCTCGAGTGCTGCTGATTCGGCCGGTAATTTTGTAATATATTCTGGCTATGTTTTCCTGCCAAAGAAAATAAGTGGAAACTTATCGGCACCTGTAATATCAGTGGCCGGTGGGGTACAATGACAGGACTGGAGTCGTTTTTATCGTATAAAGGCAGGGACGCCAAAAGCAAACATTCAGATACCTGGGCTAAAGGAATAATGGCCGCTGGTATAACCTGAACCAGGACGCATCAGTCACACCGGTCATCATTCCCTTTCCAAGTATTGACAGTATTAGGCAGACAGCAATCGATCAGCAGATCATTTCAAAGTCCGTCAGTGAGGGAATGACAGATGCCCCTAAAGCAAAAGAAGGTGTGTATTATGGAATATTGAAAGAAGGTACTGGCAGGACGATCAGTGTTAATGATACTGTTACTGCTTTTTATAAAGGATACATTTTTAATGACGGAGCAATATTTGACCAGACCGATAAGGAACCCAGGACATTCCCGCTGGGCAGGCTGATCAAAGGATGGCAGGTAGGATTGGCCGGAACAAAAGTTGGCGGAAAGCAGCTGCTGATACCATCTGTTTACGCTTACGGCATTCGTACCAGGGCAGCCAAAATTCCGCCGATTCATACTGGTATTTGAGATAGAGACAATAGACGCAAAGGAGAGAACAAGACGCAATGAGGGCATAAGACGCTAAGGTAGCAGAGACGCCGAGGGGGGCGCTGGAAATAATTTTGTCAATCTTAATAAAAATCACTTAATACAATTCATATGAAGAAAATACCTGGCTTTATCGCAATGATGATGTTCCGACTCTCCTGCAGCAATTCTTCCACAGAGGAGACCGCTGCAAATGATCCTGCGTCTTCACCGGTAGCGGAAACTCCTTCTCCCATTGTAGGCACATGGAAACTTGTTTCGGCGACTACCATTATCAAACAGGATACAACAGTTACGGATTATACCAGGGGCCAGGAAATGATCAAGGTGATCAATGGATCGCATTTTGCTTTTTTACGTCATGATATGAACCAGGGAAAGGATACGGCTATATTCGGAGCTGGCGGTGGTACGTATACCTTATCGGGGAAACAATTATACGGAGCAGCTGCAATATTGCAACGAAAGGGGATGGGAAGGCCATACCTTTACATTTACCGTATCTATAAAGGAAGATACCCTGCTGCAGACCGGCGTTGAAAACCTACCCAAGGAAGGCGTTGATCAGTACATCATCGAAAAGTATGTAAGGATGAAAGAGCAAATAGCGTCCGCCGTAAAACAAGGACCCACATTTAACTGTTATTGATAATCACTTAAAAACTAAGTCATATGTCACAGAAAAAAATCATCACTGTATTCGGCGCCACCGGAGCACAGGGAGGCGGTCTTGTCCGCGCCATCCTGGCCGACAAGAACAGTGAATTTTCCGTTCGCGCTGTTACCCGGGACCTGAATTCAGATAAGGCTAAGGAACTCGCGGCCCTTGGCGCGGAACTGGTCCAGGCTGATCTTGCCCATCCGGAAACTGTCAGGAAAGCCATGAAAGGCGCTTACGGAGCTTATTGCGTTACATTTTTCTGGGCCCATTTTTCTCCCGAACAGGAAGCGGCAGAAGCAAGGTCTATGGCAGAGGCAGCAAAGGCCGAAGGTGTAAAGCACGTCATCTGGTCTACCCTGGAAGATACCCGTAAGATGGTGCCTCTGCATGATGACAGGATGCCCACACTGATGGGAAAATATAAGGTCCCTCATTTTGACAGCAAGGGAGAATCTGACCAGATATTCACAGACCTCGGAGTACCCACTACTTTTTTGCTGACTACTTTTTACTGGGAGAACCTGATCTATTTCGGAATGGGTCCCAAGAAAGGTCCGGATGGTGTTCTGGCGATCACCTTTCCCATGGGAGATGCAGCGCTTTCGGGTATTTGCGCAGAAGACATCGGCAAATGCGCATATGGAATCTTTAAAAAAGGGGAATCCATGATCGGGAAAACTATCGGCATTGCCGGAGAGCATATTACCTGTGCAGATATGGCGAAGGAATTGACAAAGGCACTTGGACAGGAAGTAAGGTATAATAAAGTGGAGCCGGCCGTGTTCAGGAGTTTTGGATTTCCCGGGGCGGAAGACCTGGGGAATATGTTCCAGTACTACCAGGAATTTGCCGATGAATTTGCTGATGCGCGCGACATTAAGATCGCCAAAGAGCTGAATCCTGCATTGCAATCATTCAGCATGTGGCTTGCCGATAATGTCAAAAAGATTCCGCTGGAATAAAGTGCTTGACGTTAATAAAGGAACTACTGGCACCTGCAGGTTAAAAAAGGTAGTCTCGAATGTTAAAAGAATAAAGCCTCCTGAACATATCAGGAGGCTTTCGCTTTCAGGGCAATGAATAATTTATCTAATCACTTATTGAGGTGACTGTACAACTTTTACAATCCTGTAAACGACAAGGCCTCGCCTGTTCATGGCGATTTTGCCAATCAGGTCCAATCCACTATTGGGGAAAGTCGTATTGGGGTCCCACTTGGGGTACAATGCATCATGCAGGGTACTGAATAAATCATAAGAAACAGTGGTGAACTTGATATTATCTCCTGCCGGTGCCAGCACAATTGCATTGCCCCAGGCTTTTTGCGGTGTTTGATTGGCGTTCATGGCTTTTTGAATAAACGGTTGCCAATGACTTTTTTCCCAAACCTATCATGCTATCAGGATAATTGGTGTTCTGATAATTCATCACGATAAATTTATAATCCTTTTCCGGAACGGCTTTTTCATGCTGTGCCCAGTTTACAAGAGGTGCAGGAAGAATTCGCTTGTTACGGTTGACATAGATCCGGTTTCCATGGCCGCCATTTTTACACCGGCTATTGATTCTATTTTGCTATTAGTGAATACATCGCCCACATCATCAATATTGGGGAAAGTGTTGATGAATAAAAAATTTGAACTGTTTGGCAAATCATATCCCCCAACTTTTTGCAGGAGCGCCCAAAACGTCATTTTTTTCTGCTTCGCCGCATTTTCGGCCACCTTGGCCCAGTAAGTGGTTTCTCTTTTTATGAATTCATCAACTTTGTCAGCAGGTACGCGGCGGTACTGCCAACTGAAATGTCGCGATCCTGTGCGCTTAGACCGGACTGAAAAATTAAAAATAACGAAAGTGCAAGAATGCGGTAAATAATGCCGCTGAGGGGTTTGTTGTGCAGACGCATGATGGTTTGTTTTAGAAGTTAAAGAAGGGAAAACATTTGGAGAGGGGGGATAGGACCAATAAGGTAATGCTAATAGTGATAATCTCAAAAAAACAAGAACCGGTTTTACGGCTATTCCTTATAGTTACTTTTAATAATTATTGTGTATTTAATACGCAAACTCATTCGCATGGTTTTTTGACAGGTTTATAAGAATGACGCAGGTCAGCGGATTTCAGCATTAAAATCAATAACATTTGCAAAAGGTTTTTATGAAAACCACTATTTCAAAAACCCGCAGGATTCACGGTTTCATCGTGATATTATGTTCTTCGGTTTTACTATATTCCTGCGACACATATAATTTTTCCCAACCCCAGCCTGTTGATAAGGAAAATATCTATGCATTTCCGAAAGATTACCTCGGGAGCTGGTTAACCACGGATACCAGCGAGAAGGAGACCCATATCGAGTATCATATCCATAAGGATAATGTACTGTTTATAACACACAACAGTGAACCCATCCTGAAAGGCGCATGGCCGAAAATTGACAACAGGGGCGAGTACATATTTTCACCAGGGCTTATGCAAACTACTGAAACCATACATTACGATTCTTTAAAAAGACCTGTGGATACCATCAAAAATATACTGTTTAAAAATAACAAGATATACGCAGTTGATAAAAAGGGACTGAGCAAGGGGTATGATTTTAAAACAGAGGCAGATACCATTCACATGCTGCGGTATGATACCACATTCATAGATCTCGGCACAAATGCATTCCTTCGCAAGCTCAATAATTCGATCTATGTCTTTAATCTCCGCAACACGATATTGGGAGAGGATAATCCCTGGTGGAGGATCATGTTGCTGGAAAAAAATGACAACCAATCGTTCAGGATATGGGTATGTTCTTCAAAAAAAGGCGCCTTTCCATCTGTTTTTTATTCCCATCGATATAATGGAGCTGATATATATTATATCGATGCTTCCTTGTCTGCCGCAGAAATACTGCGACTGTATAATGAAGGTAATTTTGAGATCGAAAGGGAAATGTATAAGGACCCGGGGAAGGACCGTTGATGTTTACATATTATTTCCAGTTCATTTTTCCATAACGCAGGCTTAACGTCTCGGTAACATTCAGCGTTTAGGTTGCAGCCCTTACAAAACCAAAGCACTGCGTATGAAATGGAAGTCCCTCCTGCCGCTTGCGGCAATTACTGTATTTGCCGCCTGCCAGAAAATTGATCTCGACCTGGATACAAAAGAAAAATGCTGAAGACCTTTCTTCTTTTACACAGGTAAGCTCCACAGATATTGGCGGTGGTGAAGGCGCAGCCGAAATTTCCGCCTTTGACCCAAAGACCAACAAACTTTTTGTAATCACAAATGCTGATGACCTCACACAGATCGAAGTGCTTGATATTTCCAATCCTGCAGCACCGCTCAATATCGGGACCATCAATGTTTCTGCTTATGGTGGCGGGGTAAACAGTGTGGATGTAAGCGATGGAAAACTGGCGGCAGCCATTGAAGGATTTTCTAAAACCGATAATGGTAAAGTCCTTGTTTTTAAAACATCCGATTATTCCGTGATTGGCCAGGCTGTTGTTGGCGCGCTTCCCGATATGGTTACGTTTACGCCTGACGGTAAGTATATATTATCAGCCAATGAAGGTGAACCTTCTGATGACTATAGCACAGATCCCATGGGAACGGTTTCGATTATTTCAGTAAAGGATAATTATGCGGTAACCACATTGGATTTCTCAGGATTTGCTTCACAGGAATCTGCATTAAAAGCAAAGGGCTTCAGGATTTTTGGGAAGGATGCAAGTTTTGCAGAAGATATCGAACCAGAGTACCTGACAGTTTCTGCTGACAGCCGGACGGCCTGGGTAACCCTGCAGGAGAATAACGGCATTGCGAAAATTGATATCGGCTCAAAGAAGATCACCCAGATTTTCCCGCTCGGATTTAAGAATTATTCCCAGTCCGGCAATTATATTGATCCTTCTGATTTCAATAAGGCATATACCCCCGCACAGTGGAATGTAAAGGGCGTTTACATGCCCGATGGCATTGCCGTAATTGAGGAGTTTGGTATTCCCTTCCTGTTTACCGCCAATGAAGGTGATGCCCGTGAATATCCTGATGCAGGATTTGTGGAAATCAAAAGAGTCAAACAAATTACACTTGACCCGACTGTATTTCCCAATGCAGCAACACTGAAAGAAGACGCCAACCTTGGAAGATTAAATATTACCACAACACTGGGTGATACTGATGGTGATGGAGATTTTGATGAACTGTATTCTTATGGATCCCGTTCATTTACAGTTTGGAATGGTTTGAGTGGGCAGCTTTTATTTGACAGCAAGAATGAACTCGATGAAAAAGCATCAGCTTTTGGCGTATATGACGACGGCAGGAGTGATGATAAAAGTGTGGAGCCCGAAGCTGTTGTGATTGGCGCTTCCGGAAAACAAAGGTTTGCTTTTGTGGGTATGGAAAGGGCAGATGCCGTGGCTTTATATGATCTCAGCAGTTGCCTGAGTCCCAAGTTTGTAAAGATGCTGAAAGTTGGAGATGCTCCTGAAGGAGTGTTGTTTGTTTCAGCAAAAGACAGTCCGACTAAAAAGAGCCTCCTAATCGTTAGCAATGAAGGTGATGGAACCGTAAGAATATTTGAAACTGAATAGACACCTCCCTAATACCTGTACTGCCGGAACCTCTAAGGTTCCGGCTTTTTTTTAGTATCACTGAATCGGGAAAGTGCAAATTCCGAAATCCGCAATCCGCTAATCCGCTAATCCGCAATCCTACAACCCATACTTATCAACAAGATAAACGAGCATCGCCATACTGGCGGCACCGAGTTCAAGCTCTCTTTTGTTGACGTTTTCAAATACATCAGCGCCGGTATGGTGAATATCGAAGTAACGTTGCGGATCCGGATATAAGCCGGCGATTACGGCACCCAATGGTTTCAGGTTCTCAATATCAGCCCCTGCCTCACCTTCTTCAAATTTGTAAACGCCATAAGGATAGAAAAGTGGAAGCCATTTCCTGAGTTTATCTATTTTTTCTTCTTCCAGGGAAATTCGAAATCCACGCGGAACAAATCCTCCATCATCACTCTCTACGGCAAAAAGCAGTTTTTCATTTTTTAATTTAGCCAGCGCTGCATATTTATCTGAGCCCGCTCCGCCATTTTCTTCATCAGCAAACATGACTACCCGGATAGTACGTTTAGGCCTTATGCCCAGTTTTTTATAGACCCTGATCAGTTCCATGCTTTGAACACATCCTGCCCCGTCATCATGCGCGCCTTCGGCGAGGTCCCATGAATCAAGGTGTCCGCCGACAGTAATGATTTCATCCGGCAATGATGAACCCCTGATTTCTCCGATAACATTATGTCCGACCACTTTTGGTAAAGTCTGGCATGTGGTACGAAAATATAACGGCAATGATTTTCTTTTCTTTATTTCCGCGGCAATAAAATCTCCGTCAACCGCGCTGATGGCAATGCAGGGAATCTTTGGAAATGAATCGTTGTAGCTCATTCCGCCGGTATGCGGATAGTCGTCAGTATTACTGGCCAGGGACCGGATCATGGTACCCACGGCACCATATTTTGCTGCGCGGGATGGCCCGCTCCAGCGATAGCCGGTGGTTTCAACATAACCCTTCCATGGTTCAATATGGGAAGGATTAAACCGGACATTGAAATAAACAATCTTTCCCTTAATGCCCTTTTCACCCAGCTCGTCCAATTGATTGAATGAAGTTACTTCTACCAGTTCGGCGGTAAGTCCCTTATTGCCCGTACCCACACTATTCCCCAGGGCACAGATATCCAGTGATATTTTTTTGCCATCGGCACCGGTTATACAGGCGGTTTCTTTCTCTCCCCTTACCCAATGCGGGACCAGACATTCCTGCAGGTACACGGTATCGGCACCCATTTTTTGCATCATCAGGAAAGTCGCTTTTTCTGCTTTGAGCTGCTGAGGGGTACCCGGTAAACGCGGGCCAATTTCTTTGCATAGTACACGCAGGTTCTGATAGGCCGTTCCATTGTTCAGGATATCATTGGCGATATTCCTGAAAATGACAGAGTCATTTTGCTGGGCAGGAAGCTGATTTGTGGAAATAATGAAGCAGGAATGTAAACAGGGTAAAAAGTCTCATGAAATTATTTTGACGTTCGGCTTAAAAGTAAATCATTTGTTACAGATCAGGCTGCTGAAAAATTTATCCCAGAACAACATGTACGCGATAACCGGAGTTCTGGTAATGTTTGTATATTAGGAGAGGTTCTTTAATCCCTTCTATACCTTATGAAGAGTTTCATTCTTCAACCTTAAAACAATTTTATGGAACGCAGGTCTTTTATCAGGAACTCGGCCTTATGCGCTATTGCCGTCAGCGCCAATGGCTTTATTCAGTTTAACGGGCAGAACTATGAAGGGGATTGTGAGACCACCACGGATATACTCGGACCTTTTTATCGTCCTGATGCACCTCTTAGGACTGATATGCGGATTGCCAATGCAGCCGGACAAAAAATTATCTTATCAGGCCAGGTCATGCACAAAGATTGCAAAACACCGTTGAAAAATGCCTGTGTGGAATTATGGCATTGCGATGGAGCCGGGGTTTATGATAATGAATCGGCAGATTTTAAATACAGGGCCAAGGCTTATTGCGATGAAAAGGGTAAATACAGTTTTAAAACCATCATGCCCGTACCGTATGATGTAGGCAACGGTTCCGTGAGGCCTGCCCACTATCATATGATGATCTCTGCAGAAGGTTACCAGGCAATGATTACACAGCTTTATTTCACCGGGGATAAATATATCGCTAAAGACGGCTCAGCATCACTGCCTGCCGCAAAGAAGAGAATACTGAACATAAAAGACCTTTCCGGCGGAGAAAAATCTGTAAGCTTTAATGTTACGATGCTGGAAAAAATACCTGCTGATATTTCTGTCATAGAACGCTTGTCTGGCGGCTACACCAGGGCCGATAATGCCAGGAAGGTGGAATTTTACAGGAGGGATAACCTGATGTGGAGAAAGGCCGAATCCAGCATTAATGGCGGTTACCCGTTGGAGTATGTAGGCAATAATGTGTTTGAAAATTATGGATCGGGAAGCAAGTTTCATTTTAGCATCCAGTCCGACGGATCGGTAAAAGTAACTTTCAACGGACTTGACGATGATGATAAGCCTGTATCATGGCAGGCCATTAAAGCGAAATCTTAAGGGGAACCATCGTACATAAAAATCCCGGACCAACTGTCCGGGATTATTTTTATTACAATTATTAGTAAGAATGCTTTTGCAGGTCAGGTATACCTAGCTATTTCTTTTTCAGCACTTGTTTATGCTGTGAATAGACAGACAATCTTGCCGTTTTTCACCAGGTTATTATCCTGGTAGTAGGATGAATCCACTTTGCCTGTTTTGTAGGTATCCACTTCAGTATACCATGTACTTACCCAGTCTTCATTTTTGTTGACAGCATGCATTTTTCTCCATCCATCCATAATGATTTTTACCGAGCTAAGGCTGTCCCTGGAAGTTGTCCATATTTTCATTAAACCATCATTTGGCCCTTTATATTCCATACCGCTCCAGGAATAAAAACTGGACAGAATCAGCAAGTGTTGATTTAAGCGCTGCTAAATCTCCCGTTTCCCAATGTTTATAGGAATTCAGGACTGTCAGGAGATCATTGTCAGAGACATCATCAGTCCAGGCTGATTCATAAACAGGGGTATAAGGCAATGTTACCGCAGGCGCAGCAGGTGTTTCAGCGACATTAGAAGTGTCGGCACCTGGTTCTTCAGCAGGCGCTGCCTCATTATTACAGGCAATAAATAGCAGGGCGGCTGATAAAAAAAAGATAATCCTTTTCATATTTGACTGTTTTGGGTTTACTGATGGAAGGGTAGTGAAATGCGTTTTTTTCGGGGACGAAAAGAATCTGTAATAAAGAACTTACCACTAATCAACTGAGAGAAGCACCCAAAAGGTAAACTTTATGCAGGGGATAGGCAAAATTAATTAGATCAATCCTTTGCGTCTTGCATTCTCTGCGTCTTATGCCTTCTCTGCGTCTTTGTCTTCTCCGCTTGCGATTATAGCCTTTTCATCTCAATCCTCTCATTAACCGTCATAAACCATGCCTTAACAGGTTTCCCTGATTTGTCAACCTCAAATTCAATAAAGCGGTCTGATCCATCGGCATAAAAGAATCGGGTTTCAGATTCCGGTTTTAGTTCAATTTCCGGTCCACGCTCAACTTTGCGGTACATTTTATTATCCCTTTTCACCAGTTCGATGGGATTTGTCGCCATATATTTTCCCGTGTATCGATCGAAAACAGACGGATCAATTTTCACTTCTTTGGGGTTATAAGGAGCGATAACAGGGAAATCGAACATTATGGCTGCAAGTGAGGCAGAAATTTTATCGGAATTATATCCCGTATTTGAAATCGCCACTACGCAAAGATCATCCTGGGGATAATAAGCCAGGCTGGAAGAAAATCCCGGGATACCACCATTATGCGATACACGGGGATGTGTTTTAAAACTGTCAATCCCAATGCCATAACCGTATTGATCCAGGTTGGGTGTCATCATCTTTTTTGTGTACCCGGCACTGAGGATCTGGTTATTGTGCAAAGCCTTTGTCCATTTAACCAGGTCTTCTGTTGTAGAAAACATTGCTCCGGCGCTATACGGGCCTTCCATGGAAATATACTGGGCATGCTGCCAGCCACCGGACCTGGTTTTGTCATATCCCTTTGCCCTGTTCTGTAAAACGGAATCAAGCCGATCCATGGCGGTATTATTTAATCCCGCTTTCCTGATCACGTTTTCCAGTAAATAATCACTGAAATTTTTGCCCGAAACTTTTTCAACGATAACCCCCAGCAGATAATAGCCCGAGTTGCTGTAACTAAATTTTGTTCCCGGTGAGAAATCAAGCGGTTTATACTTAAAAAGTGCAATCATTGAATCCTTACTCAGCGGCAATATAGCCTTGGGCCAGAATTCAGGTATTGATGTATAATTTTTAATGCCGGAAGTATGACATAATAACATATGAATGGTTATGCTGTCTCCCTTTGGGATAATCCGGAATATACTTGGTAAGCTTATCATCAACACTGAGTTTTCCCTGCTCTGCGAGCTGGAGAATACAGGCGGCAGTGAATTGCTTGGTGACAGATCCGATGCGGTATTTCGTTGCGTTGGTATTCGGGACATTCAATTCCATGTCGGCCATTCCAAATGCTTTCTGGTAGATGGTTATGCCTTTGTGGAAAACCATTACCGAGCCATTAAATTCCCTGATACCGGCTTCGGCAACCATGTATTTGTCGATCAGTTGCTGGTAATTCTTTTGTGCATGTAATATCAGTGGACAAAAGAGGATGATGAAGATTAGTTTTTTCATGTTCAAAAGATACGAAAAACAATGGCGCAATTATCTGCGCCATTGTTTAAAAGCATATCCGTTAGAATGAATCAATCGTCATCATCCTTTTCCTTTCCTTCAGTTGTTGTACCGGTTTTGTTTTCGGAATCATTTTCACTATTCGTGATCGCATTTGCATCACGTATCTCGCTATGCCTGATCCGTCCGCCGTAATAACCTGTACGTACCATCGATCCAAAGCTTAGTACAGAAAGCAGGAAAACAATAATGAAGGATTTTCCCATTTGGGATTTTTTTGTCCACTGCATCCACAATGCTATTAATGAAGCGATACCTGTAAATCCCATAATCCAGAGGGCCAGGGTTGCCGAGTCCTCATGTAATTCCATCATTGATTCGGAAACACCGGGAAGGTTTTCGATGGTTTCCTCTGCCGGCTCGCCGGTCAGGAAAACGGGAATGGCTATTATGGCCATCAAAATGAGGATAACTGCGCCTGCAGCCTGAATTTGTTGTTGTTTTTTGATGATGCCCCAAAGAAGCATACCGCTGCCTAATAAGGATCCTATAATCGGGAAATGATTGAGCAGCAAATGAAGATATGTGCTATTCATTGCTAAATAATTAAGTGTTGTAAAAATTTGCCTGGTAAGTTGCGCCGATTTATGGTGCGCAATAATTCATTCTAGCCTAACCTTGGAGGCTGGAAAATGGTATGGATAAAGGGAGATGTTAACCATCATCATTACTGATTCTGTAGGTATTGAGTACTAACTGTTTCGGGCATACGAACAACCTGGTTAAAGCCCGGAGGCCGCGTTGAAACAAATGTAGTTACTGAAGCATATTCTGTGGATTGGAAAGGAAGCTTCCGGTCTTCAGAGGCATCTTTGTCGGTTCCGTCTTCTTTTGCATAGTGCTGAACCAGGTAATTGAAGACGCCAGAACAATTATTTTCCTTCAAATGATCAAAATAATGTTCTGCCAGCATTGGCAGTTTTACCAGCTCTACAAACGAGGTTGCTGTCAGCACATAACAGAACAGCAATAGGGTAACCAACATATGTTTGCAATATCCCATGGCACAAAGGATATTTAATTAAGCTGACCCCACAATGATCTATATCATCTCCCATGTTAAGATTAATGTAATATGTTATCCTGTCATTATTTTGGAGATTTGGAATATTAGGGCATAGAAAATAGAGTTATAATTATTATCTTGTCTTTGCTGACCTATTTTAAATTATAAAATTATCAAAATGCAAAAATCCATATTGTTTATCCCGCGCTTATTGAGCCTGGTTATTTTTTCTTTTTTACTGATGCAATGCAAAAAGGATGAAGCACCACCAAAAACACCCAGTGAATTGATTCTTGGTTCATGGGGGCTTACTGCTCAGACTATTAGTCCGGGATTTGATTTTGGGAATGGCATTGTGGTAACTGATGTATTTGCTATATTAGAAGCATGCGACAAGGATGATATCACCATCTTCAAGACTAATAGTGAGGGCGAATTTAACGAGGGCCCTTCAAAATGCGATCCTCAATATGACCAGGTTACGCCTTTTATTTGGACGCTGAGAAGTAATAATACAATTTTAAGCATCGATGGGGAAGATTTCAACATTATTCAGCTTGACAATACCACATTGAAAATTACCTACACCCTGGTTGATAGTGGTGTGACATATACCCAGACCATTACATTTACGAAGAAATAATTTATAAGTAAAGCATACCGATATTTACATATGTTGTTTGTATAAAACCATTATAGTAAAAAGGTTTTACCTCGACATGATGATCAAAGCCAGTCCGGCTGCATAACAGGCCAGCATTACATACAACAGGTTATACACGGATTGCGGTGCATCCCTGAATTCCTTCCATATAAAGATGCCCCAGATCGCCGCGACGATAGTAGCGCCCTGTCCGAGTCCGTAAGAAATAGCTGGTCCGGCCTTCTCCGAGGCAATGATTGAAAATGACATTCCCACGCACCAGATTATCCCGCCCAGGATTCCCATCAGGTGAGATTTAAAACTGCCTGCGAAATAGTGTTTATAACTGACAGGCTCACCTGTAAATGGGAAACGCATCAAAAGGGTATTGAAGAAAATATTGGAGATCAGTATGCCGACAGAAAAAATGAATACGGCCGTATAAGGGCTGAGTTTGCCGTCGACGGGGTGCCTGAAATCGGGAAACATCGCATTGGCGACATATTTATAAAAGAGTCCCATCAGGGAACCTGCGATCACAGCCAGTAATAATCCCTTTCCGGAAACTCCCTGCGTCTGTGCCTGTTTTTTACGGAAAGCATATGCATTCAGGATGATGGCAATAATCACCAATGCAACGCCACTGAACAGCCAGATAGGATTGCCGATAGGGGCATCAATATAATTAACGATCACGCCGATGACCAGGGCCAGTCCGATTCCTACCGGAAAGGCGACCGACATGCCTGCTATCGAAATAGCGGCAACCAGTAAGATGTTGGCGGCGTTGAAGAGGATTCCGCCCCAGATGGCTGATCGTACACTTTCGTTATCGGCCTGGTGCAGATCATCCATAAGCGCCCTTCCTTCTGTACCCGTGCTGCCCAGGGTATGACCGAATACCAGGGAAAGCAGCAAAATGCCGATCACATAATCCCAGTAAAACAGTTCGAAGCGCCATGATGAAGAAGCCAGTTTCTGTGTATTGGCCCATGATCCCCAGCAGAGCATGGTGATGATGCAGAAGAGGACGGCGGTGGTGTAGTTATCGATTATATACATGGTGGGTGAGAAGGTTGAGGGTTGAGAGTTGAGGGTTGAGGGTTTGAGAAAATCAACTCTCAACCCTCAACCCTCAACTCTCAACTATTCAGGGGTTAAATAATTTTAGTTCCTGTCTTGTCGGCGCACTCTCCTGCGCTCCCATTCGCGTAACTGAATATGCAGCGGCACGGCAGGCCCAGGACAGCGCTTCATTCCATGGCATGGATTCAGATAACGCTACGCACAATGCTCCATTAAACACATCACCTGCTGCGGTGGTATCCACGGCATTTACCACGGGTGCCGGGATCATCATTTCTTCCCCGGCATTTTTGAAAAAGGCACCCTTGGATCCCATCGTGATCACTACATTGTGAACGCCTTTTGATAATAGAATCTTTGCTGCCTCCCTGGATGAATCTGTATTATGTATGTTCACCCCCGTATAAAATTCAGCCTCTGTTTCATTCGGGGTAAAAAGATATAGTTTCGGGAAAATATCTTCCGGCAAGGCCTGCGCCGGCGCGGGATTCAGGATGATCTTCTTGCCCATCCTGTTCGCTTTCTCGGATGCATATACAATTGTTTCGATGGGTATCTCCAGCTGCAACAGCACCCATTCTGTATCGAGAAATGCGAGTTCGGCCTGGTCAAGGTCTGGCGGCGACAAAGTATTGTTTGCGCCGGGAGCCACCACGATATGATTCTCGCCCTGCTCATTGATAGTAATGAGGGCAATGCCCGAAGGCGTTTTATGATCCCGGAATATATAACGGCAATCTATACCTGCTTTCTGGAATCCGGCAAATGACTGGTCTCCGAAAATATCCGAGCCGAGTTTGGTAATAAAGGCAACACTTGAAGCCTTTTGTGAAGAATTATTCTCGTGCTTTATCAATCTAGCCGCAGAAACAGCCTGGTTGGCACCCTTGCCACCGGGAAACATGAAGAACTTTCCGCCGAGTACGGTCTGGCCAGGCGTGGGAAAACGTTTTGTCTTCACCACCATATCGGTATTGGAACTTCCTATGACGAGTATGGAGCCCATGGTTTACAGTATGATGTTGTTTTCCGTACTGAAGGAAAAAATTGCCGGAATCAGTAGCATAAGTTAATAAATCAAATTCAATAATTCCTTATTTATCAGCGCGCCGACAAATTATTAATGTATCTTAAAATACTAAAAACACGGCATGAAACACCTACTTGTCATCGGTGCCAGCGGCGTACTGGGCGGTGAAGCTGCAGCCCATTTCATGGCTAAGGGTTATAAGGTTTCCGCTTTTGTGAGGGATAAGACTAAGGTCGATGGTCTTCAGTAAAAAAGGTGCGGAAATTATCGAAGGCGACATTACAGATCCTTCCAGCTTTATGAATATTTTCAATGGTGTTGATGTTTTACTTACTGCCGTTCATGGAATGCTGGGGCGGGGTAAAAACAGTTCAGGGAACCTGGACGACAAGGCACACAGGCAGATCATTGATGCAGCAAAGCAGGCGGGAGTAAAACATTTCATTTACACTTCCATTTTCGGGGCTTCGCCGGATAGTCCGCTTGATTTCACCCGCACGAAGTATGGCGTAGAGCAATATCTCATAAACTCCGGGCTAACATATACCATTTTGCGGCCAACGGCTTTTATGGAGTGGCATGCTTACAGGTTGTTAGGCAGGAACATTATTGAGAAAGGGAAAACCACTATCCTGGGAAAGGGAGAGGATCCGGTGAATTTTATTGCAGCAGGGGATGTTGTGGCAGCTTTGGAGAAAATAATTGAAACTGATCAATATAAAAATACCATTATAACACTTGCCGGGCCTCAGAACCTTACCCGTAACCAGGTGGCAGAATTATTTGGTAAGGCTATTGGTAAAACGCCAAAGGTTGGACATGTACCCATTGGCATCCTAAATCTGATGAGCAGGATATTTCAGCCTTTTCATCCCGGCATTGCACGCATCATGCGACTGACTACTATTACAGAAAATACAGACCAATCTGTTGATCCAAAATATTCTATAGCTCAATTTGGGCTGCAACCCACAACGATGGAATCATTCATAAATCAGATCATTAATAAAGGCGTGGTCTGATCCTGGCATTGAATAAATCATAGCAGGCATTATATCAAGCAATCATAATTGTACCTATGAAATTCCATGTTTTGTAACAAATCGGGGGTCAATCTGGTCGAAATTTGTAACAAAACGGGGGTAAATTTTGCCGAATCTTGTAACAAAATGGGGGTAAATTAGACCAAATCTTGTAACAGAGTGCGGGTAAATGGATAAAGTGGAAATGGGAAAGTGCGCAAATGTGGGAATATAGAAGCCCCTGCCGGTAGCCTTTAAGTTTCCTCCGAATCCTTGTATTTGCTCCGCGTCCCTATGCCCCTCACCGCGCCTTCGCCTTCACCGCGCCTTTGCGATCACGAACTTCTCCACTTCCTTCCAGCCCTTTGTATTCAGCACATTTTCTTTTTCACACCAGCCACGGCGGGCAACGGCTACGCCCAGCTGCATAAAATCATACTGGTTCAGGCTGTGGGAGTCAGTACTGATGGTGATCATCACTCCCTTTTGGATAGCCTGGTGAACGAGATCATCTTTTAAATCAAGTCTTTCGGGCTGGGCATTGATTTCAATGGCAGTGCCGGTGGCGGCGGCTTTTGTAAACAGCTGTGGCCAGTCGACCAGGTATGCTTCCCTTTTCCCGATCAGCCGGCCGGAAGGATGCCCGATACAATGGACAGATGGATGATCGCATGCTTTTAACAGCCGGCTGGTATTGTCTTTATTGAATCCGCTGTGGATCGAGGCTACTACCCAATCGAACTGTTTTAATAAAGTATCCGGCAGGTCAAGTTTTCCATCTGCCAGTATATCCACTTCCACGCCCTTTTTAACGAAGTCCTTTCCGCAGTGATTTATTGACCTGGTCTATTTCGACGAATTGCTTTTTGAATTCATCGGGGGATAAGCCTCCGGCGATACGTTCCGAAGGAGAGTGGTCTGTCATCACGATATAATCATAATGGGGAAAGTTCTTCATCACGTACTTCGCGATGGTTTCAATGGTTTCTGCGCCATCACTCCAGGTACTGTGCATCTGCATATCGCCGCGTATGTCTTTGAGTTCGATGAGATCAGGAAGTTTATGTTTGAAGGCCCATTCTATTTCTCCGCGTTCTTCCCTTAGTTCCGGCGGAAACCAGGGAAGCCCCAGCGCCTTATACATTCCCTCTTCTGTTTCCCCGGCGATCTTCCTCTGTGTCCTGATTCCTGAGCGTCTTTGCCCCCCCGCGTCTTGTGTTTCCCTGCGTCCTGCCTCTCCCTGTCGTCATATAGTCCATACTCATTAATCTTCCAACCCCTCTCCTTCGCCATCACGCGCAGGTGGATATTATGTTCTTTGGATCCGGTAAAATATAACATGGCAGCACCATATTCGGAAGGATCCACCACACGGATATCCACCTGTGTGCCGCTTTCGCGGAGCACCACACTGGCCTTGGTATCACCGGCAGCAATGATCCTTTCCACCTGCGGTAAAGCGCTGAATTTCTTGGTGATCGATTTCCCTGCAGCAGGAGAAGCCGCAACAATAATATCAATGTCGCCAATTGTTTCCTTCTTACGGCGAAGGCTACCTGCTAATTCGGCCTTTATGACACCCTTGATCTTTTTCACATCGGCAAGGATATTTTCACCCACCTGCATGGCATCCCAGAGCAAGAGTCTTGTGCCAGTTTCTTTATAGAGCTTCAGTGCGCGCTGAATATTGGCGATCTTTTTCTCTCCAAATCCTTTCAGGGTGCTGAGCTTTCCTTTTTCGATGGCGAGCAGCAGGTCTTCCCGGCTATTAATACCCAGGTTTTCATGGAGTGTTTTCAGGGTGGAAGGTCCCATGCCATTGATTTCCATGAGATCGAGGAGTTCCAGGGGGACTTCCTTTTTCAGCTTCTCAAATGTTTTGATTCTTCCTGTAGAAAGCCACTCGATGATCTTTTCGGCGATGCTTTCTCCAATGCCCTTCAGCTCATCGAGCTCTTTTACATTATGCGCGTGGAGGGCTATATCATCCTTCATGCTCTCGATAGTCCTGGCAGCATTATCGTAAGCGATGGCACGAAACCTTTCTTCCTGCCCGAGGTATTTATAACAGGCAGCCATCTGGCGGAAGATTTCGGCCAGTGCTTTATTGTGCTGATTCGCCAGGCTGGGAGCAGGCGGTTTCATTGTATGTAAGGTACAATTCCCGGAAGGAACTAAATGAGTCTGGTCATAAAACATCATTTCACATATGCCCGGAAGGAAGCCGTAGCGGTTTGCGATTGCGCGGTATCTGCAGCCGGACGAAGGACAGCAGTAAACGTTCCTTCCAGTGTACTTCGGCCGGTTATGGAATATCCTGCTTCAGAGATTTTAAGATCAAGTCCGTTTTTATCAAGAAAAAACAGTTGTAGTCCCGATTGAATCTGAAAACATTGTTCGTCAACTGGCCAAGTACTTCCTTATAGTTGCCCAAAACAGAATTGCCTCGGCTTTTAATTACTTGCCATATACCAGTCTGCTTAACAGTTTCCGCATCGTAAACTCAATTGTATTAATTCCACTGGTACATTGAATTTTTCAACAACGGGAATGCCACCAGGAGCATTTGTGTTTTACCAATACCCGAAGCATCAGTAATATAGGAGGTTGAGATTTCCGGTCCGCCGAACATATCGGAGACCTGCGTATTGGTGTAGCCGAAAGTACTAAATGTCTGTGCTCCCGTCTGCAGGGTAAAGTACATGGCATTGTCGAGTTTGAAATGTCCGCTGCCGTCTTTTTCACAGGCCATGTATAAGGCCACAAAAAGAATGGGAATAAGTAATTTTTTCAAATGATGGTTGATCATAAATTTTCCTGGGGATGAAGATAGAAATATTAATAAGCAGACGCTTTCATTTTGTCAGTTTTATTAATTGGTCTACGAGCTTAGCATGTTCATTTTCGAGGGCCTTTTAAAAGGACGTTTTTTATACCCGAACGGGTATAAAAATGTCCGCTTTTTTGAAGGGTCGAAATCAACTACTACCTCAGCAGCAGTAAGAATAAATGCGGACCGGATTTTTTCAATACCCCTTCAACCTGAAACTTCCCGTTGCAGGCATAGGTGCAGTGGTAGGTCCGTTCACTTCCCAAAGGTTGCATGGAAATTTCCTTCAACATAATGGATAAGTTCGAGGATATTTTGGTGATAATAAACTGTTCTCGTGCTGATCGATAAAATATGATTTGCCATCGAGGTTATAAAATTCATTTTGAGGTATAGGTGCTTTAACAAATGTATACGTTCCCAACTTGCTGCCTTTTTTTGTGAGCCAGATATTTGCATTACAATTGCCCACAGGTTTGGATACTATATTATTGGTGGCAAAATCATAAACGATTATCGTAGGACTTTCGGATGGTATCACCGGATAATGGATCGATATCAATCATATGAACCAATTGGAAGGTCCTCCGCTCGAGTAGGGTCTTCCATCGGGATGATGATCACTCGAATACCATCCATAAGAAGTATATGCTTTGCCGTTTATATTGACGGTAAAGAAAAAGTTCTTGTCGATGATATTGTAACTCTTCCCACTGCCTTCTATTTTTGAACAAGAACTCATAGAAAATGGTAATACATAGTAATAGGGACGCAAGGAGAATTGCATAAGAAGCGCAGAGTGGTATAGGTGCCTTGGAGGATAGGCGCAGGGACTTGGTGCTGTACTTGTCGAGGCGCTGAATATGGCAAAAGCCCGGTTATTGAACGGTGTCAGATTTTCATTGTAATAGGTTTTTGACGAATAAAACGTGATTTTGAAAATCTAGATTATTTTAGACAGGTAAAGTCGAAACTTTCCTGAAATTGCTTTTTGGAGGCCAGCTCGTACATATGTTTCCCCAAAAAACTAAAGGAGCCTTCAGCATAAGATCCGGAGATTTCAGAAACTCCTGTTTTATGAATTGTAAATCCACGTTCATCGATTGAATAGCTGTTAAGATAATCTGGCAAATGATGAGTTCGCTTGCTGAATTTCAGGAATTACGTATTAAAATGAGCTACCCTCTATCCCTTTGGCAGCTTTTATCAGGTCTCATAATGACGTAACCTGCCCAGTCAATGGACTGTGGTTAGTATGCCACTAGTCAACGGAAACCGCGATTATCTGTAAAAACTTCCCCATTGGCATCAATGAACTCTAAAGCCGAATACCTGCATCTCCGTGTGTTCGGGCCTTTTCCCGTAAAAAAGCGGCCCGTAACTGGTTGCTGAGAAACCGTTACCAAAGTCGGCTTCGAAGAAAATTTCAGTATTTATTCTCCCTTCATTGTCGTCTTTGGAGCATGATGCCGCAGTAACAAAGAGAAAAGCAAATAATACGAAGAAAACAAATTGGGGAGTGATAGAATTGTTTCATGTTGTTAGGTTTAACAGCATGAAAGTAACAGATATTTACCAGTATACATTAAATAAGGGATTACTGCGCCTGAAAATGCCAATGGGAGAAACCCACATTGAAATGTTGCTTAAAAAGGAGGAGCAAAACTGATCAATAGTTAAATTACCCTTCTGCGATCGATAAAATTTTATAAGCATAGAGTTCTTTTCCATACTGGGATGACAGCGGATTGGGTTCCAGTAACAGTGCCGCATTATCACATTCCCACATTAATTAATGTACATCCTGAATGTGCCGCTCGCAGGAATCAATTTTGCAGGATTACTGTTTTGAACAAGTTTACAGGAAAAACTGCCTTCTACGGTTTTATGATAAGTGTTTTGATGTCTTCCTTCGGTCTTGACTGTTAATGAAAATCCTGAAGAATCGACGGCATACTGTAGAGTGTCGACGCCGTTTCCTACCCCGATGAAATTCTCATCTCCCCGGATATTGTATGTTCCTGCCAGGCCCTGATCAGTCTTCGTCATTTTCAAATTCAGGCCACAATCTCCCAGGCTGGTAAATAGACTGCCACCAGGGCTAAAGTCCATAGCGATATCGTATACAGAAATATTTGCACCGACTATTTGATTCCCGGCACTATCCTGATAGGAATAATGTGCGAGTGTAGGACCTGTGTTTGAGGAAGGAGTGGTTTTATTGGAGTATCCATAAGAAGTAAATTCCTTTCCGTCAATTTTGATCGTGAAAAACATATACTTGTCTACATGATCGACATATTCAAGCCCGACCCCGTCTTTTGAGCAACTGCTTAAAAACAGTATTGAAGTCAGTGTGCCGATGATTGCGATTGTTGTATGCAGAGGAAAGTAAAACCGTGAACTGATAATCTGTTTCATACCTGATGTTTAATTGCATAAAAATAGCGGCCCGAAAGAGCAAACGATAATTGATTTTCGGGACGATGGTTCCGGTATTTGCAATCAATGCGGATTAGGGTCTTATTGAGAGACCAGAGTTGCAAAAAATGCAACTAATGCAAAAAACCGGACTGATTGCTCAGCCCGGCTGTTATCATAGTTAGGGGTGTTACAGGTTAGAAAACGGCTATTTAAAAAGCATAATTGATACCCACCATAAACAGGTCGGTACTCATTTTATAAGATACATTGGATCCGGGGATGGAGCCCAGCGGGTTGGATTCGCTGACCATCATCGGACTTAATAACAAACCACTTGTTGACCCGCCGCTGGTACCATGGTGGTACACTGCATTGAGGGTGAATTTTGTATTCATCTCCCATCCGAATCCCAGCTGGAATGCGTTTTTAATGATCGCTGTTGCAGGAGTGGAGAAGAATGCCAGTTCAGGCTTGATGGGATTTGAACTATAGGTATAACCAACCCTGAGCGGGAATTTTTCAATGCCCTTGTACTGAAGTCCGGCTGATATTACATTTATATCCTGCCATCCGAAACCGGCTACAGAAGCGGTTTGCGTCCATCCGCTTTCTTTAAATCCATCGGTATTTTCATAATCCACCATCCGGTAGTCGACCGCAATGTCAATGGCTTTATTAGAGTACCCGATACCGACAGAGAATATGGCAGGATAGTTCATTTTGAATTTCACATTCGGTGCTGCACTGCCGTCGAGGTAGGTATTTTCAAAATCGAACTCATTAAAAATACTGTTGCGATTTATAGGAGACACCGGCTTTCAGTCCGTTCCCGGAATTGTAGAATACGCCTGCCTGTCCGCCGAAACCCGTCGCACTTGCCCTTTTCGCCAGGGGATATCCCTTCTCCATACTGGGCGATGACAGCGGATTTGGTTCCAGTAACAGTGCCGCATAGTTGAAGGTGGGGGCGATGCCGATGGAAAACTGTTCGGTGATTTCGTAAGCATAGGTAACGCCGATCTGCATCAGCATATAATCAGATTTGATCTGTCCGAACCCGCCCATATCCTGTGGCATATTGATCGGGTTGCTCATGTTTTCGGGGAATGTAACACCGAAGCCGCTGATCCCGAATGCGGAAACGCCGAAAGTATGTTTGCTGTTTTCCTTTCCCCAGACCATGGCCAGGGATGGCATTATGGATGCGCCGCGTTCGTCTTTGGTAACGCCGCTGAATGGTCCCTGCTGGGTGGGCACTGTGGAAGATAATTCGGGAGCTGAAAGAAAGGCACCCGCATTGAAGGAAAACACTTTGGTCTTGAAGGCTGATATGCCGGCGGGGTTCCAGTTGAGGGCTCCGTTGATATCGAGGGGGTTGCCGGTGGCGGCGCCGCCCATCGACATATTATGTGCTCCGATGCCCTGCATGATATGTCCGACCTGTGCTAGTAAGAAGAATGGGAGAAAGCCGAGGATTAGCGTGGACAGTAGCTTTTTCATATGTGTAAGTTTTGTAATCTCCCTGCACTGCTGCAGTTGGAGGTACAAAACTAGAACCGGCATTTCCGCGGCTATGTGACAGGAGTCACCCAAGTGGCTGCATCATGGCCGAAACATGACGAGGTTCATGTTTTTCGGAAGGATTACTTTATGTGGTTCCCCATCCATGCAAAATGAACATTTAATGTAAGATTTGCATGGTAAATCTGGCTCGCGGGTCATTTATCAGACATGAACTTTAGGTAATAATCCTTTGCTGCCTTAATTAAGGCCTTATTAGGTTTGGGTGGATTAATTAAGGCTGCAAAAAAGATTTTCTTATCTTTTTTGGAAGCTAGAATAACCTTATCTTTTTTGTTACTCATTTTGTCACTTTTAGTTTGAGCAGAAAGAAATCCGGGGTTAGAAATTAAAATTTTATAGAAAGTTCCAGCTGGCCACCCAGGCCCTGCTGAATTATCTTTTGAAGAGTGGAAAGGCGGACTTCCTTTATATTATTTTCAATTTTTGATATGTAGGATTTTGTGGTTCCTACTTTTTCTGCGAGCGCTTCCTGTGTCATTCCCTTTTCCAGGCGGGCTTCGAGGATCAATGCGCCAATTTTAAAGTTATTATAACCGGCTTCCAGCGCATCGCGTTTTGCAGTTCCGGGTTTCCCGTAATGCTTATCCTTAAACTGATTGAGTGTGATTATATTATTGTTTTTCATTTTCATATTCTTTCTTTATTCCTAATGCTTTTTCAATTTCCTGCTTTGGGGTTTTTTGTGTTTTCTTCTGAAATCCATTGGCCAGCACCACCAATTGTCCCTGATCGAAAAAACAGAAGATTCGAAAAATATCATTCTTTTGAAGATAAGGAAAGTAGCCCTAAAGTGCAACATTTTTCCTGTTAATATGCCTCATAAATGCCATTTTTTGGGTTATATAGTCAGAACATAGCCCAAAAATGTCCTTATTTGGGTTATATAGAATTGGAGTATCTTTTATGCAATTACTGTATATGAGAAAAATAATTTGTGCATTCGCACTACTCCTCTGCGTCCTCCTGCCTTCCCTGCGTCTCCTGTCACAGGATACCAGTTATAAAGAAGCCATCAAAGTAGTTGACATATGGCTGGACGCCGAAAAAGACTTCAAGAAAATCCCCGGCATCTCCGTGGCCATCGTGAAAGACCAGCAGCTGGTATGGAGCAAGGGTTATGGCTACGCCGACCTGGCGAAAAAAATTCCCATGGATGCAGGCTCCCTCTGCAGTATCTGCTCCATCTCCAAACTCTTCACCTCGGTTGCCGTGATGCAACTCTGGGAGCAGGGGAAAATTCGGTTAGACGATTCCGTGAGTATGTATCTCCCCGCCTTCACCATGCAACAGGATTTTGAATCGGTGCCGATCACCATCCGGGCGCTGCTGACGCATTCTGCCGGACTTCCCCGCGAATCCAAGCAACCCTACTGGACCGATCCTTATACATTCCCCACGGAAAAAGAAATCAACGACAGCCTGGGAAAACAACATACCATCTATCCCGCATCCACCATGTTCCAGTACAGTAACCTGGGGATGAGTTTACTCGGACAAATCGTCGCCAAAGTCTCCGGCATGCCTTATGAGAAATATGTCGAAGAAAATATCCTGAAGCCCCTCCAACTGAAAGATACCCGGCCCTATATGCCCGAAAATCTCTGGGGAGGAAAACTGGCCACGGGCTATGGAGGTTTGAAACGCGACGGCACCCGCCGCAGCATGCCCTTCTTCCAGGCCAATGGTATTGCCGCGGCAGCAGGATTTTCTTCCTCCGCCCTTGACCTCGCCAGGTTTGCCCAGTGGCAATTGAGATTACTCAATTCCGGTGCAAAGGAATTGCTGAAGCCATCGACCTTAAAAGAAATGCAAAGGGTGCAATGGATCAACCCGGATGGAGGTAACACCTGGGGACTCGGATTCGTCATTGATAATGTGGATGGTTCAAAGCTGGTGGGGCACGACGGCTCATGCCCCGGTTACCGCACCATCGTTACCATTGACCCAAAGACGAAGTTCGGCGTGGTGGTCATGGTCAATGCAGCCGGTATTGACCCGGGTGATTATTCGGAGGCAATATTCAAGATCCTGAACAGGTACCGGGATGGCAAGGCAGAAAAAACAACGGTGAACCTGGATGAATATGCAGGAATATATGACCGGACGGACTGGGGAAGCGAGATCGTATTCCTGCCCTGGAAAGGCCACCTGATCTCGTTTAATTTGCCTTCTGCTGCCCCGATAGGCACAAGGCCCGTACTATATAAACCAACCGGGGTGCGCGATCAGTTTCGGCTGGTAAGACAGGATGATCTTCCCGGACAACTGATTGAATTTACCAGGGATGCATCCGGGAAAGTGAAACGCATTGTCGCAAATACCAATTATAGTGAGAAGATGAAGTGACTAGAGCGATCACTGTAGTCAGGGTATAACCTTACATATATTTTATTATGTCAGGATATAACCTTACTTTTGTATTTATAAAGTCAGGGTATAACCTTACAATATGAATACGAAAAAGCTCCAGTTACAGCAACTCGATGAAAAGCTCAAGGCATTTTCAATCTCCGCCAGGGTAAGTAAATCCTCCTATTGGCTGGATAAAAGCCATTCGTACAACTTTGGGGATATCACTGGACCAATTAGGGAAAAAACTCAGCATTACTAAACAAAGTATGAAGGAAATTGAGCAAAGGGAAGCAGAAGGATCTGTTACCCTGAATCGGCTTAAGGAAGTTGCCAAAGCGCTGGATATGGAATTAGTGTACGGATTTGTCCCGAAGGATGGCTCACTGGAAGCATTGCTGGAAAGAAAATCATTGAGGTCGGCAACGGAAATTGTAATGCGCACTTCGCAAACGCATGAAACTTGAGGGCCAGGAAATTTCCGAGAAAAGAAAAGCGAAAAACATCAGGGAATTGGCGGATGAACTAAAAAATGAGGTATCAAAACAAATATGGTATTGATTTTGCGAGATTATAGAATGTTATAGGCAATGCCTATTTTACTCGACTAGAAGAATATTTGTACTTTTATTTTCAAATGAAACAACTGAATACTGATCAGGCTAACGATTAGGATCACGCAAATTCGCTTTGGGACGCCTTGCAAAATTCTGACGGCAAGTGCTGTATAGACGGTATCATAGACAATGTCTTTGTATGGGCTGGCGGTGCTCAGGTAAATTCAGAACATCGGAGTAGAACCTAGGAATGGATCAATTTGAAACTAGCCAAGAATTAGAAAACTGCAGGATGAAATTGGCTATTGGATAGAAAAGGAGAAGTATATAGCAGGGATGAGATTGCTATAAGACTTAAGTATCGCCTTGTAAGTAATCAAACGTTTAATAATGCGTAATGGTAACGAGGAAACAAAAGAGCGATTGCATTTGCGCTGACCGGAGCATAACAATTCGAATGCCTGTGAAACTCCAACTTCATCAGAACATTTCACACCGGGTTGTTTACCCTGCCTTTCGCAGATATCAGTTGTCTTGAATAGGAAAGCTAAACGCGTTGCCTACTACATCGGCTTGCCTGCAACTCTGGAAACTTCCAGGCTTAATTGATGATTTATAGCTTATACACCAGCGCCTCATAAGGCCTCAGGCTGACCGATGATCCCTTGATATTATTCACCGGCGCGTCCTTATAATTGCCCAGCAGGAGTTTTGCATTGGCGGCATTTATACCCAGGGCCGACTGCGCATTGCCGGCAGAAAAATTAAGGACGATGAGAAACTTCTGGCCCTCGTACTCCCTCGTATAGGCATATACGTTAGGATTGTTTTTATCCAGCAAGGTGTATTTCCCATAGACCAGGGCGGGATTGGTTTTCCGCAGGTTCACCATCTTCCTGAAATAGTTCAGGCAGCTGTTCGGATCTTTTTCCTGTGCCGCGGCATTGATGGTGGTATAGTTGGGGTTTACTTTCAGCCAGGGTGTGCCCGTGGTGAAACCCGCATTGGGCGTGCTGTTCCACTGAAAGGGGGTTCGGCCGTTATCCCGTGATTCGAATGCGATCCGCTGCATGAATTTCTGCAGGTCGCCCCCCTTGTTTTTCTGGTTCTGGTATTCATTGAGGGTGGGCATGTCGCGGTAGTCTTCAATTTTCGTGAAGCCCGCATTGGTCATCCCCAGTTCATCGCCGTTATAATAGTAGGATGTGCCGCGCATGGACATGATAAATGTGGTGAGCATTTTGGAGGAGAGGTCGCGGAAGGCGGGCTTGTCGTTTCCGAAGCGGCTCACCATCCTGGCCTGGTCGTGGTTGGCGAGGAAGATGGATAACCATCCGCTTTTGGCAAAGGCGGAATCCCATCGCGAGAAGACATCCTTAAAATGCAAAAGGCTGTATCCTTCCGGTTTGGCAATATCCACTCCGTCAAAGGCATAAGCCATATTGAGTTCATTGCGATCTTCATCCACCAGGTTATGTGCATCTTCAAATGAATTGCCTGCTCCTTCGGCAACACTCATCACATCATAACTGCCCAGCACTTCCGTGTTCATCTCCTGCAGGTAGTCATGCAGGTTACCCTGCATGCTGTAATACTTCATGAAATTTTTTTCATAGCCCTTGGGTAAGTGCGGGCCAGGTGGTGTCTTTGGCGGCAAACCCGAAGGCATCGAGACGGAAGCCATCGATTCCCTTGTCGGCCCAGAACCTCATGATATCATATACTTCCTGGCGGAGCTTCGGATTTTCCCAGTTCAGGTCGGGTTGCTTGCGGGAAAAATAGTGCAGGTAGTAGGCATTGGTGAGGGAATCATACTTCCACGCATCGTGGTTTATATCAAAGAGGCTGTAGCGGTAAGGCGGCTTGCCTCTTTCGGCATTCCACCAATGGTAGTAGTTGCGATAGGGGCTGGTACGGGAGCTGCGGCTTTGTTTGAACCATTCGTGTTCATCGCAGCTATGGTTCACCACGAGGTCCATCACCAGTTTTATATTACGATCATGCAGTCCTTTCAGGAGTGCATCAAAATCAGCCATCGTTCCAAATTCCTTCATGATATTCCGGTAGTCGCAAATATCGTAGCCGTTATCGTCATTGGGCGAAGAGTAGATCGGGTTGATCCATACGGCGTCGATGCCCAGGCTTTTTATATAATCGAGCTGGGAGATGATGCCTTTGAGATCGCCGATACCATCGCCATCGCTGTCTTTAAAGCTGCGGGGGTAGACCTGGTAGACGATGGCTTCCTTCCACCATTTCTTTTCAAATGGATTATTCGTTATGACAGTCTGCCCGATGGCTTCACTGGTAAAAACCCATGAGACCAGGCATGCTATGATGAAGGAGGCTGATTTTTTCATGGAATAAATGTAAAATGAGTTTTCGGACTAAACAGGTTTCTGCATCAGTTTTTGGAGCATTTGAGAACTGCGATGGCTCTTGTCTTATATGCAACCAGGTAAAATGGGGCCACCGTGGTTGCGGCATTTTGAGTCGGGATACAATATTCAACGTTCTGAGCGTTATATCATTATAATTCCCTTTTACTCCGTGCACTGGTCGTTGTTAACCCTGAAATGATTTAACTTGTAACACCATTCCAAACTGTTTATGTTGAAACGCACCATTTACCTGTTCGTTCTGCTTGCTATGGCAGGATGCGGTAAGGACGACGCACCTGATTCCTCTGACCCCGTAAACCTGACCTGCACCTATGCCAATAGTTTTACTGATCCGAGGGATAATAAAGTATACCCCGTTATTGTGATCGGGAGCCAGACCTGGATGGCAAAGAACCTCGACTATGAGGTTGCCGGATCATGGTGTAATAACTGCGCTGAATACGGGCGGTTGTACGACTGGCAAACGGCATTGACTGTAGCTCCCCCGGGCTGGCACCTGCCTACTGTGGAGGAGTGGGATGAACTGATTAACACCATGGGAGGCTATGAAGTTGCCGGGGGCAAGATGAAGTATGTAACCGGCTGGAAGAATCCCAATACAGGCGCCACCAACAGTTATTGTTTTTCGGCCCTGCCCGGCGCTTACCGGCCTGGTTTTGGGGCATTAATAGGAGTAGGGGAAAACACGGCCTTCTGGTCAACCTTTGAAAGCGGCGCAGAAATAGCAAATGCTTTTGTGCTTGGCTCCCTGTATTCAAAAATTCAAAAGTCCGATTTCAGCAAAACCT
>CAWGLH010000015.1:0-77941 GCA_963823365.1 uncultured Sphingobacteriales bacterium
CGACGCCGTGGGCGTTGCCGGCTGTCGATCGTGTTCGTAGCCGGGGTACGATCACCGGGCGCCGCTGTCGATCTGCCTTGGCTTGCGCAGGGTCACCTCGGTCTCGAAGCCCTGCGGTTCCTGTCGCGCTTGTCCCAGGCGTGGGTGAAGACGAGGAGGCCCGGCGGTTCGACGTCCGTGTGGACGCCGCTCCACCAGCGCTCCTCCCCCGTGCTGTCCTGGACCATGCAGGCCCGGTATAGCCCGCCGATCTCCAGATCGGCGTCGATGCTCTCGCGCGGAACGTGGAAGCCCCGCGGCCCCCACCACGCCGGCGCCTGGTCCGGGTCGGTGAGGGCGGACCACACCCGGGTCATGGGGGCCTGGAATTCGCGGGTGATGACCAGCATGAGCTCGTCGTCCGGTGGGGCGCCGCCGGGGCCGGACGTTGTGGCGCTGGCATGCTCGGACATGGCGGTCCTCCTCTGATGCGGTCTAGCGGTAGGCCTTGTAAGTGGTTACGAACGGCCGGTCGCTCGGCACGATCTGCTTGCCCAGCGGCATCAGCGAGACCGGGATGAAGCTGAGGTTGGCGATGGCCAGGGGGATGCCGATGATGGTGATGGCCATGGCGAAGGCGGTCACCACATGGCCGATCGCGATCCAGATGCCCGCGACCAGCAGCCAGATGACGTTCCCCAGCAGGGAAAACACGCCGGTGCCGCCGGGCCGGTCCACCACGGTGCGCCCGAACGGCCAGAGCGCGTAGTTCGCGATCCGGAACGACGCAAGTCCCCAGGGGATGGTGATCACCAGCAGGCAGCAGATGATCCCGGCCACAAAGTATCCGATTGCGAGCCAGAGCCCGCCGAAGAGCAGCCAGAGGAGGTTGAGCAGTGTCTTCATGGCTCCATTGTCCCCTGCCGGGGCCTGATCCGGGCGAGGGGTTCACCCGCATCCTGAATGCCTCCCGGGACGCGGGCCCGGACCGGGAGCTTTGAGAACGCCGGAAAGGGCACAATACTGGGTACATGCCTGCACTCCTGAAGATTGCCCTCGTTGTTGCCCTCGTCCTGCTGGTCCTCGGCGCGGCGGTGAAGGCCGTGCAGTTCCCGCTCTACGTGGGCCTTCTGGTCCTGGTGGGGGCGGGCATTTTCTACTTCCTGCGCCGCTCGCGCGTCTCCCGCTGACGCAGCCCGGAACGTCCGGATGACCAGCTTCGGCGCCCGCCGGGCCCCATTCTCGAAGTGATGACGTGGGTGGGCTTTATCCTGGGCTGCCGCTGCTGGCCTGGGGCTGGATTGCCCGGCGCCGCCACTGCGAGTGGACCGGCACCACCGCCACGGTGATCAGCGCCGGCGGGTTCACCGGGTACAGCTGGACGGACCACCACGACGCCGACCACCGCTCGCTGCTGCCGGCGGCGGAGTCGCAGGGCCTGGTGGTGGGGTCCGACGTCGACCTCTACTACGACGTGTGCCACCCGTCCCGCTGGGACTCACGCCGCCGAAGCACGACAACGCCGCCGGGACTTCCTGCTGGATCCTCACCGGGGTGGGGATCCTTTCGACCGTGGGCGGCTTTGTCCTGCTGCTCTTCTAACTACGCCTGCTTCACCATGGCGGCGTCGACATTGATCTTGACCTTGTCGCTGACCAGCCCGCCGGCTTCGAGGCGGTGTTCGACGTCAAGCCGAATTCCTTGCGGCTGATCTCGGCTTCCGCGCTGAACCCGGCGCGGGTGGCACCGAACGGGTCCACTGCGAAAGCGCCGGCGAACTCGACTTCGAGGTCCACCGGCTTGGTGACGCCGCGGATGGTGAGGGTCCCCGGCCAGCACATAGTCCTCGCCGTCGCCCCGGATGCCCGTGGCCCGGAAGGTCATCTCCGGGAAACTTCTCGACGTCGAAGAAGTCTTCGCCGCGGACGTGGGCGTCGCGGTTGGCGTCGCCGGAGTCAAGCTGGCGGTCTTGACGCTGGCATGCAGGCTGGACTCGGCCAGGGAATTGCCGACGTGGGCCTCCGCCGTGGCCTGGTCGAAACGGCCGTGGACCTTGCTGATGCCTGCGTGGCGGACGCTGAAGCCGATCTCGCTGTGGGACATGTCCAGCGTCCAGACGCCTGGGGTCAAACCTTCGGGCAGGGTCACAACGGTCTCCTTCGCGCGGATGGCTGACTCGGGCCCGCCGGGTCTTTCGGGGCACTCCCCCAAGGAGCCATGCTAGCCACGCCCGCCCGGCCCGGCGTCCCCGCGTTCGACGCCGGGAGCACCCCGCCGGCGGGCTAACGGACGCCGGGTTACGTCCGCGCCGCCGGCGCCCAGCCGATGGCGGCGATGCGGACGACGGTGCCCAGCAACTTGGCGTTGAAGTCGACCCCCAACTGGTTGGGGACGGTGAGCAGCAGGGTGTCGGCGGCCTGGACGGCGGCGTCGGCGGCGAGGTCCGCGGCGATGGCGTCGGGTGCGCCGAGGTAGCTGCGGCCAAAGCGCGCCACCAGCCCGTCAATCACCCCCACCTGGTCGCGTTTTTCCCGCAACGCACTGAGGCCGAAGAACCGCCGGTCCTCGTCGTCGACGATCGGCAGGACGCTGCGGCTGACCGAGACGCGCGGCTGGTGGTACTGGTGGCCGGCGTCGGCCCACGCCTGCCGGAACATGCTGATCTGCTCGGCCTGCAGCTGGTCGAAGGGCACGCCGGTGTCCTCAGTGAGCAGCGTGGAGCTCATCAGGTTCATGCCCTGTTCCGCAGTCCAGACGGCCGTGGCGCGGGACCCTGCGCCCCACCAGATCCGCTCGCTGAGGCCCGGTGAATGCGGCTGGACGGGCAGCAGTCCGGAACCGCCGCCCGCGTAGCGCGGCTCCGCCTCCGCCATCCCGGCCCCCGAAATGGCGCGGCGGAACACGGCGGTGTCGCCGGGTCATGTCCGCGGCGGTTTCCCCGTCCTGCACATGGCCGAACACGGCGGCGCCGTCGCGGGCGGGTTCGGGTGAACCGCGACTCATCCCGAGCTGCAGACGCCCGCCGCTGATCAGGTCCGTCGCAGCGGCTTCCTCGGCCATGTAGAGCGGGTTTTGAGCGACGTCCATCACGCCGGTTCCCATTTCGATCCGGCTGGTCCGGGCGGCAACAACGGCCAGGAGAGGGAACGGGGAGGCCTGCTGCCGGGCGAAGTGGTGCACGCGGAAGAACGCGCCGTCAATGCCCAGCTCCTCGGCGGCGACGGCCAGTTCATGCCCTGCCGCAGGGCGTCACGGGGCTTCCCCGGGTGCGGGAGCCCTCCCCGGGCCCCCAGTGCCCGAAGGACAAAAATCCGATGCGCTTCATGTCTTGGCCAACGCAGGAGCGTCCGCCGGCATTCCGCGCGGCGCGCGAAGTTGCCCGCTGGAGGCTGACCCGGAAGACTGCCCGAATGAAGCGGGAGAAAGCGTGCGCCCGGGAGCTGCGGACGGGCATGCCAGCGAAGTACCAGGGACTGCTCGCAGCCGTGGGTTTTGTGGCTGTCATGGTGCTGTCGGCTGCAGGCCAGGTGTGGCTGGGGCCGGTGATGGCATTGGTCTTCGTGTCGGCGCTGCGCATGAGCGCGCGGATTCGGTTTGAGGATGCCGGTCTGTCCGTCCGGGTTGCGGGGCTGTTCTCCACGAAAATCGCCTATCGTGAAATCACAGCCGTCGCCACCGGTCCGAGCACCGGCCTTCGTGAGGGCATGGGCCTGCGGCGACCTCCCGGCGGAGTAACCGGTCATCCGGTAGGCGGCCCCACACTCCGGATCCAGACGGCCAGCGGCTGGCTGCTTGTCTCGTGCGCTGACCCGGCAGGCGCCGTCGCGTACATCCGCACGAAACTTCCGGAACGAACGTAGACGCACTCGAAGCGCTTCGGGCGGGCTCAGGCGCTCAGGCCCGGTTCGGCCAAGGCGGACTGTCGCGGGCGCTCCGCTGCGCCGAGCCTTCGCCCGGTTACCCAGGGCAAGCGCGGTGACGTGTAAATCCTGGCTTCGTGCCGGCTGAGGAGCGTTCCTTGACGGCGCTAAGGTACTCGGCGAGGACCGCCTCGACATCGGGGACGGCGTTCCAAAGCAGGACGGGCAGCAGGCCGGCAAGATCCTGCCTGACGCTTAGGAGCGTCTGCCCACCGTGAGGCGTGAGCGTGAAGGTGCGCACGCTCCTGGACAGAGCAAGGGGCACGCCTCCGGTCCACGTCATCACTTCGCCCGGTACCTGCCGGACCCGTAAGCGGTAGATGTGCCTCCCGCCGGTCCGGGTACGGACGTCTATTGTGCCGCCGTGGTGCAGTTCCCCGACAATGTGCGTGATACCGGAGTTCCAGACCGTGAAGTTGCCGCCGTCGGTGATGACGTCCCAGACCGTGCTTTTCCGGGCATCGATCATTGTCCCGGACTCATAGGATTTCATGTCCCTCCCAGCCGCGACAGATGGCTCTGCCGCCGGTGTGTACGATCAAGGATAAACCTTCATTTTTCCATCCAGGGAACGGGTTATTTTCAGCAGGCCGGAATAATAGGATTGTCCGTTACCCAGTACGATCCTTATGCGGTAATATCCGGCTTCTGCACCCGATCCGTCCTGGTGTACCATCTGGTAAAGATTGGGAACACCGGCACTTCTCGCTGCAGGTGTTGTTTTACCCGCCGATTTGAAGGCATTGCCATCGATGCTGTATTCCAGTTCATAATGGTCAACATCGGCTTCATGCCTTGCTTTGAAAGTCACCAGGTTCTGCGTACCCGCAGCGCTGAGCTGCAATTCACTCAGCTGAACACCGGAGGCAGGAGCAACAGCAAGATCCCTTTCCCACAGGCCCCTTCCGTATGTTGCCAGCCTGAGTTTATTGGTGGTGGTGACCAGCATATCGGAAACCAGCGTGGCATCCGTAAATCCTTCATTGTAGGATGCCCAGTTTACTGTTGCTGACGCACCGGGATTGGTTATAGGGACATCTGTGGCGTAATACACACCAATATCATTTCCTACATATAATATGGAAGTATTGTTAGGATCAAATGTGAGCGTATTATGGGGAACATCAGGAAGTCCTGCGCCAATATCGGTCCAGTTCAGTCCGCCATCATGCGTAATGAATACATGGGAAGAACCGAAACCGGAAAGCGTAACGGCCACACGATTTTTATCGGCAGGATCAACGGCAATCTTTGAATAATACCTGTCGGGCAGTGTTCCTGTTATATTGGTTACCGATGTTCCGCCATTGGTGGATACATATAACCTGCTGCGGATGGTGCCACCCGGACTTGCTGAAATATACACTGTGTTGTCATCTGTAGGTGCTGTTGCCAGCGTGATGATCGGGTTGCTTGCCCCGCTCACAGCCACACCGCTATTACCGTTAGACCATGTTCCTCCTTTATTGGTGGATTTTTTCAGGTAAATGGTCCCGGCATACATGATGTTCGTATTGTTATGTGCAAATACGAATGGAGAATTAAAGCAGGCATTCTCGTTAGGAATGGTAAATGAGTTATAGCTGTTGCTGTAACTCGTGGTGGGAAATGTATTTCCCTTATCGGTTGATTTTTTCAGGTTAAGAAAATAGTATTCTGCAAAACCGATATTGTCATTGGAAGGATCAATGGCGGTGCTGAATCCATCTGCCCCGATAACCCTTTTACAACCGGGTATGCCACGATATACAAAGGTTCCGTTATCCTGTAATCCCAGTAACATATAATTGGGATCAGTTTTGCTGACACTGATATTGGGATATATCTGTGCGGTTTGCAAGCCTCCGTTAAGGCTTAACCAGCTGGTGCCTGCATTGGTGGATTTAAATAGTCCGCCATCCGTGCACGACCATACTGCACCATTGGCAATGTATAAACGGTGGTTATCAGCGTGCACATATTTATTCGTTGTGCCTTCAGCGGTAGTGCCGATGGTGGTATTGGCGAGATTCCATTTCGACCAGTCGGATACTTTTGTGAAAGATGATCCGCCATTGGTGGATTTATAAATATCGATCTCTCCCCAGTAAACGATGTTTGCATTGGCCGGATCCGGCACAACATCATGTGCATACCAGCCCTGGCCGTTAATGATATTCGTGGTGGTAGCTTTTTTCCAGGTACTTCCCTGGTTTGTTGAAACATATAAACCATACTTGGTTGATGTGCCCGGGTCATGTCCGATACTGGCATAAATGCGGCTGGTGTTGTTGGCACTGATGCCGATCCTTGCCATACCGGAATATGAGGTAGGAAGTCCGGAAGTCAGTTTGGTAAATGTAGGTGTTACAGCACCTGCATTTATAGATTTATACAATCCATTTCCGGTGCTGCTGAAATTTCCGCAAGCCTCATATAAAACACTGGTGTCTCCGGGTTTCATGGCGAGGTCGGTGCTCATCAGTACGGAATGCACTTTTGTCCAGTTGGCGCCGCTGTTGAAAGACCTGTAGAGTCCGTCTGTGGTTGCAGCCCAGATGGTTGATGGCTTTAGCGGGTTGATCAGCATATCATACACCCCTTCAAGGTTTGATTGGGAAAAGTTCAGTGACTCCTGCCAGCTTACTCCGCCGTCAACGGATTTAAGGACGCCGATGCCGTAAAATCCGCGATAGGTGCGGATATGACCGGCGGCGGTTACACCTTTCTGGTTTTTATTATATACTTCACCGGTGCCAATATAGATTTCATTTGCATTTTGCGGGTTGATAACGACCGCGCCTACCCCAAGTACAGGGAAACCGGTAGGAACATAGGTCCAGTTGATACCTCCGGGTGCTCCGTTGCCGCCTGTGGTGGTTTTCCATAACCCGCCGCTGGCAGATCCGACGAAGATGGTATTGGCATTGGCCGGACTGATGGCCATGGAAAGAATCCTTCCGGCAAAATTAAAAGGGGCCAGTGCCTGCCAGGGTGCCGTGCTTACCATGTCGGCCTGCATTGCCCTCATCTGCATATTCTGGTTGAGCCTTCGATACGATGAAGTGAATGTGCGGGCTTCGAGTTCTTTATTCGGATAGCTTCTTGAAGCGGTCCAGAACTCCATGGATTCCATGATGAAGGGCTCATTTTCTTCTTCCGCTTCAGCGCGGTTCGTATTATCCTGGCAGGAAGTAAAAAAAATAAGGGAAAAAGATAGCAGTGTAATGGCCATAGTATTGGCCATAGTTTGGATAGAATTTTTTCATACGATCGTTTTGGTTTCGAGAAATGGGTTATTAAGCACCTGAGTTGCAGGTCATTAAAAATAAACAAGTTCCCGGCAATTTTGGTGATTTCATTGGTAAGTTTATGCAGGAATATTTTTTTAAGTGGTAAAATGTCTGATCCGGTTCTCAGGCAGGGCGTACTTATCACAGTCAGCATCAACCTACGTAAAATGATTTTACCAATATTATATATCGATAACATTAAGGGCAAGGGCAGGGCGGTATTTACCCGCGAGGATATTCCTGTCATCCACCATTATAGAAGTTGCCCCGGTTATAGTGATGGAAAAAAAAGACAGGCTGTTACTTGATAAAACCCTGCTGCACGATTATATTTTCGAATGGGGGCATAAAAAAGACAAATGCTGCATGGCACTGGGGTACATCCCCATGTATAATCATTCTTACCGTTCCAACTGCGAATATGAAATGGATTTTGAAGCAGACATCATAACGGTACGCACGGTGAGGTTCATCGCGGAAGGGGAAGAACTGACCATAAATTATAATGGCGACTGGAATGACCCGAAAAAAGTATGGTTTGATGTAAAAGAATGACCAGGTATTATTCCTTTCAGCAGCACAGTCCCTGAAAAAATTGTATAAGATCAGTCCGTAACCCTTCCTCCTGCAGCAACCCATGCGTTGATCTTGTCTTTGTCGTTTTGTGACAATGGACCGGTGGGCGGCATATTTCCCTGGTCTACGGCCCTGGTCTTGATTAATGTAGCCTTGGACTGGATCACGCAATTGTCCTGGAAATTGACGGTAGGCATCTGGCCGTTCGGATTATGGCAGGTTACACAATTATTGGTGATCAGGGTTTTTACCTCCTTGAATAATGTACCCTGGGTAGCTGTGGAGCAGGTCGGCGGCGTTCCCCCCGGAGGTGTGGGGGTGGGAGAACCGGAGTCACTTTTGCTGCAGGAAAGATTTACCAGGAGGCAAAAGGATAGTATGATAATGGTATACCTGTTCTGTTTCATATTTCAGGGTTTATTTGAAAATGATGAAACGCGGACTTTAGTTGGGTGGTCAGCTGTATTTTTCCAGTATGGTCCTGACTGAATTAATGTAAGGCCCGCCGAAAAGCAGGAGGTGGACAAGGTTCGGGTATAGCTGAAATAATTCTAACCTTTCTTCAAAACCGGGTTGCAGCGGGTATGCATCACCGTAAGCCTTGTAAAAATCAGGATCAAATCCGCCAAATAACCTGCTCATGGCAAGATCCATTTCCCGGTGGCCATAATATACTGCCGGATCAAAAACGGCAGCATGCCCGTTTGATGAAACCATAAAATTCCCTTTCCATAAATCACCATGAAGAAGGGCTGGTTTTTCTTCAGGGATGATATTGCTGAGTTTCGCACAAATTTTTTCTGCATTGCTGACATCCTCCGGAAGCAGCATTTTATGCTTCAGGGCTTTATTCAGCAGGGGCATGATCCGCTGGCTTGCATAAAATTCAGCAAAGGTGGAGCAGTGATTGTTTTGCTGTTGAATTTTTCCTATATAATTATTGAATTCCAGTCCGTAATGATCTGCACTGTTCCTATGCAGAGAAGCCATGGAAGAACCAAAATCACTCCAGAAATCAGGTGAGGCAGATCCTTTTTCCAGGTACTCCATCACGAGGTAAATCTGCTGGTGGAATTTACCGTCAAATAAGTGGTCGCGGCACTTTCAATGCCCCGGCATTGGCCAGTGTGGCAAGACCCCTGGCTTCTTTTTCAAAAAAATCATGTCCGAATAATGCCGAGTTCAGTTTCAGGAAAAATTTTCCCTTACTGGTGATCATTAAAAAGGTCTGGTTGATATCACCGCCTTCCACACGGGTTACTTCTGAAACCGTGGTGTCGGCCTTGAAAAAACCGGTAAAAGTTTCACTGATATGCTGGATGAAAGGAGGATTCAGGTGCATTATTTCAAGCTTCATTTCGTTGATAAAGATACAGGCTTAAAGGTAAAGGATGAGATTTTCAGGTGATGCAGGCAGTATGTTTCAAAAGACATCCGTTTTACTTTTTTAATCAGGATAAAGTATAAAAAGGAAATTTTATACGTGAAGTCAACGGCTTTTCCTGGTTGTTTCACCATGGAATTGACTTTGAATATCCATTTACTTGCATGAAAATAAATGCATGAACAGGATGATGCAAGAGCAGGGGTAATGATTACATTTGCAGGTTATAGTTTACATTAAATTGAATTTATGTCAAGCCAAGACCTGTTTCAAAGCCCGGATTATTTTATGGTTGATGAATTGCTTACTGATGAGCATAAGCTGATCCGTGAAACCGTTCGGAATTATGTAAAAAAAGAAATTTCACCGATCATTGAAGACTATGCGCAGCGAGCGGAATTTCCGCAGCAAATCGTAAAGCAGTTGGGTGATCTCGGATGTTTTGGTCCTACTGTACCTGTTCAGTATGGCGGTGGCGGACTGGATTATATCAGTTACGGATTGATGATGCAGGAACTGGAACGTGGCGATAGCGGTGTTCGTTCAACGGCTTCTGTACAGGGTTCCCTGGTGATGTTTCCCATTTATGCTTATGGAAATGAAGAACAGAAAATGAAATATCTGCCCAAACTGGCAGTGGCGAATGGCTGGGATGTTTTGGATTAACGGAACCTGATCATGGCAGCGATCCTGCGGGTATGCTGACTCATTATAAAGACCATGGGGATCATGTGGTATTAAATGGCAGCAAGATGTGGATCAGTAATGCACCATTTGCACAGGTGGCGGTAGTATGGGCAAAGGATGAAGCAGGTGAGATCAGGGGACTAATCGTGGAAAGAGGAATGGAAGGATTTACCACACCTACTACACATGGTAAATGGAGTCTACGGGCATCTGCTACCGGCGAACTGGTATTTGATAATGTAAAAGTGCCCAAAGAAAATATTTTGCCCAATGTGAAAGGATTAAAAGGCCCGTTGGGTTGTTTGACAAAAGCAAGGTATGGAATTGCCTGGGGCGTGATTGGTGCAGCGATGGATTGCTATGATACTGCCCTACGTTATTCAAAGGAACGGGTACAGTTTGGCAAACCCATCGGAGGTTTTCAACTGCAACAGAAAAAACTGGCGGAAATGATTACGGAAATCACCAAGGCACAATTATTGAACTGGCGGCTTGGTGTTTTGATGAATGAAGGCAAAGCCACACCCGCACAGGTAAGTATGGCAAAAAGAAATGCCTGTGACATTGCCCAGCATATCTGCCGTGATGCACGACAGATGCTGGGTGGAATGGGCATTACCGGTGAATACCCGGTGATGCGGCATATGATGAACCTGGAAAGTGTGATCACTTATGAGGGAACACATGATATTCATTTGCTGATTACCGGTATGGATGTAACGGGATTGAATGCCTTTTATTAAAGGAAAGAACTGTATTGAACTATGAAAATATTCCTGGTTGGATTTATGGGTTCCGGAAAAACGACATGGGCAAAAATAATTGCCGGAAAATTGGAAATACCCTTCTTTGACCTTGATGATCTCATTGAAAAACGCGCAAATTTGAAAATCAATGATATATTTGACAGGAAAGGAGAGAAGTATTTCCGGAAACTGGAAGCCGTTTGCCTGAGGGAATTGCATGTGATGGATAGTTTTATCCTGGCATGCGGAGGGGGAACACCCTGTTTTCATGACAATATGATGGTGATGAATTCGCTCGGAATAACGGTCTGGCTGAATACTCCGAAAGAGATCATGGCCACAAGGCTTCTGGAAGAAGCCGGTCACCGGCCGCTGATCAACGGACTTTCACCAGAGAGGTTGCAGGAGTTTATTGAAGATAAACTGGAAGAAAGGTTGCAATTTTATAACCAGGCCCGTATAATCATTGATCCAACAGTATCGACCCCGGATGATTTGATCCGACAATTGCAAAAACATGCATAGAACGTATTTGAAGATAGGCGCTATTATGGGGGCCATTAGTGTTTTGTTAGGAGCATTCGGCGCACATACACTCAAACAATACCTCAGCCCTGAAGTATTATCCACTTTTCAGACAGGGGTCACTTACCAGTTTTACCATTCGATTGCCTTGCTGATTACCGGGGTACTGCATAAACGATACCCGAATGACTGGATTCTCTGGGCGGGTCGGTTTTTTGTTGTGGGCACCATACTTTTCAGCGGCTCCCTGTACCTGCTGGCCCTGTTAAAATCCGTCAAAGATGTGGGACTGGGCGGATTCGGTCTGCTGACGCCATTCGGTGGATTGCTCCTGGTTAGCGGATGGCTTTGCCTGATGCTCGGGATACCGTCTAACAAGCCCATAGAAAAAGATTAACTGAACCAGCCATTCGATTGAGTGTGTAATCGAGTCAAAAATTGTAGGTTTGCAACGACATGGCCAACCGATTAAAAACCGTTAAGAAAACTCCAGATCCCGGAAAACTGACTACTGAAAAAGTTGAAAAACTTGCTATTAAACAGGTAGTCCGGGATGAACGTACCCATAAGATTACGGGCGCCATCCTTCTCATGCTATGTTTCTTTTTCTTTATTGCCTTCACTTCTTATTTATTCACCTGGCAGGTAGACCAGGATATCGTATTATCAAAGGGATTATCCATTCTCGCCCCCAATGAGTACCCTATAGCCAACCTGCTGGGCTCCTTTGGCGCTTATATTTCCCATGTCTTTATCAATAAAGGATTCGGTATCGCATCATTCCTTTTTTGTTCTTTTCTTTTTGTCACCGGCGTTAACCTCCTGTTCAATAAAAAAATATTTTCAGTTACCCGGAACCTTAAATACCTGGTCAGTGGATTGTTTGTCTTCAGCCTTAGCCTGGCTTTTTTATTCAGGGGTTTTGAATTTTCATGGGGTGGTGATATCGGAAAACTATTAAGCGGATGGTTTGTGGGATTGATTGGCAATGTGGGCACCACCATTTTCATCCTGGTGGCTTTCTTCTCCTATATGATCTGGCGATTTAACCCCGTGCTCCATATCCCAAGTTTTTCATTTCCCAAAAAGAAAACGGAAGAGGCAATAGAGGATTTGCCTGGTGAACATGGGGAGGCTGATGAAGTGGTGATCACGGGAAATAAAATCAGGAAAAAATCCCAGGAAGCCACAGTGACCAAAGAAGAGATGGAAGAATCGGGACCGATGCTGCTCATTGAAAAAGATGTGTATCCGCCGCATCAGCCATCTACTGTTCAGCTCGATCATACGGAAGCTGAGCTTCCGCCAAAAAAGAATAAGCAGGCCATTTCTTCAGAATCCCTTGAACTGGAAATAAAGGCAAATGTTCCGGAAACAAAAAAAGAAGCTGCGGAAGAGAAGGTAGCCAAACTTCCTCCTTATGATCCCGTGCTGGATCTGCGTGATTATAAGTATCCCCAGCTCGACCTGCTCCATCAGCATGGTAGTGAAAAGATCGTGATGGATGCCGGTGAACTGGAAGCCAACAAGAACCAGATCATCAATACCCTGAAGAATTATGATATCGCGATACAGAAAATTGTGGCTACGGTCGGCCCTACGGTAACACTCTATGAAATCATTCCTGCCGCAGGGGTAAGAATTTCAAGGATTAAAAACCTGGAAGATGATATCGCGCTGAGCCTTTCGGCACTTGGGTATAAGGATCATTGCACCCATACCCGGTAAAGGCACGATTGGTATTGAAGTACCGAATGTGAAAAAGAGTATTGTGAGCATGAAAACATTGCTCGCTTCGGAAAAATTTCAGAACAACCATTTCATACTGCCCATTGCACTGGGCAAGACCATCGACAATGAAAATTTCATTGTTGACCTGACCACCATGCCCCACCTGTTAATGGCTGGTGCCACGGGCCAGGGTAAATCGGTGGGTGTAAATGCCATCCTCGTTTCATTGTTGTATAAAAAACATCCTTCGCAGTTAAAGTTTGTACTGGTGGATCCGAAAAAAGTTGAGCTGAGTTTATACCGGCTGATTGAAAAACATTTCCTCGCGAAATTGCCAGGTGAGGAAGAAGCTATCATCACGGATACAAAAAAAGTGGTTCATACGCTGAATGCTTTGTGCATTGAAATGGATACCCGCTATGACCTGCTGAAAGAAGCAGGCTGCCGTAATATCAGGGAATACAATGAAAAATTTGTTGCCCGCAAGCTGAATCCGGAGAAAGGTCACCAGTTCCTTCCTTTTATCGTGCTGGTGATTGATGAATTTGCGGATCTCATCATGACGGCTGGCAAGGAAATTGAAATGCCTATTGCCCGACTGGCACAGCTGGCCCGGGCCGTGGGTATACACCTGATCATCGCTACACAGCGGCCATCCGTGAATATCATTACCGGTACCATTAAGGCCAACTTCCCGGCCCGTATTGCCTTTAAGGTATCTTCAAAAGTAGATTCCCGTACGATCCTGGATACAGGTGGTGCTGAACAACTGATCGGAAGGGGCGATATGCTCATTTCCTATAATGGTGAGATGACCCGGTTCCAGTGTGTATTTGTGGATACCCCTGAAGTGGAGAAAGTGGTTGAGTTTATCGGCCAGCAGCGCGGTTATCCGCAGGCGTTCATGTTGCCTGAGTACATTGACGAGAAAGATGGACGGAAAAGATTTTGATATTGCAGAGCGTGATCCGTTATTTGAAGATGCAGCCCGGCTAATTGTACAAAGCCAGATCGGTTCCACATCATTACTGCAAAGAAGGATGAAACTGGGATATAACCGGGCCGGACGATTAATGGACCAACTGGAAGCAGCGGGTATTGTGGGCGCCAACCAGGGCAGCAAGGCAAGGGATGTGCTTTTTAAAACAGAACATCAGCTGGAAGAATACCTGCAGTCTTTTGGTTAATGTCTCGTTAATGGGCCCCATTTTCCTGTAAATTGGCCTGTTGGCATTACATTTTAGTACATTCCGGTGATTTCACATTTCCCTAGTAATCCTTTCAAGCCCATTTCCGTCTATAGTTTATATTTGCACGCATTTTATTAAAATTCAACGATGATTAAATATTTAACAGTAATCCTGCTTGTTTTCTCCACCATTAATGTACATGCCCAGGCAAGCGCAAAGGGTCTTGGTACCAATGACCCGGAAGCCAAAAAAATACTTGATGCTGTCAGTACAAAATTCAAATCATTTAAAACAGTAAAGGGAAACTTCAGCCTTGAAGTGAAAGATGCCGCCGGTAAAACACAGGGCACGAAAAAGGGAACCGTTTACATGAAAGGTGTAAAATACAGGGTCACCATTACCGGGCAGGAAATTTTCTGCGACGGGAAGAATGTATGGACCTATGATAAATCTGCCAATGAAGTGCAGGTGGCCCAGTTTGAGCAAAATGGCAGTACCATTACCCCGCAAAAATTGTTTACGAATTTTTACGATAAGGATTTCCTGTACAAACTGAACGGGGAGAAAAAAGTAGGGACGAAAACTTTACAGGAAATTGAACTCACCCCGGTTGATAAAACAAAGCCATTTTTCAAGGTACTGGTCATAGTAGACAAAGGCAGCAAACTGATCAATTCAACCCAGGTATTTGAAAAGGGTGGCAACAGGTATACTTATTCGATGAGCAATATTGTAACCAATGCCGCAATTGCCGATGATACATTTGCATTTGATGCGAAAAAATATCCCGGCGTGGAAATCATTGACCTGAGGTAATGTGCAAATACGAAAATGTGCAAATGTGCAAATTCAAATTTGTTAATTCCTAACTTACAAATAAAGCCTCCGGTCCGGAGGCTTTTCTTTTATGAGTCAATTTCCCCATTTGTACTTCCACATTCTCCACACTAACCACATTCCCACATTATTTATCGCTTTCGCCCCACCTGAATGAATTGATCTTAAGAAGCGATAAATCCATCACTCTGTCTACCACAGTGGCGGCAACTTCCTCTATCGTTTTTGGAAGGCTGTAGAAAGAAGGGGTAGCCGGACAAATAATCCCGCCGGCAAGGGTGATGGTTTCCATATTCCTGATATGCACCAGGTTATAAGGCGTATCCCTGATGACGCAAATAAGTTTTCTTCTTTCTTTTAATATCACATCGGCGGCGCGTGAAATCAGGTCGTTTGAGATGCCTGCAGCGATCCTTCCCAGCGTACCCATGGAACAGGGAATGATGATCATGGTATCAAATTTCCCGGAGCCGGAGGCAAAGGGCGCTGAAAAATCATTCTTTCCATAGATGGGCAGATCATATGTATTATATTCTTTATGCTGTAATTCCGTTTCCCAGACTTCGTTCGCATTGTCTGACATCACCAGTGCGATTTCGTCCCATTGATCCCTGATTACCATAAGTTTATCTAATAAAAGCTTAAAATACAGGGAACCGCTCGCCCCGGTAGCTGCCACCACAATTTTTCGCATGATATTCGTTATTACTTTGTGTAAATAAACAAAATACTATGCAAAAAGTTATGGGCTGGGATAGTTTTAGGGGTGCGGCCCTTTTTGCATTGTCATTTTTGCAACCGGTTAACCAACTATCCGGTACACTGAGCCTTCAGGAAACATTGCCCGCTAAAAAAGAGGAAGTAAAGTGGCTTACACTGAAAGAAGCCGAACTGGCTTTAAAGGACCAGAAAAAACCTGTATTGATTGATCTGTATACTGATTGGTGCGGATGGTGCAAGGTAATGGATAAAAAAACATATAAGCATCCTGAGGTAATCCGATATATAAATGAGCATTTTATCCCTGTAAAGCTGAATGCGGAAACCCGAGAAGACATTTCCTGGCTGGGCAAAGCATTATAGCTACCATAGTACTTACCGGGTAAATATCTTATGCACTCTATCTGACCCAGGGAGAGCTTTCTTTTCCAACCACAGTTATTTTCCCTGAAAGAGGTGGAATCCCCGCAAGCCATAGCAGGTTACCTGGAACCAAAGGAAATGGAACTTATTTTGAATTATTTTGGTGAGGGACACTATGGCAATCAGTCATTTCAGCAATTTCATCAAAAATTATTCCTTCCAGGTGGAAATAGATTGCAATAAACTAACAACCAACCCCGTTTAGATCTTGGTTTTTCATAGGATATTGGATTTAAAACGGGGCTGGATTTCTATCCTGGCCTCTTTTTTTTTGTACCTGCCGAAAAAAATTCAGCACCAGAAGCAACACAATTCATCTACCCGGTATCATCATATCGGTTTGCAAAGGATATTGGATATTACACCGGGCGGGATTTTTATCCTGCCTTTTATTAGACTAACAACATTTTAATCCTGATTATTACAAACTGTACCCTATAGAATACCCCCGGCAAAACGGGGGTTTTTTATTTATTGAAAAGCCGGCCCATTGAAGCAGGCTGCTTAAAAAAATACCCTCCCGATTTCGGGAAGGTATTTTTTTTAAAATATAAAAAAATCCAGGTCAGGCTTGTGCCATATCCGGGATCGCTTCTACCTTGTAATCACCTGCATCCAGTTTCCGCTTGGTTTCTTCAAAGGCCTTTAGGGTTAACGCTGATATCTTCATCCGTATGAACAGCCGTAGGAATAAGGCGGTAAATGATATGTCCTTTAGGAATTACCGGATAAATCACTATGGAACAGAATATATGATAGTTTTCCCGCAGGTCCATCACCATGGCAGTGGCTTCTTCCACTCCGCCATTCATATAAACAGGTGTTACCACGGAATCCGTTTTGCCGATATCAAAACCCTTGTCTTTAAGGCCATATTGCAGTTTCAGGGCATTTTACCAGAGTTTATCCTTTAATTCAGGATGATTGCGAAGTAGTTCCAGCCTTTTCAGGTTACCTATCACCAGCGGCATCGGTAAAGCCTTGGCAAATATCTGGCTGCGGATATTATAACGGATATAGTCAATGATGGGCTTTTCACCTGCAACGAATGCGCCAATGGAAGCCATCGATTTTGCGAAGGTGGAGAAATAAAGGTCTATTTTATCCTGAACGCCCTGTTCTTCACCCGCACCGGCACCGGTTTTCCCGAGTGTTCCAAAACCATGGGCATCGTCAACCAGTAACCGGAACTCGTAACTGTCTTTCAGCGCGGCAATCTCACGGAGCTTGCCCTGGTCTCCTGCCATTCCAAACACACCTTCCGTGATCACCAGTATCCCGCCAGTCTGCTGTTTTTCAATTAAGGCAGTGGCGCGCTGAAGTTGTTTTTCAAGGTCTTCAATATCATTGTGCTTGAATACATACCGATGTCCGGGATGCAGCCGCAGTCCGTCAATAATGCAGGCATGGCTCTCCGCATCATAAACGATTACATCATGGCGGTTGCATAAAACATCGATCAGGCTTACCATTCCCTGGTAACCGTAATTGAACAGTATGGCATCTTCCTTGGATTCAAAAGCAGCAAGTTCAGCTTCCAGTTGTTCATGATGATTGCTGTTTCCGCTCATCATCCTTGCACCCATGGGCAATGCCAGTCCAAATTCTGCAGCTGCATCTGCATCAGCCTTCCTTACTTCAGGGTGATTTGCCAGTCCGAGGTAATTGTTCAGGCTCCAAACAATCTTCTCCTTTCCCCGGAAAATCATCCGGTTGCCAATATCTCCTTCCAGTTTCGGGAAGGCAAAATATCCATGTGCCCTTTTCCTGTGCTGGCCCAGGGGTCCCTGGTTGCGAAGTAATTTCTCAAAAATATCTGCCATTGTTTCTGAATTATTTTTTGATAAATCGCTGCAAAAATAAAACATTTCGCCCAACTCTTAATTTTTGTGCCCGTTCTGGGTGATTACTTAACTTTATCGGCATTATTTAAACAGATCTGGTATCATATGAAACTGATTACAGTCCTTACCTTATCCCTGGTCTTTTTCTTTTCCTCTGAGGCGCAGCAAAAAGCCAATGCAAAAGGCGACAGGCCAAAGATTGTGGTTGGACTGATGGTTGACCAGATGCGTTGGGATTTCCTCTATCGTTTCCAGGACCGCTATGGTGAAGGCGGTTTCAAACGCCTGATGCGTGAAGGATTCAATTGTGAAAATGCCTATATCCCTTATGCGCAAACGGTAACGGCCTGCGGTCATGCTACGGTATATACCGGTGCCGTGCCCGCTATCCATGGCATTATGGGCAATGAATGGTACGACCGGGGACTTGGACGCTCAGTATATTGCGTGGAAGACCGTGCCGTAAAGACTATTGGCGGTAATGCCAATGCAGCAGCCATGTCGCCCAGGAACATGCTGGTTACTTCAGTTTGTGATGAACTGAGGATGGCCACCAATTTCAGGTCAAAAGTAATCGGTATTGCCATTAAGGACAGGGGAGGCGTGCTTCCTGCCGGGCATAGTGCCAATGGCGCTTACTGGTATGATTCAGGAACGGGCAATTGGGTTACCAGCACCTATTATATGGATGAATTGCCTGACTGGGTGAATTCTTTTAACCGCCGCAGGATTGTTGACTCATTATATAAACTGAACTGGAATACCCTGTACCCGATTCATACCTATGTGCAAAGTGATGCGGATGAAAAAATATACGAGGGTAAATCCCCACAGGATACCAAACCTGTATTCCCCCATATGCTGAATGCATTGGGCGGAAATAATTACTATGCCGTTTCCTCTACCCCCCACGGTAATACCATGACCGCTGAATTTGCCAAAGCGGCCATCCAGGGTGAAGGACTGGGGTCTGATGATATCACGGATTTCCTGGCCATCAGTTTTTCATCCCCCGATTATATCGGTCACCAGTATGGTCCTAATTCCATTGAGATAGAGGATACGTATTTACGGCTCGACAGGGAACTGGCGTCATTATTCAGTTACCTGGATGCAAAATTCGGTAACCAGTACACCGTGTTCATCACGGCAGATCATGCCGTTGCCCAGGCACCGGGATATTCAAAGGAGAAAAAACTTCCGGGCGGCGTAGTCAGTGCCAGCAACTCTTCCGGAATCCTGAAAACAATCAATAAATATGGCCTCGCAAAAATAGTGGAGGCAAGCGCCAATTACCAGGTTTACCTGAACAGGAAGGCCATTGACAGCGCGAAGCTGAATTTTGAAGAAGTAAAAAAATACATGGTCACCGAACTGAACAGGGACCCGGGTATTTTTTATGCATTCGATAATGAAGACATCAGCAGGGCTATTCTTCCCCTTGAAGTCAGGGAGAAATTTATCAATGGGCTGAATTATAAAAGAGCAGGAGATATCCAGATCATTTTAAATTCCGGGTATCTTGGTTATGGCACTACCGGAAGTTCCCATGGATCCTGGTATCCATATGACTCTCATATCCCGGTCATATTTATGGGTTGGGGAATCAGGCAGGGACGTCTCACCAGGGATGTCCAGATGACCGATATCGCCCCTACTATTGCAGCATTGTTAAGGATCCAGATGCCCAGCGGAAATACCGGGAAAGTGGTGAGTGAAGCACTTAAGTAGTTGTCGGTTGTCGGTTGTCAGTTGTCGGTTAATCTCCAATTTTCCACAAGATTTACCAGCCTAACTCCTGGGCATGATTAAATTGTAATTTGCAGCATGCATCAATACCATGATTTGCTCCGCCATATTTTTGAAAAAGGAGCCCAGAAGCATGACCGGACGGGTACAGGAACGATCAGCGTCTTCGGCTACCAGATGAGGTTTGACCTGAAAGAAGGATTTCCCCTGGTGACCACTAAAAAGCTGCATCTGAAAAGTATTATACACGAACTGCTCTGGTTCCTGAAAGGTGATACCAATATTGCCTATCTGAAAGAACATGGCGTAAGTATATGGAATGAATGGGCAGATGAAAAAGGTGACCTTGGTCCCGTTTATGGAAAGCAATGGAGGAGTTGGGAAGGGGCAGGCGGACAGGAAGTTGACCAGATCAGCTGGCTGATCAATGAAATCAAAAAGAATCCTGATAGTCGCCGATTGATTATAAGCGCCTGGAATGTGGCCGACCTTCCGAAAATGGCCCTGATGCCATGCCACAGCCTCTTCCAGTTTTATGTGGCCAATGGTAAACTCAGTTGCCAGTTATACCAGCGTTCAGCAGATGTATTCCTTGGTGTTCCATTTAATATTGCTTCCTATGCTTTGTTAACCCTGATGATCGCGCAGGTATGTGACCTTGAGCCCGGGTGATTTTATCCATACTTTCGGTGATGTTCATCTCTATAACAATCATATTGAACAGGCAAAACTTCAATTGAGCAGGGATCCATTCCCCCTGCCTGTAATGAAACTCAATCCGGCGGTAAAGGATATTTTTGGATTCAGGTTTGAAGATTTTACCTTGGAAAATTATCAGTTCCACCCGGCCATAAAAGCACCTGTTGCTGTTTGATTACAGGAAGGAAAACAATATCATATGATCGTATCACAAATAGTTGCGGCAGGCGAGAAGAATGAAATCGGAAAGCAGAACAAACTGTTGTGGCATTTGCCGAACGATTTAAAATTTTTTAAGAACAGTACCTGGGGCATGCCGGTGATCATGGGAAGGAAAACCTATGAATCCATTGCGGGTGAGCCGCTCCCGGGGAGGTTTAATATCATCGTCACCACCAACCCCGATTTTCACCCGGAGAACGACCGGATCTTCGTAGTCCCCGATATCCCTTCAGCCATTAAAAAGGCGGAAGAAACAGATTGCAGGGAAGTATTTATTGCCGGTGGAGGGGAAATCTATAAACAGTCGCTCCCATTTACCAACAGGATTTACATGACCCGGGTGCACCATGAATTTCCCGAAGCGGAAATTTTTTTCCCCGAAATCAGGAACAGCAGTGAGTGGAAAATGACCTCCGGCACCAGATTTCCCGGCTGATGAAAAACATGCATTTTCCTATAGCTTCGAGACCTGGGAAAAATAAGCTGATGTATACTGTTGCAGAACTTGCCATTAGGTATGGCCGATATCTGTTAAATGCTTCCAACGGCCGGGGGCATGGCATTCATTCCCCCTTTGTGTATGCATTCACCAGGGAAGTGCTGATCGATAAAAAACATTATCCCGCCTATGCCATTGCTGAAGCATACCGTAAAAAAATCAAAAGCGACCATACGGTACTTGATGTGGTTGACCTGGGCGCCGGTTCTGCCAGCGGTGGAAGGACGGTGAAAAGAAGCGTGTCGCAAATCGCCGGCATTTCGGTTAAGCCTAAACGTTATTCGCGACTGCTGTACCGCATGGCGCATCACTATCAATACGGGATCATCCTTGAACTGGGCACATCGCTGGGGGTAACATCAACATATCTCGGCCTGGTGCCTTCGCTTCAGAAACTGATCACAATGGAGGGTGCTGATGATATCGCCGCATACGCTGAAGCGCATTTCCGTGAAACTGGACTGCCAAATACTGAACTGGTCAGGGGAAATTTTGACGATACGTTAGCGGAAGTGCTTAATTCAGTGGAAAGGGTTGACCTGGCATTTATTGACGGCAATCACCGGAAGGCGCCCACTTTGCAGTATTTCAACAGTATCATGGAAAAAACCCATGAATACTCCTGTATCGTTTTTGACGATATTCACTGGAGCCCGGAAATGGAGGAAGCATGGGAGGAAATAAAGAAAGACCCGCGCGTTAAACTTAGCATTGATCTTTTTTTCCTGGGCATCGTTTTCTTCAGGAAATCCTTCGTTGAAAAGCAGGACTTTATGATCAGGTTCTGATCTTTGGGTAATATCATGAGTGCATTCCCATAAAATAATTACCTTAGCCTGAATCAGAACAACTTAACTGATATATGATTATAGGAGTTCTAAAGGAACCCTCTCCGGAAACACGCATATCTTTAACACCCGAAACCGTTTCAGCACTTAAAAAGAAGGGTTATTCAGTACTGGTGGAAAATAACGCCGGTGAAAACGCTTTTTGCAGTAACGAACAATATATACAATCGGGTGCGGATATTGCAGACAGGAGCAAGGTCCTACAAACAAGTGATATATTATTATCCATTAACGCGCCTGCTGATCTTCCGGAAATTCCTTCCGGCAAAATACTGATCGGTACTTTTTCGCCATTGAATCATCCGGAAACTTACCGGAAGATGGGTGCCGGGAGGCCTGACTGTGTTCAGCCTGGACATGCTGCCAAGGACTACACGCGCCCAGACCATGGATGTTTTGTCGAGCCAGGCCAATATCGCAGGTTATAAAGCTGTTTTGCTGGCCGCCAATGTTTTCCCCAGGTATTTTCCCATGTTCATGACGGCTGCCGGCAGTATACCCCCGGCCAAGGTGCTGATCCTCGGTGCAGGTGTGGCCGGCTTACAGGCCATTGCCACGTCAAGGCGGCTCGGGGCAGTGGTGGAGGTTTTTGATACACGGCAGGCAGTGAAGGAAGAAGTGATGAGCCTCGGTGCAAAATTCGTGGAAGTGGAAGGCGCGGCCGATGCATCTTCAGCGGGCGGTTATGCCGTTGAGCAGACCGAAGAGTACAAACAAAAGCAACAGGCACGTATAGCCGAAGCAGTGAAGAAGGCCGATATCGTCATCACCACCGCGCAGATACCCGGGAAAAAAGCCCCCCTGCTGATCACGGAAGCCATGCTGCATACCATGAAGGAAGGATCGGTGATCATTGATATAGCAGCCTCTACCGGCGGCAATACACCTTTTACGAAAAACAATGAAACGGTCAGCGTTAATGGTGTATCCATTGTCGGCAACAGTAACCTGCCGGCGACGATGCCATTTGATGCCAGTAAATTGTATGCGAAGAATGTTGCCAATTTCCTGGCGCTGATCACTTCAAAAGAAGGGGCAGCGTTAATCTCAATTTTGAAGATGACCTGGTCAAAGGTTCATGCATCGTGCATGGCGGTGAAATAGTGCATGAGCGATTAAAATAATCATCCAATCACAGAATATGAACGAAGTATTACTCTGGATCCAGGAACATCAGCAGGCCATTTACATCGTGATCCTGTCAGTTTTCCTGGGTGTTGAAGTCATCGGAAGGGTGCCCAGTGTATTGCATACGCCGCTCATGAGCGGCGCCAATGCCATCCACGGGGTGGTGATCATCGGTGCCATCATCGTCATGGGAAAGGCGGAACACGATAATTATCTCGCCCTGATCCTGGGTTTCCTGGCTGTGGTGCTGGGAACGCTGAATGTGGTGGGAGGTTTTGTGGTGACCGACCGTATGCTCGAAATGTTCAAAAAGAAAAAATAGTTTTTACATCTACTCCATTTATATGGGAATCAGTTTATTGACCATTGCCTACCTGATCGGATCCGTAACATTTATACTCGGATTGAAAATGTTGTCGCATCCCGCGAATGCGAAGAGGGGAAACCTGATTGCCGCAGCGGGAATGGCAATATCCATCCTCGGTACAATTTTCCTTTATGAAGATGAAGGCACAAAGCTGGGCAATTATGCCTGGATATTCGGCGGACTCCTCATCGGTTCAGTCATTGGCACCCTGTCTGCGAAAAAAGTGAAGATGACAGCCATGCCTGAGATGGTGAGCATGTTTAATGGTATGGGCGGTGCCTGTGCATCGTTGATTGCCATCGTGGAATTTAATCATATTTCCGATCGCGGGTTCATGACTAATGGCATGCCGGTCCCGGTGTCTACCATGATTTCCATTATACTCGGGCTTACTATCGGAGCCGTTTCCTTTGCAGGAAGTATGCTGGCCTGGGGAAAGCTCAACGGTAAAATCAAGGATTTTATTTTCAAGGGTCAGCACCTGGTGAATATCCTCATCCTGGTGGTGATTACCATTATGGCATTTTATTTCCTGTTCCATGCAGGAAATGTAAGCCATTCATTTTTCTATATTGTCCTGGCGCTTTCTTTATTGTATGGTGCCATGTTTGTGATGCCCATCGGTGGAGCAGACATGCCCGTGGTTATTTCCCTGCTGAACTCATTCACCGGTGTTGCCGCTGCATCCGGTGGCTTCCTGTATGATAACCCGGTTATGCTTACCGGTGGTATTCTCGTTGGTGCTGCAGGTACACTGCTCACCATATTAATGTGTAATGCCATGAACCGTTCATTACTGAATGTATTGATCGGATCCTTTGGCGGTGGCGGCACTGCTGTGGCCGCTCAAAAGCATGAAGGCGGGCAGTATAAGGAAATTTCACTGAGCGATGCAGCCATGGTGATGAGTTATGCCAATAAGGTGATTATTGTACCCGGTTACGGACTTGCCGTAGCACAGGCCCAGCATACCTGCCATGAACTGGAAAAAGTGCTGGAAGCAAAAGGCGTTGAAGTAAAATATGCGATACATCCTGTTGCCGGAAGGATGCCCGGACATATGAACGTATTGCTGGCTGAGGCAGATGTGAGTTATGAAAAACTGCTCGAAATGGAATTAGCCAATGACGAATTCAAGACTGCTGATGTGGTGCTGATCCTCGGCGCAAACGATGTGGTGAATCCTGCGGCAAAGAATGATCCGGCATCACCCATCTATGGAATGCCGATCCTTGAAGTGGAAGAAGCCAAGACGGTGATCGTTAATAAGCGAAGCATGAAACCAGGATACGCAGGTATCGAAAATGAATTATTCTTCAAGCCCAAGACCTCCATGCTTTTTGGTGATGCCAAAAAAGCCCTGCAGGACCTGCTTGCCGAGATCAAGAATGTATAATGGTTTTATTCAGTATGTAGGTCTTAATCCAGGGGCGAGATCAAAATCTGCAATGCTATTGCCAGTCCTTTCGTATTTTCATTCATTAAACTGATCAGCTATGTATCGTAAATGGTTAACGGCCCTGTTTATCATGATTTCCGTATATGTCCATGCACAGAAAATCACCGGTTTTGGTGATGCTGCTGCCATGCAGGAAATTCAATGGGAAAAGAAAATGGATTCCATGGTAAGCCCTGCAAACCTGGATGGCTGGATGCAGTTTTTAGCTTCAAAACCACACCATGTAGGGTCTGCCCATGGCAAGGCCAGTGCAGAATATATGGCGAACCTTTTCCGCCAGTGGGGATACGATACAAAGATTGAAGAATATTACGTGCTGTTCCCGACGCCAAAATCCAGGCTGCTGGAATTGCAGGGTGCAAAACCGTATAAGGCAAAGCTGGAAGAGCCGGCTTTGAAAGAAGATAAAACCTCATCGCTGAAAGCAGAACAGCTTCCAACATACAATGCATTCTCGGCCGACGGAGATGTTACTGCTGAACTGGTGTTTGTGAACCGGGGAATCCCGGCAGATTATGAGCAACTGGCCCGCATGGGCATCAGCGTAAAGGGAAAGATCGTGATCGCCAAATATGGCGGGTCATGGAGGGGGATCAAACCTAAAGTGGCCGCAGAAAACGGTGCTGTAGGATGTATTATTTATTCAGACCCGGCAGATGACGGCTATGTTAACGGTGATGTATACCCGAAAGGGGCTTACCGTCCGGCAAACGGTGCACAGCGCGGTTCAGTGATGGACATGCCCGTGTATCCCGGGGATCCGCTCACGCCCGGCTATGGAGCGGTGAAAGATGCAAAGCGGCTCGACCGCAAGGATGCCATCACCATCATGAAGATCCCGGTGCTGCCGATTTCTTATGAAGATGCACTTCCGTTATTGGAATCACTGGAAGGGCCTGTGGTTCCCGACAGTTGGAAGGGCGGATTGCCAATCACCTATCATGCCGGTCCGGGTAAATCTAAAGTGAGGCTTAAGCTTGAATTCAACTGGGACATAAAACCTCTGTATAATGTAATTGCCACCATGAAGGGTTCGGAATTTCCTGACCAGTGGGTGATCCGCGGTAACCACCATGATGCCTGGGTATTTGGTGCGGCCGATCCGATAAGCGGAATGGTGGCATTGATGGAAGAAGCCAGGGTGATCAGTGAACTGGTAAAGCAGGGATATAAGCCAAAGCGTACCCTGATGTTTTGCGCATGGGATGGGGAAGAACCCGCATTGCTCGGATCTACGGAATGGGTGGAAGATCACCAGGAAGAACTGAAAAAGAAAGCAGTGGCTTATATTAATTCAGACGGAAACGCACGCGGGTTTATTTATGCCGCGGGTTCCCACGGATATGAAACTTTTTTCAATGAAATCGCTGCAGAGGTTAAAGATCCCCAGACAGGTGTAAGCATACGCGACAGGAGATATGCGAAAGTATTGGCGGATGCGGACCGTGCCGGCAAAAGCAGGATATATGGTAATAAATACATGAAACTATCGGCCCTTGGTGCCGGATCGGATTATTCACCCTTTATACAGTACCTCGGCATTTCTGCATTGAATATTGGCTTTGGCGGAGAGGGCAGCGGTGGTGAATATCATTCCATTTATGATTCTTATGACCACTTTAAAAAATTCAAGGATCCCGGATGCGGCATATGGCGCAGCTTTAACCAAAACCGGGGCAAGGATCATGATGAGGCTGGGAACAGCAGATGTCATACCCATGAATTTCACCAATTTCTATACTACCGTTAATGAATACACGAACGAAGTAAAGGCGCTCGCAGATCAATTGAGAAATGATGCTGATATGGAAAAGAAGCTGGAGAAGGACAAGGTGTATACACTGGCTGAAGATCCAACACTCAAATTGCAGCCTAAAGTGTACAAGGGGGATGTTCCCTTCCTTGATTTCAGCAGCCTTGATAATGCATTGGCAAAATTAAAATCACGGACAGAAGAGTTCCAGCTATTATATCCCAAAGCCCAACAACTTGATGCTGCCAAAAAGAAGCAACTGAATGATATTTTATACCTGGCAGAGCGCAGCCTGGTACAACAAAACGGTTTGCCCAGGCGCAAATGGTTCAAACACCAGATATATGCCCCTGGTTTTTATACCGGGTATGGTGTGAAAACGCTACCGGGAATACGTGAAGGACTGGAAGAAAACCAGTGGAAAGAGGCACAGGATAATATCAGGATTGTAGCGCTGACACTTGATCAATTTACACAACAGGTGGAAGCGGCAAATGCATTGCTGAAATAAATTCTTTCAAAGAATTCAAATTTCCCTGCTTTAAAAATGCCTGAACTTGAAATACCCGCTGCCCTGCTTGATTCATTGCACGCCGTTCCGGGCTTTGATGAACAGGCTTTCCTGCAGGCGCACCATGTCATCCCGCCAGTGTCTGTACGCCTGAATCCGGGAAAAATCATTGATGCAGGGGAATTCATGAAGCTATCGGGATTGCCATTCAGTAAATCTGTTCCGTGGTGCCCATCAGGATATTATCTCTCCGAAAGGCCAAAATTCACGCTGGATCCTTTTCTTCACGCAGGCGCTTATTACGTGCAGGAAGCATCGAGCATGTTCCTGAGTCACTTAGTATCAGAGCTTACCGGTGAAGAAAAGAATCTAAAGGTTCTGGACCTTTGTGCCGCACCCGGAGGTAAAACCACTTTACTGGCATCTTTGCCGCAAATCCGGCTGGTGGTAGCCAATGAAATCATTCGAACGCGCGTGGGTATTTTGTATGAAAACCTGGTGAAATGGGGCGATCCGAAAATCATGATCAGCAACAGTGACCCGGTGCAATGCAGGCAACTGTCGGGATATTTTGATTTGATGGTGGTGGATGCGCCATGCAGCGGGAGCGGGTTGTTTCGGAAAGATGCTGAGGCCATCAGTGAATGGTCGGTCGACAATGTGCGCCACTGTGCTGAGCGTCAGAAAAGGATCCTCTCAGATGCCTTACCCGCATTGAAAGAAGGAGGGTTGCTGATCTATTCCACCTGTTCCTATTCCAGGGAGGAAAATGAAGAAATTATGGACTGGCTGATGCAGCATGCCAGGCTGCAACCCATGGAAGTCGCGGTTCCGGCGGAATGGGGCATTATTAGAACGGCGTCATCTGCAGGCGGAGTGGGTTATCGTTTTTTCCCTGGTAAACTGGAGGGGGAAGGCTTTTTTACCTGTGCGTTCAGGGTTTTGGAAGGAAATACACATAACGTATACGAAGATGCCAAACCCATATTACTGTCGAAGCCCGAAATATCATTATTGAACGAATGGGTGGATGGCAGCCATCCACTGGTATACCTGAAAGCAGAGAATGACGTTTATATTATACCGGAAAGCATTTATCATGATTATCTCTGCCTTCGGAAATTGTTAAATATCCGGAAGGCAGGAATTCATGGCGGATCTTTGGCGTACGGAAAGTTTATCCCGGAACATGAACTTGCCCTAAGCTTCCTTTTGCATCCGCAGTCAGCTCATCTTTCGGTGAGCAGGGATCAGGCGCTGGGGTACCTTAGGAAACAGCCTTTTGACCTGGAAAGTGACGAAAAGGGCTGGTTTGTGTTAAAGTTTAACGGGTTATCTATCGGACTGATCAAGCACCTCGGGAGCAGGATCAATAATTACTATCCCGCTGCTTGGCGTATCTTAATGTCGTAATTTAGCGAGGCAGGAATGCAGCATTACGGTTATGATGCGGTTGCAGAACCTGATGTGATAAAGAAATATATATTTTAGAGTATCTATGAGACTATACCTCTACTTATTTTTTTTAGTTTTCCTGGGAAATGCAGTTTCTGCCCAGAACCTGAATATCCTTCATGATGGAAATAAATTATACCTGGGCCATAAGGTGGCAGCCAAGGAAAACTGGTATAGTATAGGACGTACTTATAATGCCAGTCCGAAAGAAATGGCTCCTTTTAACAATACTTCCCTGGATAAGGGATTGGCCATTGGTCAGCAGGTCAAAATACCTTTAACAGCAGCCAATTTCATTCAATCCGGTCAGCCTGGGGTGGATGAGGTGTTGGTGCCGCTCTATCATAAAGTCAAAGAAAAGGAAGGTCTTTTCAGGATCAGCCAGATGTATAATAAAGTGTCGGTGGACCAGCTGAAATCCTGGAATAAAATGAAATCTGATGAACTCAGTAATGGCACAGACCTTATTGTAGGTTACCTGAAAGTGAAGCAGGATCTTTCCCCGCTGGCAAGATATGGACAGCGAAACATGGCTGCTGAGCCTGTAGCTAAGGCAAAGACTGAACCGGAAAAGGAAGCAACTGCAAAACAGGCAGGTAACCCTCCGGCAAAAACCACACCTACACGAACAGTCCCCGAGACAAAGCCGGTTGCTGATAATCCACAGGCCAATGTTCCGGTTAACACCGGTTCACGAAATGTCCCTGATGCCCCTGGAACCGAAGGTGCATTTGCGGCATTATTTGCTGAACAGACCAGGAATAACCCGGGGACAAAAATCAGCGGACAGGGAGCTTCCTTTAAAAGCACCAGCGGATGGAAGGATGGAAAATATTATGTACTGATGAATAAGGTCACTCCCGGAACCATCATCAGGATTTCTTCTCCTGCCACCAATAAAACCGTTTATGCCAAAGTCCTCGGTGAGATTCCCCCGGGAAAGGAAAGTGATGGTTTGCTGATCCGACTGAGCAATGCCGCTACAGCCCAGTTACAGATGCCGGAAGGAAGGTTTGAAGTACAGTTGCAGTATTAGCCGGGCATAAAATTTTTTTTAAAAAGCAGTAGCCTTACCCGTTACTGCTTTTTAGAGTAAGCCATTTCAGTTCTAAAAACTCCTGCCGTTTTTTTAATTTAAACCCAGACCACAAGACCTGCCCTTTTAACCCTTTTTCAGTTTAATCTCAGTCCCCTGACAAAATCTTCCGCCGGCATTTTCTTCTTACCTTCTGCCTGGATAAACTTAGGGTATATATAACCGTTAGTGCATGGGAATTTCAGCCTGCCTTTTTCAATGGAATATTCTCCCGGGGCTTCATTGACGGGTATAATTTCTTTTTCAGCAGAGTATATTTTGAGGATTTTACCATGAAGTTTGGTAAAAGCTCCCGGGAAAGGGGAGAGTCCCCTGATCAGGTTATAGACATTTTCCACCGGCATATTCCAGTTGATGCTGCAGGTATCGGTATAGATTTTCGGTGCATGTTTCTGGTGTGATGAATGTCCCTGTGGTTCTTCTGTGAGGGTGCCTTCTGCAAGGCCCCTGATGGTATGCAATAGAAGTTTCGCACCGGTAACCATCATCCTGTCGTGCAGTTCACCGGCCGTTTCATCCGGTCCGATGGACATTTCTTCCTGCAACAGGATATTGCCGGTATCGATATCATGTTTGAGTTTGAACGTTGTGAGGCCGGTTTTTTCTTCGCCGCGGATAATGGCCCAGTTGATGGGTGCTGCGCCACGATAGTCAGGAAGTAATGATGCGTGCAGGTTTACCGTGCCCATCGGTGGCATATTCCAAACCTGTTCGGGCAGCATTCGAAAGGCCACAACCACCTGCAGGTCTGCATGTAGTGATTTTAGTTCTGCAAGAAATTCGTGGTTTTTCAGTTTCTCCGGTTGCAGGAGCCTTAGTCCATGTTCAAGGGCATAGGCTTTCACTGCGGAATGCTGGAGTTTCATGCCCCTCCCCGCGGGTTTATCCGGTGCTGTAATGACACCCACAATATTGCATCCGGCTTCATGCAGGGCCTGCAGCGATGCCTTCGCAAATTCGGGAGTACCCATGAACACTATTCTAAGTTCATTATAATTCATAATAATAGTTGAGGGTTGAGGGTTGAGTGTTGAGGGTTAGTTGAGAGTTAGGCATTGAAATACCATTAACCCTCAACTCTCAACCCTCAACCCTCAACTAATCCTGGTACATCAAATACTTCTTCCGGATGGCCTTGAACTTGGCCAGTTCCGGTTCCCAGCTTTGGCGGATTTCTTCTTCAGATTTTCCGGCGATGATCTGTTCCATTAGCGTACTGTTGCCGGCCAGCTTATTAAAGAAACTGTCTTCTTTTTTGCCCGACTTTGGAAGGAGGAAGAATTTATCTTTTTCCGGGAACATTTTATATGCATTGATGAGATAACCCAGCTGCAAACGGCCATCGATCTTTTTCAGTACTTCTTCATTTTTTCCCGAAAGATTCCAGCCATAACATAACTGGTTTTTTAATTTTGGCTCTTTTGCACCATCGGTGGAAACAGGCGTAAATGCATAGAGGTTATTGGGAAGTGACGGATGCCCGAATACCTGGAAAGGCGTTGGTGTACCGCGGCCTTCACTCAATGCTGTTCCTTCAAAAAAGCAGGTCGACGGATACCAGTACACAGATGCCATATCGGGAAGATTGGGTGAAGTTTTTACGGGCAGTTCATATTTAGACTGATGGGTATACTTTTCGCATTTGATCACCAGGAAATGAAAAGGGTGTATCACGGCTGTTTTCTGCCGTGCGGTAATAATCATATTTGGCATTTGCCTTATCCGACAACCATCTTTCTCCTGCAAGCATCATCGCATACTCACCCATCGTCATACCATACACTACCGGGATGGGCTGCATGCCAACAAAGGACCGGTATGGTGCTTCCAGCACTGGGCCATCTACATAAAATCCATTGGGGTTTGGACGGTCTAAAATCAACAGGGGCTTGCTGTTCTGAAGGGCTGATTCCATGTACTCCTGCAGGGACGAAATATAGGTGTAAAACCTTACGCCCACATCCTGTATATCAAAAACCATGATGTCCACATTCGCCAGGTCTTCTGCCGAAGGCCTGCGTTTACTGCCATAGAGGGATATAACGGGAACGCCTGTCCGATCATCGGTATAATTGCCTACTTTCTCGCCGGCATCAGCGGTTCCGCGGAACCCGTGTTCGGGTCCGAAGATGACGGTGATATTCACGCCCAGTTTACGAAGCGTATCCACCAGGTGGGTATTGCCCACCATGGATGTCTGGTTGGCGAAGATGCCCACTTTTTTTCCTTTTAACATGGGAACATAGACCTGTAAACGACCCGCACCCGGGATAATGTCGCTTTGCTGAACAGCGGATGTTACAGTATCCTGGGGTATTTTATTTTGCCGGGTGGTGGATTTTCCGGAAGAACATCCGAAGCAGGCAAAAAGGATTAAACAACGGGTTAAAATGTGCATTATCATGGAGCAAATATCTGATAAAATCAACAGCCAAAAGGTAAAGATTTATTATTTTGTGGGCGTTTTCTCCTCCATCTTTTCTTTCTGACCATGCCTGGTTATGGCGGGACGGGTGTTGTAGATATTAAGTATAAAAAAATTAAGTTATGCAACAGGCAAAGGAAGGTAACGTAGTTAAGGTTCATTATTCAGGCCGCTTGACAGACGGAACATTGTTTGATTCTTCGGAAGGCAGGGAACCCCTTGAATTTACCGTTGGGGCAGGCCAGATGATCAAAGGATTTGATGCCGGCGTTTTAGGTATGGCAATCGGTGAAAAAAAGACCCTGCAGATCGCGGCAGAAGATGCGTATGGCATGCGCGATGAAGAAGCAATCATAGAATTTCCATCAGAGAATATCCCCGAGGATATGAAACTTGAACCGGGGATGCAACTTACCCTCAGGAATCAAAACGGTCAGCCGGTTCCGGTCATTGTGCTGGATGTAAAGGAAGATGTGGTCATCATGGATGCCAATCACATGCTCGCCGGGCAGGATTTGGTTTTTGATGTTGAACTGGTAGAAATTATCGAATTATAAAAACATTGCGGATTACGGATTACGGATTCTTGTGAATTGATCATTCAAAATCCGCAATCCGCAATTCGCAAATCCGTAATTTTTTCTATTTCCTGTTTAAATACCAACCCAACCACGCCCCGGTCAATGCGAAGGGTACCACTGCATCCATAAAATCGGCCCAGATCCCGGGTGATTTAAACCAGATGAAATTGGCATAGGGAAATGCCAGGAATGCCATCACACCAACAACCGTACTGGCAATGAAAATGGTTTGGAAAGATAATGCTCCGCCCCTAGTAAGAAGCCATCCCAGCAGGTACACAATCACTATATTCGTCAGCAGGCTCCTGATCATATTGATCATCATATCGTCCTCATACTTTGCATGATACTCTACCATGGCCCAGTCTTTTCCCACCATATCTTCCATCAATTTTGTTTCTTCTTCCGTGCTGGCACCTTCAGGTACAGTAGGCATATAATATTTACCTTCCTGCAGGTTGGCCCTGAGAACACTCAAAATGGTGTCCTGTTTTGGCGAGTATTGTTGCGATGACCGGTGAAGGTCGAGGGCCGCAAAGGAAAGGAATTGCCAGAGGAAGATAATAATACCTCCCACAATGGCGGCGACAAGCAGTTTCTTCATTGTTTAAGTTTTAGTGGGATTAATATATAAAGATTTAACGGATTCACCAATTAGCCCGTTGAGGTTCAGTATTTTGCCAAAAAATCCCGCATGTTCAGTGATTATTCTTTTACCGTAGCAGATCGATTCATGAAGTATGCGAAAGTCGATACGCAGTCGGACCCCCACAGCACTGATTTTCCCAGTACAGCGCGACAAAAAGACCTTTCCCGGATACTCGTTGCGGAACTGCAGGCGCTGGGTATTAGTGATGCCGTTCTTGATGAACATGGGTATGTATTTGCCACTATTCCTTCCAATTCTGATAAGCAGGTCCCGGTCATCTGTTTCTGTGCCCATGTGGATACATCATCCGATTCAAGTGGGAAAGATGTGAAGCCCATCCTGCATGCAAAATATGACGGACAACCCATCATCCTTCCTGATGATGCCTCAGTGGTCATCACCACGGAAAATCATCCATACCTCAAAGAAAAAATCGGCGATGATATTATCACGGCATCCGGCAAAACATTGCTGGGAGCAGATGATAAAGCAGGTGTGGCCGTGATCATGGACATGGTAACTTATTTTGTTCAGCACCCTGAATGCAAACATGGTAAGATCCGCATTCTGTTTACCCCGGATGAAGAAGTGGGAAGGGGAGTGGAGAAGCTCGATATGAAGGTACTGGGAGCAGATTATGGATATACACTGGATGGAAGTGAACTGGGTTCCCTGGAAGATGAAACTTTTTCAGCTGATGGTATGCACGTGACTTTTTATGGAATAAGCGCCCATCCCGGATATGCAAAAAGTAAACTGGTCAATGCAATTAAAATTGCAGCTGATTTCATTGCCTCATTTCCGTTGGATGAATTCTCTCCCGAAACTACGGAAGGCCGGCAGGGATTCGTACATCCGGTGCATATAGAAGGAACAGCAGAGAAAGCAGTGGTGGAATTTATAGTACGTGATTTTGTAACTGAAAACCTGTCGGCGCATGAAAATTTTATCAGTCAAAAAGCAGAGGGAGTATTAAAAAAATTTCCGGGTGCAAAGGTTGAATTTACGTTCCGTGAGCAATATCGAAACATGAAGGAGATTCTTGATAAGAATCCTTTGGTAGTAGGTTATGCGGAGGAAGCGATAAAAAGGGCAGGGTTGATACTTCGGAAATATCCGGTCCGCGGCGGAACGGACGGGTCCAGGTTATCTTTTATGGGGCTTCCATGCCCGAATATTTTTACCGGTGAAATGGCATTCCATTCCCGGCAGGAATACGTTAGTGTCCAGGACATGCAAAAAGCCGTTGAGACAATCGTACATCTCTCTATGATCTGGGAAGAAAAAAGTTAACCGTCAACCCGTCAACACTCAACTGCCAACTCCATGTCAGCAACATAGCAATACTTTTGCTTTGCAAAAAGTATTGCTATGTTGCTGACATGGACAGATGTTCAGGTTCTTTTACGATCCGCATAAAATAGTAAATGGGGAAGGCTATGATGCTTAACGCCAGGAATATAAAAACCCAGATAATCCTTTCATTATTATCGAGTTTCTTATTGTTAATAGCGTGGATAATATAGTAAATCATCAAACCAAAACTCAGCAGTCCAAGCATCAGGGCTATCATCACCATCCAGAGCACGCCTGATAACACCGGCAGGGGCATGTCCTCATCTCCATATCGTATGGCATCCCTTACAATAAAGGCAACAGAGAACATATAGGCAAATAACAGTACGATGGGTAAGAAAGTCAGTATGCCTAACCAGACCCGGCTTGTTTTCGTCATAAGTATGGTTTAGTACAATTTAAACAATCTTGTGATTAATACCAACTTATCATTGAATTTCACGTTACTTTGACCGGTAATTTGAAAAAAAATTATTATCATTTTATGGAGAATTTTCCTTTTTCGTTGATCTGGCTGGCCCTGGGATTGCTGATTTTATTCAGCGGACTGGTTACTGTAAAACAGGGATATATTGATGTGGTTACATTATTCGGAAAGTACCGCAGGATTTTACGTCCAGGCCTGAATTTTAAAATTCCTTTCCTGGAGCAGATTGCCCGTCGCGTGAGTATTCAAAACCGTTCCGTGGAGCTCGAATTCCAGGCCGTGACGCAGGATCAGGCCAATGTGTATTTCAAGACAATGGTATTGTACGCTGTGCAGAATGCCGATGAAGAGACCATCAAGAAAGTGGCATTCAAATTTTTTGCCGACCGTGACCTGATGCAGGCCCTGGTGAGGACAGTAGAAGGAACGATACGAGGTTATGTAGCTACCAAGCGGCAGTCGGAAATTCTTTCCCTGCGCAAGGAAATCGTTTCTTACGTGAAGGATGAAATTGATCATTCCCTCGAAGACTGGGGTTATCACCTTCTCGACCTGCAGATCAATGATATCACTTTCGATCAGACCATCCTTGAAAGCATGAGCAAGGTAGTGGCTTCCAATAACCTGAAGGCCGCTGCAGAAAATGAAGGACAGGCTTTATTGATCACCAAAACAAAAGGCGCGGAAGCAGAAGGAAATGCCATCAAGATTGCTGCCGAAGCGGAACGTGAAGCTGCAAGGTTACGCGGACAGGGTGTTGCATTGTTCCGCCAGGAAGTGGCCAAGGGAATGACGGAAGCTGCTGAAGAATTGAAGCAGGCCAATCTCGATACCAATGTGATTCTCTTCAGTATGTGGACCGAAGCCATTAAAAATTTTGCCGAATACGGAAAGGGCAATATTATTTTCCTGGATGGAAGTACGGATGGCATGCAGCAAACCATGAAACAAATCATGGGCATGATGAAAATGGAAAATAAAGACAAACATTAACGATTTATATGATTATTCCATAAACACTTATGGGTAAACGCTGATATTCACTTTTTTTTCAAAACGCTGCAGCCCTGCGGCGTTTTGATTTTACTTTAACGATTCCCAAGCGTTTTATAATTACATTTGCTCAAATTCAATACTACATGCCTGGTTGGTTATTACAGTCGCCCATACTCACCAATACCGCAGATTCACTGGCAAATCAGGCCGCAGTGCCTGTCACTCCCAAGGAAATGCATCTCTGGGAAGTGCTGGTTTCCGGCGGACCCTTAATGATTCCGCTGGCCCTGCTATTCGTTGCCGCCATATTCTTCTTTTTTGAGCGTTATATCGCCATCAAAAGGGCAAGCACGATTGATGAGAATTTCATGGGCATTATCCGCGATCATATCATCAATGCCAATGTTTCCGCCGCCAAATCACAGGCGAAGAATACCAATCACCCTGTCGCCAGGATGATTTATAAAGGCGTCCAGCGTATCGGCAAGCCCATTGATGCCATCGAAAGAAGCATGGAAAGTGTGGCGCAACTGGAAATGTATAACCTCGAAAGAAACCTCAGCATATTGTCCGTGATCGCCAGGGCCGCGCCCATCTTTGGGTTTATCGGAACACTGGCCGGACTGATGCAGTTGTTCTTCAATATCAATTCTACAGGGGAATTTGTACTGAATACCATTGCCGGTGGTTTATATGTAAAGATCGTGACTTCTATTACCGGCCTGCTTATCGGTCTCCTCGCATTTCTTGCTTACAGTTACCTGTACACGCAGATCGACAAGGCGGCTAACCGCATGGAAGTGGCCGCAGCAGATTTCCTGGACATTTTACAGGAGCCAACACACTAAAATATGCGTGTCAGAAAAAAACATAGGGCCGAGGCTGAGGTATTTACGGATGCGCTAAATGATATCCTGTTCATCCTGCTGATGTTCTTTTTGATCGTTTCTACATTGGCAAATCCCAATGTAATCAAGCTTTCTCAACCCAAATCCAAAAGTGATACCAAGGCAAAACAGAATGTGGTGGTTTCCATTGATGCCAACCAGGTCTATTATGTGGGTACTACCCGGGTAGGCCTTGATTCCCTGCGTGCCGCACTTCTTCCTGCCATTCAGAAAGAGAAGACCGATATTCCCACCGTAGTGATCAATGCCGATAAAAAGGTTCCGATTGAAAATGTAGTTGCCGTGATGCGTGTTGCACGGGAACTGGGAGCAAGAACTGTATTATCCGTAGAGAAGGATTAAGGAATTATTCTCTGACCATTTTCATCATCCTGTCCCTGTCCTGCATATCCTTTCTTATTTCTACCTGGAACCCGGATTTTTTCATGAGTTTTTTGAGGGCACCCGACTGGCCATCATCTATTTCCACATAGATAGCACCGTCTTTTTTAAGTTTCGTGCCGGCAAATTCTGCAATAGCACGATAAAATATAAGGGGATCAGCATTGTCCACAAAAATGGCCAGGTGGGGTTCAAATGCTACTACATTCCTGTTGATGGTATCCTTATCACGAAGGGGTATATAGGGTGGATTGCTGATTATCATGTCGGTGACTGGCAGTTCATTCCAGGTTTCTGTGAGCAGGAAATTTCCCTGGTGAAAATTGATTTCCGCTTCAAGGTCTTTTGCATTGCCACGGGCCACCTCCAATGCATCCGGGCTGATATCAATGCTATGCACTTCTGCCCCCGGGATTTTTTTCTTCAGCATAATGGGAATACATCCGCTGCCGGTTCCGATATCAAGGAGAGTAAGGGGCCCGTTATTTTTTTGGCTTCTTATGATATCATCCACCGTCCACTGGACAAGTTCTTCCGTTTCAGGCCTTGGAATGAGTACGCTTTCGTTTACCCTGAACCGTGAGCCCATGAACCATGCATATCCCGTGACATACTGGACGGGCATGCCGTCTTTCAGCCTGGTGGCGTAACAGATCATATTTTTCTTCCTGGTCTGGTGTGAGTAACTGCTGGTGGTGCACTATCCTGTCGACCCGGTATAACCCGGTTATATCTTCCATGACCCATTCAGCAATATTCGCTGATTCCCTCGGGTCATACATTTCCTGTAACAATTTCTTAAGCCCGTGTGAGGCTTCCTGCATTGTCATACTGCAAACTTAAATTTTAAATTAGATTTGCCATCTATGGATATGGACTCCGGATTTATGCAGCGCTGTCTTCAACTGGCCAGGCAGGGTTCCGGCTATGTGGCGCCCAACCCGATGGTGGGGGCGTTATTGGTGCATGGGGACAGGATCATAGGTGAAGGATTTCACGAGGTATATGGCGGACCCCACGCCGAGGTAAACTGTCTTGCTTCAGTGGAGCAGGAGGACCGGGCACTAATTCCAGATTCGGTGCTCTATGTATCCCTGGAGCCCTGTGCCCACTTTGGGAAAACACCTCCCTGTGCCGACCTCATTATAGAACACGGTATCAGGGAAGTAGTGGTTGGATGCCGAGATCCATTTCCGGAAGTGAATGGAAAGGGCATCGAAAAATTAAGGTCTGCCGGAATAGTGGTCAGGGAAGGGGTTGAGGAAAAGTCCTGCAGGGATATCAATAAAAGGTTCTTTACGTTTCATGAAAAGCAGCGTCCATATATTATATTAAAATGGGCCCAGTCGGGCAACAGGAAGATTGCTTCCCTGGGAAAGGAACGATTAATGATCACCAATGATTTCAGTAACCGGCTGGTGCATAAATGGCGGAGCGAGGAATCCGCGATACTGGTGGGGACAAATACGGCCCTTGCCGATGATCCTGCGCTGACCACGAGGCTATGGTCGGGCCGACACCCGGTACGTGCAGTGATTGATATGGACCTCAGGTTACCGCAGGATCTTAAACTGTTTAACCGGAAACATCCCACCATTGTATTCAATACGGTTAACCACGAGGAGGAAGACAATATATTCTACTACAAGGTGACCCGGGAGGTAAATCTAATTCCACAGGTGGTGCAGGCATTATACCAGCTCAAATTGCAGAGCGTGATCGTGGAAGGAGGGACAATGCTGTTACAGTCCTTCATCGATGCCGGACTCTGGGATGAAATAAGGACCATTACGAATAATACTTTATTGGTGACAGAAGGACTCTGGGCGCCGGAACTGCCACAGGCTGTTTGTACAGAAGAATTTACATTGTTGACGGATACCATATCCATTTATTTGCCTGCATGATATTGTTGATCATTAGCATTATCCTCACCTCTTATCTTACCATTTCGTTTAAGGTACTCGGACAATTAAAAATACCTGCATTACAGGCCATTGTCATCAATTATTTCACCTGCGTGATTACGGGTTCATTGGTAAATGGTTCATTTCCCATTACTGCCACATCTGTTTCACAGCCCTGGTTCCGATGGGCTATTGTGATGGGACTGGTTTTCATCATCCTGTTCAATATCATTGCTTTTACCGCACAGCGGATTGGCGTTGCAGTGGCCTCTGTCGCCAATAAATTATCCCTGGTGATTCCCTTTCTCTTTTCCATTTACCTCTACGATGAAAAACTGACGGTCCTGAAAATTGCCGGAGTCATTATTGCATTGCTGGCGGTTCTCTTTACCTGCTGGCCGCATAAGGATATCCAGGGCTCTTCGATGAAATCCGCCCATGGCCTGGTATTACTGGTGCCATGTGGTACTGTTTATCGGGAGTGGAATGCTTGATACGATGATCAAATATGTGGAACAGCACTACCTCAATGGAACCAACAACGATAATTATTTTATCACAGCCTTTGCCATGGCGGGTGTTTCCGGCGGCCTACTGCTTCTCTTTCAAATAGGCACCGGTCGGCAGAAATTTGACAAACGCGCCATACCCGCAGGTATACTGATCGGCATCCCCAATTATTTTTCTCTGTGGACCCTGGTTAAAGTGTTGTCCGCAAACCCGGGTAATAGCTCGGCAATATTTCCCATTGTCAATATTGGTATCGTATTGCTCAGCACACTTGCGGCGCTGATACTGTTCCGCGAGAAATTATCGAAGCTGAACTGGAGTGGGGTGGGGTTGGCGATTATTGCAATTTTGATGATGGCGTATGCGGACTAGCGGATTACGAATTGCGGATTGCGGATTGGCGGACAACGCCCGCCGAAGTTTCAGCGAAGGCGGTTAATAAAGTAAACAGATGAACGAAGTTTATCATACCATACTTAATGAAGCAAGATCGGAATTCAGCGACCGGGGCAGCAAATTTTTAGGGTATGCGTTTCCGGTAGTTAGCGTGGAGGAGGGAAAGGCGAAACTGCAGGGTGTAAAAAAAGAACATCCTAAGGCTTCACACCATTGCTTTGCATGGATGATCGGTCAAACCGGCGATATCCATCGCGTCAGTGATGATGGAGAACCATCTGGTTCGGCAGGAAGGCCCATACTCGGACAAATACAATCCCGTCACCTGACCAATGTAATGGTGGTGGTGGTCAGGTATTTCGGCGGTACCATGCTGGGGATACCCGGTCTGATCAATGCCTATAAAACCGCAGCCTCCGATGCCCTGGATAAGGCCGGAATTATGCAGAAAAATATCGAAATAAATCTTGAGATCACCTGCGATTATACTGTCATGAATGAAGTATTGCAGGTTTTCCGACAGTTTGAAGCAAGCATTCATGATAGGGAACAAATGCTCTTTTGCCGTTTCCGGATCGGCGTACCTGTTGGAAAGAAGGAAGCATTTGAAAAAAGGATCACTGAAATACGCGGTGTAGAACAAAAGTTTGTCGATCCCGAAAGCTGATACAAAGCAGCATAGGCGGATGTTAATCACAATAGATATCCATTCATCCCCCATTCAAAATGGCCCCGGTTACCTGATATTATTTATTTTCGGCAAATGAAAACAATTGCTGTCATTGGTGCGGGCACCATGGGAAATGGTATTGCGCATGTTTTTGCCCGTTTTGGGTACAGGGTTACCCTGATTGATGTTTCTGCCTCCCAGCTGGAAAAAGCATTGCAAACCATCGGTAAAAACCTTGGACGGCAGGTGGAAAAAGGCATTATTACCGCAGATCAGCGTGATGCATCATTAAAGAATATCAACACCATTACTACATGTGGCCGCTGGTGTTAAAGATGCAGACCTGGTAGTAGAAGCCGCAACAGAAAATGCCGAGCTCAAAATGAAGATTTTCCGGGAGATGGATGAAGCAGCCCCTGCTCATGCCATCCTTGCCACCAATACCTCTTCCATCTCCATAACCCGCATAGCATCCGCGACAAAAAGGCCGCGAGAAAGTCATTGGCATGCATTTTATGAATCCAGTACCTGTGATGAAGCTGGTGGAAATTATCAATGGGTACGAAACTGATAAAGCAGTTACTGAAGCAATTGATGAGCTTACGCGGAATATCGACAAAGTTCCCTGTGTGGTGAATGACTATCCTGGCTTTATAGCCAACAGGATCCTGATGCCGATGATCAATGAAGCAATTTACAGTTATTACGAAGGAGTGGCTGGCATTGAAGAGATCGATACGGTGATGAAACTGGGTATGGCCCACCCGATGGGACCGCTTCAACTGGCTGATTTTATCGGGCTGGATGTCTGCCTGGCCATTCTGAAGGTTTTATACGAAGGCTTCGGAAATCCAAAATATTCTCCCTGTCCGCTCCTCGTCAATATGGTCACTGCAGGTAAACTGGGCGTTAAAAGCGGTGAAGGTTTTTATGTTTATGTAGATGGAAAACCGGTGTTGAAAAAATCATGATGACCTTCTGCCGGCTAGCATTTTCGAAAGTAACCGGCTGGACAATAATATTATTGCTTGCTCTTATAATCGCCGCGCTTCCAGGCCTTGATGAATTCTCCCCAGGCAAAGGGGTTGAAGATATTCTGCGGCGGCGTCTGGCCGGTATAATACAATCTTTGCGCTCCCTGTTTCAGGTTATAATTGGTGGCTTCCTTGCCATCGCTGGGAAGAGTGCGGGCAAGGATTCTTCGTTTGGCATTATCTGTATTCTGCCTCGCTATTTCGATTTCATCGTCGGGCACAGGCGTAGTCACAAAATCGCGGTCGAACTGCTCCCGTGTTGGCCTGGCTTTAATAATTGATGCAGGCAGGTAGACCGTATCCGTAACCATCAGTTGTAAAACACTGTATTGATTGCCTTCCAGGTTGCGGGGAATGAGTACCGTCTGGGGTTTGAAGCCAACAGAAGTGAATTCAATGATGTCACCCTTTAATACCACGATGGAAAAAACGCCCTGGTTATTGGTAATCGTACCGCGACCGGTTCCTTTTACAAATATACTAGCTGCAGGAAGGGCCCTCAGGCTGTCGGAAGTCATCACCACACCATAGAGCTGAACAACGGAATCCTTAAAGCTTTCAAACTGCGCTTTGGCGGCAACAGGAAACAGGGGTAAGGCCAGTAAAAAGAAGTATCGTAAAAATTTCTTCATGAAACGGTGGGGCAATTTACATCCATCTTTCCCAATAAACAAAGTAAGGGCTTGATTGGTTACCTTTGCGGTGCGAAAATTTCTTTAACAATTCATTGAGTATGACGCAGCAGGATGTATTAAATGCACTTCAGCATGTACAGGAACCCGACCTGAAAAAGGACCTGGTGACCCTGAACATGGTTAAGGATATTATTATTGATGGAAAAAATGTGGCTTTCACCATTGTTTTAACCACCCCGGCTTGTCCGCTAAAGGAAAGAATAAGGCGGGAGTGCGAGGAGGCAGTGCTCGAATATGCTGATCCTGCGGCCATTGTGCAGGTGAAGTTTACTGCCAATACCACTTCTAACCGGTTGGATGGTAAGGCCCTGCTTTCGCAGGTCAAAAATATTATTGCCGTAGTGAGCGGAAAGGGTGGCGTGGGCAAATCCACGGTTGCCGCCAACCTGGCTCTGGCCCTAAGCCAGCAGGGAGCCAAAGTGGGACTTGATGGATGCGGATATTTACGGTCCCAGTGTGCCCATTATGTTTGGCATACGCGGACAAAGACCGCAGATGACCAATGTGGACGGAAAGGATATGATTGTACCGATAGAGAAATACGGGATCAAGGTAATGAGCATTGGATTGCTGGTGGATGAAAAGAGTGCGGTGGTATGGCGCGGGCCGATGGCCAGCAGTGCCATCCGGCAGTTTGTTACAGATGTCTTGTGGGAAGACCTGGATTACCTGGTCATCGATATGCCTCCGGGAACCGGTGATATCCACCTTACCCTGGTGCAGACGGTCCCGGTAACAGGTGCCGTGATTGTGACCACACCGCAGGAAGTGGCCCTTGCCGATGCGAAGAAAGCCATTGCCATGTTCGGGCAGGCGCAGATTAAAGTGCCGATCATCGGACTGGTAGAGAATATGGCCTGGTTCACGCCGGCTGAACTTCCCGATAACCGTTATTATATTTTCGGAAAAGAAGGAGGCAGGAAGATGGCCGATCAGTATGATATTCCATTCCTGGGAGAAATTCCGCTGGTGCAGAGCATCCGTGAAGGCGGAGATGAAGGCGTACCGGTCATGCTCAGCAATGATGAAGTTTCGAAAAAGGCCTTTATTGAATTTGCCGGTAATGCCGTGAGAAGCATTTCCATGCGCAATGCGAATATCGAAGCGACGAAGGTTGTGGAGATGCTCGTCTGACCTTCGGTCAGATTGCGGATTAAAGTTACGAATTGCGGATTAGTAAGACAATAGTATTTAATTTCCCAATTCCATTTCCACATTATCACATTTACCAATTTGCCAATTAGCATATGTATTCTTTACCATATTTTAAAGAACACGACCAGGCTGCGATTATTGAATTTATGCGTCAAAATCCCATTTGTTGTTTGTGCGGAACGGATAAAAATGGATTGCCCGTAGCCACCCAGGTGCCTGTATTTGTGGATGAAAGAGATGGGAAAATTATTTTATCGGGTCATATGATGAAAAACACGGATCATCAGCTGGCCTTTGCTGAAAATCCCGATGCATTGGCTGTTTTCAACGGAGCACATTGTTATGTAAGTGCAAGCTGGTATTCCGAACCAAAAACCGCATCGACATGGAACTATATGTCGGTCCATGCCAGGGGTAAAATGGCTTTCCTGGATGAAGCAGCACTGCTCGCAGTATTAAAGAGAACAACCGATCATTTTGAAAACAATGAACATTCGCCTGCAGGATTTGACCAGCTGCCGATGGATTATGTATTGAAATTATCCAAAGCCATCGTTGCCTTTGATATTGTAGTGGAGGACATCCAGAATGTATTCAAGCTCAGCCAGAACCGTGACGAGCAATCCTACCTGAATATCATTGATAAGCTGGAACATATGCCGGATGAGGATTCCCGGATCATTGCCGCTGAAATGAAAAAAAGGTTGAAATAAATAGTTGTCTTATAATGCCATAATCATCCCCATCCTGAAGGTGAAAGGATCAATGATTTTCTCCGGGTATGGTAAAACTGGAATTTTTTCAAGTAAATTTGTAGTAAACGGGTAACACCATGACAACATCCGCCATCCGTAAAAAGCTGATCAATTATATTGCAGATGCAGATGATAAAAAAATCAAGGGCATGTATATGCTTTTTGAGGAGGAAATCGAAAAGGAGCAGGCATTTAAGTTATCAGAGAAGCATATTACTATCCTGGATGCTGAAAGGGAAAAGCACATTAATGGGAAAAGTAAGTCCTACAAATGGCAGGAAGCAAAACAAATCATCCGGGGGAAAAAGAAACCATAAATGTATCCACTCATCCTAAAGCCACAAGCGGTCCTGATGGCAAGGGATGCATACCAATGGTATGAAGACCAGCGTCATGGATTGGGTGAACTCTTTTTGACTGAACTGGATAGTTGCTTAAAGAAAATTCAAACAAATCCAACTGCAAATAGTAAAGTAGTTAAAAATTATAGACAAGGGATATTGCGGCGGTTCCCGTATGTAATTGTTTATGAAATATTACATAAGGAGATTATTATTTTATCAATCTTTCATACAAGGAGAAATCCAGATCAAAAGTTTCCCTAATGCAGCCACTCCTGCATCTATTTTTCCATCATAGTCCGGCCAAGATTCTTGATTAAGGGATTTAAGGAGACATAGAAAATGAAGCCTTCTTTTCAGGATACTGCAGCCGCAAACTCTGGCGCTTTCCATCAAGGATGCAATGAATGATGTTTTGCTGGCTTTTTTGGTAATCGTACAGTAAATCCGTAACAATTTCAATGCGCCCTGGCGGGTTTATATTTTTTATTTCAAGGTAAATCCAGGTTGCATCCTTATCATTTTCATAACCTAGATATGCAGGGGAATAGGATTTCCCATCGATCATAATCGACAGGTGCGCCGCAAAATAGCTTTTCAATAGTTCATCATTTTGCTTTTTTCCTCCCTTCAGTATATCTGCATCCTTCCCGGAAAATTTTTTAATCGTGGCTTCAAGGTCATCGGTGAAAACCTTGCAGGAAATGCCTACCTCCCTGTCTTTCGGAATATATTCCAGCTCCACCACACTCACATAGTACGGATGAAAGAAGTTCGTAAACATGATCATTAAACAGGCAAATACCGGCATCACATATATTTTACCGCGTCAAAATTCTGGTTTATTTTTCATTCTTATATCATCATGCAGGATTTCTCATTGTATTTTTCATGGGGCTGGCACCATATCATCAGCTGGGATGCACTGGATCACCTGCTGTTTATTGTGGCGCTGACGGTGATTTACCAGCTGCGCGACTGGAAACAGGTACTTATTCTGGTGACGGCATTCACGATTGGTCATTTTATCACCCTGCTGTTAAGCGTATTGGATATTATCCGTTTCTCCTCGCAATGGGTCGAGTTTTTGATACCCGTCACCATCGTTATCACTGCTGCCAGTCAATTTTTTTCAACACTCGTTCACCCGCAAAGCAGTTTCGATCAATTATCTCCTGGCCCTTGGTTTTGGATTGATCCATGGTATGGGGTATGCCAGTGCAATAAGGTTTTCTCTGATGGAAGAACAAAGCCTTGGGTGGAGCCTTTTTGCCTTTAACCTCGGGCTCGAATGCGGCCAGATTGTAGTAGTTTTGACCATCCTTTTCCTGGAAGAACTGATCAGGCGTTTCACAGGAATCGATAGAAGGAAATGGGTGATGATCATCTCCGGAATAGTCATGGTGATCGCCCTGAACATGGTTTTTGACCGGATACCCAAATAATTAATTGCATGAAGTCAATTTTCCTGGTCCTAAGTTTTACGTTATTGCTTTTTTCCACCAATGCCCAGCACCTGCATAATCCCGGATCCAATCATGGAAACCGTTTTGAACAGCTCGACTGGCTTACTGCAGGATCCCAACGAATACCGCACGGCAAGCGGTGCACCCGGACCTAAATACTGGCAGCAACGCGCCGATTATGATATCAAAGTGAATATTGATGAAGCAAAGAACTTTTTCACCGGAGCGGAAACCGTTACGTATTATAATAATTCACCGGATGTGTTGAAATATATCTGGCTGCAGCTGGATGAAAATTTCCACCGTGCCAATACGGATGCGAACAGGAGCGTTGCTGAACCCCTTCGCCAAAAATATCACGGAAGAATATCTTGATGAATTAAATCATGAAGCACCTGAAAGGGCTACGGAGTAAACATCGTTTCCCTAACCGATGCCGCAGGGAAAAAATTGAATTATACGATCAACCAGACCATGATGCGGATCGATCTGCCGTTGTCATTGAAGCCCGGACAGAAATTTATTTTCAATGTCGAACTGGAATTACCAGATCAACGAAAAGGACCGAGGCGGAAGGGGAGGGTATGAAGTATTTTGCAGAAGATGGCAATAATCTGTATTCCATTGCCCAGTGGTTTCCGCGACTGGCCGTGTACAGCGATTTCACCGGGATGGCAGACACTGCAGTTTACCGGCGGTGCAGAGTTTGCACTGACTTTCGGAAATTATAAAGTGAAGATCACGGTTCCGGCAGATCATATTGTTGCAGCAACCGGGTGAATGCAAAAATTATCCGGCCGTCCTCAGCCCAAAACAACTGCAACGCTTGGCAGCAGGCGCAATCTGCCAAAGAGCCATTGGAGATTGTGACACTTGCTGAATCTATTGAGAAGCTTCAAAACAAAAAGCACGCAAAAAAAGACCTGGATATTTGAAGCGACGAATGTGCGTGATTTTGCCTTTCAATACTTCCCGCAGATTTGTATGGGATGCCATGCCGGTATATATCGATGGAAAGAAGAGTGATGTGCATGAGTTATTACGGAAAGGAAGCATATCCCATTTACAGAAAATATTCAACCAAAGCTGATTGCCCATACACTTAAAGTGTATTCGCAGGCATTACTATTCCCTATCCATACCCGGTAGCCCAGTCGGTGGAAGCCAATGAACGGTATGGAATACCCGATGCTGGCCATGAACAGGGGCAGGGTGGAAAAAGACGGAAATATTTCGTCCTGCCAGGCTCAAGATACGGTGCAATCGGCGTGATCATTCATGAAGTGGGGCATAATTTTTTCCCGATGATCGTGAACAGTGATGAGCGCCAGTGGTGGTGGATGGATGAGGGACTGAATTCTTTCTGCCAGTACCTGGCGGAACAGGAATTGGGTAACAATTATCCTTCCCGACGGGGCCCGCCCGCGAATGTGGTACTGATTATATGAAGCTGCCGAAAGACAAACTGGAGCCCATTATGACCAAGGGTGATGCGGTGGCCAATGTGGGTTCCAATGCATATGTAAAAGCAGCCACCGGATTAAATATCTTGCGCGAAACCATCATGGGACATGAGCTGTTTGATTTCTCTTTTCGTGAATATGCACGTCGCTGGGCTTTTAAACATCCTACACCGGCCGACCTGTTCCGGACCATGGAAGATGCCAGTGCGGTTGACCTCGACTGGTTCTGGAGGGGATGGTATTTTGGAACAGACGCGGTGGATATTTCCCTTGATTCAGTGAGATGGTTCCAGGATATCGACAGTTGCAGGTCATGTGAACCTTTATGAATTGACATTCAGCAATAAGGGCGGGATGATCATGCCGGTCATCATTGAATGGACCTATGCCGATGGAACAAAGGAAGTGGAAACTATACCGGTGGCTGTCTGGATGAAGGATGAAACGCGCTTTACCAAAGTTTTTCAAAAGAGCAAGGCAGTGACCGCAATAAAACTGGATCCCAAGAGGGTCACTGCTGATATCAATGAGCAGAATGGTTTGTGGCCGGTAAAGGAAATGCCTACAAGGTTTCAATTATATAAAAACGGGAAGCAATAAATTTCTGTTCTGCATTAAATTTTGCCAATGAAAAGGAGAGTTTTGTTGTTGTTGATTTCCATCACGCTTATAATTTCTGCTATGGCCCAGAAAAAAACCTATACTTACCTGGCCCTGGGTGATTCCTATACCATCGGTGAATCTGTTCCGGTCTATGAAAACTTTCCATACCAGTCGGTGCAGATGCTAAGGCAGAAAGGGAGGGCATTTTATGCACCGGAGATTGTTGCTAAGACGGGCTGGACCACTGATGAACTCTCTGCAGGAATTGACAAAACAAGTCTCCTTCCTTCATACGATATTGTTTCCCTCTTGATTGGTGTCAACAACCAGTACCGGGGCAGGACTGCAGATGAATATGCGGTGCAATTTGAAGCGTTGCTTAAGCGTGCCATAGCGTTTGCCGGCGGAAAGTCGGCCCATGTATTCGTGATCAGCATTCCGGACTGGGGCGCTACACCATTTGCAGCCGACAAGGATCGCGCAAAAATTGCCGAAGAGATCAATGCCTTCAATGCAATCAACCAGAAGATCTCCGCCAAATATAAGGTTCATTATATCGATATCACTCCGGGCAGTCGTGAAGCCCTGGCAGACCCGTCGCTGGTAGCCAAAGACAAGCTCCATCCATCGGGTAATGAATATGCCAGGTGGGCCGGTCTATTTGTTGCTGAAGTATTAAATAGTTTGTGATAATTAATTTTCAATTAAACTAAAAAAGCCTGACTTTGTCATCTCGCTCAGCCCACCCCTGAATTCCCTGGATTTCATGGGTATGTGACAATCACGAACCAGAAATTATAAAAGGTTCTGTGTAATTAATATTCATATATTATAATATTTTATACATGTTATTCATGAAATGTAATTAAAATTCATAATGGGAGATATTTCGTAATTAATAAGAACGGCCTTCGGTAATAACGAAATGCAACCTTGATATGCATTTACAGGAACAGGACGATGCTAACGTTTTATAGTTTCGGCTGCGGCGATACGAAATACCTATTAAAAAGCGAATTATACTGCGTTATTCGGCTATCTTAATGAAGAATTAAGCTTTTAAAGGCTAAAAGCGAATTATACTACGTATTTTATTGTAAATTTGGATAATAATGAGTATTTTGCAGCCAAAAGCGAAGCATAATGCGCAATCTGCTTATAGAAATTGGACAGGTTATCCGGAGCAGGAGAGAATTGCTCGGTTTATTACAACCTGAGCTTGCCGCCATTTCCCAGGTCAGCACACGCACTATCCAACTGGTAGAGCTGGGGAAAGCAAATCCTTCTATTGATACTTTAATGAAAATAGCAGACCCCCTGGGTCTTACTATTAAAATGTTTATCAAAGAACCTGGATCAACTGAATAAGTTCCTTTAAATGGCGACTTCAAAAAAAATATCAGCAACTGTATTTTATAATGATAAACCGGCTGGTGTATTAACCAGGGAAGGAGGAAATTATCAATTCACTTATAATGCCGACTATGCCGGCAATAACCATAATCGCCCGGTGAGTATTACCCTTCCTTTAAGGAGTGAACCTTATCATAGCGCTTCATTATTTCCAGTCTTTATTAATATGCTGAGTGAAGGCGCCAATAAGCGCATTCAGTGCCGGCTGTTGAAGATTGATGAGAATGATTATTTCAGTTTGTTGCTAGCCACTTCAGGCGACAGCATCGGTCCCATTACCGTAAAACCTATTCATGAGCCTTCCTGAAATTGAATATTGCCCTTCTACATTGCAGCCAGGATTTACAACCTATAGTCCGGCTGCACAACTGGCTTTATTTGGAAGCCGCTCGAGAAAGATCAGTCATATTTTACCCTTCGGTCCGCCTGGTAAAAATGCAGCATTAACCCGCGAATACAATGAAAAGAGAAAGACGATCAGTATTAGCGGCGTGCAGGAGAAGTACAGTTTGGTGCAGGAAAAGAACGATCTCAAACTGACCGCAGTAAAAGGATCACATATTCTGAAGCCAGTTCCTGCTGAAAGATTGGAAATGATTGAAGATATGCCCGCTAACGAGCATGTAACCATGCAGATTGCCCGTCAACTCTTTAATATTAAAACCGCAGCCTGTGGGATGATCTTCTTTGACGATGGGTCTCCTGCGTACATCACGAAGCGGTTTGACTATAAACCCGATGGTACAAAATACCAGGTTGAAGACTTTGCTACTTTACTGGGGAAAAGTCCTGAAAGAGAGGGAAATGATTTCAAATACAATGCTTCTTATGCAGACATTGCCGGTGTAATAAAAAAATATGTTCCCGCGTCTACAGTAGAACTGATTAATTTCTTCCGGATCGTTGTATTTAATTATCTTTTTGCCAATGGAGATGCTCATTTGAAAAATTTCGCATTAATGGAAAGCGAGCAGGGAGATTATTTACTGGCTCCCGCATATGACTTATTGTGTACGGCTTTGCACATTGATGATGGCAACCTGGCACTTCATAATGGCTTGTATGAAGGGGATATTGACGAGTCTACTTACCGGAATTATGGAATGTATACCAGGCAATCCTTTATGGTTTTTGCAGAAAAAATAGGTGTTCAGGCTGCTATTTCGGAAAAAATCATTGATGCATCTTTAAAAGCTGTTCTGCCTGCAACTGAATTGATCGATAGGAGTTTTTTGAGTAAAGAGGCAAAAGAAAAATATAAGGATATTTTAGAGGATAGGCACAGGCGATTAGTGAGTATATAATATTCTTAATTATTAGAAGTCATTTCTGAGTGCCGAAATTCTGGGTCCAGTAATTTTTCTCACGGCCAAATCCGACTTCTTTGAAGTTCTTACCCATAATATTCTTACAATGGCCTTCGCTCTTTAACCAGGCCGCCATGACGGACTGTTCACTGCCATAACCATTGGCAATATTCTCTCCAAAGGTGCTCCAAATATATCCGGCTGCCGTGATGCGTTGCCCTGGCGTTAACCCTTGCAGGTTATTATGCTGAAAGAAATTGTTATCAGCCATATCCTTGCTGTGTAAATATGCTGCTTTACTTAGTTTTTCATTCCCTGTCACGGCAGGAACTGGTGGCATGACAGTAGAACCGCAAGTGCAGCCTGTTTGCCGGGCGGTATTTATGAGGTCCAGCATAACAGAAGTATTGACATTATAAACAATGGAAGGAGCAGAAGGCGTTTTATCTGATTCCTTAGAAGGTGAAAGTTCTTCTTTTGAACAGGAAATAATAAACAGGAATAACATGGAAGAAACTAAAATCCTGATTTTCATGAGATAAGGTATTTGGAAAGAAGATACCCAAATACTGCACCAAGGTTGGCATTACAATCAGTTATAACAAATAATTTTTCATTTCATACTGGTACTGCTGCGCTATAGCTTTCGCTTCCACTGCAAAGTCTTCTTTTTCTGAGGCATAAATAATAGCTCGACTGGCATTAACTAATATTCCGCAGTCGCTGATCATGGCTTTTTCAGAAATATCCTTCAGGCTTCCGCCCTGGGCACCAACGCCTGGAACCAGGAAAAAATGATCAGGAGAGATGGCACGGATATTGGTAAATTCTTCAGCCCTGGTGGCGCCAACGACAAACATCAGGTTCTCGGGTGTGCCCCACCGTGATACGGTTTCTATGACCTGCTCATAGAGCATTTTTGCCCCGTTGGATTGCAGCTCAAAATCCTTCGCTCCCTTGTTGGAGGTTAATCCGAGAACAATCGTCCATTTATTTTCATATTCAAGGAATGGCCTTATGCTGTCTTCCCCCATATATGGCGCTACAGTAATGGCATCAAAATTCATTGTCTCAAAAAATGCCCGTGCATAGTGGCTGGATGTATTGCCGATATCTCCTCTCTTGGCATCTGCAATCCTGAAATGCGTGGAAGGGATATAGTCCACCGTTCTTTCCATGGCATCCCATCCCTTAACTCCAAGCGCCTCGTAAAAAGCGGTGTTGATCTTATAGCTTACACAATAATCAAGCGTTGCATCAATGATAGCCTTGTTGAATTCAAAGATGGCATCAGGATGGTGCTTCAGGTGATCAGGGATCTTCGTGATATCCGTATCAAGCCCCACACAGAGGTAGGATTTCTTTGTTTTGATCTGTTCGTACAATACTTTCCGCGTCATGCTTCAATTATTGATAAAGTGTTCTTTCGGGTTTCGGTAGACATTGAATCAACAATTTTATTTAGCCAGCAATTCTTTCATGGCTGTGTAAAATCTCCACACATCTTCAAAGCTGTTATATAAGGGAACCGGTGCCAGCCTGATCACATCGGGTTCACGCCAGTCCACGATTATGCCCTTCTTCATCAATCCATCATACACTGCCTTCCCGTTCTTCAGCATCAACAGCGACACCTGGCAACCCCGTTCCTGCGGAGGAGTGAGTATGTTGATGACCTGTTCAGCCTGTGCGGTATTCAGTTCATTCAGCAGGTACCATACATATGCATTCAGTTTTTTCTGCTTCTGTAATATTTTATCCCATCCTGCTTCTTCAAATTCTTTTAAGGCCGCCAAATGACAAGCGTAGAGCAGCAGGGAAGGAGTGGAGAGCTGCCATCCTTCGGCAGTGGGAATAGGTTTAAATCCCTTTTCCATTTTAAAGCGGGTGGCCTTATCATATCCCCACCATCCGGCAAGCCTGTTAATGGAAGGATCTTTATGATGTCTTTCATGAATAAACACACCACCCACAGCACCCGGTCCGCTATTTAAATATTTATAACTGCACCAGCAGGCGAAATCAACATCCCATTCATGCAATTTCAGTTCTACATTTCCTGCAGCATGGGCAAGATCAAATCCCACCATAATATTTGCGTCATGTGCCGCTTTAGTAATAGAAGCCATATCAAATAACTGGCCGGTATAGTAGTTTAGTCCGCCCCAGAATACCAGGGCAATCTCCTCTTTATTTTCTTCAATCACCTGGCAGATATCTTCCAGCCGGATAATATTTTCCCCTTCACGCGGACCAAGTTCCAGTGATGATCTCATCAGGATCCTGTCCCAGGTGTTTCACATAAGTTTCAAACGTATACTGATCACTGGGAAAGGCTTTCTTTTCACAGAGAATTTTTCTTTTCCTTCCAGCAGGGCGGTAGAAACTCACCATCATCAGGTGAAGGTTTACCGTGAGCTGGTTCATCACAGACAGTTCGTGCGGAAGGGCACCGGTAATAACGGACAATGGTTTGATGAGCTGATCATGGTAGTTCATCCAGGGATCATCGCCCATAAAAAAGGCTTCCACGCCATAATCTGACCAGCCGGATAATATTTTGTCGATATACGCACGGGTTGATCTGGGTTGCAGTCCCAGTGAGTTACCCAGCATATACGTATGTTCGTGACCGTTATGAACGGGAATGATGAACCTGTCCCTCATTGCGCGGAGTTCATCCTGCTGATCGAGGGTTCGTGCAAAGTCGAGGGTATCCTGGTATTCCATCATTGTTCGGGTTCAGCGGGTTGATTGATCTTTGCCCGGTTCATCATGAACAGTATGGCGGCAAGAAAGTTTATAAAGATAAACCCGAGGGTATAGGTTATTTTTTCTCCTCTGCGGAGTCCGCCGTTCCATACTTCCATCATAGCGCCGATGCTGAAAGCAATCATTAACACTATGACAGCTCCGAATATATAGGGAGATGAATTTTGATATCTGATTTCAATAAATGCCCCGATGATCCAGGTCAGGAAATAGGCGTGAAAACAATACTTTAGCCAGTCGAATTTTACCATTTCTTCAAAGCTGATTTAATTTTATTCCTCTAGTCTCTATTCTCCAGTCTAACCCTCAACCCTCAAGCTCTCAACTGTCAACCGTCAACCCTCAACCGTCAACTAAATGCTTCCCGTCCTTCCCCCATCCACCTGTATGCTCGTTCCATTGATATATCCCGCCGCAGGTGTTGCCAGGAAGGCGGCGAGGGCGGCGATTTCTTCCGCTTCGGCAAAACGTTTGGCCGGAATTTCCCTGATCATTTCTTTTTCCACATCTTCTATCATCATCTGTTTTTTTTCTGCAATATTGGCCATCAGGATTTCCAGCCGCTCCGTTTTGGTGTATCCCGGCAGCACATTGTTTACGGTAATCCCAAACTCAGCCACTTCATTCGACAATGATTTGGCCCATGAAGCCACAGCACCGCGGATCGTATTGGAAACGCCCAGGTTTTGTATGGGAACTTTTACGGAAGTGGATACCACGTTGATGATCCTGCCATAACCGGCCGATTTCATGGAAGGCAGGCAGGCCTGTACCATCACCTGGTTACTGATCACGTGTTGCCTGAAATATTTTTCAAACAGGTCAATATTGGCTTCCGTAATTGGGCCGGCTGGCGGTCCGCCGGAATTATTGACCAGGATATGCACGGGCTCATTGGCCACATGCAGTTCGATCGATTTTTTTACATTGGCAGCAAGCGCGAAATCCACAACGATATACTCGTGGGATTGACGTAATGAAGTATCCAGTGATTTCACTGCATCCAGCAGGCTGTTTTCATCCCTTGCCATCAGGGTGCAATTGGCCCCCAGCAGGGCCAGCTCTTTGGCGATAGCTAATCCTATGCCCCTGGAAGCACCGCAGATCACCGCATATTTTCCAGATAATGACAAATTCATGTGCGCAAATTAATCAGTAATTGATATAAACCCGGATTATTCGATTTTCCAGGGGCGGGCCAGTAATTATTCCCCTGCAATGCTATTAATTTATGATATTTAGGGTGAAATATGTACAGAAAATATTTTACCCGTGATAACAGCATACTCCTGCTGTTTATGACCCTAAAGGTATTTGTCCAATACCTCCTGATCCACCCTGTTTATGACCTGCAGAGGGATGAATACCTGCACCTCGACCAGGCCAATCATCCTGCCTGGGGCTATATTTCCCTTCCGCCATTCAGTTCATGGGTGGCCATGGCTATAAAAGCACTTGGAAATGATGTTTTCTGGGTGAAGTTTTTCCCTGCCCTCTTTGGCGCCTTTACCATTTTCTTTGCCTGGAAGATCGTTCATGCCTTAAAGGGTAATCTGTTTGCCAAAGATCCTGGTGGCCTCCTCACTCCTGGTTTCCGTTTTGCTCCGGCTCAATACCCTGTTCCAGCCCAATTCATTTGAAGTACTGAGCTGGACGGCATTCTATTTTTTCCTGGTCATGCTGGTACAAACCGAAAAAAATAAATACCTCTATATCCTGGCTTTTGTGGCGGCATTAGGTTTCCTGAACAAGTACAATATCCTGTTTATGCTGGCCGGACTCGCACCGGCAATCATCATATCACCCTTCCGCGACATATTCCGCAATAAGCACCTCTATTTTTCCATTGTCTTTTTTTTATTGCTGGTATCGCCCAATATCCTCTGGCAGGTACAGAATAATTATCCCGTGGTGCACCATATGAAAACCCTGGCCCGGACACAGCTGGTAAATATGGAAAGAACCGGATTCCTGAAAGAGCAGGTTTTATTCTTCCTCAATTCCCTGTTTATACTGATTGCTGCCGCCATTGGCTTTGTCCGTTATCATCCTTTTCGTATATACCGGTTTATCGGCTGGGGGTATTTATTCTCTATCGCTCTCTATGTGTACATGCACGCGAAAGGGTATTATGCCATCGGACTATATCCTGTATTACTTGCTTTTGGCGCTGTATACCTGGAATATGTTAGTGAAGGAAAACGACAATGGCTGTACCGCCCCCTCATGATCCTGGTGCAGGTATTATTGTTCATTCCGGTTTTCCGGGTCGCCATGCCCAATAAGTCACCCGAACAAATCGAGGTAAACCTGGAACCATACCGTAAGTTGGGAATGCTGAGATGGGAGGATGGAAAAGAGCACCACCTTCCGCAGGATTTTGCGGATATGCTGGGCTGGCGTGAACTGGCCTACAAAGTGGATAGTGTGTATAACAGTTTGCCCGATAAAAAATCAATATTGGTACTTTGTGATAATTACGGGCAGGCTGGTGCTATCAATTACTATAGCATCAATAACCTGAAGGCCGTAACCTTTAATGCGGATTATTTAGACTGGTTTCCGTTGGGGATGAACATAAAGCATGGGATATTGGTGAGGGGAGTCAATGATGAGGATCCGGAAAGGAATGAGGAACGGCCCTTGTGTGATACAGTATTTAAGGCTGGATCGATTACGGATAAGAATGCACGTGAGTTTGGAACCTCGATTTATGTGATGAAGAATATTAAGGTAGATGTCTGGCCCCGGCTATTACAGGAAATTGAAGAAGAGAAAAAATATTGACCAAAACAAATATCCAACCATATATAACATGAGAAAAATTCTTTTACCCTTATGCATTGCCGTTAGCTGTTCACTTTTTGCGCAGAAAACCCAGAAGCCTGTCATCCATGGGAAAAACTGGATGGCCATAACGGGAAAACCGCTCGCGGCAACATCCGGCGCACAGATCTTTACCAGGGGCGGAAACGCCGTGGACGCAGCCTGTGCCATGCTGGCCTCCACCTGCACCATGTGGGATGTGTTGAGCTGGGGAGGGGAAACCCAGGCCCTGATCTATAATCCGAAAACAAAAAAAGTCATCGGCATCAATGCCCTGGGTGTGGCACCCACGGGAGCAACCGCAGAATTTTTTAAGGGCAAGGGGATGAGCTATCCTCCGCAATATGGGCCGCTTGCGGCGGTAACTCCGGGTACGCCTGGCGGACTCTGTTACATGCTCGCAGAATACGGAACCATGAGCCTCGAACAGGTGCTGGCACCTGCCATGGAACTCGCCGCCGGTTACCCGATCGATATTGAAACCGCCAACAGCATTGAACGCCAGAAGGCGTTAATTAAAGACTGGCCATATTCAAAAGCGGTGTTTCTTCCCCACCTGGGCAGCGATCGTGAAGCACCTGCTGCAGGGGAAATTTTTGTGCAAAAGGATCTGCTGGCCACTTTGCAAAAAATGGTAGATGCAGAGCGCGAGGCATTGAAAAAAGGGAAGTCGCGCAAGGAAGCCATTTATGCGGCTAATGATCGTTTTTATAAAGGCGATATCGCAAAGGAATTTGTACGGGGCTCAAAAGAGCAGGGTGGACTGATCACTGAACAGGACCTGGCTACATGGAAAGTGCTGGAAGAAGAACCACTAAGTGTAAACTACCGTGGCATCGATGTATATAAATTACAACAGTGGACACAGGGCCCGATGTTATTGCAGGGATTGAATATGCTCGAGAATTTTGACCTGAAGTCGATGGGATTTAATTCGTCCCGATACATCCACACTATGTACCAGGTGCTGAGCATGACCTTTGCCGACAGGGATTTTTATTATGGTGATCCTTATTTTCCACCGATGGAGCCCATGAAAGGATTATTGTCGAAGGAATATGCAAAGGCAAGGGTGAAGCAGATGAAGATGGATAAGAATGATGCGAATGTAAAGCCCGGAGATCCCTATCCTTTTGAAGGAAAGACCAATCCATACCTCAGCAGCCTGGAGAAATTCGGGACAGCTTCCATTGCGCCAATAAACAGGGAGTACCTCGATAATGTTTTCCTGGGTACCACATCAGTGGAAGCAACCGATAAAGAAGGATGGGTGGTGTCTATCGTGCCCAGCGGCGGATGGATACCCGCGTGCATTGCAGGTAAAACGGGCGTGGGTATGAGCCAGCGCATGCAGAGTTTTGTACTCGATGCCGCACAGAATCCTTTTAATGTTGTGGAACCGGGAAAAAGGCCAAGGGTAACGTTAACGCCTACACTAGCCATGAAAGATGGCAGGCCATACATAGCTTTTGGTGTACAGGGCGGGGATACGCAGGACCAGAACCTTTTGCAGTTTTTTGTGAATATGGTGGATTTCGGGATGAATGTCCAGGAAGCCTGCGAAGCGCCGAATATCAATACGTATCAATATTATCTTTCTCTTGGCGGGCAGGACCGCAAGCCGAAACCCGGAAGCATTTTACTCCAGGAATCAACACCGGCCTGGGTGCGCAAGGAACTCATACAGATGGGGTATAAATTGACTTTCGATGACCGTACATCCGGTCCGATCACAGCCATTTACTTCGACTGGAAAAACAATTGTTTCTGGGGTGGAGCCAGTAACCATGGTGATGATTACGGGATCGGGTGGTAGTGTTGTTAATGCATGGATGCCCTGAGACCCAAACTTTCCGTATTCACCAATTTTGTATACGTCGCCACTGAACATGGCAGTGACCATTTTAAAGAATACCAGGAACTTATTGGTGTTTCCGCTCCAGTATTCAACTTCCAGGGGTTCTACTTTCAGAAGACATAATTTTGTATCATGTAATCCTCTCGGGATACCACATCCTTACCACAGGTTGCCAGAGTTCTTTCATTTTCTCCTTGTCAGTAACAATGGTTGCAATGCCATTGATCACCAGGTAGTCATGTGAGGTCGGATGTGAATAATGGATCATCACTTCATTGTTACCTGAAATCTCCACAGCCTTTTCACTAAACTCATTAGTGAAAAACCAGAGGTCTCCGTTATCATCAACCCTGATAGTCGCCATCGGCCTCGCCTTGATGCTGTCTGACTGGTAACGGGTGACCATCATTCCTGTTTTTATTTTTTCTATTACCCGTTTATACTTTCTCGCCTCATTTTCAATGATTGGTGGACATAGCTATAGTTTTTATAAGTTGATGAATCATATATCTGATACTGCAAATAAAGATGTTGTTGCCTGAAATTTCGTTAATGTCATTTTAATGCGGCAATGATATTGAAATTGGGTTCCAAATTAAAGTTAAAAAAAAGGGCCTCATGTTTTGAGGCAACCCTTTTAAATTAGAATAATATTGCTGCAACTCGAATATTACATTCTGCAATCCAAAATATTATCCACCCTTTACCCTTTAAGAACCATCCGTGTTTATGTGTTTATTTCTTTGCGAGTTTATTCTGGCATATTAATGACTGGTCAAGGTGTTTACGCAGATCCGGAATCATTGAAGTTGCCCACTGTTTGATCTGTGGATCATGGGCTTCAGATGCAGCTTTTTCAAACTTGCTAATGGCGTCTTTATGCCCGTCTACCATCATCTCACAATATTTCTTGTCAAAGTCCGTGACCTTTTTTATCTACCAGGTTTGTCATATGCATCCTGTGCATCTTTTGTAGCACTTTCGGGAAGCGAAATGGTTTTACTTTGGGCAAGTCCCCTCAGGTCGTTCAGTGTTTTGGTATGTTCTTTTTCCATCATTTGTCCAAGTGACTTTATATCCGGTGATTTGGCATGTGTTTGTGCCATTTGACCCAGTTTGATTTCTTCCAGGCTGATTTCCGCAGCATTTACCAGGAACTGGGCATCCCATTCATTTTTGGAACTGTCAAATTTGGCATCATTGGCTTTTTCCGCAACTGCCTTAGTGTCATCATTTGTTTTAATTTCATTGCCACAAGATACCATGCCTGATATCAGGGCAACAAACAAGCTGGTGCGGAGTATCGGTGATTTAAAAATTTTTGAATTCATACTGCTTAATTTGTGATTAATTGATAAGTGAGCAAATTTCGTTCTTTATTATTTCGGGGTCTTACAGGATTCCACGTTTATCTTATATAATGATCAAATGATCCTGTAATTTTTAGAAGTATTATAGTGTATACAATTTCTGTTCCACGCCATGTTATATTCTAATTAAGTTATCCACCATTATGTTAAAGGCTTAACAAAAAATGATCCCTGTTCATTCCACCGTTCTGGTATTGCCAGTTTGTGATAAGGACTTCGCCAAGTGCTTTCCTGAGGTTACTGAAATCATTTGGCTTGCGGAGGTATACATTGGCACCCCGGATAAATGATTCTTCAATATCATGCTCAGAGGCTGATGTTGAATATATTATTATGGCAATATTTTTCAAAGCCGGCGATTTCTTTATTTCCAGCAGACAATCCAGGCCTGATTTCCTGGGCATATTCAAGTCCAGAAACAAGAGGTGTGGAAGGGTTATGCCTGGCGTATGTAAAAGGGACATCAACTCAGCGCCATCCCGTACAGTATCAACCTGTGTTTTAATTTTTATGCCTTCAAAAGCTTCTTTAAAAAAAAGCTGGTCATCATGCATCATCATCCGCCAGCAGAATGCGTATTGGTTCGTTTGGATTCATAATATTATTAATTTTCAGGTACCTGGCGGCTGGAAAAATATGCAGTTACGTCATGAATTTTCCTGTTCTTTATTATCCGCTGAAATGCTGATGGGGTAAGGCCTGTCGTATTTTTAAATTGAAGGCTGAAATGTGCCATACTGCTGTAATTCAGTTTCCATGCAATTTCAGTAAATGTCAGTTCATTAGTAGTGATCAGTTGCTTGGCTCTTTCAATCTTTTGCAGGATAATAAAATTCTCAATTGTGGTGTAGGTCGCTTCAGAAAAAACATTCGATAAATATCCATACCTATGATGCAATTTACTGGCGAGGTAGTCAGAAGTTTTTGTAGTGGAAAGCTTTTCTTCCATATTCACCAGTTCATGGATAGCTTCCTTGATTTTCTGTATCAGGATACTTTTCCGGGTTTCTATAATTTCAATGCCCTCCTGCTGAAAACTGGTATTTAAAATTATAAGTTGGTCATTTTTGATGGGCGTCCTTTATTTCAATTTCAGTATGGGTGATCATCCGGTAATCCAGCCCGCTGTTTTTTAGTTGTTCCTGAACGAGTTTTTTGCATATCAGTGGTATATCATATTTGAGGAAGTAAATCATATTGAAATTGGTTTTCAGGATATATCCTGTCTTTATCATATTGGAAAGCCGTTTAATTATATTTTTCCAGCAGGATTGATAAATGATTTAATAACATTATGCCACGAGTACAGGAAATTTAAATGGAGGAAAGCTGTGGACTTATTTACACAATTTGGCATTAACTTTATATTATTCCCACCTGAGACCGGGTGGAAGATGAATGGCTGTTGCATTCGTTATGTAGGTGTCTTTCCGCAGTTTGTCTAAACTAAATCTGATTCTTTCAGTATAACATTTAGCTAATAAAAAAGCCAGGGAATTTTCCCTGGCCCGCTGCTTAAAACCTTCAGAAATCTATTCTTCATCATCTTCTTCCACTTCTTCAGATTCTCCGCTTGCTTCATAATTGATATCATTTTCGGCAAGCTGTGTGAGTGTCAGATCGGTTTGCTTTTCCTCATCGAGGGTGGTGTTGAGCAATTTTGCTGCATCTTCAAGCCCCAGTGTACGGGCGAGCTGTGCAAGTCCACCGTATGTGGCGATTTCATAGTGCTCCACTTTTTGTGCTGCCATGATCAGGGCTACGTCCCTGGTGGCGGATCCCACTTCCGTCTCCTCAATAACTCCTTCGCCTTCTTTAGTGATGCCCTCAATGGCTTCACATTTTTTGGCCTGCGGCTTTTTATTGATCGTGGAGAAAACTTCTTCCAGCCTGGCTACCTGTGTTTTGGTAAGTTCCAGGTGCTCTGTAAAAGCCTGCTGAAGTTCTGGTGAACTGGCAGCTTTAATCATTTTGGGAAGGGTCTTGATAATGTGTTTTTCTGCGTAGTAGATGTCTTTCAATTCTTCTGCAAAAAATTCCATCAGCATGGAATCATTTACTCCCCTGCCTGTTGAGCCCGCTTTAATGGAGGGTTTGCTCATTTGCGGTTTGCTTACTGAATTTCTGGCCATACCATTAAATTTTGTGATGTTATAAAATTATGCTGACTTGAAGAGTGTCGCAATCGCTTCCATTGAAAATGCATTGCGTCATTCACTGCATAAAGGTGAATACATCAGGGTTAAATGCCCTTATACAATTATGGCCAAATATTATATCTTTTGCACATTTGAAGTAAGCCAAAAACTCATGTTAAATTCAGGCCATTTAACAGTGTTCGTTGAAGAAATCTGGAATATTTTATTTAGGCAGCATATTGATCTGCGACAGCCAGTCTGCGAACAGGTTCATCCACTGATCGGAAGGCAGGTTTTGTTTGCTCATGCCGAAGCCATGTCCGCCTTTTGAATAGATATGTAGTTCTGCGGATTTTTTTGCCTTAATCCATGTATTATACAGGTTGGCACAATCCGGAGCGAAACCAAATACATCATCTGTTGCTGCAACGATGAAAAGGGGAGGGGCATCAGTGGGAACAACCATATTTTTAAAGTAGGTCACATAGGGATAGATCGGTGCTGAAAAATTGGGTTTGTTCATTTCATTATAACCCAGCGTAGCGCCCATGGTGACTGTACCACCGGCTGAAAATCCTGTAATACCGATTTTATTGGGATCAATGCCATAGGTTTTGGCATTGGTGCGTACATATTCGATGGCTTTTTTACCGTCTGCAATGCTCATGGGCACGATGGTGTCGTTAATTCTTTTCATGACTGTGCTGTCTGACAGGCCCTTCATAAATTCAGCCGCCGGGTCATCAGTATTGGATTTGTTGAGGCGATATTTCAATACAAATGCAGTTACGCCTTTTTCAGCCATCCATTTCGCCATATCAGTTCCTTCCTTCGTTATTGACAGTGCCTGGAAACCACCACCCGGCACGATGACGATTGCCGTACCATTGGCTTTTCCTTTTGCCGGTTCAAAAACGGTTAAGGTCGGATTGGCCACATTATATACTATTGGAGTATTCCACAAATTCTTGTCGCTTGATTTTTCTGACCAGTTCCAGTTTTCCGATCCCGGTGCCTTGCCATTGTAGAGCGGGACTACCTTCTGTGCCTGCAGGGAAAAAGAGACGCAAAGAAAAGCAATGAAAATGAGGTTACGCATAATTAAATGGTTATGGTATGTAAATGCTTTTATAGAATATAACGATGATGCATATATGAAAATATGAATGATTTCCTCATTTCATTTGCACATCTGCATATTTTCAAATTTGCAAATTAAATGCTCAGCTTTCTTTCATTTCTTCCCTCAGTTCTTTCGAGATCTTCACCATTACTTTATCGATCCGGTGACCATCCATGTCCACAATCTCAAATGCAAAACCCCTCCATTCGAATTTTTCGCCGGTTACCGGAATGCGTTCAAGTTCATGAAGTATGAAACCTGCAAGGGTATCGAATTCATGTTCACCTTCGTGCATCCATTCCGTTTTTTCAAATTTACTTAGAAAGTCATAAAATGGAATCTGCGCATCCACCAGGTAGGTGCCGTCATCACGCGGGATTACTTCATAATCCTGCATATCCGGTTGAGGAAGATCGCCTACAAGTGCTTCCAGGATATCATTTAAGGTAATCAGTCCGAGCAGGGTCCCATATTCATCCACTATAAAACAGGTATGTATCTTGGTTTCCTTAAACCTTTCCAGCAGCTGGTATGGCGTATTATTCTCCGGAACGAAGAGCGCCGGTTTCATCACGTCTTTAAAGCGGATATTATCCGGGGTGATATAGAGGTCCTTGATGGAAACAATTCCACGGATATGGTCGATGCTCCCTTCGCAGATGGGATACACGGAGTGGGGTTCACTCACGATCTTCTCTTTAATGCTGTATTCGTTGTCGTTGATCTCGAACCAAATAATATCGCTTCTGTGCGTCATGAGAGAGGTGATATTGCGGTCACCCAGGTGAAATACGCGCTCAATGATTTCCTGCTCCGTTGCTTCCAGTGCCCCATGTTCCGTTCCTTCACTGATGATGGCCTTGATTTCTTCTTCCGTGACCTGGTTATCGCGCATATCGATCTTAAAAAGTTTCATCAGGAGATTGGTCGTTTTGGTCAGCAGCCACACGAATGGAAAGGTGACAGCGCTGATGATCTTCATCGGAGCGGCAGCGATCTTGGCAATGGCTTCCGGGGCCGTTAACCCCAGCCTCTTGGGAACAAGTTCACCCAGCACGAGGGACAGGAATGTCACCAGCAGCAAGACCAGGAAAGTTGCCAGTCCACCGGCATATTTATCCGTAAGGATAGGAAACTGAAGGAGCCATAATTTTACGTCATCGATAATCTTTTCACCTGAATAAATACCCGTCAGGATACCGATCAGCGTGATACCGATTTGTGTAGTGGAGAGAAATTTATCCGGATGATTGGCCAGGTCCAGGGCAGCCTTGGCGCGGGCATCCCCTTTATTGGCCTGTGATTCGAGCCGGGCTTTACGCGCTGAAACCAGCGCTATTTCCGCCATGGAAAAAAATCCATTCAACAGGATAAGTCCGAGCAGGATCAGGAATTCATTCATGTATCAAGGCCTAAGCCTATTTGGTGATTGAAGAGTGAGGCAATAAAATAACCCAGGACTGAACCCAGGATAGCCCCACCGATAACGTCAAAAGGATAATGGACACCCACATATACCTGTGCATATGAAATGATGCCAGCCCACAAAAAGCCAAATCCCCACAGGGAGGTGGATTTTTTCAGGGTCTGGAAAAGAAACATGGCAATACCAAAGTGATTGGTGGCATGGGAAGAGGTAAAGCTTCCGTTTAGTCCGCAGGTTTTTGCAAGGAACCTGATCTTGTGTGCAATCAGTTCATCCCTGCATGGCCTGGGGCGGTACAGTACTTCCTTAACCACATGACTACTCAGCGAATCAGTGAGTGCAATCAGCCCGATCAGCGCCAAAGCCCACCATAATCCCTGTTTTCCGAAATTAAGGGTAATGAATAACAAAAGGAATACATATACTGGTGCCCAGAAACTGGCCTCGCGGATAAACAACGAAACATGGTCGAAAACAGGTGATTGCCAGTCGCGGTTGATTTTGAGCATGAGCCAGTAGTCTACATGCAGTAATTTTTGCAATAAAGAGTTCGCTTCCAGCAATACCATTGGGCAAATATAATTCATTTTAACGGCCTGTCTTTTTAGCGTCGATAATCATGCGGGGCGGTATTAGTCTCTGAAAAGGTCCATTTTACGGGTGATTTCAGGCGGCAAACTTTCTTTTTTTGGGTTTTGACCTTTCACTTTTGTCTTTTAAGTAAATTTGCGTCCTCTAAACCCCATGAACAGTGGCATTGATTAAAAGTATTTCCGGCATCAGGGGAACCATTGGCGGAAAGCCAGGCGATACCCTTTCACCACTCGATGTGGTGAAATTTACCGCGGCTTTCGGCAGTTGGCTCATTGAACACACCGGGCGGAGCAAAGTGGTGATCGGCCGTGATGGCAGGATCAGCGGGCCGATGGTGAGCACCCTTGTCAGCCAGACCCTCATGTCCCTGGGCATAGATGTGGTAGACCTTGGACTTAGTACAACACCTACTGTAGAAATAGCCGTGATTGGTGAAAATGCTGCAGGAGGTATCATTATTACGGCCAGTCATAATCCCAAAGAATGGAATGCACTGAAATTGCTTAACCATAAAGGTGAATTTATTTCCGGGGAAGATGGCATTGCAGTGCTGTCAAGGGCAGAAAAGGAAAATTTTGTTTTTGCCCCGGTGGAAAAACTGGGACGCTATACTACCGATAACAGCTACCTGCAGAAACACCTCGACCTGATCCTGGCCCTTGACCTTGTAGATACCAGCAAAATCGCTGCTGCCAACCTGAAAGTGGTGGTGGATGCAGTAAACAGTACGGGGGCGATTTTTGTTCCGGCCCTCCTCAATGCATTAGGCGTTACGGATATTATCATGCTCAATGGAGAGGTCGATGGAAAATTCGCGCATAATCCCGAACCCCTTCCGCAGAATCTTTCCCAACTCGCCAATGAGGTTAATAAATCAGGCGCTGATCTTGGCATTGCCGTGGACCCGGATGTGGATCGTTTGGTATTGGTGTGTGAAGACGGCTCTATGTTCGGTGAAGAATACACCCTGGTAGCGGTTGCCGATTATGTACTCAGCAAACGCAAAGGCAATACCGTCAGTAACCTGTCATCTTCGAGGGCATTGAAAGATATTACCCTTAAACATGGCGGCGAGTATTTTCCGAGTGCAGTGGGTGAAGTGAACGTAGTAAAGAAAATGAAAGAAGTGGAAGCGGTGATCGGAGGTGAAGGCAATGGAGGGATCATCCTGCCCGACCTGCATTATGGCCGGGATGCACTGGTAGGCATCGCACTGTTTTTAACGCAACTGGTATGCAGTGGAAAAAGTGTAAAACAATTAAGGCGTTCTTATCCGGATTATTTTATCATTAAGAATAAAATGGAATTGCAGCATGGGCTCGACCTGAATTCCATTTTTGATAAAATCCGTAAGAAGTACAAATCATATCCGGTAAATACGGAGGATGGATTGAGGATTGAATTTGAGAACGACTGGGTACACCTTCGCTCCAGCAATACGGAACCCATCATCCGGATCATCGCGGAAAGCAATTTTGAAACTACGGCAAATAATATTGCGTTGAGGCTGATGCATGATATTAAAGAGTCCATCTAAGCTGCTTCGCAGCATTGCGAATTGCGGATTTCGCATTTCGGATTATTTATTAATCAATCCGTAATCCGCAATCCGCAATCCGCAATCTGACAATTCTTGAAAAATGATTAATAGAATATACTTTGATAACGCAGCAACTACTTCCCTCGACCCGGAAGTATTGCAGGCAATGATGCCCTATTTCACAGAGAAATTCGGCAATCCTTCTTCCATTTATTCTTATGGCAGGGAGAGCAGGCTCGCTGTTGAAATGGCAAGGAAAACCGTAGCAAAAATCCTGGGCGCCAATCCGGCTGAAATATTTTTTACCAGCGGAGGAACCGAAAGCAGCAATACCGCCATTTTTTCTGCAGTGCGTGATCTTGGCTGTACACAGATCATCACTTCTCCGATTGAGCATCATGCCGTATTGCATACCGTAGAATACCTGAAAAGCAGGGGAGAAGCGGGATTGCGTTATGTGAAATTGTTGCCCGATGGACATGTAGACCTGGAAAACCTGGAACAATTACTAAAAGAAAACAAAGAGAAAACCCTGGTGACCCTGATGCATGCGAATAATGAAATCGGCAATATGCTGGATATTCATGCTGTGGGAGAGATTTGTAAAAAATACAATGCCATTTTTCATTCCGATACCGTGCAGACCGTAGGACATTTTCCTTTTAACCTGAGGAATACCCATGTTCATTTTATTACCGGGGCCGGACATAAATTCCACGGTCCGAAAGGTGTCGGCATTTTATATATCAACGAGAATATCAAGATACATCCGTTTATACATGGCGGCGGACAGGAACGCAACATGCGCGCAGGAACGGAAAATCTTTATGGCATTGTAGGCTTTGCCAAAGCGCTGGAACTCGCCACGGCCAATTATGAAAAAGACAGTGAATATATCAGGGGTATAAAGATTTATATGATGGAAAAGCTGAAGGAAAATTTTCCCGGTGTTGTTTTCCATGGCGATCCTTTAGGCAGGAGTTTATATACGGTGCTGAATGCGGGTTTCGATAAAACAGAAAAATCGGAAATGCTGCTCTTCAATCTCGACATCAATAATATCTGTGCTTCCGGCGGAAGCGCCTGCAGCAGCGGAACAGAAATCGGGTCGCACGTAATACACGCCATTTATGGTGATACCAATAAAATGGCTGTCCGCTTTTCTTTCTCCAGGTTCAATACAAAAGAAGAGGTTGACAGCGTTGTTGCTAAGTTGAAGGAGGTGATGTAGAATTGCGAATTGGCGGATTAGCGGATTGGCGAATTCATTCTCTGCGTCTTTTTCCCTCTTCCCCGCGTCTTATTCCTACACTAAAACTCAGCTTCCTGATCAATTCCATCGGCAATGCCGGCAATTTTCTTCTTTCAATCAGGTAGGTTGATAAGCCAGCAATATCCCTGAAAATATAATGACTCCCGGCTGCGCCTTCCAGGTATCCGGATCCCGAAGTATTTCCAGTGCCCACACGCATGCCGATCATCCTCCTCACCATGCGAAAATGCGCATGACGCCAGGCTGCCAGGGCATTATCGATCTCCACCAGTGAATCCAGGATCTGGAAAGAATTCTGGAAGACCGGGAAATCCCTGTAGAGCATAATGAATAAGGCAGATCTCATGGCCGTTGCAGAAAGATTGCCACGCAACATCGAAAGCCTTTCTGCATGCTGGTCATTTTCTCCAGGCAATGCTTCCATAAATACAAAATCAAAATCATCAATCTTGCCGGCTTCCCTTTCGGTTAGCCCGGACCGGTAGATTTCACGGTAGGCCGACCAGAACGGATGATGATTGCCAAGCCCTTGTTGCGGGTAGGATGGCCAGTAATCCTTTTCAAAGAAAGGCATCCGCTCCAGCCAGTTATTGACCAGTTTTATCAGCGTTTCCCTGCTTTCAACGGTATTAATTAAATGAAGATCCGATTCATTAAAGCCTCCCTGGTTGGCCCTTTTATAATAATCGCTCTGGTGCCTTTTCTGCATTTCCAATCCCAGTGTGGCTTCGATGAGCCTGAACTGAACGCTTTGAAAACCGGAAGCAGGCGTCAGCAGGTTCCTGAACTCCAGGAAATCAAGCGGTGTCATGGTATCCAGCACGGTCACCTGCTGGTTCAGCAGTTCCATGATCTTTTGCACGCGTCGAAGACGGTGCAACACCAGGTTCATATCTTCGGAATTGTCATTGATTTTTTCTTTTCTGAAGACTGATAGTATATAATCGAGTTCAAACAGTATTTGTTTGAACCATATTTCGAAGGCCTGGTGAATCATGATGAAGAGCATTTCATCATGAGCCCTGGGCTGGCCGGGTTCAAAACTTTTGGGATGCTGGCTGTCCAGAATTTTATCGAGGTGGAGGTAGTCGGAATAGTATAATGATTTTTCCATGGCAAGGCATTCGCCGCAAGTTAGCTATAAAAATTTCTTCAATTATGGTATCTTGTAGCACACTTAATTAACTGTATGGCGAGCTTAAACCGTAACCGGGTGCAATCCCTCGATATCTTGCGTGGAACGGTAATGGTGATCATGGCGCTGGACCATGTAAGGGATTTTTTCTATAATCCAACTGGGAATTTGCAGTCGGCCGGATTAAACCCCACCGATATGGCAACAACTTTCCCGGTATTATTTTTTACCCGGTGGATCACACATTTCTGTGCACCCATTTTTGTATTCCTGGCAGGGACTTCTGCCTTCCTCATGAGCCAGCGCAAAACACAAAAAGAAGTATCGGCATTCCTATTTAAGCGCGGATTATGGCTGATTGCCGTGGAAGTATTGGTGGTTACCCTGGGCATTAGTTTCAACCCCCTCTATAACCTGCTTTTTTTGCAGGTGATCTGGGCCATCGGTTGCAGTATGATTATACTAAGTGCTTTGGTGTACCTGCCATATCGTGTCATTTTGGTTACCGGGTTGTCGATAGTCTTCCTGCATAATATTTTAAACTTTATTGTACTCCCCAAAAATTTTATTACTGATGCATTATATACCGGATTCTTTTCCATTTACCCTTATGCTCCCAACAGGGTCATTGTTATTTTATATTCGATTGTGCCATGGTCGGGAATCATGATGCTGGGCTATTGCTTCGGGAAGCTGTATTTGCCGGGTGCCGATGTTATTGAAAGAAAGAAGAAACTACTCTATTTGGGGCTCGGGTTAATTGGATTGTTTGTGGTACTCAGGCTGGTCAATGTTTATGGGGATCCGGTAAAATGGGAGGTTCAGTCGCGCGGACCTGTATATACTTTTTTATCTTTCCTGAATGTCAATAAATATCCCCCCTCACTAATGTATTTCTGTGTTACCATTGGTGGCGGTATGCTGGCACTCAGGGTGCTGGAAGGGATGAGTAATAGTTTTACCAGTGCCATGAATGTATTCGGCAGGGTTCCTTTCTTTTATTATGTTATTCATTTTTACCTGATACATGGTTTGCTGGTGGTATTATTTTTTGCTAAGGGCTATACCGTGAAGGATATCGTGAACCCGAATTCTCCATTCCTCTTTACGCCAAATGGCCTGGGGCTTTCGTTGCCTGGCGTTTACGGAGTATGGGTATTGGTCATTATCATTATGTATCCTTTATGTAAAAGGTATAATGCTTATAAGATCGACCCATCACCAATGGTGGCTGAGTTACGTTTAAAAACATAATTGCTTTGGCAATTATGTTTTTAAACGATTACGAATTGCGAATTACGGATTCACTAAAAAGTAAATGGTCTTATGAAAAAAAATCCTTGTGTCATTGCGTCTGTTTTTATCCGGCGTCTTTGCCTTTCTCCGCGTCTTTTTTCCCACCGCGTCTTTGTGCTCTTCGGCGTCTTTGTCCTCATGCGCGTCTTTGCATTTTCCCAGGATTCCACCTACGCCGAACGCCTGGGTTTTCCAAAGGGAGCCAAAGTGGTGGTCATGCATATTGATGATGTGGGCATGAGTTACGATTGTAATGCAGGAACCATTGATGTGCTTACCAGCGGTGTGGCAAAAAGTTGCAGTATCATGATGACCTGCCCATGGGTGCCGGGATTTTTTCACTATCTCAAAGATCATCCTGATACGGATGCCGGTCTCCACCTCACGCTCACCAGTGAATGGAAAGACTATCGCTGGGGCCCGTTGAGCGGAAAGCCTGCAGTACCTGGATTGGTTGATCCGGAAGGAGTGATGTGGTCCAATGTTGCCGATGTGGTAAAACATGCCTCTGCCGATGAAGTGGAAACGGAAATCAGGGCGCAGGTGGAAAGGTCCCTGCAAATGGGATTCAGGCCTACGCACCTGGATTCACATATGGGCACATTATTTGCCACGCCGGCCTTTATCGAACGCTATATTAAGATAGGTATGGAATATAAAATTCCGATCATGTTCCCGGGCGGACATAATACCCTTGCCGCCGAGCAGGTCAAAGGCACCGGCGTTAATCTCGAACAGACCAGGGTGGTGGGTAAGATGCTGTGGAATGCAGGTTTGCCCGTTATCGATGACCTTCACAATACCAGTTACGCACCCCATCTCCCTGCAGGCGTTAAGTCCACCAGTGAAAACCTGAGAAAATATAAAACCGAATTTTATATCAATGCATTAAAGGAAGTAAAGCCCGGTATCACTTATATGATCATGCACTGTATCAAGCCTACGGAAGTCTTTCCTTATATTTCTGATTCAGGCCCGGTACGTGAAGGGGACTATCTCGCCATGATGAACCCTGAACTGAAAAAATATGTGGAGAAAGAAGGCATTATTATAACTACCATGAGGGAGTTGATGCTAAGAAGACAGAAGATTGAAATAGACTGGAGACTGAGGGTTGAGAGACTGGAGGATAAATACAAAGTATATTTATACTTCGGAATTATGGAAATCGGGATTTATACATTCGGGGAAATGACGGTTGATCCCTCTACCGGGATCCGGATCAGTGCCAGGGAACGTATCCGCAACCTGATGGAGGAGATTGAACTGGCCGACCAGGTAGGGCTTGACATATTTGCCATTGGCGAACACCATCGTCCTGATTTTGCCATATCATCTCCGCAGATCATCCTGGCCGCAGCGGCTGAACGCACCACCAATATTCGATTATCCAGTGCCGTTACTGTATTGAGTTCCGATGACCCCGTGCGCGTATTCCAGGATTTCGCCACAGTGGATCTGTTATCAAATGGCCGCGCTGAAATCATGGCAGGAAGGGGATCATTCATTGAATCGTTTCCGCTTTTCGGCTATGACCTGGAAGATTATGATGATCTTTTCGAAGAGAAACTGCAATTGCTGGTCAGGCTGAATGAAAGTGAACAGGTAAGCTGGAAAGGGAAAGTTCCGTCCTTCAATACCTAACCGTGGCGTATACCCGAGACCATTCCAGGAGAAACTCCCGATATGGGTTGCCGTTGGCGGAACGCCGGAATCTGTGGTACGGGCTGCAACCTTAAAACTGCCAATGCTTATTAGCAATCATTGGCGGACTTCCTGAACGCTTTGTCCCCCTGACTGACCTGTACCGGAGTGCTGCCAAAGAAGCCGGTCATAATCCGGATGAACTTTCAGTAGGCATCGGATCACACGGATTTATTGCGGATGATTCAAAACAGGCTGCGGATGATTTTTATCCTCCATTCGCCGATGTAATGACAAGGATCGGACGGGAACGCGGGTGGCCGCCCATGAACAGGGCACAGTATGATATGATGTGCACACCGAATGGTGCATTGTTTGTCGGAAGCCCTCAGCAGGTAATTGATAAAATCCTGTACCAGCATGAATTATTCGGGCATTCCCGGTTCCTGTTGCAAATGAGCGTTGGCACCATGCCGCATAAAAAACTGATGCATGCCATCGAATTATACGGAACCATTGTTGCGCCGGCGATCAGGGATGCATTGAAGTAGCATCGCATTAATTGTAATGATGAATTGAAATATGATCATCATAAATAAAATTAATTGAAACAGGAACTCGCACATATCGCCCTGGTGGTCCGTGATTATGATGAAGCCATCAGTTACTACTGCAACAAACTGCACTTTACACTGGTGGAGGACACCATCCTGAGTGAAACAAAACGGTGGGTGATGGTAAGGCCTCCCGGATCTTCAGGTTGCTGCCTCCTGTTGGCGAAAGCTGCAAATGAGGAACAGGCATCGCGGGTGGGTAATCAAACCGGTGGGAAGGGTTTTTTTATTTTTGCATACCGATGATTTTGAACGGGATTATGATAACCTGGTAAAACATGATATCAGGATTACCAGGCAGCCATCCATGGAAGAATATGGGCAGGTGGCTGTATTTGAGGATCTTTATGGTAACTTATGGGATCTTATTCAGCCAAGAAAAGATAATAAATAACAATATCCAGTGCTTTAATAAAAACAGATGCGAATCATTAAAAAGTTATCTGCTGCCAGTGCGTCTTATTGCTGGCATTAAGTTGCAACAAGAGTGATGATAATACTCCTGCGCCACCAACTGCTCCGACCAATGCGCCGATTTCGGGCGAAGTGATATTACATGATGAAACCATATTGCCGGTGGACAAGAGCGGGATGACTGTTTCTGTGGACAGCACTTTCCCGCCTTATAAATACGTTACCGGGACGGATGGAAAGTTTATTATTCCATTAATACCTTTTGGAAACCGAACACTGGTATTTGAAAAGGCCGGGTATGGAACATTTAAATTATTTAATATTAATCATACCTATAATAATGGCGCTGGAACGATATTGACAACGGTCCCATCATTGGGAAGAATTTCCACCACAACAGTAACCGGTTTAGCCGCCTCTGTAGCATCAGGTATTGCAACCATATCAGTCACTACAAACCCCGGAGGAAATAATACAACACCCAGGTACATCAGGATATTTCTCAATTCAAGAAGCGCGGTAAGCAATACGAATTTCCAGAAAGTCCTGGAAATCGATGTTGCCTTGAGTAATCCTTATGATAAGACCCTGACCAGGGCTGAACTCAATACCCTTGGATTTGCTTCCGGTTCCACGGTTTATGTAAGGGTGTATGGCGATTCATTCTATAGTAATAATTATGATGATCCTGTTGCCGGCCGGACTATTTTCCCTAACCTTAATCAGACTACCACTGCGGCTGCATCCTTTATTGTACCTTAAAGGCGATAAATGCACCAGTACCAAACATCTTATACATTGCAGCCTTGAAAAAAACAGGGATAATTCTTTTATGTTTTCGTAAATGGGCAGCAGTTATTCTAACTGTTATTCTTTTGAGTCCATTGTTCATGCAGGCCCAATCCTCAAGGCCAAATATCATTTATATTATGGCGGATGACCTTGGTTATGCCGACCTCAGTAGTTATGGCAGAAAGGATTTCCAGACACCCAACATTGATAAACTGGCAGCAGGCGGGATGAAATTCATGAATGCCTATTCCGCTGCGCCGGTTTGTACCCCTACAAGGACCGCCTTTATCACAGGGAGATATCCGGCAAGAATACCGGTTGGACTAAGGGAACCGCTGGATTGGACCCAAAATGACAGTTTGGTCGGACTCACACCTGAATATCCTTCCATGGCCACTGCATTACAGAAAGCCGGTTATGAAACTTTGCTGGTAGGAAAATGGCATCTTGGATTTTCGCCTGAATTCAATCCCAACAGGAATGGTTTCGATTATTTTTTTGGACATCATGGCGGAGGAGTGGATTATGTTTCACATAGTGCACCCGATGGGGCCAGGGACCTGTATGAAAATGAAGTTCCAATCAAGTCGTGATGGATACCTTACAGATCTTTTTAAGGATAAAGCGGTAGAACTGATCAGCAGGAAACATGAAAAGCCATTCTTTATGGCGCTGATGTTTAACGCACCTCACTGGCCATGGCAGGGACCGGGGGATCCGCCTTATCCGGATACCATGGGTTTTAAAAGAGGCGGTTCCCCGAGAACATATGCGGCCATGATGAAAAGCCTTGATGATGCAGTAGGCAGAATAATACAGGTATTAAAGGAACAGCAGCTGGAAAAAAATACTTTAGTCATTTTCACGAGTGATAATGGAGGTGAAAAATATTCGGATATGGGACCTTACCAGGGGAGTAAAATGACATTGTGGGAAGGTGGCGTAAGGGTTCCCGCCATGATGTACTGGCCTGGTAAAATCAAGGCGGGTTCAGTATCGGCGCAGCCTGTGATCACGATGGACTGGACCGCTACCATACTGGCCCTCGCCGGAGCAACATTGCCGGGTAATGTAAAACCAGATGGTATAAACATGATGCCAACTGCTTTCGGAAATAAAACTATTCAAAGCCGGACTTTTTACTGGAGACTGTTTCAACGGAATAACCATAAAGCCATGCGTGATGGTGACTGGAAATATTTCCAGGATGAAAAGGGGAATGAATATTTATTTAACCTGGCAAAAGATCCATCTGAAAAAAATAATCTGAAAGAACTTGAACCATCTATCCTTTACCTTGTTGAAAAAGAAATATACGGATTGGGAAAGTATCGTGTTAACCCCTGTTCCACTAAGTAAATAAAATATTGGTACGGATAATAATTAAAAAATGAGATACAAATATTTCCCGGCTGTTTTAGTACTGGCCTGTGCACTTATTTTCCAGCATTGTAAACAGGCAGAAAAGCCTGTCCCGCCGGATCTCAGCGCTTTCTTTGAAAAGTATTACGAAGAGCGTTTGTCATTTTATCCCATGGAAGCAACCATGTTTGGCAACTACAAGTACAATGATAAACTCTATGCCCAGTTTACGGATAGTTACCAGGCAAAGCTGAAAGACTTTTATGCGCGTTACCTTGCCGAAGCAGAGAAAATTGACCGCAACAGCCTTTCGGAAAAGGAGAAGATCAATTATGATGATTTTCTCTGGCAAATGAAAATCAGCCTTGAAGGGTTTCAATACCCGATGAACTATATTCCCTTTGAACAGTTGGGTGGTTTACATTTGCAATTTGCACAGGCCGGAAGCGGAACGGTGATTCAGCCATTTGTAACGGTGAAGGATTATGATAACTGGTTACAGCGTATGATGGCATTTGGTCCGCTGATGGATAGCGCTATTGTATATTATAAAAAGGGGCTTGCGATTAAATATACCCTTCCGCAACCACTGGTGAAAAAATTGATTACCCAGATGCAATCGATGGCCACTAATGATGTAACCAAATCTGTTTTCTACCAGCCGGTTACAAATATGCCGAAAGATTTCCCGGAAGCAGATAAGAAAAGGCTCACTGAATCATATACCAAAACAATTGGTGAAACAGTGCTTCCTGCATACAGTAAAATGGGGGAGTTCCTGGAAAAGGAATACCTGCCGGGAGCCCGCACCAGTTCGGGGATATGGGACCTGCCGAATGGTGCAAAAATGTATGAGTACATGGTTACGGCTGAGTACTTCCACCAATGAAAGCCCGGATAATATTTACAATACCGGCCTGTCAGAAGTGAAAAGAATACGCCTGCAGATGGACAGTATCCAGAAACTGTTGGGTTATCCAGGAGATTTGGAGGCATTCTTTAAGAACCTCGAGACGGATATAAAATTCAGGCCATATCATACTGCAGAAGAAATACTTGCTGATTTCGAGAAGATCCATGAACGAATGAAGCCACAACTGGCAAAATTGTTCAATAATGTTCCCAAAACCCCATTTGAAATTCGCCAGATTGAAGCCTTCAGGGCAAAGAGCGCCTCATCGGAATACATTCCCGGGACTGCTGATGGGAAAAGGCCGGGAATTTTTTATGTACTGATTTTCGATCCGAAAAATTTTTCCATTACCAGCGGCATGGAGAGTTTATTTCTGCACGAAGCCATTCCGGGTCACCATTACCAGATTTCATTGCAGCAGGAAGATACCACCATGCCAGGTTCAGGAGGTTCGGAGGGCAAAATGCATATGTAGAAGGATGGGCCCTTTATTGCGAAAGCCTGGGTACGGAACTGGGGTTGTATAAGGATCCATACCAGTATATGGGTGCCCTGGAGATGAAATGCACAGGGCCATACGTCTCGTGGTGGATGTTGGATTGCACGCCAAAAAAATGACCCGTGAGGAAGCCATACAGTATATGACCGACAATGAGCAGATCAGTGAGGAAAATGCGACCATTGAAATCGAAAGATATATGTCCAATGCCGGCCAGGCGCTGGGGTATAAGATCGGGGCATTAAAAATTAAATCGCTGAGGGAAAAATATGCAAAACAGCTGGGTGATAAATTCAATGTCGCAGAGTTCCATGACCAGGTATTAAAAGACGGTAGCCTGCCCCTGGAAATACTCGAAAGAAAACTGGATGATTATTATGCGAAAAAATAAGGTCTATAAATAATCCATCGGATCATCCACTACCCTGAAATTTTCATTCATGGATTTCAGCATTGACATATCTATGTCATCAAGATAAAAATCAAATACGTCAAAGTTTTCTTCGATACGTGATAGGATTTGACGATTTCGGGATGGGTGAAACACCTAATTGTAGGTTCCAGCGGATGATGACCGTGCGGGTGATTTGCCGTGTTTTTCCGCACGGATACAGCCTGGGATCATTAAATTTTTTACCCCTGGCCAATGGCGTGTATGCCTGCAGGATAATGCTTTTGTCCTGGCTGTAATTCAAAAGCTCCTCCAGGTATAGCCAGGGGCTGAATTCCACCTGGTTTACAGCAGGTACGATATTGGCGAAGGTCTCGAGTTCGTGCATGAAGGGTTGGAGATGATTGGCTACACCGATGGCACTTACCATTTTTTGGTCGTATAAATGTTTCATGGCTTTCCAGGTCTCTTTCCTCGTTTATATTTAGCGGCCAGTGTACAAGGTAGAGGTCAATGTAGCCGGTATCCAGCTTTTCAACTGGCTTTCGTCAAAAGCCCTTCAAAGTGGCAGTCATAACCCTGGTCGTGCGTTATTCACTTTTGTAGTTATAAAATCTCATTTCGCGGTATCCCGCATTTTCTAACGGCCATGCCTACCTGCTCTTCGTTGCCGTACATCGGATGCCGTATCTATTAGGCGGTATCCGGTTTTCAGTAGCATGGTTAACGGCCTCAATAGCCTCATCGTTGTGCATGTCATAAACACCGAGTCCGAGTAGGGGCATAGGGGAGCCGGTGTTCAGCTTAATATTCATAATATAAAATTACGGATTACGGATTACGGATTGCGGATTCTTTGGAATAAAACTGTTGGCAGTTTCAAACCGACAGAAAATTTGGCCT
>CAWGLH010000016.1:0-96183 GCA_963823365.1 uncultured Sphingobacteriales bacterium
TAACCTTTGGCTGGTCGCAGGGTGGTCATACAGCCTTATTTACAGGTGAAGAACAACCTGCTTATGCACCTGAGTTCAGGCATCTTGGTACAGCGGCAATTGCTCCCGGAAATACAGTAGGGTTACACTATGTAAACATTCCACACATTTATATTTTAGCCGCATCATTCAATTCTGCTTATAATGCCCCGCTCACTGGGTTTACAGATGATGGCAGGAAACTTATTGAGACAGCAAAAGAAGTTTCCATCACAGGTGTGTTTCGGGAATCGCTTGCATATAAAGGACCTTTCTTTGAAGGTGATTTTGATCCGGTAATGAAAAAAGCCTTTGTGCTCAATGAGCCCGGGCACCGCAAAACACCATGCCCGATCCTGATTGTACATGGCACGGTCTGATGACGTTGTTAATCCTGAACTCACAAAAACATACTTGCCGATATCACAAAAAATTGGAAATACGATCAAGGTTTCATGGTACCAGGATCAAAATCACAGGTCAGTGATCGCTGAATCCAAAAAGGAAATATTGCAATGGATGGATGATCGGTTGATAGGAAAACCGGCGCCAAAAAATAAACCGGATAATTTATAGATGCATGATTATGGGATTAAAAAAGTCAACAGAATGAAAAGGATCAATCAACTATTAATTGCAATCATTACTTTAATATTGCAAGCTGCAATAACAACAGTACAAACCCGGCATCAGGCACTGCCGATGCCATTTACTTCGGTGGTGATATTGTGACGATGGAAGGGGATAGTGCAAGCTATGCCGAAGCTGTTGCGGTAAAGGATGGCAAAATCATTTTTGTGGGCAGCAGGGCCGATGCTGAAAAAATGAAGGGTGACAGCACGGTGATGAACGATCTGCAGGGTAAAACAATGCTTCCTGGTTTTATCGATCCGCATGTTCATCCTTCTATAGCTGCTACGATTTTACCGGTGGAGATCGTTTCCGCCATGGAATGGAATACACCCAATGGAAAATCCGCAGCCATAAAAGATCATGCATCATTCATTAACAGGATAAAAGAGATTGATAAGTCATACGCTGATCCCAATAAAGTATTACTGGCCTGGGGGTATTTCAAACCTTATCATGGCGAAATGTCCAGGGCGGAGTTGAATGCTATTTCAAAAACAAGGCCCATCGTGATCTGGCAGCGTTCCTGTCACGAAATGTTTTTGAATGATGCGGCTTTAAAACATTTCAATATTACGGAAGCAGATTTCAAAAAGATACCGGCTTACTGCTGATTACAAAAAAGGATATGTGTTTGAAACCGGCTTGTTCGTTGTAGCAAAACCGGTATTGGATTATATCGGCAATCCTGCTGTGTTTGCAAAGGGACTTGGAGATGATGACCTCTGTGATCCATAAGGGTGGTTTAACCACGGTAGCTGAACAGGGTTTCCCCCAGATTGACCTTGGACTGGAATTGAAACTTGACTCAGCGGAGATCAATAAGCCCACCACTCCCTTCCGTTTCGTAATGGTGCCGAATGCGATGTTCCTGTATCCCCAGTTGAAGAGCGGTGAAAAAGTATTGGCTTACTGTGATTCACTTATTAAAACAGGGACACCGAAGCTTGATTATGTAAAAGCGATAAAGTTTTATGTGGATGGTGCCATCTTCAGCCAGCTCATGATCATGGGTCAGCCTTACGAAGACCATCACCATGGTGCATGGATGATGCAGCCCGGTGAACAGGAAGATGTTTTCAATGCATTCTGGAAAGCAAACTGGGATATTCACATTCATGTGAACGGTGATGGCGGACTGGATACATTACTTGCTATCATTGACCGCGCAAAAGCAAGGACACCCGGCTCCTCTTCACACATCATATTGGAGCATTATGGTTATGCCCGCCAGGATCAGCACGATAAAGTGGCGGCAGCGGGCATATGGGTATCTAATAACCCATACTACTATTATGAATTATCAGGCCCTTATTCAAAACAGGGTTTGGGCCTCGAAAGGGCTTCTAAAATTTCATCCGTTGGTTCACTGGAGAAATTGAAAGTGCCGCTTTCCTTTCACTCCGACTATTTCATGGCGCCTGCCGAACCATTGGTATTGGTCTGGTCTGCCGTAAACCGCATCAATAGTAACGGAGATGTTCTGGCTCCGGAAGAAAAACTGAGTTTGTTCACCGCCATGAAAGCGGTAACCATTGAAGCTGCTAAAAGCATCCGGATGGAAAAAGAGATCGGTACGATTGCAGTAGGTAAAAAAGCTGATTTTGTTTTGCTGGCAGAAAATCCATTTAAAACAGACCCGGTGAAAATAAAGGACATCAGCATTTATTCAACTGTATTTGAAGGTCAGGAATTTATAATAAAAAAATAATAACAGACAATGTACAAGTGTAACCTGTTTTTCTTTGCCATCATTGTATTGACAATGGCTGGCTGTAATAACGGCACCAGCAATAAATTATCTGATACCGCCGATGCCATTTATTTCGGCGGCGATATTATTACGATGGAAGGCGACAGTGCCAACTACGCCGAAGCAGTTGCTGTTAAAGATGGTAAAATTATTTTTGTCGGCAATAAGTCAGAGGCTGAAGCAATGAAAGGTGACAGTACAATAATGAACGACCTGCAGGGCAAATCATTGTTACCCGGTTTCATTGATCCGCATAGTCATTTTATGAGTTCCCTGGCGATGGGCTCCCAGGCGAATTGCCAGCCTTCACCGGCCGGCGAAGGCAATAGTGTTGATGGCATTATTAAATCCCTTCAAAAACTGAAAGCGGAAAAGAATATACCGGATGGAGAAACTATCATTGGATATGGATATGATGATAATGCCATGGCAAGGGGAATTTTATTAAACCGCGATGACCTGGATAAGGCTTTTCCCAATAACCCGGTGATTGTAATACATGTATCCATGCATGGTGTTGTATTGAATTCCAGGGCCATGGAAAAATTCAATATCAATTCCAAAACAAAAACGGTAGAAGGAGGAATAATTGTCAGAAAGCCCGGCACTAATGAACCTTATGGCCTCATCATGGAAATGAATTTCCTGCCCATTTTTGCTGCCATGCCCAAGGCATCAACAGATGAGCAACTGTTACAACTAAGGGAGGGACAAATGCTGTATGCGGCAGCCGGTGTCACTACGGCTCAGGAAGGCGCAACACATATGGGTGAGGTTAGCTTGCTGGAACGCGGTGCCAAAGAAAATAAATTATTCATTGATGTCATTTCATATCCGCTGTTTACTGAAATGGATACACTATTCAGGATACATCCGGCAACGGATTTCGGAAAGTATAATAACCATTTTAAACTGGGCGGAATAAAAATTACCATCGACGGTTCACCACAGGGCCGGACTGCATACTTTACCACACCATATCTTACGGAAGGACCAGGCGGACAAAAAAATTGGCTGGGTGAACCCTCATTTAGCCAGGAACTCGCAAACCAACTGCTCAAGCGAATTTATGATGAATGGTTTGCAGTGTACTTTTCATGCCAATGGCGATGCTGCCATTGATATGTGTATCAAGGCGCATGAATTTGCCTCCGGAACTGATCCAAAAAAGGACAGAAGGACAACCATAATTCACGCACAGTTCGCAAGGAAGGACCAGTTGGATAAGTTTTTTGAGTACAAAATGATTCCATCTTTTTATACAGAGCATTGTTATTTTTTCGCTGATACGCATATCAAGCTTCGTGGATTACAGCAGGCTTCGTTTATCAGCCCGATGAAATCTGCCATTGCAAAAGGAATTCATCCAACAAACCATACAGATTTTAATGTAGTCCCTATTGACCAGATGTTTGTTATCTGGTCTGCCGTAAACCGTATTTCAAGGAACGGCGTTCTTATCGGCGCTGATGAAAGAATTACGCCCTACCAGGCATTGCAGGCGATTACCAGTAATGTTGCCTACCAGTATTTTGAAGAAAATCAGAAAGGCACCATTGCAACAGGAAAGCTGGCCGATCTTGTCATTCTTGATAAGAACCCATTAAAAGTAGATCCCATGGCCATTAAGGACATCAGGGTTAGTGAAACAATTAAGGAAGGAAAATCAATCTATAAAGCAATGCAATAGATGAATGAATATCCGGGAGGAGGCTGGAGGAGAAGGGATAACTTTCAGTGATCCACGGGTGGTTTCAAAATATTCAGTTATTAATATCATTAAAACTGTTCATTATCTTAACCATACAAATAGAAAAATGATCCATATTGCAGGTATTCGAAAATCATATTTCATATTTCTAGTTGCAGGTTTTATTTTTTCCCAGGTAACTATGGCCCAGGATAAGCAAGCATCCAGCGCTGAAGACCTGGCAAAAAAACTGGCCAACCCCATTGCTAACCTGATCAGTGTTCCTTTCCAGAGTAATTTCGATGTGGGAATAGGACAGTACAATGGATCAAAAATGGTATTGAATGTACAGCCCGTGATACCCATTGCCCTTAGTCCAAAACTTAACCTGATTACCCGCTGGATATTGCCAATCGTTTCGCAATATGATATTACAGGGGAGGGTAAAAGCCAGTCGGGCCTCGGTGATGCCGTGATCACCGGATTTTTCAGTCCGTCCCAAAGTAAACTCACCTGGGGTGTTGGCCCTGCCTTCATTGTTCCCACGGCTACCAATCAATACCTGGGAGGAAAAAAATGGGGTATAGGGCCATCTGTTGTGGTGTTGAAACAGATGGGGGGATGGACGATCGGCGGTCTGGCCAATCATATATTTTCAGTGGCAGGTGATGAAAACCGAAGTGATATCAATGCAACATTCATCAATCCTTTTTTCACGTATAACTGGAAATACGGCGCAGGACTTACCCTCAATTCAGAATATACGCACGACTGGGAAAATAAACTCGATGTTTTTGTTGTTATGCCAACCTTGACCGCTGTTACAAAGTTTGGCTCCCAAACTGTAAGTTTTGCCATTGGACCTCGCATTCACTTTGCCCCGGAAACAAGGCCCAACTACGGTGTTCGCGCAGCAGCCATCCTGGTATTTCCAAAATAGGATTTACTGAAATAGTCAGACTGGTAATTTTGGCAACCGCAATAATTTTTAAGATAGAATAATAAAATCAACATGAATAAATTCTTTAGTTTTTTTTGTATTTTCTTTAGATGATGTAGGATATGGAGCCTCCAGTACATTTGGCGGACCTATAGAAACACCCACTTTTGATAAACTTGCGGCAAAAGGACTGAGGTATAATCAGTTTCACACCACAGCGCTTTGTTCACCCACCAGGGCTGCATTGATCTCAGGACGCAATCACCATAATGTGGCCAGCGGGGTAATCACAGAACAAGCCACAGGATTTGCTGGGTACAACAGCCTGGTGCCAAAATCTGCTGCAACAGTAGGTGAAATTTTAAAAGGAAATGGATGGAACACCTCATGGTGGGGTAAAATGCACAATGTACCCGACTGGAAGAGCAGTACGGCAGGGCCGTTTGATCTTATGGCCATCAGGTTTAGGATTTGAATATTTCTATGGCTTTATCGGCGGTGATGCCAACCAGTGGCGACCGGCATTGTATGAAAACACTACGCCTATCGATCCTTACATTGGTAAAAAGGATTATATTCTGGATGATGATATGGCAGACAAAGCAATCAGCTATATCAATAAACAAAATTCGCTTGCGCCCGATAAACCATTCTTTATGTACTATTGCACGGGTACGGCACATGCGCCGCATCATGCACCTAAAGAATGGATCGCAAAATACAAAGGTAAATTTGATAAAGGCTGGGATGCACAACGAGAAGAAACCATTGCCCGCCAAAAAGAATTAGGTGTAGTTCCTCAGAACACCAAACTGACGGCAAGGCATGAAGGCATTCCTGCATGGGAAAGCCTTTCTGCAGACCAGAAAAAAGTATATGCGCGTTTTATGGAAGTATATGCCGGAGCCTTGTCATATGCTGATTATAATATCGGTCGAGTACTGGAAGCTGTTGAAAAAACAGGTGAACTGGATAATACCATCATCATTTATATCATGGGTGATAATGGCGCCAGTGCAGAAGGTACAGTGACACGGTACTACCAATGAAATAGCCACTGCAGCGAATGGTGTTACAGAAGATATTAAATTCCTGATGAGTGAGTATGATAAAATCGGAAGTCCCGGAAACATATAATCACTATTCCTATGCATGGGCTCATGCGATGAATACTCCTTTTCAATGGACAAAGCAGGTGGCTTCACATTTTGGCGGAACGCGAAATGGCATGGTCATCAGCTATCCTAAAGGCATGAAAGAAAAAGGGGCAGTTCGTTCACAATTTCATCATGTCATCGATATCGTTCCCACCATTCTTGATGTTGGCGGAGTTCCTGAACCAAAACGAGTAAATGGCGTGGATCAGAAACCAATGGATGGTACGAGTATGGTCATATACCTTTAACGATGCCCACTGAACCCAGTCACCGCAAAACGCAGTATTTTGAACTGGTTGGTAACCGTGCTATTTATAACGATGGATGGGTGGCTGTACACAACTCCTTTCCGTAAACCATGGCAAACGGTAGGAGGTGCAACTCAAATATCCAACACGGGATTTTACATGGGAGTTATACAATATAGCCGAAGATTACAGCGAAGCGAATAACCTCGCAGATAAAAATCCGGAAAAACTGAAGGAAATACAGACACTGTTTTATGCAGAAGCAAAAAAGAATAATGTACTTCCACTGGATGGTTCATTTGCAGAAAGGGCAGATCCTGCTATTCAGGCCAAGTCTAACTACAGGAAGAACAAGATTCGAATATTATGAAGGTGCGGTAAGAATTCCTGAAGGATCGGCGCCAAATTTAAAAAACCAATCCTGGACTATCACTGCTGAAGTGGAAGGCGGAAACTAATGGTGTGCTGGCTACCATGGGCGGCTACTTCGGAGGCCTTGCGTTACTGGTTAAAAACGGAAAGCCAATGTTTATCTATCGTCTTTCCAATCAGCCCCAGCACATGACGATGATTCAGTCTGCACAAAGCATTGCAGCAGGGCATCATACCATTTCGCGTTGATTTCAATTATGATGGCGGAGGTGCAGGAAAAGGCGCCACAGTAATAATGATGGTGGATGGTAAAAAAGTAGCTGAAGGCAAAATTCCTGCTACCATCGGCTTAAGGTTTTCCTGATGATATCAGTAAAGCCGATGCCATTTATTTTGGTGGCGATATCATCACCATGGAAGGCGATAGTGCCGTATATGCAGAAGCTGTGGCTGTTAAAGAAGGAAAAATTATTTTGGTTGGAACAAAATCCGAAGCTGAATTATTGAAAGGCGACAGTACCAACATGATTGACCTTGATGGAAAAACACTGGTACCCGGATTTATTGATGGTCATGCACACTTTCATGGATTTGGTGCACAGGCAGTAGGAGCTAATCTCCTGGCTTCGCCCGACGGGATAGTGAATGATATGGAAGGCTTGATCAGCGAATTAAAAAGCTGGTATGCAAAAAATGACACCGTTAAATCTGCCGGATGGATATTCGGATTGGGATTTGATGATGCAGTGCTGAAAGAAAAACGGTTCCCGACAAAAGAAGACCTGGATAAGGTTTCAAAGGATATACCCATTTGTATTGTTCATATTTCAGGGCATTTTTGCGTTTTGAACAGTAAGGGGCTGGAAGTGGCTAAAATTACGGCGGCCTCCAAAAACCCGGAGGGAGGAGTGATCCGAAGGATGCCCGGTTCTCAGGAGCCCAATGGAGTACTGGAAGAACTTGCTGCAATCCCTGTTTTTTTTCCCATACTGAGTCCCACACAACCAGAGCTTGCGGAATACTATTTGGATAAAGCACAGGAAATGGCAGTAAAATTTGGATACACTACAGCACAGGAAGGACGTGCCATGACAAACCATGAATTAATGGCCAATTATGCAGAGAAAGGAAAGTTTAACATCGACATTGTTTCTTATGTGGATTATATGTTTCCCCAGTATATGGGGAGTAAATGGTATGGTAAAGAATACAGGAACAGGTATCGGATTGGCGGACTTAAAATTACACTGGATGGTTCTCCCCAGGGGCGGACTGCCTGGAGAACAGTTCCATACCTAATGCCTCCAGATGGCCAAAAGCAGGGTTATAAAGGCTATCCTGCCATTGCAGATGACAAGAAAGTAATGAATATTTACGATTCGGCATTTGCCAATAACTGGCAGATTCTGACCCATGCAAATGGCGATGCTGCCATTGATCAGATGATTCGTTGCCTGAAGCCGGCCGCAGCAAAATATGGTAATGAAAACCGGCGAAGTGTATTGATACATGGCCAGTATGTTCGCATGGATCAGCTGGACAGCCTGAAAAAACTGGATGTAATTGCTTCATTGTTTCCGATGCATACATTTTATTGGGGCGACTGGCATAAACAAATCATCGGGGATTCTTTAGGTAATATCATCAGCCCAATCAAATCAGCCTCAAAAAAGGTATTGCATGTAACCAGCCATACCGACGCTCCGGTGGCATTTCCCTAACCTGATGATGATACTGCATACTACCGTTAACCGGGTCAGCAGGAGTGGTTCCATTATTGGTCCTGAAGAACGGCTAAGTCCGTATGAGGCTTTGCAATCCATTACGATCTGGGGCGCCTACCAGCATTTCGAGGAAGATCAAAAGGGTAGCCTGAAAGCTGGCAAACTGGCCGATATGGTAGTGCTGGACAAGAACCCGTTGAAAATTGATCCAATGTCATTAAAGGATATCCAGGTGATGGAGACCATTAAGGAAGGCAAATCAGTATTCAAAAAATAAACCCTGCCTCACCTGTTTGGAGCTTTACACCAAACAGGTGGGACCGCAGTTGTTGCCGGACTCATCAGTTATGAAGCCCGGGAATGGGAATAGTGTTTTACATTCGCCTCCCATAACAGTTATAGCAGAGTCATGGTCACCACATTTTTTGACTTTCTTCCATTCGCCATTGGTATCGCCATCAGTCCGGTTCCTCTTATTACGGTTATCCTGATGCTTTTCTCGGCAAGGGCAGCCTGGAACGGACCCGCATTCCTGCTGGGTTGGGCCCTGGGTATAGGAATACCCGGCATCGTGGTGCTGTTGCTTACTATCAGCAATAAAAATGTAGAAGTTACCCACCCGTCAATGATGGCTTCCATCCTTCGGATTTTATTGGGAACATTATTGCTTATTGGCGCTATCCGTCGTTGGCAGAAGCGTCCAAAACCAGATGAAGAAGCTTCCATGCCAAAATGGATGCAAGTCATTGATTCCATTTCACCATGGAAGGCGTTGGTTGTTGGATTCCTGTTTGCGGATGTAACCAACCCGAAAAATATGGCACTCACCATTGCTGCATGTGTAACTATCTCTAACGCATCATTGTCACTGGTAAACTCGGCAATCCTCGTGACAATATTTGTTTTAATATCCAGCGCAGGTCTTGCAGTGCCAGTAGTACTTTACCTGGCTGGAGGAGAATCAGCCAAACAAACGCTTGATGCCTGGAAAGCCTGGCTCACAAGAAACAACAATGCAGTGATGGCCATCCTTTTCCTGGTATTCGGACTGGTCCTGCTTTCTGAAGGAATACAGGGATTGATTGGCTAAAAAAATGACCAGGGTTTACCTGATAGTATTTTTATATACCACGCCGTCTTTAATGATCAGTACAAAATTATTTTCCGGGTTGGTCATAATGGTTATATCCTTCATCGGGTTACCATCCACCATGATCATATCTGCATATGCGCCTTCTTCGATTATGCCCAGTTTTCCCTGCTTATAGGGATTTCTTTTCCCGCTCAGTGCAAGTAATTGAGCATTATCATAGGTTATCATTTTTAAAACTTCAAATGGTGAGAACCATTTGGTCATCATGGCAATGGTTTCATTTTGCATTTTATTGGCAGGCGGGTTAAAAAGTAAATCTGTTCCCCAGGCCAGCTTTACTTTATATTGCTTTGCCCATTTAAATACATTGGCCGTACCATTGGCGACATCATATTTCTTTTGTTTTTGCTCCGCATTGGTATGTGCGGCAGTTGTGCTGTCAAAAGGCTGCATACTAAGCCAGATGCCTTTGCCTGCAAGCAATTTTATCGTTTCCTCATCGAGAAGATGTCCGTGGTCAATACATTTGACCCCGGCATTAATTGCTTTTTTTATGGCCCTGGAGTTATATGCATGCACGCATACATAAGTGCCCCAGTCCTCAGCAGCTTCAACTGCCGCTTTCAATTCTTCTTCCGTGTATTGGGTAACATCCAGCGGGTCATAGACAGATGATACACCGCCTCCGGCCATTAATTTTATTTGTGTGGCGCCCATCCTGAGATTATCCCTTACTGCTGCGAGAACTGCATCTTTCCCATCAGCTACTGTGGTAGCGCCTATTTTTTCAGGATAGCTGATATGGCCACCCATGGACAGGGGTTTTTCATTGACAGTCCGGAAATCACCATGACCGGCTGTTTGAGATATGGTAGCACCACTGGGATATATGCGGGGACCAGGAAGGACATTATTATCAATAGCTTTTTTCAAACCGAATACAGGTCCGCCAAGATCCCTGATCGTGGTAAACCCCCTTAGCAAAGTATTTCCGGCTTCCTGTCCAGCCTGCAGGTGTGCGTAACTGATATCACCATCCAGCATATCGGCCATGGTATTGCTGGTCATGAAGGCATGCCAGTGAGCATCAATCAGTCCGGGCATCAGGAATTTCCCTTTGCCATCTATGATTTTTGTATTTCCACTTCTATTGACAGGGATGGGAGAAGAGGAAATTTTACTGATAAGGTTGTCTACGATCAATACATTACCGGTGGTTGTCTTTTCATCTTTGCCATTAAAGATCTGCACATTATTGATCAGGACTGTGCTTTGGCTCTGCGCCCAAAGAGTAAGAAACATGGTGCTGATCGTAAGAAGTTTTTTCATATTTAGCCGATTCTTTTCCTAAATTATTAAATCCACTAAATTTAGTATTATACTTACTGAATTTGGTGTAACATTTCATCTGTAAAATACAGAAGATACTTCCAGTTAACAGTAATTAAAGCATTTTTTCCCTTCAGCGCAGAAGAGGTTAATTTTAGTGTTTAATATTGAATGCGTTTTTGGGCTGTATTCTTATACAGAAGTGTTAACGAGGAGGATCGGCGGTGGCATTCGAGGAGGTAACGAATATTAATCAGCAAGAAGTGATATATAAATTCACAGGGGAATAAATGATGGAAAATCAGTATAAAGAAGTTGTGAAAGAACAATTGAAAAGAATCCTTTCCACCAGGTCTTTCGGGCTTGATTACCAGTCGAGTGAGGGAAACGGTGTATTTATATATGATATGACTACATTTGGCCCTCTGATAAAGTTTGGGTTTAGATTTTGAAATCAATTAATGAATAAATATAAAATACGATCAAAATGAGGCAAAAACTAGTTTCAGTATTAACAGCAATATTCCTGATCACCCTCGTTGCTAATGGACAGGAAACAGATCCCAAGCAGGCTATGGCCCAAATCAAGACAAATCTTGAAGCCAGTATGAAAAATTTAAGGGCGTATACCTGGATTGAGACAACCACAATATTTAAAGGCGGTGAAGCTAAATCTCAAACACAGAATCAGTGTTATTATTCGGTTGACGGGAAGCTGACAAAGGTGGCAGTTGGTGCACCAGCTTCAGGGGACGACAAGAAAGCTCGTGGCATCAGGGGCAAAGTAGTTGAAAACAAGAAAGAGGAGATGAGTGAAAATGTAAAAAAGAGTGTTGCAAAGGTTCATGAGTACCTCCCTCCCCAAGCTGATAAACTACAGGCTATTTATGCTTCAGGAAAATCCAATATTCAGGTGTTGGAGCCAAACAAAAAATATAATCTTGGTTTTCCCGATTACCTGCAGGCTGGTGATAATTTGGGTCTTTCGCTTGATATGGCAAAGGGGCTCTTGCTGGGTATCAGTGTAAATACATACGTTGACAAGCCGGATAATAAGATCAATTTCAAGCTCACCTATGCTCAATTGCCAGATGGGACGGAATATGCGTCAGAAACAGTTTTGGATCTGGCCGCCGAAGGTCTTAAAGTGGTTATCAAGAATGACGGATACAAGAAATAGCCTAAAAGGTCCTTTCAGAATTTTCATTAACCAGGCACAGATCAATGAACAAACATATTTCAGAAAGAGATAACAATGAGCACTCGAATGATATAGAAAAGACACGAAACAGGATTGACCTGATTTCGACCATTCTTTTATCCCTGGCAACGGTTCTTTCATCTTGGTGTGCTTTTCAATCGAGCCAATGGAATGGTGAACAATATTTTCATATTGATGATGAGAATATAGCAGATAATAAGAGGTTACAAAATGAGATTGCAGTAGTACAACGGAAGTCCGGAGAATCAAATTACTTCCTTTACTATCTAAATGCAATCGCGGATAATGATACAGTGAAGAAAAAATTCCTGGAATCGCGGTTTCCCCCTCATTTAAAAAAAGCAATTACTGCATGGAAAGCAACTGACCCAATGAATAACCCTTCGGCACCCGTATCACCATTTCTTATGGAAGAATATGTTGCTCCTGAAACAATTGAAGCCAAAAAGTTTGAAGTACAGGCAATGGCATTCAAGAGAGCAGCTAACCAGGCAGATAGGAATGCTGATAATTACCTTTTGCTTTCTATCATGATCGCTATGGTATTATTTTTTACCGGTTTATCAGGTATTACGCGTTCATCTAAGTATCAAAGGATGCTGCTGTTCACTGCCTTGATAGTGGTGATTATGGTGATGGTATTGATGCTAAGGCTGCCGGTAATGATATAGTTAATTATACCCTCACATTTGTATCATCATTGTATATGATTTTAATACCTGGTATTTTTAAATGAATTGTAAATAGTTTTCAGATCCCCGAATTTTTCAACATAAAGATCATGTGGTATAACATCGAGTACCAGGTGGTAGTAATTTTTGGTTGTTTCCAATTCTGGTTTTCCCTTGAAAATCCAATATCCCAGGTCAAAAGTTCCCTGGTCTTCTTCATTAAGTACAAGTGTTTTTGAGAAATCTCCGTATACACACTGGCAACCTGTATTTTGAATGGAGCCACCCCTGTAGGAACTATTAAAAACACCATGATATATAGCTGATTTTATAGGATTTTCTTTATTCCACTGAAGTTTTTTGCTGTCAGTTCCTGTTTCAGGCTCCTTTACCGGGCAATAGTTGAAGTAATTTCTGTTCAGATGATCCTTGAATTTAATGATATATACTTTTACCGTAAATGTACCGGTGTTATCTTCAAGTACGGTGTCGTTAATATCCAAAAGTAATTTGCTTTTCCCTTTTGAAATAAAATAGTACCCCGGAATATAATCACGTAAAGTGCCCTCTGTGACCTTGCTTTCCGGGTACTCTGGTGTAAATGGGTTATTGTATTTTTGGCCTACTTCATAAAAAATCTGTTTGCAACCAATGGTATCCCCTCCTGTAAGGATGATCAGGCTCCCGTGTTTAATACCGTAATATTTAAAATACCTTTTGAACATTATCTTTTCAGTAAATAGCCCTGTTGGGTCTGCATATCCCAGGTAATCGCCTACTTTAATCTTTCCAACCGCTTCAACAAAAACGTAATCATTTTCTTCAAGTTGAAATTTTGTATCAAATGGACCATTTAGATTTCCCGGAATGGTAAATACTTTTCCATTGACGAGGTCCATGGGTGTTTTATACAAAGCCTGTCCATTTGATATTTGATTGAACAGCAGTGCAAAGAGCAAAACCGGTAGTTTTTTCATGACGCTGTATTTTTCAGTAAGAGCTATTTTCTCAGATATTTATCCTGATCATCACACAGGAAATATTATCCCTTCCGCCTTTTTCTTTTGCCTGGTTCACCAGCTCAATGCAACCTGCATTTTGAATCAAGTGCATTTTCAATCTCTTCATCAGTAAGCTCGCCATTCAGTCCGTCAGTGCAAAGCAGCAGTATGTCATTCGAAAAAAGGCGATCAGTATAATTCTCAAAATCAATAAATATTTTATCCATTCCGCCGCCGAAGGAATTGGCGATCTGGTTTACGGGTATTGACATGTCATTCAGCATATTTCGCAGGGTGTGATCACGGGTGAGCTGGACCAGGCAATTCCCGCGATACCTGTACAGCCTGCTGTCACCGATATTGATTGAATAAACTTTGTCATGGTAAATCAGTAATCCGCAGAAAGTTGTGCCCAGGCCTTTTGCTCCCTGCTGTGATGTTCCCATCTGGTTCAGCCGGACATGGATATTATTAACCAGGGCCGTAATAACATTTTCCAGGTCTTTTACATCAAGGTTCGCCGGCATGGTATCAACAAAACCGGCCATTTCACGAAGTACAAATTCACTGGCAAGTTCGCCGGCATTATGTCCGCCCATTCCATCAGCTACGGCAATCCAGCAATTTTTGATACCGGTAGTAAACTCCGTTTCGCTATTACTGTCACGTATCAATTGATCCACAACAAGGATCATGTCTTCGTTATTGGAGCGAACACATCCTATATCTGAAACTGCTGAAATACTTAATTTCATAGTCGTTGCGTACCGGTGTTTGAATGGCTTTCTATCTGTATGGCAAACTCTACATTGGCAATAAGGATGTAACTTTTGTTTTCCACTGTCACGGGTACATTGATACTTGTTGTTGCGGTATTCTGCCAATCCTTATTGGTCTTATTGTATTTTGTTCCGTTTGATGATCCGATATCCCGAAATGACCACCCACTGGCTGTATCATAACTAAAGACCAGGTGCTTTCCTGAAATACCGGGGAACCCCGAAAGTTTTGTGGAATATGGACCCGTGTTCCTGCCCAGGATTTCTCCGCTGGTGATGTCAAGGGTAAGGCCAAGGTTTGCATTGACAAGCTTGAGCGCGGGAACAGCCGGGTTTGATATTGGCTGGGGATGTGCCGTATTCACGTCTGAAGAAACCGGCGCTGAGGTTTTTTGCTGAGGTGCAATTACCGGATCTGTAAAGGAAGGATTGTTGTTTGTGGAACCCTGGCCATTACTTTGTATTACCGGATTATGCTGAATTGTATCAGTCCGCTGTGACCCTGTCTTGTTTTCGGATTCTGCCTTTGTTCTGGCACTCACCAGTTCGCTGCCATCTTCATCACAACATTTGCCCTGGCCTGTCCTTCCGCATTCAATGCATATAAGGATCTCTTTTCCGCATTGGTCGCAGTAAAAACTGTCATCTTCAACCTGGCTCTGGCAATATGCACATGAAATCATCATGGATAAATTAGTTAGTGTTAGCTCCGCTGTTATTGGATATCGTCGGAAAGGATCAGCATCGGATCAAACGGTTCTACCTTTTTTATTTAATTCCACCAGCCTGGTCGACTGGTTTTGCAATATTTTTTCAAATTCATTTCTTACTGTTCGTCCGTTTGCAAAACGGTTATTCTTGTTAGTGCAAATATCCTTCAGCTTTTGCGTGACTTTTTCATCGGCTTCCCCGTCAATCCTCAGCCCTTCTTTTGATATCATGCCGAGCATTATTTTTCGAAGCTCTTCCGGCGTATAGTCTTCGAAATCTATTTTCCGGGTAAACCTTGAATCCAGCCCGGGATTGCTGTTCAGGAAGTCTTCCATTTCCTTTGAATAGCCTGCGGCAATGACGATGAACTTACCCCGGTCATCTTCCATACGCTTTAATAAGGTATCAATGGCTTCCTGGCCAAAGCTGTTTTGTTTTTTGGCAAGTGTGTATGCTTCATCTATAAATAAAACACCTCCCATGGCAGAGTCAATAACCTTGTTTGTATTGGCTGATGTTTGTCCAACATATCCTGCTACTAGATCCTTGTCCGTCACTTCTATTAATTGCCCTTTGGATAATATGCCCAGGCCTTTGAAAATTTTTGCGAGTATCCTTGCCACGGTAGTTTTGCCGGTACCGGGATTGCCGGTAAATACAAAATGCAGGTTCATATTCAGTTTTTTTCCTCCTGCTGCTGATCGTATTTTTTCTGCTTCAAGAAAATTGATCTGACGGGCTATTTCGGATTTAACACTGCCCAGCCCGGTAAGGTTATTCAGTTCTTCCATTAATTTATCAATGGAGTCTTCTGATAAATCAGCAGTTTCACCCGGGATGTCTGCTTCAGTTAACAGCATGGGATCAAACGGTTCTCCATTTTTCCTGAGCCTTACCAGTCTCTTTGACTGGACCTGCATTATTTTTTCAAATTCATTCCTTACTGTACGCCCATTTGCAAACCGGTCATCTTTATTTGTATACATCTGCCGGAGCCATACGGATAATTTTGTATCAGCAGTTTCTTCTATTTTGAGACCTTCATTACGGATCATGGAAAGCATTATACTTTGCAGTTCCTCAGGCCTGTAGTCTTCAAAATTTATTTTTTTGGTAAATCTTGAATCCAGTCCCGGGTTGCTTTCCAGGAAGTCTTCCATTTCCTTTGAATAGCCTGCGGCGATAACAATGAATTTCCCCCGGTCATCTTCCATTCGCTTTAATAAAGTATCAATGGCTTCCTGTCCGAAACTGTTTTGTTTTTTTGCCAGTGTATAAGCTTCATCTATAAACAAGGACACCGCCAATAGCCGAATCAATGAGTTTGTTGGTATTTGTGGAGGTCTGCCCTACATATCCGGCAACCAGGTCCTTGTCCGTAACCTCTATCAATTGCCCCTGGGAAAGAATACCCAGGCCTTTAAAGATTTTAGCAAGGATTCGGGCAACGGTAGTCTTGCCGGTACCTGGATTACCGGTGAATACAAAATGAAGATTGATATTCATTTTTTTGGCGCCATATTGGGAGCGTATTTTTTCACCTTCCAGGAAGTCTATAAGCTGACTGATCTCTGATTTTACAGAGCCTAATCCTGTGAGTTTATTTAAGTCATCCAGTAAAATATCCAGTTTCTGAACAGATAAGTCAGCATCTTCGCCAGGTATGTCTGATGCGAGGATCTGCATATTATATTCAGCATCGGGATGTTCGGTAATCCTCGCAGCCCGGTTCGACAGTATGGATTCATAAAAATTCCTGACTTCACGGCCGTTTCCAAAGCCTTTAGATCGTTTATCATACATTTCAGTGAACTTTTTAGCTGCTTTTTTATCGGCATCTTCCTGTAAAGTATAGCCTCCTTTGCGAATAAATATTTTCAGTATGTCGAGCAATTGTGAAGGCGTATAATCAGGCAGGTGGAAAAAATTGTCTTTCACCCTTGATTTGAGCCCGGGATTTGCATCAATGAAATTCTGCATTTCTTTCTGGTATCCGGCAGCGATCATGACAAACTTTCCCCGGTCATCTTCCATTCTTTTCATCAGGGTGTCAATGGCTTCCTGTCCGTACTTATCCTGGTCACCCTGCTTAAGCGTATATGCTTCATCTACCAGCAAAATACCTCCCATGGCTTCATTGCAATATTTCTGGACGAGCAGGGGTGTTTCACCAATGTACTGGCCCACCAGTTTACTTCGGTCTACATCAATTACATGGCCACTGGAAAGTATACCCGCAGATGCAAATACATCACCGAGTTTCCGGGCAAGTGTTGTTTTTCCTGTTCCCGGGTTCCCGGTAAGTACAATATGCGAGCCTATATTCATTTCCTGCCCGGTTTGTGCCGCATCTTTTGCCTGGATGCGAAACATATCCACCATTTTCCGGATGAAATCCTTGACGCCATCCAGTCCAACGAAATCATCCAGTTCTGTGAGAATTTCGTCTGCTGCTTTCGTTTCAAAAATTTCTCCTTTTATATCGCCGGCAAGGATGGTTTTGGGGTTATCCTGGAATTCGGGATTGAGAAAATGTTCATTGATGATTTTATTGATTTCGCGTTGGACAAGGAATCCGTTTTTCCCAATATCTGAAGCCAGTTCGCTGTTATGCTGATTGCGGAAAAGGAAGAGAAACCTCTTCTTTAATTTTTCAGCGGCATCGGGATGGATGTTGAAGTTTTTTTCCTGTAAGAAAATGACGCCAAGTTCATAAAGAATATCGACCGACATATCCGGCAGATAAAATTTAAGATTGAAGCGGCTGTTTACTTCAGGATTTTCTTCCAGGTATTTGGAAAATCCTGCAGCCTTTGATGCCAGGATGATGATCGGGTGCTCTGCAGACTTTTTCAAGTTCTGCATAGAGTTTGTCCATTGGTGTAATTTCACCGGGCTTATAACCATCAGGAACTAACTGGTGGGCATTGTCAATAAATAATATTCCATCCTTTGCCGTCAGTAAATTTGCTGCCATGTTTTTCGAGAATTCGTTAAACTCAACGGCCGAGATTATTTTGACGTCAGGTTTTGATGTGATACCATTTTTGAAGTAGATCCTGGCCAGTACGTCTACGATTTTGTTTTTGCCAGTGCCCGTGTTGCCGAGCAGGATCATGTTCAGGTTCTTTTTGTTATAAGGGAATCCGACTTTTTTCATATTCCTGGCTGCAATGATTTCCCGCTGGATCATTGTTTTCAATTCAGGTCAGTCCGACAATTTTATCGAAGTCGGGTTCAAACTGCATCTGTCCGTTTGACAGGGAAACATTAACAGGTAAAACAGCACCGCATTTTTTGCAATACCTGGCTGCGGTCCGGTTATTGTATGACAATGGGTACATTCCATTATCGGGAATACTTAAAATTTGGATAATTCCATTTCCAGTTGCCGTGGCTCAAGAAAAGTAATCCTTACATATTCTTCAAACCATTCGTTATAATTTTTTGCCTTTGCTGCGGCTAACGGCTTTCTGTATTTCGGCATTTTTATCCGCACTGGCTTTCTGCACATATATGTTATTCGGATCTTTTTTTATCCTTCTCAGTATGGGTGCATAGATCAGTCTGCCGATAAGTTTATGAACCGGGTCCCAGATCATTCCAAGTCCACTGTTGGGGTAACGGTTCCTGACATGCTTACCATACCAATTGAGGATTAATAAAATGACAACAGCTACACCAATTGAGGTGAAACTGACAATCGTTCCCTTTTCAATGTATTGACCCATAATAAAAATGGCCAGCACGGCAAATCCAATGACCAGTAAAAAAATGCGGTAGAAGCTTTTTCCCTTTTCGAGGAAATTCACCTGGCTCTGGACCTGGGTTTTAACGTACTTGCTGAATTCTGATTCAATTAACTGGATATCTTTTTCCTTTTCTTTTTCGTTATTTGATTCAATGATTTTACGTTTGTGATTGGTCAGTTCCTGCTCCATGGTCCAATGTTTATAATAGGGAATGTTATTTCATCATCGCATTACCCAAAAATGCACTTATGCTTTGTTGAAGTTTCAGGAATGAATCGGAATTCTTGCTTACCTGCCGGAGGTCCTGGTGAATATCCTGGAAGATTTTTTCATTCAGGGAGTTCATCAATTGCGATGCAAACCTGGGATAAGAGCTGTTTATTTTGCCCACTTCTTTTACCACCTCATCCAGGTTTTCCAGTGCAAAAACTGCAAGGGATCTTTTTGCGTCAATATAATCTGAAAGGGCTTTCCTGCTGATGTCAACAAAGGCTTTTAACTTTTCCTGGTCATCTCCAACAACAGTTTTTATGGAAGGCGCTATCTTAATGATCGTTTCAGCAGGAGCCAGGGTGATTTTGTTCCAATAAGGTACTCAAACAGTACTATGAAATGCGGGTAATCACATCCTTCTTTTTCCAGCAGAAATTCTGCAATTACCGGGAATGTAGATCGCTGGTAATTCCTGAGCCAGTAATCCGATTCTTCCCTGTTTTTTTCTGCATCAGGTGCAGTAGTAAAGGATGGCAGCTCTTCTTTAAAAATGGCGTAGTATGAATCAATATCAAAAGCCTCTTTATTATTGATGCGGTACCCACCAAGTTTCAGGGCATACTTCAGGGTGTCAAAACTTTGATAGGACTGGTTACTTCTCCAGTTATTGATACCGGGACCAAGATCACTGAAGTTTACGTCGAGCCAGGCAGAAAGCCTTGAATTTTTATTCAGCACATCTTTTAATACCTGTTTTTTTATATCCTCCCCTGCATTCATGATCTGTTGCAGGTTTTCAAAGACCTGTCCGTTATATTCCAGTTTATTTTCCTGAAGGTCAAGTATTACCAGGTTTAAGGCTTTTTCAGGATCCTGTTCCCGGAAATATTTCCTGAACTTATCAGCCCTGTCCTGGTAACCCCTGGCTTCAAGGAACATATAGAACCTGGCGGCTTTTTTCTGCAGGTCTTTCAGGTAATAGTCTGCATGTTGCCCGATATGCCTGCCGAGCTCAAAAGGGCTGTACAATTCAACACCGTCAAATGCTGTAAAGGGCCGGTCCTTATCAAGTATGTAGATGGTCTTGGTTACGCCTGCATCAATATTTTCCTCGCTTGTATTGGGATATTCTTTTTCAATGATATGGTGTATTTCACTGTACATATCTGCAGACCCGGTGCCTATCCATTCCAGGATACTGTGTGAGTATAATTGTTTGGCAGCCTTTTGCGGATATTTTTCCATATGGTATGCAAGTTCCTTTGGATCTTCCACGAGGATGCCCTGCATCCGGTCAAATTCATATGTCTTGAAGGTAACTTCGTGGGTACGATAGAATAGTTTCACCGGTTCACCATTCAGCCATTTGTTGATTTCTTCATAGCCCCAGCGTTTTGGCGGTTCGGTTGTAATGAGCCCTTTGATCAGGTTCTGCAGGTCATCATTCATGTCGCCCGGAATAAATACCCGCCCTTCACTTTTAATGCGCATGATGTTGAATTCCGGAATTTGTTTAAACGGGTCTTCACCTATCCATGCCTCCAGCAGGCAGATACCAAGTGCATAGTAATCTACTTTTGCATCGAGCGTTGTCAGGTTATTGATATTGGTAAAGAGTTCAGGCGCAGCGTAGGTTGATGTTCTGGCCACAGTGGTAACACGGTAACTTTCACCCTGCTGAAGGGGTGATGCAATGCCAAAATCACCCAATACGATTTCATCCCGTTTATCCGTCCTGAAAAAAATGTTTGCCGGTTTGATGTCCCTGTGGATGATGCCATTTGAATGGCAGGCATGAATGGCCTCATTGACCTGTTTTAGTAATGATTTTCAGTCGACTGATATCCCTTAGCGGAATAACCTTGTCAAAAGTACCGCCATCCATATATTCATTTATCTCCCAGAAACGGTCGCCGTACAGTCCAAATTCCAATGGACTCATCACATCCTTCCTGTTCAGGTTTTGCAATTTCCTGATGACTTCATCTTTGGGTTTGTAGTTGGAGAAATAATATTTCAGGACATATTTATTCCCTGCTTTTTCTGCTTCAAAAACTTCTGATTCACCTGAACTTGCAATCAGGTTATTAATGACGTAATCATTTCCCCCAAGCTGAATAACGGATCCTGTACTGACCTGGTGAGTACTTGGTGCTGCAGAACCAATAATTCCTGTTTGCACCCTTACCGTGGCATTATTGTCTGCAGAAACTATGTTACGTGGATCATCGACTCTTTGCGTACTCATATTGAATGATTGCTAATGTTCTGAATAGGTTGTATCGTATGTTGTATAGGTTTCATATTGCCATTCACCTCCAAGATTAGGTTCACTGCATTCGTGTGGGGCTGCGTGTATGACACCGGCAAAATTGCATAGCCAGCCGGTGATTCTTTTTTCTTTTGTTTTGATCATTTGCGGAAGCAGTACTTTAATGGCAGTATAGAACATCCTGGCCGACTGGTTGTCGGCGAAGGTCTGCTGTTGCAGTATTGCGATTTTCTTCATCAGTTCTATTTCTGCAGCCTGTATTGTCCTGGGGTTGGGATATGCTTTCCTGCTTTGCAGCCTTTTCAAGTGCTTCAGATGCATCGGTGTTATCATTGTTAAAGGTGAACCCGGTTGTTTGCTTTTTATCAGCTGATTTTTCAAATTGCTGCAGGTATGCTTTTAGCTGGTCGAGGTGATTTGGAATTTCCGATGCCGTTTTATTTGTATCAGGTGACGACCGTCCTGCTTCTGCCATTTTACTTAATTGCAAAAGTTCGGCGAAAGCAGGAGATTGCTGAAAGGCTTCCAGGTAAGGTCTGGACCTTTTTGACAAAGCGGTATTGCAGGATGGGCAAAAATCAAAATGTGAAAATGTATTGCATTGCGGACAGGTAATACCCAGTGGCGGGTTTCCGCATTCCCGGCAGAATTTCTGTCCGGCTTTTACTTCTGTATAACAGAAACAACATTGACCCTCTTTCAACCAATGACTGCAATGTTCACAAATATCTGCGGTGACCCTGACTGCATTTCCACAGGCAGGACACTGGCTTGCGGCATCCTGTTCATCCCGGGCCGATAATTGACGGGCTTGTTGTTTCTGTTGATTACCGTATAAAGGGTTGTCGCCTCCTGGCATTCATGAATTTTTAATAGTGATTTGCGAACCTCAAATAGCGATACTCATAGGCCGGGCCACTGAAGGGAACCAGTATAAGGGTATCGGATTTCAAACTCAGGTAGTACCTGGTGATGATTTGGGTATTTTGCGGAACTGGATTGGGCTGGTTCTTTTTTGTTTTTTTATTGGGCTGGGGTTTGTAATAGGAGTCCCTGACCGGATAATTAAGTGTGAGCACCTCATTATCTATATCAATTTTTCGTCCCAACAGGTAATGGGCAATGCCATTCTTTACTTTCTTCCACGGGTCGTTATCGCTCATTGAACTGCTGATTATATATGTTGAACTATAATTATTCAAAGTATAATCCACAAACTTATGTTTCAGTTGGAATCCATCCAGCACCAGGGTGTCTTTCATGTTAACACCTACATAGGCGCCCACAGGAGCAGTTTTAACTGGCTGCATCCATTTTGACAATCATGGCAGGGATTGAGAAATACGCCCCGAAGATTATTACCGCGACCAGGGCATATATCAATGCACGGATATTAATCGAACGGTATTTTAATGTCCTGTTCTCCCGGAAAAAGAATATGGCCTTGGCCAGGTAGAAAAAAGGCAAAAGCAATAAAATTATGGCAATGATAATAGGAAGTGCCTGATCCATCAGTGCAGTATTAAGGATGAATGATATTCAGATGCAAGAAACAGCTAGTTCCAGTTGGGGCTAAATCAGGGCAACCTTGGTTTTTAAATAGATAGGGGACCTGTTTAATTTCAGGCAGCAGAAGAGTTAACAAGGTTGAGGATGGTGTAGATACTGTTTGCTGTTCTATTAAAAACCAGCTTTACAATTATACAAAATAATATGGTCGAAATTTGATATTTAAAGTTATATTTTTGGGCAATGGCGTTCTCCAAAAGCAGGGCAATAGTATGGCTTTGCGGGCTTTTTTGCTGTATAATTCCCTATGTTTCAAATGCCCAGCTTTGCGGAGGAAACCTTGGTGATCCTATCGTCAATATAAAATTTGGTGGCGGCGGGACTCCTTTTCCCCCTCCGCCCGGCATATCTCCCTACAGACAGGGAGGCGGTTGCCCGGCCCCCGGCAACTTCTCCATTGGCTCATTAATGTTTGGATGTGGTGGCAATACATGGTTTTTAATGGCTGGTGATCACACACGTGATGCTGGTGGAAGGTATATGGTGGTCAATGCATCCGGCACCCCGGGAACCATTTACCGGGACACCATTACCGGATTGTGCGGCAACACCAGTTACCAGTTTGCCGCATTCGTTTCCAATGAAATGCAGCGGATCGCCTGTGGCGGACAACCTGTTTTGCCGGAGCTTACATTCACTGCAAAAACTGAAACGGGCCAGGTCCTGGCTACTTACAATACAGGAGGCATCTCTCTTAAGGATGAAAGGACATGGGAGGAATTTGGTGTTTTCTTTACCACTCCTGCAACTTTTACCGGTTTAGTGCTGGAAATAACCTGTTTTGCCGCCCCGGGTTGCGGTTCCGTTTTTTCCATTGATGATATCACACTGAAGCCCTGCGGACCGGTAGTTACTGCAAATATGACAGGGTTCAATACTACCGTCATTGAACTTTGCGAAGGAGGTGCAGATCCACTGATACTTAATGCCAATTATTCAGCAGGATTCAATGATCCCGTAACCATCTGGCAGCTGAGCCGTGATACCGGTAAAACCTGGACCGATATCCAGGGTGCAACAAACCCGCAATACACCATTCCGCAGGGCCGAAATTATGGCGTTACCATTTATCGGTTAGCCATTGCCGAAAGAGTGAATTTCTCTTCCGAGAAATGCCGTACTTTTTCCAATACCATCTGGGCCAATCTGCATCCAAGGCCGGTGCACCAGCCCACGTCAAACCTGGTTGGCTGTTTGAATAAGGACCTGACGCTCCGGGTGGAAACATACGCAAGCAGGTATTACTGGACAGGCCCGAATGGGTTCCAGGCTGATGCTGTATCTGACGTGATACTGCCCAATGTTCAGCTGGCTGATGCAGGTTTGTATACCGTGCTGATTGAATCAGAATATGGTTGCACCACAGTTGATTCATTTAACCTGGCCGTTTATCCCTCCACTACCATACAGGTAACTACATCCTATGATGTTTGTGAAGGGCAAAGCATTCAATTCGATGCCAGCGGAGGCAGTAATTATTTATGGACTCCCGGTACAGGACTGAGCAGTACCACAGTTCCAAACCCCATAGTAACCCCAAAGGATTCATCGCTGTATAAAGTGGTTACTACAAATAATTTCGGATGTAAGGATTCTGCTTTTGTCTATGTGAATTTATTCCGAAGTCCGGTTGCCAATGCAGGACCTGATATCAATATCATCCGTGGTGATACTGCCATATTAAATGCGTACGCCGGTGGTACTGCGATCACCTATAGCTGGTCGCCCACGCAGGATATGATTAATGCGCAAAGTGTTAACCCTGCTGTTTTTCCTTCCCTGGAAACGCAATACAGGCTTAGTGTCATATCTGCCGTGGGTTGTCCTCCAGCCGAAGATGCAGTAAACGTAAAAGTTTTTGATGATCTGTATGTGCCCAATGCTTTTACGCCTAATGCTGATGGTATAAATGATATCTTCAGGGTTTTCCCGATTGAGGGATATTCATTAAAAAACCTCTCCATATATAATCGATGGGGAAGCAGGATATTTAAAACCACGGATCCTTCTGTTGGATGGAATGGATACATCAACCAAAAGGTTCAGCCTGCCGGGATTTACATTTATGTCCTGGAATGGATATCTCCCGGCGGTAAGGAATTATTCAAAAAAGGTACACTTCAGTTGATCAGGTAATGTACAGTCTTAGTGCAAAGGCCTAATGGTCATTTTTGGGCGTGAAAATATACACATAGGCTGTGAGCAGAATGCAGGCGATAACCGTAAAGACGAGGATAATAATTTCTACGAAAGAATTGACTTTGGGTTTCATCATTTTCACCGGGTTGGATGAACGGATAGCCCTGATTGGCGGGCCTACGTTTACAACGTCAATTCACCATGTTTATTTCCCGGATAATAGCATTAGTGAAGCAGATCAGAGAACAAACTGGGCATAAAGGTTTTTAAGTGCTTCACGGGGATTTGCGCAAAAGCCGGAATGCACTTTAGAACTCTGGACGATTGTACTCCTGGTAGCGGTAAGCCAGCGAAAGCGAGAAGCCAGGTCCAGTTTACCGATCGGTCCGCCTTCTGCTGTACCCCTGCAAATATGGTCATAGGCTTTGAGGTAATCTTCCACTTCAGGTATGTCCAGTTTTTCGGAGAAGTGTAAAAGTTTTTTCTCATCAACATTGTACATAATGTCCAAAAACTTCAGTGACTGGGAATAGAGGATAACTCCCACATTGAGAAATTCTTCCCGCTCTACCCTGGGAACAATCCTGATCACGGCGTATTCAAATAAGTGCTTCTCTGGCATGATTTGCTTCATTTACAAATATGGCTGAATGGGAGAGCCGGTTCATTAAAAACTGGTAATATACTTCACGCTTTTCATCAGCGGAATCCAATGAAGATGGCGAAATCAGCCAGGTATCAGGGATCATGGAAACTATCTCCCTTACGCGTTTTGGGGTAAGTATGGACCGGAAACGCTGGTCAACTTCCTGAAGTTCGCCAGCCTGTGGAAGCAGCACATGGTCCTTTACCTGTATAAAGGGTTTTTCCGATTGTTCCTTCCAGTTATCCCAGCTGTGGTGGAAATACAATGAGGCGCCATGATCGATGAGCCATAATTCACGGTACCACATCAGCATATTGGTATTACGGGCTGTGCGGTCAACATTGGTAATCAGGCAATCCAGCCAAACAATTTCGGAGGCTTGTTTTTCATCAATCCTGGTGACTACAGGGTCATAGGTGATGGCGCGGGAAAGATAGTGTAACGCAAGGTTCAATCCTTCGCTCTGCTTCAGCAGGTCCTGGATTTCTTCATCCGGTTCTGTTCTTCCGAAGGCTGGGTCTACTTTAGCAAATACAATTTCCGGCACACGTAGTCCAAGTGCCCTGGCCAGTTCACCACCGATTAATTCTGCAATCAATGCTTTTACGCCCTGGCCGGCGCCACGGAATTTCAACACGTACAGGAAACCATCATCAGCTTCAACGATCGCCGGCAATGAACCACCTTCACGTAAAGGGGTGATATACCTGTTCACTTCAACATAACGGAGCTGATGTTGGTCAATATCCATATTACCGCTAAGGTAAGCAAACCACCATGATGTCCTGAATGATCAGTGTTCCCTTTTATAGAGGCCAATCAATTCACCAACAGAAATGATATGATGGTGCATGATCTTTTCAAGCTTGAACTTATCCGTATTTTCTGGCAGGTCAAGAATGGTATCGAGGGCATAGATCTTGAAAAAATAGCGGTGGGTGCCGGAAGGGGGACAGGGCCCTCCATAATGATTCCGTTGAAAATCATTGATGCCTTCATTTCCCGGAATATGATTTTCCTTCAGGTGCAGTAATGCTGGAATATTCCATACTACCCAGTGCACCCATGTTCCTTTCGGTGCATCCGGATCATCCACAATTAATGCAAAGCTTTTCGTTCCCTCCGGAACATGGTCGATCTCAAGCGGCGGATTGATATTTTCCCCGTCGCAGGTATATTTCTTTGGAATAAATGCATTGTGTTTAAATGCACTGCTGGTAAGTTTTATATTGATGGATTGCAAAATCTAAAATTTAATTAAATAATAATATTTCCACGTCACAGTCTCTAGTCTCACCGATTCCTTTGATACTGCGCAGCAGGTCATAGGTTTTTTGAAGCTCCGGATTTGCCCCAATATGGGCTTTAATGGCATCATCAGTCATCTTGATTTCCTGGCTAAAAAAAGCAATGATTCTTTGTTGTTGCTCCAGCCCCACCAGGCAGTCTGCAGCCTTCATCTCCCTGATCCTGTTCATGTACCCTGCCCTGTCCCTGACCAGCTTCAAACGCAGGTTCAGCAAGCGTTTCAGCTCATCGACAGATTGTTCAACAAAAGGATCTGGCGTAAGCATTTCCCTTCTCAGCCAACCGTAACCGGCAATGCGTTCAGCATCGATTTTATCGTTTTTGCCACGGGTCATGCCCAGTGATCTTTTGATTTCCAGGGCCGGTATTTTGCAATAGCCAACGCCTGATTTTCTCAGGAAGGTTTCAAACTTCAGGCTATACAGTCCTGTATGTTCCATCACCACCATCACGTTGATTTGCGGGGTTAATAATTTTTTCATCTCTGCCCAAGTCTCAAGTCTCTATTACACCCTCAACCCTCAACCCTCAACCCTCAACCCTCAACCCTCAACTCTCAACTCTCAACCACTACGGTCCTTCACCCGGTGGTGGAATTTCAATGGGAGGATTTTCAAATGGATCTTCTTCAGGAATAAAATCCGGGTCTTCTCCCGGGAGTTCTGGATTCTCAGGAATAATTTCAGGTTCTACTTCCGGCTTAGCCGGTGTAGCCGGAACTTCAGGAGGCTGAACGGGATATTTTTTTTTGTCCATGGTCATTGTTTTAGCGTACGTGAATAAATGGTTCCCTTCCCCCTCTTCAAACACCAAACGGATAGGTTTCGGGAATCTGTTTTTTATCGTCTTTGATATGTAATGGGTAAAGGGCACGCGTCTTATCCAGGAAAATAAAAGCATCATATCTTAAAGGCAGGATGGTAGGTACATAATTTCCATACTGTTCGTAATACGGATTGTACACCACACCAACGGCCCTGTGACCGATATGGTTTTCCATCATCATATCATTACGCATGAAATCATCCATCATGAGCAGCTTGTTTTCCGGTGAAGCTGCATGAAGAAAATATTCCCAGCTGCCCTTTATAGCTTCAGGCATCTGCACGGAATGCATTGGTGCTCCCCAGGATTTTCCGGCCATTACAGTGCCCTCGTAGGATCCGAATCCTACCAGTACAACACCTTTTTCATGATGCTGCATCCGCACAAGTTCTCCAATATTATACATGCCTTCATCCACCATATCTGTTGCGCGAGAATCCCCAACGTGGGTATTATGCGCCCAAACAATGATTTTGGCATTGTCTCCATGGAAATTCAGCAGACGTTCCAGCGTATCGGCCATATGCATATCGCGGACATTCCAGCTATGCGGCCCTCCGCGGACCATGGCACGATAATATTTTTCTGCATTCACTGCAACCAGTGCATTCTGTTCCGCGCTGAATACATTTTCGTGATCAGTATTATAGGTAGGAAGCTTTTGCCTGATTTCTTTCAGCAGGTCAACCACTTCATTTTCGCATAATTCAGGAACCAGCATGCTTGCCTGCGCATAGGCGCGACCTTCTTCTTTCCTGTAGGGTTCAAAGCACCTGAACGCTTCTTCTGCTACCTGTAATGCATTTTTATCTGTTTTGCCCAGGTATTGCATAATGGATTCCATACTTTCCCATAAACTGTATACATCCAAACCGTAAAAGCCGACCCTTGCATTAGCCGGCAGGTCCTGGTTGTAATGGTGTAACCATTCCGACAAGGCTTCGATTTCCCAGTTTGCCCACATCCATGTAGGCCAACGGTTAAATGCATGAAGTACCTGGTATGCAGTTTTGTTTTCCCTGTCATATCCTTTGATGAATCTGTTTACCCTGTAGCAGTCGGGCCAGTCACCTTCCACAGCGATAATACGGAATCCTTTTTCTTTGATCAGCCGTTTGGTGATCTGCGCCCTCCAGGTATAATATTCGTGCGTTCCATGGGAGGCTTCGCCCAGCATAACGATCCTTGCATCACCAATTCTATTTATTAAAGGGTCCAGTCCGTCCTTATCATTAAGCGGAATTCCTCCTTTCCGTATGGCATTAACCATCTCAGGTTCATTTAATGAGGCGGCTTTGGTAAAATACCTTCTCATCATATCAGATTTTGGTTGGAAAAGGGATTATTCCAACTACAAATTTCATTGAACCTGTTCAAAATATTTGCTGATTCATATCATTGTTTGAATTTGCCATAATGAGTAACTTTTTTTGCAAAATCTGATACTCATGGATTATAGTCATCAGGATGAAGTCAGTATACCTGTAGGAAAGGTCATTCTTAAAGGCGATCTTAATATTCCCGTAAAGGCGAAAGGCATTATTATTTTTTCTCACGGAAGCGGAAGCAGCCGCTTCAGTACCAGGAACAGGCAGGTTGCCAAATACCTGCAGGAAAAAAGTTTTGGAACACTGTTATTAGACCTGCTGACACCATCTGAAGATAAAGTGTACCTGAACCGGTTTGATATTGAACTTGCTGACTGCGAGGCTCTGCGGAGCTACAGAATGGCTGGAAGAAATGCGTGCGGCAAAGAACTGCAGTGTCGGATATTTCGGGGCCAGCACAGGAGCCGCTTCAGCATTGAAAGCAGCTTCAAAATTCCAGGAAATTGAGGCCATTGTTTGCAGGGGTGGAAGGCCTGACCTGGTCATGGCAGATTTGCATAAAGTGGAAGCTCCCACATTGCTCATTGTCGGAAGCCTTGATGAAGACGTATTGAAGTTAAACCAGGAGGCATATGCTGAACTGGGTTGCACAAAAAGCCTGGAAATTATTGAAGGCGCATCACATTTATTTGAAGAGCCTGGAATGATGGATAAGGTTTCAGAACTTGCGGCGGACTGGTTTACAAAACACTTATTTCGTATGGCTGTTTATTAAAGTTGTTTTATGTATTATGACAGGATAGATGCAGGATTAACGCTGGCAAAAGAGCTCATGAAGTATAAGAATGATCCTGGAGTTGTACTGGCAGTTCCCAGGGGCGGCGTTCCTATAGCGTATTATGTGGCTGTGCAGCTTGGCTTTCCGCTTGACTTGTTGCTGACAAAAAAGATTGGTCACCCCGGGAATAGTGAGTATGCCATCGGGGCGGTGAGCTTAACCGACAGGTATGTTGTACAGCATGAAGGGGTTTCCCAGGAATATATTGAAGAGGAAACGGAAAGGATCAGGAAAAAATTGAAAGAGATGTACACAAAATTCATGGGCGATAAGGATCCGGAACCCATCAGGAATAAAACTGTTATCATTATAGATGATGGAATAGCCACTGGCAACACCCTGCTCAGTACCATCAGCATGCTGAGGAAGGGAGCACCCGCCAAAATAGTGATTGCAGTTCCCGTTGCATCGAGAAATGCCATTGGGAAATTGTCAGGCATGGTGGATGAAATTGTTTGCCCGCTGGTTCCCGAAACATTTTACGGCGTGGGAGGATTTTATAAAAACTTTGACCAGGTAAGTGATGAGGAAGTGATGATGTACCTCAATAAGTTTAATGAGCTTAAAAAAACTGGTTAACGTCGCTTCCCTAACCAATAAATAATTGCCCCGGCAATTAAAATTACGATACCCGATAAACTTTCCACCGGTTTATCAATCAGTGTGAAGGTGAGCACCCATGCATTAAATGCCAGGAAAATAATTTGCGGAACAGGTTTCCATGGTGTGGTAAATAAACCTGTTTCTTTATTACTGATCAATAAGCTTGCGGCCACCGTGAGTGATGACATCAGTTGTAAAACAAATCCGGCATAGAGTAACACTTTCTCAAAAGAACCGGTGAGTGACAGGGCAATACTGATACCTGCATGTAGCCATAATGCCCTTACCGGAATGCCATGCCTGTTAACAGCCGATAGTGGTTTCCATAATGCATGATCTTTGGCCATCGCCATGGTAACCCTTGGTCCCACCCACAAATAGCTGCTGATAGTGGCGATCAGTTGGATCGCAATAAAGATACTGACCCATTTACCGCCCTGTTCACCCAGCAGGTTCTTAAAGGATATATAACTTACATCCTCTTTGCCCGCCAGCGATGAAGCTGGAGCATGTAGTAAAAGGACCCAGTTAAAAAGGATGTATACGGCAGAGACAAAGATGGTACTGCGGATCAGCGCCCTGGGGAGGTTTTTTGCACGGATTATTGATTTCATCCGCAATATAGGCGGCGGCATTCCATCCGGTGTAAGCATATGCCACGAAAACCATGGAAACTGCAAATCCCGGTGTGGTGATTTCTTCTTTCCAGTGATTGCTGTAATCAATGGCATTATCTCCCGGGCTGTCCATAAATATCCCCAGCCCGATCAATACCAGCAGGAACAATACCTTGACCAGGGTTGTAAAGTTCTGCATACTGCTGCTGTGACGTATGGTGAAGCTATGCATGACCGTTATGAGAAGGATCACTGTAATCGCAATCCATCCATCATCTTGTAATCCGAAAGGGTTAAGGTACCTGGTAAAGGCAATGGCTGCAAGGGCAACAGGTGCAGAAAATCCTACGGTTAGTCCGGCCCAGGCAGATAAAAACCCCAGCATCGGATGGAATACTTTTGAGAGATAGATGTAGTCACCACCGGAAGACCTGAAATGCGTACCCAGTTCTGCATATGCAAAGGCGCCAAATAATGCCAGTATACCCCCCATCAGCCAAAGTAACAGGATGCTCCATGTATTTTGCACTGAAGTTAGCTGAAACCCCACACTGGTAAAGACTCCGGTGCCGATCATATTGGCGATAACGATCGAAGAGGCCGTCCAGATACCAATTTTACGAATCAATGGCGGTGCATTTAATAAATGGCTAAAGTGCAGTAAAATAATTCAAATCCGGGGATATAATTATTTTGTAACTTATAGGTCTACCCCGGCAAAATTTTTCATCATGAAAAAGATTAGTATTCTCCTGCTTCTCTTTGTGAGTTCATTTCTCCAGGCGCAAAGGAATTTCTATAAAGTATATACAGGCAGCATCATGGGTGCGGAAGCGGTTGCGCATCTACATGCAGGGGAAGGACATGCGGGTGGTTATCTGTACCTGGTGCGTGACCCCCGTCCATTAAGGATTTATTTTTCCGATTCAAATATTGGAAAAAACGATAGTATCAACATTTATAGCTCCAGGAGCCATGAAGTCAGCATAAATATTACCGGTATCCTCGGCCAGCAACAAATCCAGGGTAACGGAATTCTTTACCAGGGAGGTAAAGAAATCAGGAAAGGGGCAATCCTGTTGAAGGAAACAAATGATCCTTATACAGCATTTGAGTTTGTAAGTGTCTCCGGGAATACCAAATTGCCGGCAAACCTGAAAAATGATTCGCAATGTATATTATCTTCTTCCACCATATGGCCTCTTGCGGGGAATAATAGTCCGCTTGCCGCCAGTATCCGCAAAATTTTCTATGAGAGATTCAGTCTCCCTCCGGGGAAAGAACCTTCTGTTTTATTGCCTGCTGAACTGAAGAAAAACCTGGACGGCTGGAAAAATGGATATATAAAAGCCGGCGTAAAAGAAACGGAGAATATGGGATTGTCACTGTCCAGTGAACAGGTAAACAGTCTTATGGTATTATCCGAATCCAAATCAGTAATTACGCTGGCTTTCTACAGTTATGGTTATTCCGGAGGAGCACATGGGAATTATTCCACCGAACTTTTTTCGTTTGACAAACGTTCCAATAAACGCTTACAGTTATCAGATGTGCTGACGCCTGCAGGCATATCCGCTTTGCCTCAGCTATTGGTAAAAGCTGCGAAGGCTCAGTTTGGTATTCCCGCCAACCAGACACTTGAACAGGCCGGACTGTTTAAAAATAGCATTCCTGTCACCCAGAATTTCTGGGTTGATAATGCCGGGCTCGGTTTCTGGTATCAGCCCTATGAGATCGGTCCGTTTGCATTCAGTGAAATCCCTTTATTTGTCCCGCTTTCACAGCTTACTGCCTATATTCAGCCGGCATTCATAAAAAAATAGCATGGAAAAAGGGTTTTCCTCAAAAAAAAGCTAATAAGGGGAAACAGAAATATCCGGTTCTATTTTCGTTTACTCATCACCGCTATGATGATGTGGCAGGCGGGAGTTATTCCTGAAGTCAGGCGAATAATAAAAGAACAGGCGCAATGTATGGTACAGGTCGTACTCATAACCTGAATACTTTTGCTGGAAGACCCTCATATATCCAAAATCAAAATTGATATCACGACTGATCTTTTGCCTGATACCGATAAACAGCCTGTTCTGGTCGAAGGTATTATAGATCACATCTTTCCCAAACTGGACCATGATTTCATCCGCGAGCACCAGGGATGGCAGGGATGCATTTTTAAAAACGGGGATATTAAAACTGGCCAGGTAGCGGACGCGATTAGTGAAACGTAGTTTCCCGGAAGGTTCATCATTGACCATTACCTGCTGCCATCGCTGTTCATTCCTCAATCTCTGTATCACGCTGATTTTATTCAGCTTTGAATTTACCTGCAACTGTTCATGGATCCTGTTTTCATTGGAGTAGTTTTTCCAGCCATCCACCGAAGGTGCAAGCCACAAATGACCATATGCCAGTGACAGGCTGATTTTATCGCTCATCCAGTAATTTGTCCCGATCCGTAAAAAGTAGAACCGCGGATTGGCAATCAGGTTATCCCAGCGTACATGGTGAAAATCAGCCATAATACCCCATCTATCCGTAACCCTCGACATGGTATTTATCGAAAACCAGGTTTGGTTGAGGGTATTCACCTCTTTGGCAGACTGTCCGGGTACGCTGATTTGAACCGCAAGGAGAAAGAACGGAACCAGGATCCATGTTATGGACGTTTTCCTGCAAAATATTTCCCGGTAAAAGCTATGGATAGATGTTATATTTTTAGAGATCAGTGACCGGACAGACATAAACTTATATAGTTGCACAAAGATATTCATGAAGATGGAAAACCAACCAACAGAAAGTGGAAAGGGCTGGTGAATTTGTAAATATTGCGGTCATTCCCTTGAAAAATGAATCCGTTTATCGCTTAACATTTGTTTGATACCTGCCAGGCTTGTATTACATTGCAGGTTCGAAAAATTAATATAGTTATATGAAGCGTAAGAAACTTATCCTGTTTATCCCATTCCTGTTTATAGCGTTTTTCATTAAGGCACAGACACGCCTCGTGGAAAAAATCGAAAAAAAGGGAAATGAAATTGTTATACCATATGAAAAATATGTATTGTCGAATGGACTTACCCTGATCATCCATGAAGACCATAGCGATCCGGTGGTGCATACGGATGTTACCTACCATGTAGGATCTGCCCGGGAAGAAATCGGCAAATCCGGGTTTGCGCATTTTTTTGAACATATGATGTTCCAGGGAAGTGATAACGTAGCAGATGAACAGCATTTCAAGATCGTTTCTGATGCCGGGGGTACGCTTAACGGAAGTACCAACCGCGACCGTACCAACTATTATGAAACAGTGCCATCCAACCAGCTGGAAAAAATGCTTTGGCTGGAATCAGACAGGATGGGATTCCTGCTTGATGCCGTAACACAGAAGAAATTCGAGATACAGCGCTCCACAGTAAAAAATGAACGTGGCCAGAATTATGATAACAGGCCTTACGGACTTGCAGGTGAAAATTCCGCCAAGGCCCTCTATCCTTATGGGCACCCTTATTCCTGGCTCACTATAGGCTACCTGGAAGACCTGAACCGCAGTGATGTGAATGATCTAAAGAATTTCTTTTTGAGATGGTACGGCCCGAATAATGCCGTCCTCACTGTGGGCGGTGATGTTAACCCGGCAGAAGTGGTGAAGCTAACGGAAAAATATTTCGGTTCCATTCCACGCGGACCGGAAGTCAGTAAGATGTCAGTTCCGCTGCCAGTACTTACCTCCAACAGGTATGTCTCTTATGTAGATAATTATGCGCGGGTACCATTGCTGAATATTGTATATCCGACAGTGCCCCTGTACCATAAGGATATGGGTGCGTTTGCCTGCCTGGCTTCAGTGATCAGCCAGGGAAGAAATTCGGTGCTTTACCAGCAATTGGTGAAGAAACAACTTGCACTTCAGGCCAGCGGAAACAGCACCTATTCAGAACTGGCGGGTGAATTCACGTTCTCACTGGTCCCCATGCCTGGAAAATCACTCGCCCAGCTGGACAGCCTTTTCATGAATGCCCTTGATTCATTTGAAGCAAGGGGTGTTACAGAGGAAGACGTAGCTAAATTCAAGGGAAGCATTGAAGCCCAGCAGATCAACGGACTGCAGAGTGTTTCGGGAAAAGTTTCACAGCTTGCCGCATTCCAGACTTTTGCTGATAACCCTAATAAGATTGCGGACCTGATAACAATGTATACTTCCGTAACGCCAGGAAGACGTGCTAAGGGTATACAACCAGTATATAAAAGGAAAGCATGCCGTAAAATTGAGCGTATTGCCCAAGGGCCAGGAAAAAATGCTTGCTGCGGCTGACAATTATACCATTGATCCTTCAGGATATAAAGCGCCTGACTATGGGTATAACGGGTTAAAATATAATAAGGCCAAAGACAATTTTGACCGCTCAAAAATACCGGGCGGCGGTAAAAATCCTGTTGTGAAAGTTCCTGCATTCTGGAAAAGGGACCAGCCAAACGGTATAAAAATTATTGGAACTGAAAGCCACGAAATACCCACGGTAACAATGACAGTCACCATTCCGGGGGGGCACCTGCTAACGGCGAAGGATACCTCAAAAATTGGACTTGCAGATTTTTTTGCTGCCATGATGAATGAGGATACCAGGAATTATACGGCTGAACGCATGGCAGTTGAACTGCAGAAGCTGGGAAGCACCATTAATGTATCAGGAAGTTTCAATGGTACTACATTCAATGTACAGTCGCTGAAAAAGAATTTGGACAAGACACTGGCATTGCTGGAAGAGAGAATTTTTTATCCCAAATTCACGGAAGCATCTTTTTCCCGTTTGCAGAAGCAGATCATAGAAGGATTCAAGCAATCTAAATCACAACCAGCTTTTATTGCCACACAGAATTTTGACAAGATTATTTATAATGCCGGCAATTTCCTGACACTGAGTAAAAATGGAACGGAACGTACAGTAAAAAACCTTACTATCTCAGATGTTGAGAAATTTTATGCTGAAATCTTAAGCTCCCAGGGTACAAAAGTTGTGGTTGTCGGGGATATATCGGAAGCGGAAATGCTGCCAAAACTCGCATTCCTCGATAAATTGCCAAACAGGAAGGTGGAATTGCCACAAGTAGATTACAAACCAAGGACAACAGATAAAACGATCGTTTACCTCATAGATGTACCCAATGCAGCACAAACTGAATTCAGGGTGGGTTATGCCACAGGCATGAAGTATGATGCAACGGGTATATATTACAAATCGCGTTTGATGAACCATATCCTGGGTGGTGATTTTAACAGCCGGCTGAATATTGAATTAAGGGAAAACAAGGGGTGGACATACGGGGCAAGGAGTACATTCAATGGAGACGCATATACGGGCGACTTTGTTTTTTCATCCGGAATACGCGCTAATGTAACTGATAGTGCGTTGACAGACATTATTAGTGTGATCCGGGAATATTCAAATAAAGGGATCAGGAATGATGAATTGACTTTTTTGAAAAATTCACTCGGACAGCGTGATGCACTCTTATATGAAACAGGATTGCAAAAGGCCGGCTTTATCAGGAGAATACTGGATTATGACCTGCCGGCAAATTATGTTGACCAGCAAAATAAAATACTGGCGAATATGACAAAACCTGAAATAGATGCGTTGGCAAAAAAAATGCTGAAACCTGACCAGATGTTTGTATTGCTGGTAGGTGATAAGGCGAAGATCCTTGAAGGGGTTAAAAAGACAGGTTACCAGGTTGTAGAAATGGATATTGACGGAAATATTAAATAAGGATATTTCATCCTCAGGATAAAAACTTCTCCAGCACCATGAATTCCAGGGGCTGGAGATGTTTTCCTGTTAAGTCCATCTTCACGGAAAAGGTTTTCTTTCCCCCGTATCCTTGTAACCATGCCGTACATACCATTTGATCAGTTCATCCCTGAGCGGAAATGACCTGCATATAAATACTCCTGCATCCTTCATTCAGGGCATGTTGTTCTGCTGCCAGTAATATTTTTTTTCCAATTCCGCTGCCCTGTTCTTCAGGCGAAACGCTGAACATGCCAAGGTATATCCGGTCACCCGTGTTTCTGAAGGTTAACACATCCGATCAGCTGGTTTTTATCGTTGGTGTATTTTAAAATTACACTGCCGGGCTTTCGTGATCACATCCCGCAGATTATTTTCATCCGTCCTCACTTCTCCTGCAATAAGGTTTGCTTCTGTGGTCCAGCCCTTCTTTGAAGATTCACCGCGATAGGCACTATTCATTAACTGCGTGAGTGCCGGTATATCATTTTCTGTAGCAATACATATTTCGGGGATCGTAAAATAATTCATATCTTTTTTGCATGTCTGCATTCAATGTACGAAAAGATTATACACTGGAGAACGATTGTGTTTTACTCCGGCCGCTGTCATTAAACGATTTTGAAAATCTGCTGCCGTTTTCACTGAACGAACCTGAACTCTGGAAATATTCGTTATTGCAGGGCGGGGGAGAAGAAAATCTGCGGAAATATCTGCAGATAGCCGTTAAAGCCCGTGATGAGGAAAAGGAATATCCGTTTATTGTTTTCGATAAGCGAAAGAATGCCTATGCCGGCAGTACAAGGTTTTATGATATCCAGCTATTTCATAAGACGCTGCAACTGGGATATACCTGGTATGGAAAGTCATTCCAGGGTACCGGGCTGAACAAGCATTGTAAATTCCTGCTGCTGGAATTTGCCTTTGAGAAGATCGGGATGGAAAGAGTGGAATTCAGGGCAGATAATAATAACCAGCGGAGTATTGCTGCCATGAAAAGCATTGGCTGCACTGTTGAAGGTGTGTTACGCAGCAATAATACAAAGCATGATGGGACGAGGCGGGATAGTATCGTACTCAGTATCCTGAAAGATGAATGGGAGGGAAGGGTGAAAAAAAACCTTCAGGATAAATTAAGCCGTTTATAAAGTGGTTAAAGTTTTGATAGCTGTGTAAACAATTCTTTCTCTTTGGCGCTGAGGTTTGTGGGAAGCTTAACATCGTAGGTAACATAGAGATCGCCGAAATGTCCTTCTTTTTTATATACCGGAAACCCTTTTCCTTTTAACCTGATTTTTGTTCCATTCTGTGTTTCCGGATTCACTTTAAGTTTTAGTTTCCCGCTATATGTTTCCAGCACCACTTCTCCGCCAAGTATTGCCGTATATAAATCTATATCTGCAGTGGTATGGAGATCATTTCCCACACGCCGGAATTTTTCATCTTCTTCAATGGAAAAAGTAATGTACAGGTCACCGTGTGGTCCGCCATTTATTCCGGGTGCGCCATGGCCCACCAGCCTTATCGTTTGCCCGTGCTCGATACCTGCGGGAATGGTGATCCTGATATTTTTACCATTCACCGTTAAGGTCTGCTTGTGTGTGGTGTATGCGTCTTTTAACGCCAGCCTGAATTCAGCATTATAATCCTGGCCCTTGAAGCGGGATCCTGTTGATCTTTTTCCCCTTGGCTCACCGCCAAACAGGGATTCAAAAAAATCGGAAAAATCACTGCCGCCAAATTCTCCTGAACCGAACCCGCCCCCCCCGAAGTCACCCTGTCCAAAACCACCACCACGGGCTGAACGACTTCCTGCTTTCGCCTTTTCGAATTGTTCCGCATGCTGCCAGTCTTTTCCATACTGGTCATATTTTTTCCTTTTCACCGGATCACTCAATACTTCATTGGCTTCATTCACCTGCTGGAATTTCGCATGAGCTTCCTTGTCATTCGGATTCACGTCAGGGTGAAGTTTCCTGGCCAGTTTCCGGTAGGCATTTTTGATTTCTTCCTGGCTGGCCGTTTTATCGACACCCAATATCTTATAGTAATCAATAAAAGTCATTCCCTAAATTTACGACGAGATTTTCAACATGCTCCATTGAAAATATCTATTATTACAAAGTTTTCACATCCCGGTGGGATTCATGAATTACTGATCTCCATATGGACTACGACTATATCATCATTGGTGCGGGATCTTCAGGTTGTGTGCTGGCAAACCGCTTATCTGCCAATAATAAATGCACGGTACTGTTACTGGAAGCAGGAAAGCCGGATAAAAAATTGGAAATCGGGATACCGGGGGCATATACCAAACTCAACCGGACTTCAGTGGACTGGTCTTTCTGGACAGCACCGCAGGTTCATGTGGATAACCGAAAAATCTATATACCGCGCGGTAAAGTACTTGGTGGCAGCAGCAGTACCAATGCCATGGCCTATGTGCGTGGTAACAGGGAAGATTTCAATGAATGGGAAGCCATGGGAAATAAAGGCTGGGGCTATCATGACATCCTTCCGTATTTTAAACGATCGGAGCATAATGAGTATTTCGGTGAACCCTGGCATGGAAAGGACGGTCCGTTAAATGTTTCATGGGAGGCTCACCCCCGGCCCATGGGCAAGGCATTTATCAATGGGTGTGTGGAAAATGGCATTCCTTTCAATGAGGATTATAACGGCGCCGAACAAACGGGTGCATCCTATCTCCAGTTCACCATTAAGAATAGCCGAAGGCATAGTACAGCCGTTGCATTTCTCCGGCCTGTACTTCACCGGCCTAATTTAACCGTCAGAACAGCCTGCCACACTACAAAAATCATTGTAGAGAATAATACCGCAAAAGGGGTGGAAATACTGAATTCCGGTAAAAAAAAGGAAATCATTTTCTGCAAGCGGGAAATCATACTTTCTGCGGGAGCATTCCAAAGCCCCCAGCTACTGATGCTTTCAGGTATCGGTGATGAAAGGGAATTATCGCCCTTCGGAATAAAGATGCAACACCATCTTCCGGGCGTTGGTAAAAACCTCCAGGATCATGTGTGGAGTGGTGTTAGCGGGTTAACAAATATTCCCACGGGTAATTCGCTGATCAGTCCGGTGAAACAGGTTAAGGCAATATTACAGCATTTGGTATTCGGTAAAGGGCCGCTGGGTAATAGTCCGCTTGAAGCCAATGCTTTCCTGAAATCCGATGAGCATCTTACGCGACCTGATATCCAGTTCCATTTTGCACCCATTGGCATTGCGCCGGATTACAGTACGGATATTTATAATCTTGATAGTTTTTCCAGGCAGGATGGTTATGGCATACTGGTGATCCTTGTAAGGCCTGAAAGCAGGGGATTTGTTTCTTTGAAGAATGCCGATCCGTTGATGGCTCCGATAATACAACCCAATCTTTTATCAGATCAGCGGGATATGGAGGTTATGATAAAGGCGATGCGAAAAGCTATTGATGTTGGCGGGTCAAAGCCTATGAAGGAATTTTCTCCCGGAGGGATTATATTCCCAGCCTTACCCGCTACTGATGAGTCATTGCGCATGCATATCCGGAAAAGCCTTGAAACTTTATACCATCCTGTAGGTACCTGTAAAATGGGGCATGATGAATGGTCTGTGGTGAATGACCGGTTGCAGGTGCATGGCATATCAGGGCTCAGGGTGGCGGATGCATCCATCATGCCTTCGATAACTACTGGAAATACGAATGCAGCCTGCATTATGATCGGGGAAAAAGCCGCTGATATGATTTTGGAAGACAGGAAAATAACAGATCCTGTTTTAAATCCTTTAATTGAAAGCCTGACACTGATACATATCATATATCTTCTTTTCAGGGAAGGGTACTTTTGTGAATCAGGAGGTTTTTATGAGAACCCAGGCAAAAGAAGCTATCGATACATTGTCCCTGAATGACCCTCGCATTAAACTTATATCGGCAAGAATTAAGAAGGAAAAATACAGGCCGGATGCATTAATAGAAATACTGCATACTGCGCAGAATGCTTATGGTTACCTGCCGATGCCCGTCATGAAATACATTACGAAGGCATTGCACCTTCCACCTTCAAGGGTTTATTCGACCGCTACTTTTTATCATTTCTTTTCATTAAAGTCGAAGGGTGAGCATACCTGCCTGATATGCACGGGAACGGCATGTTATGTAAAAGGAGCACAGGCCATCCTGAACAGCCTGGAAAGCAGGTACGGGCTTAAAGCCGGACAGGTTTCTGCAGACCATAAACTTGGCGTGCAGGTGGCAAGGTGTATCGGGGCATGCGGACTGGCGCCTGTGGCCGTGATCGATGATGTAGTGCAGGGGAAAACAAATGACCTTGAAATCATTGAGATCCTGAACAGTAAATTAGTGACATCATGAACCAGCAGGAATTACAGTCCCAGATAAGGCATATAAAGGAAGAGCGGACCAAGGTGCGTCAAAAAGTCTGTGTTTGCTGCGGGGCAGGATGCATTTCTTCCGGTGCAGAAGAGGTGTTGAAAAAAACTACGGGACGAAATCAATGCCGACGGGCCTGGAAAATGAAGTTGAACTTATTCCTACCGGTTGCATGGGCCCCTGCAACCAGGGGCCGCTGGTGAAAATTTTACCTGGCCATACCATTTACCAGAAAGTGGATACTGAAAATAGTTCCCGGATATTGTACAACATCATATCGTGGAAGGGAATCCGTTGAAGGACCAGCTCATATTTTCGGACAATATCAGGAGATTCGTTTATTGATTCCCGTGAGACACCCTTCTTTAAGAAACAGCTTAAAATTGCACTGAAGGATTGCGGTGATATTAATCCGGAAGATATCAATGATTACCTGGTGCACGACGGTTATACGGCATTGTTGAAGGTTTTGTTCCAGTTGTCACCCGAAGATGTCATTGCAGAGATAAAGCACAGTGGAATACGGGGCAGGGGTGGAGCGGGATATCCTACCGGGATGAAGTGGGAGACCGTTTATAAATATGTTTCGGACCAGAAATATGTGATCTGTAATGGTGATGAAGGTGATCCCGGCGCATTTATGGACCGCAGTGTGCTGGAAGGAAATCCGCACCGTGTACTGGAAGGAATGTGTATTGCCGGGTTTGCAGTAGGTGCAAGTAAGGGATATGCCTATATACGCGGAGAATATCCGCTGGCGATAAGGAGGATAGAACTGGCCCTGAAACAGGCCAGGAAAATGGGCTTGCTGGGAGAACATATCATGGGCAGTAATTTTTCTTTTGATATCGAAGTCAGGATTGGTGCAGGTGCATTTGTATGCGGGGAAGAAACGGCATTGATCGCGTCGATCGAAGGCAAGCGGGGAACACCGCGGCCCAGGCCGCCATTCCCTGCCGAATCAGGGCTGTGGGGAAAGCCGACACTGATCAATAATGTGGAGACCTTTGCAGGTATTGCACCAATCATCAACAATGGAGGGGAATGGTACAGTGAAATAGGGACACCAAAAAGTGCTGGAACAAAAGTATTTGCACTGGCAGGAAAGATAAAATATGCCGGATTAATTGAAGTGCCGATGGGTACTACACTTCGTGAGATCGTTTTTGATATTGGCGGAGGCATGCAGGGGAATGCGGATTTTAAAGCGGCACAGACCGGTGGCCCGTCGGGAGGATGTATACCCGCCCAACACCTCGATGTGAAAATGGATTATGAAGCGCTGATCAACCTGGGATCAATCATGGGATCAGGCGGTTTGATCATTATGGACAATAGTTCTGACATGGTTGATGTGGCGCGGTATTTCATGGAATTTTGTATGGACGAGAGTTGCGGCAAATGCGTACCATGCAGGGTAGGTACCAGGATGATGCATGACCTGCTGGAAAAAATATGTACCCGTAATGCCACAAGGCTTGACCTGGACAGGCTGGAAGAACTTGCCGTTTATGTGAAAGATACCAGCCTTTGCGGCCTTGGTGCATCTGCGCCAAATCCGTTCCTCAGTACACTCAGGCATTTCAGGAAAGAATATGAAGAAAAGATCATTGCAGAATAACGATTAAACATGGCAACCATTACAGTATATATAGATGAACGAAAACTGGAAGTATTGCCGGGTACAACAATCCTGGAAGTATGCCGGGAGAATGATATTCCCATACTGACCATGTGCCATTTAAAGGGAATCACTGACGTGGGAGCCTGCAGGCTTTGCCTGGTTGAAGTGGAAGGGGTCAGCAAACTGCAATCTGCCTGTACTGCGAAGGTTGCCGCCAATATGGTGATCCGCACCAATACGGAAAAGTTAAAGCGATACCAGAGAATTACCACTGAATTATTTTTTGCGGAACGAAACCATGTTTGCTCAGTTTGCGTGGCAAATGGTAATTGTGAATTGCAGGAACTTGGATATACCGTGGGAATGGATCATATCCGTTACCCGTATTTATTTCCTGAATGTGAAGTGGATACATCCCATCCCTGGTTTGTATTTGACCATAACCGCTGCATCATGTGCACCCGTTGTGTTCGTGTATGCAGTGAAGTGGAAGGGGCATTCAACTGGGATGTAAAGAACAGGGGCTTACCAGGTAAGGGTAATTTCTGATTTTGATACGCCATGGGGTGAATCGGAAACCTGTACTTCCTGCGGCAAATGCATGCATGCCTGCCCAACAGGCGCTATCTGGTCAAAATCATTTGCACAGGGAAAGATGATAAAGACCCCGGGAATGATCGGTGAATTGATGGAAAAGCGAAAATTAAATATCAACAGATGAGTAAGCGTAAAATTGCCACGGTATGGCTTGGAGGATGTTCAGGTTGTCATATGTCTTTACTTGACATCGATGAAAGAATACTGGAATTGGCGAAACTCGCTGATATTGTTAAATCACCCATCGTTGACGGTAAGGAATTACCGGAAGTGGATATTACCCTGGTGGAAGGTTCTGTAACGAGTGATGAGCATTACCATGAATTACAACATATCCGTAAGCAGTCCAGGATACTGGTGGCATTGGGCGACTGTGCGGTCACTACAAATATTACCGGCATGAGAAATTATTTTTCATTGCAGGATGTGTTTGATACATCCTATGTGCACGCCATCAGTAACGACAATGCAGGTTTTGTACCATCCCATCCCGCCCTCCTGAAATTGCGTGAAAAAGTATTGCCGCTGCATGAAATAGTAAAGGTGGATGTGATGATTCCGGGTTGCCCTCCTGATGCGGATACTATATTCTATGTACTGTTTGAATTACTGAATGACCGGCATCCGAAGCTGGATGCAAATAAAAAGTTGAAGTATGGATAGCGCCGGACATAAGACGATCTTAATTTCCCCAGTAACCCGGATTGAAGGTCATGCAAAGATTACCATTCAGCTCAATGACAATGATGAAGTGATCGATGCATTATTCCATGTCAATGAATTCCGCGGATTTGAAAAGTTCTGTGAAGGAAGGATGTACACGGAGATGCCCGTCATATCCCCCCGTATTTGCGGTATCTGCCCCGTAAGTCATGCCGTTGCCAGCGTCAAGGCCTGCGAAATGATACAGGGAATTCGTCCAACCTATACCGGAAACCTGCTTCGAAAGCTGATGCATCTTGGACAGAATATCTCTTCCCATGCACTTTCATTCTTTCATCTTACAGCCCCGGATTTATTACTTGGGTATGACAGTGATGTCTCAAAAAGGAATATACTTGGAATCGCTGAAAAGTTTCCGGAACTCGCCCTTAAGGGTATCCGGCTGAGAAAATTCGGGCAGGAAATCAGTGAAAGGATCACGGGTAAGAAAATTCATGCCATGGGAATTGTTCCCGGTGGAATGTTATTCCCATTGGGTGAAGAAAACCGACAGGCATTGCTGAACTGGATACCGGAAGTAACGGAAACCGTGCAGACTGCACTCGGGATAATTAAAAAGTTTCACCAGGAAAATGAAGCTATGGTGAATTCTTTCGCCATTTCACCAACCCTATACCTGGGGACTGTTGGCAGGGATGGAGAACATGAATTATATGATGGAAAACTGAGGTTTATAGATACGGATGGAAATATTTTGGTTGACCAGTATGATCCTTCCAAATACCTGGACCTGATTGCAGAAAGTTCAGTCAGCTGGTCATACCTTACTTTTCCTTATTATAAGCCACTGGGTTTTGAAAAAGGTTTCTATCGTGTAGGGCCTTTGGCCAGGCTGAATGTTGCCACTAAAATGAAAACACCACTGGCGCAAAATGAATTTGAATTATTTAAATCCATCGGAAATGGGAAAACCTGTTCATGGGAGTTTTTATTTCCATTATGCGAGGCTTATTGAAATGCTGGGAAGTATTGAGGAGGCTGAAAATATTCTGAATGACCCGGAAGTTACTTCCCCGGATATACAGTCCCATGGTCAATGGAATAATCCTGAAGGAATCGGTAGCGCCGAAGCGCCAAGAGGAACGTTGTTTCACCACTATACCACCAATGAAACAGGCAAGTTGTTAAAAGTAAACCTGCTTATTGCCACAGGCCAGAATAACCCTTCCATGAACAGGTCAATTCTTGATGTAGCCAGGCAGTATATTCATGGAAAACAAATCGGGGAAGGTATGTTGAACAGGGTGGAATCTGCCATCAGGTGTTATGATCCCTGCCTTTCCTGCTCCACACATGCCATGGGGCAAATGCCGATGCTTATTGAAGTAATTGATTCGAAAGGTTCAGTTATACAAAAACTGACCAGGGATTAGAGCCTGTATATCCAGTCAGTGATGATTTGAACAGCCCTGTTTGCATTTTGCAATGCGGAAGGCGAAAGCCCTTCCCCATAATCAAAGTCAATTCCTTTAACACTGCATATCCGGATGGAAAGTGGCACTTGATTAAGTATATCCGAAAGAGTATTGATAATCACCGGATTCAAATGATGTGAAGTGGAGCCGGATGCGTCATCTTCTTTACGTAAAGGATAAAACTCCACATCGCCGGAATTTACCGAAGCATCAACAATGACCACATGATCAAATCCTGCAAACAGATCAATGTGTTCTACCTGCAATTGTTGCAATGCTAAAGTGGTTATCCCCGGAATTTGCAGTAGTTCAATTTGTTCACAGACATATGCACCTATTCCGTCATCAGACCTGATGGGATTTCCGATTCCGGCAATGCATATTTTCATTTCAGTGTTCAAATGGCGAAGATAATTTGGTTGACAGATTTCTTTGTTAACCTTCTAATGCTTAACATGTTTCTGATCCGGGGGGAATTCATACCGGTAATAATAATCAATTTTAAAATTCCCCTTTTTAAGCCTGCTGATGGTCTTCATTTGCTTTTTTCTTTTCTTTTCACTGGCGAGGTAGCTTAAATAGTTTGGATAGATATTTCCATTGTTATCCAGTGATATTGTTCGGACCTTCCTGAATTGCCCGGTAATGGATGAATAGGAGGTCCATTCACCCAGTTCTTTCCATGCAGGTAGTGCAACAGGGTCTTTAAAACGTTTTGCCAGCGGATGCCCTCCCATGGCCTGACTGCCGTTGAAGATGCCTGGTTTTGTCATGACCCAGCTTTCTGAGCCAAAGACATTTGCTCCATTCATCAGTTCACTTATCCTGATCATGAGGGAATCTCCGTTCATTCGCTGTTCAGGGAATCTGTCTACCTGGGGCAATTTGAAAGAAGCTCCGCTGTAACATGAGCCGAGGCCAATTTTGGTAACCGAATCACAATACAATCCGATATTTTTCAGCATTACTTCTATCTTGGGTTCCTTAATCGTATTATGATTGATTTCATTTATCCCTATCTCCACAAGTGAAATTCTTCTGCCTAAATGACCATGGCTGTCAAGCCATAAATTCCCTATCATGGCATCTTCTTTTATCATCAGCTGGGTTATTCTTTTCACCGCTTCATCCAAAGATTTCACGATCATGAAGTGAAACTTTTTTCCATGGAATAACCTGTTCATATGCGCCTGAAACTGGAAGCTGTATTGGGCTATTTCCACTTTTTGTGAACTGCTTGAAATGACCAGGTTAATTCTTTTTTTTGATGGCACAGGATTATTGGAGGCCTTTAATTGAGAAAATCCGGTTACATAATATAGCAGGCAGGTAATAAGTATGAGGTAGCTTTTATGTATGAAGTTTTGGCCTCCTGGCAGAAACATATGGTAACTTGTGGTTAAAGACGAAAATAGCATAAGTTACCATAAAATGGACCTGGTAATAGCCGACAGCATTAATATGTAACATGTATTACATTATTGATGGAATGTTTGGCAGAAATTTATACCATAATGTAAAGACCAGGATAAATTGAAATCAGATGCAACGGTTATTATATAAGAATATTTACCTGCTTATCCTTTTGCCTGCTTTGGGATTTTTATCCTGTGGATCTGTTAAGGAACCTGACAATATTAATTCGGATGAATATATTTCAAAAGGGGATAGTATTGTAAAGATCACATTTGACACATTAAGGAATACACTGACCAGGACGATAGGTGAAAAAGGTGTTATGGGAGCTGTTGATTTTTGCAAGACAAATGCCAGGTGGCTTACAGAAACATACAACGCTGAGGGTATCCAGGTTAAAAGGGTTGCAGAACGTTTCCGGAACCCTGAAAATAAACCTGACAGTACTGATATTAAGCAATGGGTATTATATACAGAGAAAAAATCCAGGGGAGATAGTTTAACGCCGGGTATTATTTCAAAAGACGGAATGGTATATTACTATAAGCCGATTCTTTTACAACCAATGTGCCTGGCCTGTCATGGTGAAGCAGGCAAAGATATGAGCCCTGCAATGGTTTCGCATATTGATTCATTATACCCTGGTGATTTGGCAAAGGGCTTTAAGCCCGGCGATTTGCGGGGAATGTGGAAAATAACTTTCAGCAAATAAATCAAAGGCGCTGGCCTATTAACCGCAGGACTGCTGCTTCCCCCTGGTGAAAGTCTCCTTCATCCAGGATATGTGTTTTTTGTTCACATTTCATGATATGCAGCCAGGGGAAATCTTTGCAAATAGTTGGTGCATCGTACAATAAGGCCGGATCTTTTGGACCTCCGCTATTGTATTGCAGTTGTTCTTTGGCAAAGGCTTCCAGCACAAGGAATCCGCCGGTTTTTATTGATTTATATGCTTCTTCGTGGAAAAGGGCCCTCTGTTCTTTTGGCAGGTGTACATAGATAAGTGCAACGGCATCATATTTCTTTACGGCCTTATACTCTTCAATAGATTTCAATGCATAATTGATCCTGACTTTTTGTTCCGCTGCATAAGCCAGGGCTTTCTGCCTGGCCTCCTCGCTGAAATCGAAAGCATCAACTTCCCAGCCTTTTTTGGCGGCATACACGGCATTTCTTCCTTCACCTTCGGCAGGAAGAAGAATGGTGCCAGGTTTATGTTGGTCAATAAATTCTTTAAAGAATGCATTTGGCATGTACCCATAAACGGATGCATTTTCTGCATAGCGTTTATTCCAGAATTCTTTCATAAAGAGTTTCCAATTCGGTTTAGCCCGCTACTAAGGCAGTTGTTTTAATTTGAATCTTTTCCAGTGCCTGTTCAATATCCCAGATGATGTCTTTGTGATTTTCAATACCTACGCTAAGCCTCACCATCTTGTCTGTAATATGCATCTCCTCTTTTTCCTCCTTCGGCACATCACTGTGGGTCATGGAAGCCGGATGTTCAGCAAGGCTTTCCGTACCGCCCAGGCTGACTGCAAGCTTAATATGCTTCAGGTTATTTAGAAAAGTAAATGCTTCCTTTTCACCGCCTTTCACATCGAAACTTACCATCGCGCCATTACTCAGGTATTGCTTCCTGAAAATGGCCTCCTGGTCAGGATTGTTTTCGGCGGTAAAACCGAGGTAATAGACTTTTTCCACTTTTGGATGCTGCTTTAGGAAATGTGCAACCTTTTCAGCATTTCTTGCAGCCTCTTCCATCCTTACCTTAAGTGTTTCAAGGGAGCGCATGAGCAGCCATCCGGTCCATGGATCTGCCATGGTTCCCAGCACAGTCCTTGTTTTCTTGATTTGTTTTATGATGGTTTTATTGCCCACCGCTGCGCCGGCAATAACGTCACTATGACCCCCGATATATTTTGTTGCAGAATATAAAACGATATCAGCACCTGATTCCAGTGGGTGCGACCATAAGGGCCCCATATATGTATTATCCACTGCCACCAGGACTTTCTTTTTGTCATTGGAATAGTAGTCGGCCACTTCCCTGCAAGCAGCTATGTCGATCAGGTCATTGGTTGGATTGGCAGGGGTTTCAATATAAATCATTTTCAATTTAGCCCCGGCATTTTGGCTGTCCACCAATTCCCTGATTTCTTCAATAGTTTGTCCGGCTTTAAAACCAATAGTGGTGATATCCCATCCATGCAGGATATGATTGATGAATTTGTGTGTGCCACCGTAAATGGGATTGCTATACAGTAAAACATCTCCGGGTTTCAGGAAACTCACCAGGGAAGTGGCAATGGCGCTCATGCCGCTGGAAAAAACAGCAGCTGCTTCGCCTTTATCCCAAAGCTTAAGCCTTTCCTCCAGGATCTCCAGGTCGGGGTTATTGATCCGGCTGTAAATCAGGCCCATTTCCTTTCCTTCATGGCCTGGTTTTCCATGAGCCATTTCGAAAAATGCCTTTCCCTCTTCAGCGGTTTTGAATACAAAGGTAGAAGTCTGGAAGATGGGGCTTTTTACTGCGCCTTCGCTCAGTTCGGGTTTGTATCCATATCCCATCATCTGGGTTTCGGGGGCAAAATGTTCCTGGCTCATGAAAAAGGTTTTGCCAAATTTCATCATTAACCCCGTCAATAAATGTGACTTTAGTCATTAAAGGGTTAACCTGCCCTGGTAATAGTCAAGGATTTTAGTCCGGAACAGGTATTCATACCTCACCTGGCCAAGATTAATGGTTGCCCTGTCAAAGTTATTTTTTGCAGTCAGATATTCCACTGAATTAATCGTACCGGTATTGAATCGGATTTCATTTGCGCGGAAAGATTCCTGGTAATTATTATATTGTTCCAGGTATGCCTTATACCGGTTAAAGGAGGCAATCATATTGGCATGTGCCTGTTCAATATTCTGTTTTAACTGCAATTCGATAACCTGTTTATCTGTTTCTGCCGTTTTTACATTTACCCTGGCCTGGTCAATCCGGTATTTTGTCCGGAGATTATTGAATAGCGGAATGGCTGCCGAAATACCAAAGGAACTACCGATGTTATTTCTCATCTGGTTACAGTATTTAATTTTCTCAGTGGTAAAATTTGTCTGGGGAGAAATCACCGGGTTCTTTATATTGTTCACCAATACATAATTGTTCGTAGTTACATCAGTTACTCCTGTGGGGTTATTGAAGACTGCCGCACTGGAATAGTTTGAAAAGAGGTTTCCATATAGCGCTACCTGGGGAAATAAGAGACTGTTCCACTTTAATTGCTTTCTCCGCACTTTTGATCCTTAATTCGGTGGCTTTCATCATCGCGAGATTTTTTGTGCAATGGCATAGATTTCTTCAGGGTTTCCCTGATACATTTCTGCAGGGATCATGGCATCATTCCTTTCCAGTTGAAGTGATTTGTTATAAGGGATATTTAAAAGCTGGCAAAGGGTAAGCCTGGAAAGGTCAAGGGAATTCTGTGCATTGACGATGGCCACCTGGTCATTGGCGAGTTGTCCTTTAAGATCTGCCAGGAGGTATAGTCCAACTGCACCTTCTTTTACCATGATTTCAAGTCGGTCTACCTGTTGGCGTGATACGGTGGCCTGGTTGCTTGTATTGACCAGGAGGTCTTCGTTGTTCAGTACCTGCAGGTAATTCAGGATTACATTCAGGGTGATGGTTTCTTTTGCTTGCTGCAGTTCAATTTTGCTGGCTTCATAGGCCAGTTTGTTTTGTTTGATACTGTTCTGCACCTGGAATCCATTGAATACATTCCACTGACCATTTAAACCGATATTGGAACCAGCCAGTTGCTGGTTAACATATGTGTTGGTGAAGGGGTCAATATTCCGTCCGTTGTTCCAGCCATAATTGAAGCTGCCATTTAAGTTGGGCAGCAGGTATGCCTTTGATTGCTTCCGGTTGATATCTGCGGTCTCCGTCCTCAGTTCACTTTGTTTTACCATGAGATTATTTTTAATGGCGATATCAACTGCTTCTTTCAGTGATAGTTTAGCCGGACCAGCCTGTGACATCACAGTAAGGCTGATTAAGCATGCTGCTGCATGCACAATTCCTTTCCATAAACTTTTCTTCCGATTCATTGTATCCTCTTTTAATTTTTATTGTATGCTTCCATCAAGCAGGTTCACCACCCTTGAACCGTATGTTGCATTTTTCTCTGAATGTGTAACCTGTACTATGGTCACTCCCTCTTTATTTAGTTTGCTGAAAAGTTCCATGATTTCTTCACCCTGTTTGGAGTTCAGGTTCCCTGTTGGTTCATCGGCCAGTATGAGTTTTGGGCTAACGATTAATGCACGGGCTATACCAACGAGCTGCTGTTGTCCGCCGGACAATTGTGAAGGAAACAGGTCTTTTTTCCCAACAATCTGGAACCGGTCGAGCATATCAGCCACCATGGCTTTTCTTTCAGATGATTTCACATCCTGGTATAACAGTGGTGTTTCGATATTCTCATAGACCGTGAGTTCATCAATCAGATGATATGCCTGGAATACGAATCCAACATATTTTTTATATAATGCGGAGCGCTGTTTTTCCTTCATCAGGTGTACTGCTTCGCCCAGGAAATAATGGTATCCTTCAGATGGCTCGTCAAGCATTCCCAGGATATTCAGCAGGGTTGATTTTCCTGATCCCGAAGGCCCCATGATGGAAATGAATTCTCCTTCCCGGATCAGTAGACTGATATCACGAAGGATAAAAGTTTTACCCCCGCCAACATTGTACCATTTGGAAATATTCTTAAGTTCAAGCATATTTTTATTTAAGGTATTTTTTTAAATATCCGCTTTTCACCAGGTAGCCTTTTGCATCTTTTACATCCAGCATATCCTTTATGGCCTGTTGTTTGTCATTAGATTTTTTATAATACTGTTCTGAAATTTTATATCCCATCCAGTACCCAAGGTCGTTAGGTCTTTTGTCTTTACCCGTGACACCGTAAAGCCAGTCCTTATAATCAGTGCTGTCCATCCTTGATACAAACTCCCTGCATAGTGCATCCTCATTTTTATTACCATAATCCATTGCGGCGGGATTGATGTGTTTACCCGAGATCATTTCCCCAAGAAAATCAGCGGTACCTTCCGTAATGCTTTGGTGCAGCAGGGTTGGGTTTTCAGGCCAGTTTTTCTGCTGGAAATGGATCAGTTCATGTGCAACAATATGTGGTATCTGTTGAATGTTGTTTTGCATTTCAGCGCCTATAAACAAACCATCCTCATTGAATGTGCCGCCGGAATTAAATGCACCGATAATAAAGTAAACCGGCGGAAAAACGGCATCAGGATATATTTTTTTAAGGTTATGAAAATTATTCCGGGATGGCATTTCCGTAAGATTAATTTTCAACGAATTTTCCCTGATTGCTTCATAATCCACCCTTCTTTTTTTCACGACCTTAAACAGGTTGTCCGCATCTACAATTCTGTATGGCAGGAATCCTTTGACACCCTCACTGCCCGGTTCAATATAATATTTCCCAAAGGGGTTTACCGTACTGTCCAATTTGAAAAGATCATAAGCCTTCCAGAAGTTATTAATGTCTCCTGTTACAAATAATGAACTATCCGGATTGCCGGTAAAATGTTTCTGGGCCATTGTGGCCTGTTGAGACAAAAGGAAAACAAATAGAAATGTTCGGAGCTTGTTCATAAAGGGAAATACCAGTAATATGATCATCATACTGCCTGAATAATGCCGGAATCATAACTTATTGAAATACAATCAAATATACCTATAGTCGATCAGTTTTATGTACGAAAGCGGACAACAACTGTCCGCTTTCGTACAGTATTTATTCCGTCCTGAGGCTTTTGACCGGGTTGGCATTTGCTGCCTTAAAGGTCAGGATTCCCATCGTTGCCATTGCGGCCACCATCATCAACAGTCCGCTGATGATGAATACCCACCAGTTCATCGAGGTGCGGAATACAAAATTATCCAGCCAGGAATGCATGGCCCACCAGGCCAGCGGTGAGGCAATGATAAATGCCAGGATGATGAGTTTAATGAAGTCGGTCGACAGTAATGTTATGATCTGTTGTATGCTGGCACCCAAAACCTTTCTTACTCCAATTTCCTTTGTCCGAAGGCTGGGTAGAATGCATAACCAGTCCTAAAAGTCCAAGGCAGCTGATAAAAATACAGAGACCCGTTGCCCAGCTTAATAGCTTCGATATATTTTTTTCGGACGTATAGAATTTTTCGATATCCTCATCCAAGGAAACTATAACTGAAATCATGTTCGGGATATACATGTTTCCAGGCCACTTGCATTTTTTGAATGGCAGATGTCCATTTTTCCGAACGATTCTCACCGGTATAAAGTTTAATATGAAAAACATACTGCCTTCTTTTCTCATAGGAGAATGACATTGGTTTGATGGGATTGTGAGTGGATTGAGTATGGAAGTCGGCCAGAACACCAACAACAGGTGTTGGTTCTTCATTTTTAAGGATGGATATACCCACTGCATCCTGCCGGGTTTTTAAATCCAAGATATTCTGCAAAGTTTTTATTGATCAGCAATTCTTTGCCGGTGCTGCTTTGATAGAAGGATATCTTCCGGCTAACAGTTTGATCTGGTAAAGATCAAGGTAGGCCTGATCACCCGATTTCACTTCCACCATGGTTTCATATTTTTTCTTCCCTGATATATAGCTCATGGTGGTTGTATTATAACCGTTAGCTGCAGGAGGGTTTCCTGCCAGCGCATACTTTCTGAATTTCTGGTATGGATTTAAGTTTCTGTAAAAACGCCTCTTTCTTTGCTGAATCAGGTGCATTCCACGGCACAGCAACATTTATGATTGCCTCTTTGTTAAAACCCATATCCTTATTGATCGAAAACCTGATCTGTTTGACCACAATTATTGTGGAGATAAGCAGGAACTGGGCAATCACAAACTGTGATACGGTCAGGGTTTTTCTTAACCATAACCGATGGGTGCTGCTGGTTCCGCCGGAACTGCCCTTCATGACCTGTATGGGTTGAAAGGAAGATAATACAAGGGAAGGATATAATCCGGATAATAGAGTCATGACATATTACCAGGAGGATCATGAAGACAGCCAGGTACGGTTTTACGGTAAATGAGAGTTGAATTCCTGCCGGGATAAAGTCAGCAAATATTTTCAGGATAATAGGGGCAATTACCAATGATAAAAGGGCAGCCATAAATGTTATGATCAGGGTTTCTCCGAGGAACTGGTAAACCAGCCCGGCTTTGGAACTGCCCAGGGTTTTGCGAATACCAATTTCACGGGCACGGCTACCTGACTGCGCCGTACTCAGGTTAATGAAATTGATGCAGGCGAGTATAAGAAGGAATAATGCCACCAGGGATAATCCTGCAAGGGTAGGTTTATGGGCTGTGTATTTGCTGAAGGTCCTGTAATCCTGGTTGAAATGGAGATCAGACAATGGCTGTAGTTTGTAGGCAACATCCATATCCTTCTCTTTAACATGTGCTTTCTGTACCCCCAGTAATTTTTTCTCCATCTCTGAAACGGATACCACCCGGAGCCAGCCTGATAAATAGCCTGTGATGATGAACTGACACTATTCCATTCGTCCCACCCGTAATTTTCTTTGAGGTTACTGCCCGGAATAGTAATGTAAGAAAGAAAAGCAGTAAAATTAAAATCAGTTGATGCGTTGATGTCTTTAACTATTCCCTTTACAGTCATATTTACGGAATCATCATAGACCAGTGTTTTCCCGATAACAGATGAAGGATCCATATTGGGGAAATACAAATTAACCTTTGATAATGTGAGCACGCAGATATTAGGCTCTTTCAAAACTTCGGGATTTCCGGATACCCATTCATAGGGAATTAGATCAAAATACTGTTCATCAGCAAAAATGATATCATTTTGTTTTTTGAATTCTTTAAAGGATTCAGATCCGTTGACCGGCACCTTCACTTTAATATCATTATTATAACGCTGAAAGCCACTGACGTTTTCAATTCCGGTAATATCCTTTTTAATTGCCAGTGGCAGCGGACTGGGTACTCCCTGGTTCTTTATAAGCTGGCCCGGAAAATTTAAATGGGATACGATCCTGTAAATTCTGTCTCTCCCTGGCTGAAACTTGTCAAAACCCAGGTCGTGATCAACAATTAAATAGATGACCAGTGCTGCACTGATGCCAATAGCCAGTCCGGATATATTTATGAGGGAGAATACCTTGTGTTTCCAGATATTGCGTAAACTGATCTTTAGGAAATTGCTGATCATCGTAAATAATGTTGATTTGACTGACTGATTTATTTATTTAATAAGTAACTTTTCCGTGCATGCATTATCTTTCACAGAATCATTCCAAATACTCATACCTCCCTGCATATTGGTTACCTGTTTAAAACCGTTTTGAGTAAGCAGGTAACTTGCTCTTGGACTACGATGGCTATGTGAGCAATAAACGATAATTTCTTTCTTCTTGTATTTAGCCAGTTCACCCAGCCTGCTTTCAAGATCCTGTATGGGTATATTGATCGCGCCTTTCAGCCTTCCGAAATTTTCCTCTGCAGTACCATTAAATTCCTCGGGAGTACGTACATCAAGTAAAATCGTCCCTGGTTTCTTTGACATTACACTGCAAAGTGACGCAGGTGAAATACTTTTAAAAGTGACGCTTGACTTTGGTACCAGCTTCATATGGCAATGTGCGCATTCCCCCGGTTTATCATATGATGCTTTATCGCAATCACTGCCACAGGGAAGACACACAAAAGTATCAGCATCTTTTTCAACCCAGGAAATACATGCCATCAATAGAATAAAGAGGGTGAACAGTCGGGCAGATTTATTCTCTTTCATAATAACATTTTATTCCGTTCTTAAACTGTTTACCGGGTTGGCAGAGGCAGCCTGGCTTATTTTAATTCCAATTGTAGCAAGGGCAAGCGCCAGCAGCAACAATACTCCGATCAGGTAACCAGGTACAGGATTTATCCTGAAGGCAAAGGTATTGAGCATAAAATAGCTGGATAAAATACCCAGTGGCAGCCCGATAAGGCAGGCTAATAAAAGCAACCGGAGAAAATTACGGGACAGATATAATATTATTTGGGGAGTACTGGCACCCAGAATTTTCCGGATCCCTATTTCCTTAACCTGGCGTCGGATGATAAATATTACCAGCCCCAATAATCCAAGACACGCTACTACCAGCGCCATAAACGCCACAACAGAAACCATACTACTCATATCTTTCATTTCAGCATAGGAGTTCTTAAGGTCATCCTTAAAAAAGCTGTACGTAAAATCATGGGATTTGTCGAACCCAGCCCATATTTTTTCTAACTGTGCTACGGTTGCGGGCGGATTGTTATGGCTGATCTTCACATATGCCATACTAATGTCACTGCGATTATATCGAAGCAGTAAAGGCTCAATATTATACACAAATGGTTTATAATGAAAATCCTTTACTACTCCGGTGATTTCAAGTTGTAAACTGTCTCCCACCAGGATTGTTTTTCCTATAGCATTAAGGGGAGCGCCAAGATTGAATCTTTCGAGGAAACTTTCATTTACTATGGCAAATATCTCCCTGTCGGCAGGAAGATCGGATGAGAAATTTTTTCCTGCAATAGTTTTCAGCTGCAGGTTAGTCAGGAAGTTTTCGTCAATAGTATAGTCTCTGACGGTCATTTTTTCATCTTCCGGCTTAATCCTTACATCTGTCGCCCTGTCGCGCCAGGTACCTATAGGATGAGAAATGCCGGACACAAGTTCTACTCCACTGTATTTTTCAAGGGCCTGCTTAACCTTATCATAGGAGTTGCCCTGCAAATCAATATTAACGATATCCTCTTTATTAAATCCGTATTCGGCATTCATTACATAGTTGATCTGCCGGTACATGTTGATCATGGCAATCACAAAAAGCAGGGCTGCTGAAAATTGCACAACCAGCAATACTCTTCTGAAGCCGAGTTTAGGAACCATTGATTTACCTCCGATATCTTTCAGTGCTTTAACAGGATTCATGGAAGAGAGAAAGAGCGCCGGTAAAATGCCGGAGGCAAGTCCTACCACCACACTGAAAATAAGGAACAGAATATACAGTATCATATCTCCATCAAGGGAAATGTCCATGGATTGAATTACAGTCAGCTTATAAAATCCGGGCTTCAGGATAAATGTATAAATGATCATTGCCAGCGCTAGTGATAGCACCGATGTTAATATGGCTTCCGTCAGGAACTGAAAAATCAGTTGATTTCTCCTGGCACCGGTGGCTTTCCTTACACCGATTTCCTTTGAGCGGCTAAGTGAACTGGCCAATGACAAACTGTTGTAATTAAAGCCTGCAGATATGATTACAACTGCAGCCAGCCCAACCAGGAACAGTAATAATGGCAATGGCAGGGCTCTTCCCATATTGTTTGATAACATTGGCCCTGGCACAATCTTGTTTAATGGCTGGAGGTAAAATCGATAGCCTCTATCCCGGCTTTCCAATTCGATTTTTGCGTATTTATCTTTCGCGATGGTGGACAGTTCTTTATCCAGTGTAGCTGCATCGTTTCTTCCTTTCAGCTTCACATAGGTGTAATTCATGTAATAATCTTTCCAGTCATCTTCCCTTACCCTTACAGATTCAGACTGGATCAGTGTGGCCAGGCTGGTATAAGATGTGAGGGCATCAAACTCAAGGTGGGTTTTACCGGTAGGTTTTTTAATGACCCCGGTGATCCTGAAATCCCCAAAGCCGGGGTACTTAATGATCTCACCAACAGGATTTTTTTTGCCAAAGAACCTTTCGGCGGTATTTTCTGTAATAACAATGGTATTGACCTCATTTAATGCGACAGCTGAATTTCCATACAGTAATGTATACCCGAAAATGTCGAAGAACTGGGGAGTAGTCAGGAAACCATTCAGGGAAAGGACCTTGCCATTGGCTTCAGCTTCCCCGTTCATCGCCCTTACAAGAGGCGCTGATTTTTCAATATAAGTGTATTTATTTTCGATGGTTTTGGCCAGTGCGAGCGGACTTGAAGCATAACCTTCCTTACTTCCGTTTTTTCTCAGCGCTTCCGTATTTATCCTGTAAATGCGGTCAGCATTGGGATGAAAGCTGTCGAATCCAAACTGATCTTTCAGGATGGTAATGATCAGCAGGCACAATGACATTCCCAGGGCGAGTCCGAAGATATTGATGAAGGAAAATACTTTTTTATGGTTCAGGTTTCTTGCAGCGATGATCAGGTAGTTCTTAATCATAGAATATATTTTACTATTCTGTCCGTAAACTTTTTACCGGATTGGCTCTGGCGGCTTTGAAAGCCTGAAGGCTTACCGAAAATATGGCTACCAGCAAGGCCATGCCTGCTGCAGACGCCAGCATCCACCAGCTGATATTTATCCTGAAGGCAAAATCCTGTAACCAACCTGAGCCAATATACCATGCAATAGGAATGGCAATTAAAATGGCCAGTCCAACAAGTGCCAGGAACTCTTTTGAAAGTAATAGTATAATTTCCGTTATACTTGCCCCCAGTACTTTACGGATGCCAATTTCCTTGGTCCGCTGAACTGTTGTAAATGCTGCCAGGGCAAACAATCCAAGGCATGCAAGAAAGATGGCCAGGCCGGAGAAAATACTGAATAGCCTGGCAGTCCGCTGTTCACTGGCATACATGGCGGCAAATTCTTCATCCAGGAATTTGTATTGAAATGGCCTGTGCGTGATGCGTTGTTTCCAAAGTCCTTCCAGGTTTTTTAATGTGGATTGCATATTTCCTCCATCAGCCCTTACAAACATCTGGCCGATAAAATTCGGGCCCAGGAATATAACCAATGGACCAATGTTTTCATGCAGTGATGAAAAATTGAAATCTTTCACCACACCCCTGATAATTCCCGGTGCACCTTTGCTGATGGTTTTGCCAATGGCTTCTTCCGGAGTCCATCCAAGATCATTGACGGCTTTTTCATTCAGGATAAAACTATGCCGGTAGTTTTTATACTGATCAGATGTATCCATGGCCAGGATATCTGATTGCGTAAAATCACGGCCTGCAATTAAAGTAATGCCCATGGTGGCAATGAAGTCCATGTCTACCGGAATAGCATTTACAGAGATTTCTTTTTTGCCGCTTCCGGTTTCAGTTTCAATTCCATCGGACCATTCGATAAAAGTGGGGGTTTCATAAGCGCCGCTCACATGGGTGACTCCCGGTTGCGATGCTATTGATCTTTTAAAGTCTTCATAATGTTCCAGCATTTTTGTGTCAACAGGAAGAACAACCAGGTGTTCTTTATTATACCCCAGGTCCTTATTCCGTATATACCTTAATTGTTCTGTTACTACTATCGTGGAAGCAATCAGGACTACCGAAACAACAAACTGGAAAATGATCATTGCCTTCCTCAGTGTTCCCCCGGATGTTGTTATCCTTGTGCCTGATTTGATTGCCTCGCCCAGCCTGGAGCCGGAAATCAATAATGCAGGATAGATGCCTGAAACCACACTGACCAACAATGCAATACCTGCAAGTAATAACAGTAAGGATGATGAACCAAGATCCGAAATGTGGATACGGAGGCTGGTAATATTATTGAAATAAGGCAGGAGTAATGCGCATAATAGTATGGCAAGGACCATTCCTATACAGGTAATGATAAACGACTCACCGAGGAATTGTGTCAGTATCTGTTTTCTTTTTGCGCCAAGCACTTTCCGGATGCCCGCTTCCACGGATCTTCCGCTTGTTTGTGCAACTGCCAGGTTGGTATAGTTCACACAGGCGATCAGGAGGATGAGGAAAGCAATAATACTAAGCACATATACAGATGTCAGATTTCCGTTGGGTTCCAGTCCGGCAAGCCCGGAATAAAGATGTACTTTTTTTAACGGTTCAAGGTGGTGCGTCAGGTAACCGCTTTCTTCTGTGAATAATTCTTTTTCGGATATCCCTTTCATGTAAGCCGTAATCTGCTGTTGCAGACCGGGGATTTTTTCCCCGCCATGGAGCAGCAGGTAAGTCACATAGTTTGCGGTAAACCACTGTTCCTCCTGTTTCGCCGCATTCAGGTTCATGAAAGGCATCACTAAATCAAACCGGATCTGTGAATTACCGGGGTACTCCCCAACAATCCCGCTTACAATCATATCAGAATTATTGGCAACCTTGATGGTTTTACCGATGGCGTCTGTATTCCCAAAATATTTTAATGCGGTTTCTTTGGTGATGACAACTTTTTCAGGAGCATTTAAACAGGTCTTCACATCGCCGCTGAGCAGGGGAAATGAAAACATGCTGAAGAATGCAGAATCTGCAAGCAGAACATTGGATTCGGTGAATGCCTGGTCATTCACCGTGATTATCCTGCTGCCCTTTATTGTGCGCGTGAATGCTTCTATATCAGGAAACTGCCTTTGAAAATCAGGACCAACTTTTGTTCCGGTGACCGCCGTTTTATTTACTTTACCAGAAGCATTATACTCCATCGTCACCCTCACAATACGGTCTGCGTTTTTATGGAAATGATCATAGTTCATCTCATTCCATACATAAAATCCGATAAGCAGGCAGGCGGTGATGCCAATCGTTAATCCTGCAATATTTACCATGCTGTATAACCTGTGCTTTGCCAGGTTTCGAATGGCAATCCTGAAATAACTTTTCAGCATAAGGTCAGTTTATGTCATCAAAGAAAATTAACTATTGCAGCACAAGGTTTATCCTTCCATCATTAGAATCAATCTTTACTTTGGTTCCTCCTCCGTTCAGTGTTCCCCGCATATAATCTTCACCGGTATCACCACTGAAGTTTGTCAGGGTTCCCACTTTCACTTTACCGGATAAATCGAGGTTATAGCCTTTTTTCCCGGGTATCTGTAATTCAACCCTGCCCCCGGAATTATGTAACGTGATGTACTGGCCCGGTTCTTTTACCTGGACGGTAATATTTCCGCCGCTGGTATGGGCTTCCACATCACAGGAAAGGTCTGTCAGGGTTACATTTCCTCCTGAAGTGCCGGCATCAAGTTCTCCTTTGATGGTATTTCCTTTTACACTTCCGCCACTTGTGGTTGCATGAATTTTGCCACTCAGGTCAGAAATGTTTAAAGATCCACCGGAAGTTGTAAGGGTTATATTTCCATTGCAGGATTCGGCGGTAATATGTCCGCCGCTGGTGGATAACCTGATATCATCAGATGAATTCTTAACATTGATATGGCCTCCGGAAGTTGATCCGTTTATTTTACCCTTTAACTGGCTTAATTCCAGGTGCCCGCCACTGGTGCTGAATTTCTGGTTACCGGTTAACCCGCTTAAATTAATGTGCCCGCCGCTCGTACTGAGGTCTGTGGATATTGCCGCAGGTGTATAGCAGGTGAATGAAATGGACAATCCATCGTTCCAATTATTATTGCGGTTTTTTCTTTTGGCGATGGCTTTCAGCTTGCCGCCTGATTCACTCACTGTAAGTTCATAATCTTCATCGAGTTTTTTCTGGATTTCAGCCTTTGACCAGTTTTTATTGCCATTGGATGCCCTGATATACACTTCCACCCTTGCTTCGGAAGCAGTTCCACCGGCAACAGTAATATGTCCGCCGGAGGTTTCTGATTCAAGGCTTTTAATGGAAGTGGCAGGAAAGGTCTTAACCATGAAAGGTTCTGTCTTATCCTGTGCAGCTGTGGAAATGAATGGTGCAGCAGTCAGCAACAATAATACTATCTTTTTCATTTTGTTCTTTTTTGTAATGGTTATATGTTATTCAGTCCTTAAATTTTTTGCAGGGTTAGATAGGGCAGCTTTGATGGATTGAAAAGAAATGGTAACGGCCGCTATCAGCAGGATCAGTATAAAGGGTACCAGGAACATCAGGATATTTACCGGTATCTGGAAGGCATATTGATCAAGCCAGGTATTCAGCATTTTCCAGGCGAAGGGAATGGCAAAAACGCCGGCGATGATCACCAGCCTGATATAATCTTTTGAAGTGAGGAGGATGATCTGGTATATGTCTGCTCCTAAAACTTTCCTGATACTGATTTCTTTTTTTCTTTTGGCAATCGTATATAATGATAAACCGAATAATCCCAATCCGGCTACTACAATGGCAAGCGCGGTAAACCACCAGAGTATTACAGAAAACTGGCGGTCATTTTTATATTGTGCATTGAACCGTTCGTCCAGGAAAGCATAGTTAAACGGACTGTCCGGAAATCTTGCCGTCCAGGATTTTTTAATGGATTCCAGGACAGCAGGGTAATTGTCTGATTGCAGTTTGATGGAGAATACATTCCTGTTGATATCCTGTTCAGGATAAAATACAATCGGGTCAAATGTATTTTTTAAAGACTCCTGGTGATAATCCTTTAAAACACCTACAATCTTCAGCTTCAGCTCCCCGGAATATAATTCGCGGTTAAGGATCTCTTCGGGGTTATTGAAACCAAATACTTTTGCTGCCGTTTCATTGACAATGATATTTGCAGATTTGCTCGTATCTGAAAGTGCAGGATCAGCATTGAAATTTCTTCCTGCAATAAGATGAAGTTTATAGTTGGGGATGAAAACATTATCAATGCCAAATACCCTGCACCTTTTTTCAGAAGGTGATTTACCCAGGGTAAAACTGCTGGAGCCGTTCACTTCCTGTCCGGGAACACAGGTAGAACTGGCCACAGAGGCAACTGCCTTGTTTCTTTTCAGTTCATCAGTAAAAGAAGTGATGGAGGTGAGCTTGCTGCTGTCGAGCTGGATATTCTGAAATAACAGCAGTGTCTGGTCAATATTTACACCAAGATCCTTTTTACTCATAAAGATCAGCTGGCGGTAAAAACCAATGGCGCCTGTGATAAGAATGATGGCTGCAGTAAACTGTAAAACCACCAGGGATTTTCTCAGCAGGTGCCTGTTCATGCCGGATGCGGAGCCCTGGTTATTTTTCAATGCCTTTACAGGCTGGAACGATGACAGTACGAAGGATGGATAAAATCCGGCAACCAGGGTTCCCAAAATGAAAAATCCAAGGATATAAAGCCAGAAGGGCAGGTTATTTGGCTGAAGGACATTTCCATCCTTTTCCAGCAGGTTGGCCAGGTATGGAAGGAACAAAAAGTAAATGATAATACCGATGGCAATAGAGATCATATTGACAATAACGGATTCCGTCAGGAACTGGAACACCAGTTGCCTGCGTGATGCGCCGATCGCTTTACGTATACCCACTTCATGGGAACGGTCAAGGGCACGCGCAGTAGAGAGGTTTACATAATTGATCCATGCGATGAGAATGATCATAAACGCGGCAATGCCCAGGTATTTCAGGTAGCCGAGGTTGCCATTGCCCGGAAATTCATAATCATAGGTACTGCGCAGGTGAATATCGCTGATGGGTTGCAGGGTGAAATGAACCTGGTAACCTTTTTCTTTCATCGACCCGCCCATATGTTTTTCAGCAAAACCTGTGAGTTTATTTTGCAATGCTTTTGCATCTGCGCCAGGTTTCAGTAGTACATAGGTGTAGTAGTCTGACCATCCCCAGCTGTTTTCGGCATCTCCCCCAAATCCCTTTGCGATCTGAATATATTTATTGTAATTGAACAGCATGGCGAATTGCAGATGGGAATTGGCCGGAAGGTCCTTTAATATCCCGGTGACCACATAATCTTCCTTTGCATACCGTATCGTTTTCTGCATGGGATCTTCATTGCCGAAATATTTCTTTGCCGTTGTTTCCGTTAGTACTACCTCGTTTAACTGGGTGAATACGGTGGAGGCATTTCCTTTGATAAAGGGAAAGGAGAACATGCTGAACAATGATTTGTCGGCAAAAAAAATGGCACCTGTTTCCAGCAATTTTATCTCGCCCCGGGTAATTACCCCGCCCTGCCGGCGGAACCTTGCCATGGTTTCCACTTCAGGGAAATCTTTCAGCAAGGCAGGACCAACGGCAGGATAGGTAAAAGCAAAAGTCTGTTCTTTTTCACCTTTTTCTGATATTTCCATCGGCACACGGTAGATCCTGTCCTTCTGAACATTGAAATCCTCAAAACTGTATTCGAACCTCAGGTAGGCAAGGATCAGCAGGAATGCGGCAATACCGAGCGATAAGCCAATAATATTAATGGTTGAAAAGGTCTTTATCTTCCATAAATTCCTGATCCCGCTTTTTATATTATTCCTGAGTCATAAGCCTGGTATTTTATAGATGACAGGTTTTTTCTGATAAATGTTACATCATTCTGACCTAAACTGTTCGCCGGGTTTGCACCAGCAGCTTTAACCGCCTGGAAACTCACCGTTATCAATGCAATGATCACGACCAATAAAATGGACAGTATGAAAAGCCCGGGCCCCATAGAAATCCTGTAAGGATAGTTCTCCAGCCATGTAAACATGGCCCACCAGGCAATGGGCATGGCGATTAATGGCAGCGATGAAAGTGAGTTTAAGAAAATCGGAGGAAAGAAGCCTGATCATTTCGCTTGATGATGCTCCCAGTACTTTCCTGATCCCGATTTCCTTGGTCCTTTTTTCAGCAGATAAAGTGGCGAGTCCAAACAGCCCGATGCAGGAAATGAAAATGGTAATCATGGCCGCAAATGAAATGATCTGCTTCCACTTGTTCTCCGCTTCATATTGTTTTACATTTTCTTCATCTTTGAACTGGTATTGGTAGGGTTCAAAGGGATGATGTTTTTTAACAACGGATTCTATATGTTTCAGTGTGGCTGATGAGTTTTCCGGCTTTATTTTTATGATCAGCAATCCATAAGTATACTTTGGATCCATAATAAAGAGCTGAGGCCCGATTTTTTCTGTCAGCGCACCATAATGATAATCCTTAACAACACCTACCACATTATATTTCCGGTTATCATAGAAAAAGTCGACCACACCGCCTATTCCTTCTTTCCAGCCGGCGTCTTTTACAAATGATTCATTGACAAGGACAGAACTAGTTGAATCGGTGGCCAGTTCAGCAGAAAAATTCCTGCCTTTGACTATTGGGATCTCATAAGGTTTCTATAAATTTTGTGTCCACGACTTCCAGCACAAATCCCTGATCCTTTTCATTTGCTCTGGCAATAGTGCTCCAGAAGCCCCTTTGCCTGGCTGATACTTTTTGTACAGATGGATTTTTTAATAGTTCTTCTTTAACCAGGTTCAGCTTGGCACTGTTCATCCTGCCTGTAGGCACGGTAACAATGTTTTTATCATTGTAACCGAGATCCTGTTTTGTAAGGAAATTAAATTGAGAATAAATGGTGAGTGTGGCAATAATCAGGAAGGTAGCCAGTGTAAATTGAAGGATAACCAGACCCTTGGCCAGGTAATTTTTTCCGGAAAACCTGAGCCTGTTATACAAAGTTTCTGCAGGATCAAACCTCGAGATGACCAGGGCAGGGTAGAAGCCTGCCAGGAATCCGGTAACAATAAACAGGATCAAATAGCCTGCCATCAGTTTAGCGTCAAACAGGTAGGAAAAGGCGAGTGCCTTGTTCGACAATTCATTAAATACTGGCAGGACCAGGAGAACCAGTAGCAATGCAAAAAGAAATGCGCCTAAGGTAAGCAGGTAGGATTCACCCAAAAACTGCATGATCATCTGTTTTCTTTCTCCCCCGATAACTTTCCTGATGCCAATTTCCTTGGCCCGCTTCAATGAACGGGCAATAGTGAGGTTTACAAAATTTATACAGGCAATGATGAGAATAAAGGCAGCAATCCCACTCAGTATTTTGGCATATAAGGGATTGCTGGCATCCGTTAATCCGTTTTCTGACCGGAAATCCGTACTCAGGTGCATATCAAGCAGTGGCTGGAGGCCATATATGAAACTTTCCTTGAAATTATATTTGACTTTTGCGTCTGCGATCTGTTCCCTGGCATTGGTTTCATATACTTTTTCAAATTTGGCTTCCACTTTCTTCAGGTCTGCATTGGGATGAAGCACCACGAAAGTATTCAGGAAGAAATTGAGCCATTCCATGTCTCCCCCATTATTTCGCTCGTTGAGTTTCATGGGAAGCAGCATCGTGAGTTTTATGGAGGAATTCTGCGGCGATTTCGGAACTATTCCGCTAACGGTAAAAACTTCAAATGACCCGTTTTCACCCAGTGGGCAGTTCCAGTGTTTTCCCGATGGCATTTTCCTTACCAAAAAATTTCTTTGCTACTTCTTCTGAAAGAACCACAGCGTGCAGGTCTTTCAATGCAGTGGCCGGATCCCCGGACTTCATTGGGAAGGTAAATACATTGAAAAAGTTATCGTCAGCATACAATCCATCCTGTTCATAAATCGTGGTACCGATTTTTACGGCTAACCGTTCGGATTGTACCCGCACAAAATCTTTCACTTCAGGAATCTCCCTTTTAAAAGCCGGACCGGGCATCATTCCGGTAATTCCGCTCGTTCTGGTGACCTTACCCGAGGAGTCCATATTCTTACTGGTAATCCGGTAAATCTCAGCGGCATTCTTGTGAAACCTGTCATAACTCACTTCATCTTTATTATACAGGAGGATCAGCATGCAGCAGGCAAGTCCAATACTGAGTCCGGCAATATTGATGAAACTGTATATCTTATTCCTTTTCAGGTTCCGTATGGCGATCTTGATATAATTATAAATCATAAGTTTCTGTTTGAACGGTTCTTTTATTATTTCCGATTGTTATTGTTTGATTTATTATTTATTCACTTCTTAAAACATTTACCGGGTTGGCGATAGCAGCCTTTATGGCCTGCGTACTTACCGTAATTATGGCAATGAACATTGCAGCCAATGCAGGAACACCAAACATCCACCATTGAATGGATACCCTGTATTCATAATCTTTCAGCCAGCTGTTCATCAGCCACCAGGATAATGGAAAGGCAATCAGGCAGGAAAGGCCGACAAGCTTCAGGAAATCTGCTGATAACATCGTTGCCAGTTTGGGAACTGACGCACCAAGGATCTTTCGGATGCTGATCTCCCTGTTCCTTTTTTCTGCAGTATATGCAGCAAGTCCAAATAATCCCAAGACAGGAAATAAAGATGGCGAGTCCGGCAAATAAAAAGGCCAGTTTTCCTACCAGTGATTCTGTTTTGAATAACTGGTCAAATTCCTCATCCACAAATTTGTATTCAAATGGATTTCCCGGGTTATAACTGGTGACAACAGTTTTGACTTTATCCAGTGATGTTTCATAATTATTTCCTGTTTTGAAACGGATATTGACGAAGCTGGTATTTCTGCCTGTGGGATCACTATACATGATCATTGGCGCCACTGATCCATAAATATTGTTATATACAAAATCTTTCACCACACCGATCACGTTAAATCTTGTATCATCACGGTTGATGATTTGTCCGGCTGCTTCTGCAGGATTTTTTGTGATGAGTTTGGCAAGGGTTTCATTGATAATAATGCTGTTTGAATCAGCAGTACCATCGGAATGAAAATTCCTTCCTGCTATCAGTTTCATGCCCATCGTATTAATATAGTCCGGCGTTACCCAGTCCATCCCTATCAGGATCTGGCTGTCTTGCATCTTTTCCTTTCCAGGTATAATTACTTGAATTACTGCCTACCTGGAACGCTGAATTTGAATTGAGGGACACAGATTCCACTACCCCGGTTGACATACAGTTCATTTTGCACCGTGCTGAACCTTGTACCCGCAGATCCATCGCGGGCCGTCGTAATCAAAGCCTGGTCGAAATAAATAAGGTTATCCTTATTCATGCCAAGTTCCCTGTTTTTGGTATGGATGATTTGCTGGTAGATGATCAGCGTGGAAATAATCAGTGCAATGGAAATTACAAACTGTGCAATGACCAGTCCTTTCCGGATATAGGCAGCGCCTGTGCCCTGCGATACCTTAAAGCCTTTTAAAACCGTAATGGGATTGAAGGAAGAAAGATAGAAGGCCGGGATAACTTCCTGCCACGGTACCGCAAATCAGCCCGATGGCGATCAGGGCGCCAATGTGGATGGGCTTCAGAATATTAAGCAGCCATCTGTTTTTCCACCAGCTGGTTAAACGAAGGCAGGAGCAATAGCTGCAAAAAACACAGCAGCAATAACTGCGATAAATGCCATGAGCAGTGATTCCATCATGAATTGCCCGATGAGCTGGTTTTTACCGGAACCAAGTACCTTTCTTACGCCAACTTCCCTGGCTCTTTGCTCTGATCTTGCTGTGGCAAGGTTCATGAAATTGATGCAGGCCAGCAGCATGATGATCCAGGCAATGGTGCTGAACAGGTTTACCTGTTTTATCCTTCCGCCGGTTTGAACACCATTGGTGAAATTACTGCGAAGGCGCCAGTCGTTTGCAGAAAGCAATACCGGCCGGGCAATGATATCTGTTCCCTTTGTTTTTATATATCCGTCAAGTTTTTTATTTAGTGCCTTAACATCCGTGCCTGGTTTAAGGGTTACGAATGTCTGAATGCCATTATTTCCCCACTGCAGCAGCCATTCATTTCTTTTAAAAAAAATATCAAAGTTGATCAGCCAGTCGAGCTTCTCGAACCTGGTATTTGCCGGAAATGTTTTATAAACTGCAGAGATAACATATTCCTTGTCATTTTCAGCTTGATCGTTTGTCCCACAACGTCAGTTGAATTAAACATTTTCTTTGCCATCCTTTCATTCAGTACAATGGAATATAATTCTTCAAAAGGATTTGCTGCATTGCCTTTTATGACTTCAAAATTCATCATGCTTGAAAAAACTGGAATCTACCATGATGCCATCTGCATTGAGTGATTTTTCACCTTTGGTGATGGTACTTCGCTGTCCCCAGGTAGCCCTTGCTGTTGCTTCAATCCCGGGCATCTCTTTTTGCAGTGAAGGTCCCAGCAAACCGGGTGTGGAGGCAAAGGTGAAGGTCTCTGCATCATAGGTCTGGTTGGTCATTACCTGGTAAAGGTTATCCCTGTTTTTGAAATAGTGGTTATAGGTGAGCTCATCTTCCACCCATAAAAATATCAGGGTGGCACAGGTAATGCCAATGGCCAGTCCGGCGATATTGAGTATACTGAAACTCTTTTTTTTCAAGAGGTTTCTGAATGCGGATAAAAAAAAGTTTTTTAGCATAATATGGTTATTCTGTTCGTAAACTGTTAATGGGATTTGACAGGGCCGACTTTACCGCCTGCATGCTTACTGTGGCCAGTGCGATGAAGATGGCGGTGAGTCCGGCTACCACAAACACCCACCATTCAATGGATGTCCGGTATGCAAAGTCCTGCAGCCATGTATGCATGCCCCACCAGGCAATAGGTGAAGCAATGACGATGGATATAAGGACAAGTTTGATAAAATCTTTTGACAGTAAGCCGGTGATATCAGTAACACTCGCACCGAGCACTTTGCGGATACCGATTTCCTTGATCCTTTGTTGTGCAGAAAATGCCGCCAGTCCGAATAGACCCAGGCAGGCAATAAAAATGGCGATCAGTGCCGCGGCGATAAAAATATTGCCGAGGTCCTGTTCCTTCCGGTATTGCTGGTCATATGTTTCGTCAGCAAAGAAATATTCATATGGATTTCCCGGGAATGCGGTCTTATACATTTTTTCTATGGTGCTTATCTTTCCCTGCATATTGGCCTCATCTGTCTGTATGGTAAAATAGACAAATGACACGGAAGGAAGGTAGATGACGGGTTCAATGGGCTGATGCAGTGATAAATGGTGGTAGTCTTTTACTACCCCGATCACTTCAAAAGCCTCCCCCCATAATATCTTTTTTCCTGTCACCGCTTCTCCTTCCGGAAAGCCCAGTTCAGTTGCAGCTTTCTGGTTAATGATGACTTTTCTTGAGTTGTTCCAGCTCTTTATGGCATCATCTTCAGAGAAGCCTTTTCCTTCCACGAAACTGATCCCATAAGTGTCAAAGAATTTCTCATCTGCTATAAACATATTATAGCTCTTCTTGTCATCTCCGGGACCTGGATTCTGGCGGGTTATCCCTTCCGTGGAAAAATTATAACCCTGCCCGGGAACATTATTTGATGCTGCCACTTTTTTTACAAAGGGGAGGTTCTTCAGCTGGTTTTTGAAAGTGTAATTTCTTTCTGCCTGGTCTTCGCCAGACACTGTAGGTCCCTGTATTACGAGCAACTGGTCAAGGTTCATTCCCAGTGACTCTGTTTTCATGTAGGCCAGCTGCTTGTATAAGATAATGGTGGCAATGATGAAAATAACTGAGATGGAAAACTGGAATACCACCAGTCCCTGCCTGAGTGAAATTCCCTTTCCGGTTTTTTCCAGTTTACCCCTGATAGTTGCGATAGGCTTATAGGAGCTCAGTATGAAAGCGACATATCCTCCCGATAAAAAAGAACCTGCCATAATGATTACCGCAGCAATCACCCAATACCATCCATAATTGAGCATCTCCAATGAAAGCTTCTTGCCGGTAAACTGGTTGAATATGGGTTGTATAAGCTGCACGATGATTACCGCAATAAAGACACTGATCAGGGTCAGTAAAATAGTTTCAGAGAGGAATTGTTTAACCAGTTGCCAGCGTGTAGCACCCAATACCTTGCGAACGCCGGATTCCTTTGCCCTTTTGAGCGCCTGTACCGTAGACAGGTTTATGTAATTGACCCAGGCTATCAGTAATATCAATAATCCTACCACCATCAGCATAAATACCAGCGGGAGGCTTCCATAGGTCTGGTAGGGATAGCTGAAGTCAGGCGCCAGGTGAAGATATTTCAGGGGTTGAAAGATCACTTCGCTGCCGGCAGATTTTGGGTTGGCGCTTAGCATGTATTCAGTGACCTGCCTGGCAACGGATGCACCATTGGAATTTTTATTCAGCAGGCAATAGATATTGACAAATCCTGATTCCAGTGTATTGGGATCGGCCCAGTCATTATCATCCCTGTTAGCCGCTGATTCAAGGGTATGTATGGAAAGAAAAACATCAGCTTTTATGTCTGATTCCTGCGGTATTTCCCTGATCACCGCAGCAATGGTATACGGGGTATTGCCAAACTGGTTGCTGACGATAACCGTTTTACCGATCACATCGGTGGAGCCAAGTAATTTGGTTGCAAATATTTCGGTCAGTACAAGTGTTTGTGGTTTTTTGAGTGATGGGTTGCCTTTAACCACCGGAAAACTAAATACATCAAAGAAGTTTCCTTCCACATAATAAATTCTGTCTTCACGAAAAGTCTTTATCTCCTGCATTCCTTCCGAATAACTGATCACTCCTGAGCCAATGCCATCAGCGATTCTTACTGATGCTTCAACGGCGGGAAACTTATCTTTAATGACAGGGGCATATCCCGGGGGGAGATAATAATTTGTTCCCTCTTTGGACGTTGAAGCCACACGATATATCCGGTCAAAATTTTGATGGAACCTGTTGGTTCCCCATTCGGATGCCACAAACTGGGCGATCAATAAAAATACTGCAATACCAAGGGCAAGCCCGGCAATATTGATGGTGGAGAATACTTTATTGCGTAAAATATTTCGGAAAGCTATTTTATAACGGTTGAGCATACTGGTATTTGTTCCTGGTTAATTATTTTTATGGTTGATATTATTCTGTTCTGAGGCTTTTCACCGGGTTGGCCATGGCTGCCTTAATGGCCTGGAACCCGATCGTAAATATTGCCAGGAATAAGACCATGGCACTGGCAGAAGCAAAAACCCACCAGTCGGTTTGTATCCTGAAAGCATAACCTTCGAGCCATTTATTGCTCACATACCAGGAAACAGGTATGGCTATTGCAGCAGCTATGACTACCAGCTTTACATAATCTTTTACCAGCAGTCCTGCCAAAGCACTCACCCCGGCACCCAAAACTTTCCTGATACCGATTTCCTTAATCCGTTGTTCTGCGGCAAATACCGTGAGGCCGAAAAGTCCAAGGCATCCCACAAAAATGGTAAGCACTGCGAATAATGATACGATATTGGCAATCCTCATATCATTCTCATAAACATCATTAATAGATTCGTTTACAAAGCTGAAATGGACGGGAACATCAGTCTCATATTTCTTATATATGGATTCTATACTACTGATAGCTTCTCTTGTTTTACCAGGGGCGGTTTTAACGAAGATGTTAAAATACCTGTCCTGTGGCTGGTAACGGAAAATAAATGGTGCGATACCATTATTCAATGGTTTAAAATGAAAGTCTTTTACTACTCCGATAATGGTGCCTTCATTTCCCCAGAAAATAATTTTCTTTCCTATAACATTCTCAATGGTTGACCCCATTTGTTTAACTGCCGTTTCATTAACAATGAAGCTTGCGGTATCATTTGTTTTTTGCGGCGAAAAATTTTGTCCGTTCAGTAATTTTATGCCCAGGGTAGGGATAAAGTCAGGATCCACATTAGCCTGCGTGATTAGAAATTTTTCTTCAGGCTGCATTCCTTTCCATTCCAGGTAAGTTGAATTGTCGACATTAACGAGCGACATGGTGGCCGGAGCGCTGCCATGATACTGCTTTGTTTTTCCAGGTCTTCTTTGAACAGGGCCGATGTACCTTTCAATGCGCCGCCAAGTCTTACACTGATCAGTTGTTCCTTGTTAAAACCCAGGTCTTTATCCTGGATAAATTGTAACTGTTGGTACATGAAAAATGTACAGATGATCAATGTAACTGAAATGGCAAACTGGAATATTACCAGTCCCTGGCGGAAATGCCGGCCCGACATTGCTTTGTTCCTGTTCTTTATTACGGAAACAGGTTTGAATGCGGATAAGACAAATGCCGGGTACATGCCTGCTATACAACCGATGATAATGATGAAAATGGAGAAGAGGCCAATAAAGAACAATCCGGACAGTTGAAAATTCAGGCTGTAACCTGATAATTTGTATAGGAAAGGCTGTGCAGCATTGATGATCAGTATAGCCAAAACTCCCGAAATAAGTGCAACGATTACAGATTCAACCAGGAATTGCAAGATCAGCTGGCTGCGTGATGCCCCGGTGACCTTTCTGACACCCACTTCTACAGACCTTTTAAGGGACCTTGCCGTAGACAGGTTGATAAAATTAATGCAGGCAATTATTAACAACAGTAATCCCACACCACTGAATATCTGGATATACCTGATATTGCTGCGTTTCCCCCAATCGGTTTGGAAGTCAAATGCAGATTTGAGGTACTGGTCCTTCAGCGACTGAAGTTCCATCTTATCTTTTGTTTCCGGATTGTACACTGTGAGCTTATCACCGAGCTTTCCTTCCAATGCCTTTGCATCGGCGTCACTGTTCAGTAGCAGGTATGTATGGTAATTGTTACTGTTCCACTTATTTGACCATTCATCTGTTTTGAAAAGGTAACTGATGGGTAACAGTACTTCAAACTGAATGCTCGAGTTTACCGGAACATCTTTTGCTATACCAGCCAGTATAAAATCATCCTGGCCATTAAGCCTGAATGTTTGTCCGAGGATGTTAGCATTCTGTCGCCATTTTTTTCCGAAGTATTTTATTGCCAGGCTTTCACTGATGATGATTTCATGGGATGATAACAGGGCTGTTTTGGGATTTCCCTTCAGTAAGGGAAAATCAAAGATCGATAGGAAGCTGTTTTCTGTCATCAAAACCCCATTGGCTTCCACGTTTTTTGTCCCGTTCTTTAGAACACCGCTCCAGTTTCCAATTCGCACAGACTGGCGGATTTCAGGAAAATCTTTTTCCAGAGCCGGCGCCAGCGGACCTGGGGTAACGGCGACATTGTAAATAGTGCCTGCCTGGTCCTGTTTTTCTGTAACCCTGTAAATGCGGGAGTAGTTTTTATGAAATGAGTCATAGTGTACTTCATTCCAGATATAGATACTGATTACCAGGCAGCAGGCTATACTCAGGGCCAGGCCCAATATGTTGATCGAAGAAAAAACTTTATTTTTCCATATGTTCCTTAAGGCAATCTTAACATTAAATCTCAGCATGATATTTCTTATTTCCAGTCTTAATTATTTATTCTGACCTCAGAGAATTCACCGGGTTGGCTAATGCGGCTTTTACGGACTGAAAACTCATGGTAATGATAGTGATCAGTAACGCAATGCCTGCAGCTTTCAGGAATATCAACCAGCTGATGTCGATCCGGTAAGCAAATCCCTCCAGCCATTGTGCATGACCCACCATCCGACAGGCACAGCAAGAATGAAGGCAATGGCCACCAGTTTTACAAAATCCCTGGACAAAAGTTGAATAATACCTGAAACACTTGATCCCAACACTTTACGTATACCTATTTCCCTTGTACGTTGTTCAGCGGTGAAGATGGTTAATCCGAAAAGCCCGAGGCAGGCGATAAATATGGTAAGTCCGGCGAATATGGCCAGGATGATGCCTGTTTTTCTTTCCGCATTGTATGTCTGGTTATATCGTTCATCCAGGAACGAATAGTTCAAAGGTGCTTCCGTAGTGAATGAAGCCCATTTGGATTTGACTGATGCCAGTACACCCGCAATATCCCTGGTATTTAATTTTAAAATGATGGTACTGGAATTTTGGGATAATATCATTACCAGCGGTGAAATGGATTCATGCAGTGAACGGAAATGAAAATCCTTTACCACACCAATTACATGATATATTTTATTTCGCCCCGCTATTTTCGGGACTGACCAGGGTACGTCCCAGTGGATTTTTCTCCCATCCAAATTGGCGGACTGCAGTTTCATTTAGTATGATGCCGGTTGAATCGGTCCCGTATGATGCTGAAAAATTCCTTCCTTCAGCCATTTTTATTCCCAGGGTGGGGATATAACCTGTGTCCACATCATATCGCAGGGTTCTCGTATGCTTGTCCCTGTTATCTTCCGGTTCAAGGAAAAAATTGTTTGAATATGACGGACCCGCAGGCACATAACCCGAAATACTGGCGTGGACGATGCGCGGGTCGCTGAGCAGCTGTTGACGAAAAATTGATTCTTTGGAACCCAGCATCCAGGTATCGGAGATGATCATGACCTGGTCTTTATTATAACCCAGTTCTTTATTCTGGATAAACTTAAGTTGCTGATATACCACCGTTGTGCCAACGATCAGGATAATCGAAATGCAGAACTGGAATACCACTAATCCGCTGCGAAGGCTGATGCCACTTTTTCCTGTGGTGAATTTGCCTTTCAGTACAGAAACCGGTTTGAAAGCCGAAAGATAGAATGCCGGATAGCTGCCGGCAACCAGTCCGATAAATAATCCGATAATGATGAGTAAGGGTATAAGCCATGCATTTGCGAACAGGGAAAATTCCAGGTTCTGCCCGGAAAGATGGTTGAAATATGGCAGCATAAAACCAACCAATACCAATGCAAGTAACAGGGATATAAATGTGATCAGGGTGGATTCCAGGAGGAATTGTGAAATCAGGGCTGATTTTCCGGAGCCCATAACTTTACGCATGCCCACCTCACGTGCACGCTTACTCGCACCTGCAGTCGACAGGTTCATGAAATTGATACAGGCGATGATCAGCATGAAAATGGCGATGGCGCCGAAAATATATACATACTGAATATTGCCGCCTGCTTCCAGTTCGTTGGTACATTCAGAATGAAGATGTATTGAAGCCAGTGGCTGAAGGTAAAAACCCAGGTTATTACCCTTTTTCCTGAAGGCATCAAAATCCATCCCGAAAGCCGCGGCAAATTCGGGCCCCATATGTTTTTCCATGAAACCGGAAAGTTTTCCTTCCAGTTTTTTATAATCAGTATTCGGGGCCAGGACCAGGTATGTAAAGAATCCGGACTGCATCCAGGTATTTTTCGGTGCATCAGGAAACCCGGACATCGAGGCCAGGAGATCAAAATGAAAATGCGAATTGTCCGGTATTTTACTAAACAGGCCGGTTACCGTATAAGTGGTTTTCTGATCTTTCCAGTAAATAGTTTTTCCTATCGGATTTTCTGTGCCAAAATATTTTTGTGCTGCATGCTTCAGATATGACGATGGAATTAGGTTGCAGGAGGGCAGTATGGGCATCACCTTTTAATAGCGGAATGGTGAATACCGACAGGAAGTTTGAATCAACAAAGGCAAATAATTCATCCCGGAAAGTCTTTTCCCCGATATACATTGCATGGCTTGCCAAAATCTTTTAACCGGGTTGCATCCAGTACTTCAGGAAAATCCGCTTTCATTGCCATAGCCACCGGTGGCATCACACTGGCTTCATTGATAATGGTGTTATTGAATGAACCCCTGAACGCGACTCTCACAATGCGATCTGCTTTTTCATTAAACCTGTCATAACTCAATTCATGATGCACAAAAAGCATAATGATCAGGCAGGTAGCAATGCCAATGGCAAGTCCGGAAATATTTATGAGGGAAAATGTTTTATTCCTCATCAGTTTACGATAGCCCATCAAAAAATAATTCCTAAGCATATATTGAGTGGCACTTCCGGTTTTTCCAATTTCATATTCGAAATCAGAATTCAGATGTGCTTTGGAAAGTGGCTGCAGATAAAATTTTTCGTCACTTCCTGATACCTTATTACCGTCGAAATATTTCATGCTGAATGCATCCATTTTGGCATCCAGTTTTTTATGATCTGTTCCAGGTTTCAATTGAACATAATGCCAGAAATCTGATTCTGTAAAACCGTATTCGGCAGCCTTCCAGCCATTCTCTCCTGCATAAAGGGAATTGTACGAAGTCAGGAAATCAAATTGAAGATGTGAATTTCGGGGAGCATCCTCAGAAACTCCGGTAATTGTATATGGATTTGGATCAGACTGAAGTATAACACCTTTACCCAGAAGGCTTGACAGGTTATTGTCGCTGACGGAAAATAATTTTTTAGCCAGGCTTTCAGTCAATATCACCGACCTGACTTCTTTTAAAGCGGTGGCACGGTTTCCAGCCAGCAACTTATAGCTGAACATTTCCAGAAATGTATTTTCAACTGCGAAGCCGTTTTGTTCTCCAATTTTTTTGTCTTCCGGAGTATTGATAACTATAGCAGGACCCTGGGGTTCCACCCTGGAATAATTCGCTACTTCCGGATAATCTTTATGCATTGCCTTACTGATGCCGGAATAAGTGATGGTGCCATGCTGTATGAGTTTCCCATTCTGGTACCTGTCATTAACAACCCGGTAAATATTATCTGCATTCTTATTGAATTGATCAAAACTCAGTTCAAAACTTACATATTGCAGGATCAGCAGGCAGGCTGCAATGCCAATAGCGAGACCGGTAATATTTATTGCTGAAAAGCTTTTGTATTTCCAGAGGTTGCGAAAGGCAATGGTCAGATAGTTTTTAAACATGTGGTTAATTATTCCGTCCTTAAACTTTTTATGGGATTCGACCATGCTGCTTTTACGGCCTGCAGGCCAATTGTAATTCCGGCTATGATAATAGCAAAAAATAAAGCCAGTATAAATATCCATGGACTGATATCAACCCTGTATTCAAAACCCTGCAGCCATTTGGTCATCAATAGTAAAGCCACCGGGATCGCGATCAATCCTGCAATAAGAATCACACGGAGGAAATTTTTTCCCAGTAACCAGAGGATATTTGCCACTGATGCACCAAGCACTTTCCGGATACCTATTTCCTTAATCCTAAGCTGGATGGTGTAGGAAATCAATCCCAATAATCCCATGCATGCAATGATGATGGCCAGTACAGAAAATACGGTGAATACTTTCCTTTGGGTGGCTTCGGCCTCATACATTTTTGCAATATTCTCATCCAGGAATGAATAATGGAAGGGGATTTCTTTTACAAATTTCTTCCAGGTTTTTTCGATGGACTGCACTACGGAGGCATAATTACCTGCATCAAGTTTTACCACCATCAGGGGATCTATCGGTGTAAATTTCCTGACATGAATAATAAACAGCGGAGCGATCTTTTCATGAAGGGTCTGGAAATGAAAATCCTTTACTACACCGGCTACAGTATAAACATATTTTGTTATGCCATCGCGGGAATTCAGTTCTTCATCATTTGTGGTTAACCTGGCGCCTACCGGGTTTCCTTTGATTCCCATGGCAGAAACAGCGCTTTCATTGAGGATAATGGATAAGGTGTCGGTGGCAAATGATTTGGAGAAAAACCTTCCCTGGTCGAGTTGCAATGACAATGCCTCCAGGTATTTTTCGTCAGCCATCATTCCCCTGCCCGTATAAGAGTCTTTTGTGCCTTCTTTCTGAAAGGAAAGGCCAAAATAATTGGGCATGCCCGGCATGGCTGATGTACCGCTGATGGTTTTGACACCTGAAATCTTCAGCAGCTCATCTTTAAATGCATCCGTATTCTTATCCAGGAGGTCAGTACGTTCAATGGTCAGAACAAGATCTTTGTTGAATCCAAGCTTGTTGCCTGTTACATATTCCATTTGCTGATTTACGATCAGCGTGCAGATGATCAGGATTACTGAAATACCAAACTGGAATACCACCAGGGCATTTCTCAAGCCAATACCATGCTTGCCGGTCTGAAGTTTTCCTTTCAGGACAAATATGGGTTTAAAAGAAGACAACACGAAGGCCGGATAGAGTCCTGCCAGGCATCCAATCACAAGGGCCAGTAGAAAGAGGAACAATAAGGAAAGCGGTGAAAAAATATACCCCGCTTCAAGGTGTTTCCCTGTCAGGTTATTATACAGTGGCATCATCGCCAGTGCAATCAATAATGCGATGGCCATGCTGATCATGCTGACCAGGACAGATTCAGAAAGAAACTGCGTGATGAGCGACTTTCTTTCGGATCCAAAGGTTTTTCGTATGCCTACCTCCCTGGCTCTTTCGGCGGAGCGGGCAGTGGACAGGTTGATAAAATTGATACAGGCAATGACCAGGATAAAAATGGCGATCAGTAAAAAGATGGAAACGGCCTTTTCATTGCCATTGGGTTTAAGTTCCGCTTCAAGGTTTGAACTGAGGTGAATTCCGGTCAGCGGCTGCAGGTAATACCTGTAGCCGTTTCCGGCGGCTTTAAACTGTTCGAATGTCTGGCCGAATGCTTTTTCAATATCACCTGCAACATATTTTTCTATAATGACCGGAAGCTTTGATTCGAGTGTTTTGCTGTTACTGTTTTCCTTCAGCAAAAGATAGGTATGGGCGGAGAAATTAATATAGTTTTTCGGGGCATTCTGGAAAAAAGTATTGCTGGAAATTAAAAAACTGAAGTCCACATGTGAATTTTCCGGCCAGTCTTTACAAATGGCAGAAACATTATAAGGCCGGTCTTCAATGCTCAGGGTTTTTCCCATTGCATTGCTTACCGATCCAAAATATTTTTTAGCTGTCGTTTCATTAAGTACGAGGGAAGATGGTTTGTCAAGCGCTGTGCTGAGGTTTCCCGCCAATGCTTCTGCACTGAATACACGGAAGAAATTTGAATCGGCAAGCAATACATTCTTTTCTTCAAAAATGATATCGCCGACCTTGATATATGTATTTCCAAACCCGCCGTTATTGAATATCCTTGTGCTTTCCTGCACTTCAGGAAATTCAGTATGGATAGCTTCACCTATGGAAGCCGGAATAAATGCATATGAAGTTGACCTGCCCGGGTATATCCTTTCCAGTACCACGCGGTAAATCCTGTCTTTTTTTTCATGGAAATTGTCAAAACTTTTTTCATCCCTGATAAAAAGCAACAGGAGTATACAAACAGCCATACCCGTTGACAAGCCAAATACATTGATAAATGTATTGGCCTTTCTTTTCAGCAGGTTTCTCCAGGCAATTCTCAAATAGAGATTTCTCATGTTCGTATGTTATATGGTATGCCAGGTCAGACAAAGAATCCACGGACATTAAAAATTCATGAAAAATCCGCCTTGCCAGGTTGCCGGTTAATTATAAACAAAACAAATGCCTGCCTATAAAATACTGAAAATCAATATATTATAATTATTGAGATTTTTTTAATGTCCGGTTTTGATACAGTTACTGTGCGGTTATGGAATATAAAACTGTGCCCTGTTTTATTATTCAGTCCGTAATGCCCTGACCGGGTTTTCGCGGGCTGTTTTAATAGCCTGGAAGCTTACCGTTATCACGGCAATGACAATGGCCACAATTCCTGCCATTACAAACACCCACCATCCGATTTCAATCCGGTAGGTGTAATCCTGGAGCCACTGATGGGTAAAATACCAGGCTATCGGTGTTGCTATGCTGATCGCAATGACAACAAGTTTCAGGTATTCCTTTGAAAGCAGCGCAGCAATGGAAGCAATTGAAGCTCCCAATACTTTGCGGATACCTACTTCTTTTGTCCGGTTAACAGCTGCAAGGGCAATCAGTCCATACAATCCCAGGCAGGCCAGGAAAATGGAAATTCCACCGGCCCATCCAATGATGTTTCTCCACCTTTTTTCGGATTTATAGAAGCGGTCGAGGTCCTCATCGAGGAAACTATATTGGAAAGGAAAATCCGGTTGCAGTTTTTTCCATTCATTTTCAAGGGTAGATAGAATGCCGGAGGGATCCCCGGCCTGGATCCGAACCAGGTACTTGTAAGAAGTGTAATCTGCAAACTGGTGGAACAATTGTGGTTTTACATCTTCCTTAAGTGGCCGGAAATTGAAATTCCGGACCACGCCGATGACAACAGGATTTTTTGAATTATCTTTTTCATAATATCCCTTCAATTCCTGCCCAACCGCATTTTCGATGGTCCATCCAAAATCTTTTACCATCGCTTCGTTCACTATCACAGACCTTAACGTGTCATCGGCAATATCATTTCGGAAATTTCTGCCGGCAACCAGTTTCATGTCCATTAGCGGAATGAATTCCGGATCAATGAAATACTCAAATACCTGTTTGTTTACGCCATTATAGTCGAACCCGCTTCTGCTCCATCCTTTCCCTTCACCGAAACTTAATTCAGCAGAGGCAATGCCCTGAACCTGCGGGTGTTTTGTCACCGCCTGTTTAAATAATGGATAAAATTGCTTGCTATCAGTATCATTGGCATCTACCACAACAATATTTTCTTTAGAGAAGCCGGGATTTTTTCCGGTCATGAATTTTATCTGTTGCAGAATGATTGTTGTGGAAGCAATCAACCCGATTGACAATACAAACTGTGCTGTTACCAGGGATCTTGTGAAAAAGTTTGATCCTCCAACCTTTGTTTTTTGCTTCAACACTTCTATCGGGTTAAAACGCGACAGGACCATGGAAGGATAACTGCCTGAAATCAGTCCAACTACAAGTGTAAGAAGTATTAAGAGCCATAGTAATTCGGGATACTGGGTAATGGAAAAACTCAGTTCACGACCCGACAATTCATTGAAGGAGGGAAGAAGAAGGTTGGCCAGTATCAGGCCAATGACTGCAGAAATAATACTGAGAAATACGGCCTCCGTTATAAACTGCACCACCAGGGATCGTTTGCCACTGCCAATTACTTTTCGGATACCTACTTCGCGGGACCGACCAGCAGATCGACCGATGGCCAGCGTGGTAAAATTAATGCACGCAATGATCAGCACAGCCGCAGCAATGCCAACAAGGATCCATATATTCTTTGGATCTGTGTTGCCTACAGAACCTCCCTGGATGACCTGGTCAGTGTGCATTTTTAATAAAGGTTGCAGACCATAAGTGGTGGGTGAACCTTTACCTTTCCAGTATCCTTTTTCCCTTAATTCTTTTTCTTCGTCGGGATGATATTTGGTATAAAAAGATTGAAGTGTTGCAATTTCTTTGTCAATGAGCTTTCCAGGTTCAGTCTGTACATAGGTGAGATAAGATGACCGGTTCCAGTTATTTACAGACCGTGCACCGTTCTTCGTAGTCCCGATATAATTATAATTGCACAGTATGTCGAAAGTTATGGATGAGTTTGAAGGAATATTTTCTGCTACTCCTGTTATATAAAATGGTTCAAATTCCTCCCCGAGTTTAATCTGTATCATTTTACCTGTCGGGTTATCATTCCCGAAAAGCTGCTTTGAAGTTTTTTCCGTTAGTACTACATTTCGAAGATCTGATAGTGCAGTTTTTGCATTCCCATATTTTAAGGGAAAAGAAAACATGCTGAAGATCTGTGGATCTGCGAAGCTGACAGGGACCTGGTAAATCTGACCGCCTGATTTTACCAGGTTGGGTTTCCAGGCTTCCTGCATACGGGTGAAGTTCTTAATACCAGGCAGTTCCTGTTTTATAGCAGGTCCAAGGGGCATGGGCAAATAGACGTCTGCAGAAGCTTCATAACCTGCAGTGGGTTGCGAAAGGCGATACACACGATAAAGGCTACCCGAATTTTTATGGAACCTGTCAAAACTGAATTCATTTACTGCGTACAGTAAAATAAGACTGAAACAGGCAATACCAATGGATAAACTAAGTACATTGATCGCTGTAAGAATTTTTTGCTTTGCAAGGTTCCTGGTCGCAATTTGAAAATAGTGCTTCAGCATGGGATGTGATATTATTCTGTACGTAAACTATTTACCGGGTTGGTAAGAGCGGCCTTTATCGCCTGGAAACTGACGGTTAATAATGCAATGACCAATGCCACAACGCCTGCCAGGATAAATACCCACCACTGGATATTTATCCGGTAACTGAAGTTTGTCAGCCAGTTATTAAGCGCCCACCAGGCAATGGGAAAAGCAACTATGGATGCAATACAGATCAACCATATGAAATCATTTGACAACAACATAACAATGGAACTTGTCCTGGCTCCGAGTACTTTACGAATACCTATTTCTTTGGTTCGGCGAACTACAGCCAGTGTAACCAGTCCGAACAACCCCATACAGGAAATAAAAATGGACAGCAGGGAGGCAAACCTCACTATTTTGCCTAACCGCTGGTCTTCCTGGTATTGGGTGTTAAGCGACTCATCAAGAAACTTGTATTCAAAATCCTGGTTACCTGCAACGGCCTTCCAGCTCTTTTCGATGCCCGCAATTTGCTCTTTTACATTGCCTTTGCTAAGCCTTATGTTTATCCTGGGCTGTGGTGAAAACCCGAACATCACGTCATTTGATTTCCGGAACATGGTATCAGGCCGCATGACCAGGGCAAGCGGCTGAATCTTATTATGCAGGGTCTCATAGTGGAAATCCTGTACCACACCTATGACGGTTTGTGGGTACCTGCCTGGGAGTTTTTTACCAACGGGGTCGGTCCAACCGTATTCCTTTGCCATAGTTTCATTGATGATCATGGAACCATCAAGGTCAGCAGTATTGTCTTTCGAAAAATGTCTCCCTGCAATCAGCTTCATATCCATCATTTTCAGAAAATCTGCATCCACGGCATTCATCCTGAAATTCCGGTATTGTTTTTTATCGTCTTCATAGCCGAGATTAACCCATCCCGGTTCTGAAAAGCTAAATAGTGAAATGGCGCTGCTTACAACTTTTGGATTTGATGCAAGCTCTGCTTTAAATTTTTCTGCCAGCGGTATGGCTTCCTTGCGTGGTTTATTCGTTGATACGATGATGACATTTTCTTTTTCAAATCCAAGGTTTTTATTCTGCAGGTAGTCCAGTTGCTGTCCTATTACCATTGTTCCAATGATCATAATAATGGAAGCGACAAACTGACCGGCGATCAGGCCTTTTCTGAAGAACCCGATATTTACAGATGTTTGTATCCGGCTCTTCAACACTTTTACCGGTTTAAACCCAGACAGTATTATGGCAGGATAAATTCCTGCAATAAGTCCTATTACGATCACCAGTGCCATTAAAAAAAGGAGGTTGAAAAAATTAAATGACAAGACCAGGTCTTTATTGGCAATGCTGTTAAAGGGTTTGATAAATATAATGGCAAGCCCGATGGCGATAAGTAATGAGATCAGGGTAACCAGCATGGCTTCTCCCCAATATTGCCTGATCAGCTGGCTCCGTTCTGCACCAAGGACTTTCCTGATGCCCACTTCCATTGCCCTGGTGGCCGACCTGCCAACGGATAAGGTCACGAAATTGATACAGGCAATGATCAGGATCAGTAAACCGATGGTTCCCAGTATATATGCATAAGCCGGATCGCTGACAGGAAGATTGCCCGCGGGAAGCGACTTATCCAGATGTATTTCAGTGATGGGTTGCATCAGTACGTTGTATTCCCCGGGCTTATACTGATCACCGGCAATTTTTCTTCCCACTTCCGGAACCTTAGCCTCTATCTGCGATCCTGTTTTTCCCTGCTTTGCCAGGAAATAAGTTTCTTCAGAAATACACTTGTCCAGCCCCTTGTCCTGGCAGCCTCGCTAAAAAGATAGGTTTCATTGGCATGGGGAATCAGTATTTCATATTTAATGCTGGATTCCTGCGGTGCTTTCCTGGCAATACCGGAAATGGTAAAGACTTTTTTCTCATTATTTAATTCCAATTCCAGGCTTTTCCCGATCGCCGCTTCATTTCCAAAATACTTTCTGGCAATTTCCTGGGTGACCACCATTGAATTGGGATTGTTCAGCACGGTATTCCGGTCTCCCTGGATGAGTTGAAAATCGAAAACCCTGAAGAATGTGGAATCAACCATATTCACGGGCTCATTAAATTTGTTTTCCTGGTATTTAACAAGCGTGTTGAATGCATAAACCCTGCAATAAGATTCTATTTCAGGAATATTTGCATGGAAAACAGGGCCCATTGGAATAGGGGTAACGGTATTGATAAATTCCTGCCCATCGTATTTTTCATGTAACCATGCCCGGTAGATCCGGTCCGACTTTGCATGAAACTTGTCATAACTGAATTCGCTTTTTACATACACCATGATAAGGATACAGCATGCTATACCGATAGCAAGCCCTGTTATATTTATAGCACTATGCCCTTTATGGCGCAACAGGTACCGGAATGCTATTTTCAGGTAATGATTAAGCATAAACCTTATTTTATATTAGTCAGTTAATCGTTAATACTTTTCTATTCGCTTCGCAAAGAATTCACAGGGTTTGCGAGCAGCTGCTTTTATCGCCTGGAAACTTACAGTGACCAATGCTATCAGGATGGCTGCGAGTCCGGCAATGGCAAATACCCACCAGCTCATATTTATCCGGTATGCAAAATCCTGCAACCATTTGTTCATCAGGAACCATGCGATGGCCCATGCAATCACAATGGAAACGATGACCAGCCTGATAAAGCTGCCGGATAATAATGCAGCAAGGTTGAAAACACTTGCGCCAAGCACTTTCCTGATGCCCACTTCTTTAACTCTTCTTTCCGCTGAATAAGAGGCCAGCCCAAACAGGCCCAGGCAGGCAATCATGATCGCCAGGGCAGCCAGTATAGCGATGATCCTGCTGACCTGGTTGTCTGCCCGGTACAGTTCATCAAAATGCTGGTCAAGGAATTTATAATCAAAGGGAATATCAGGAACAAGTTTAGCCCAGGTTTCTCTAATAAACTTTATGGATTCACTGGCATTGGCGCCATTTATTTTTACCGACATCTCTCCATAACCCCAGTCTTTCTGGTTGAAAATGCAGAGTGTTTCAATTTTGTGATGCAGAGAATTAAAATTGAAATCCTTTGCAACGCCGATGATCCTTCCTGTGGAATCCAGTCCGCCAAATCCAAACATCTTGCCCACCACGGATTCAATCGGTGCTTTGGGTTCATCTTTCAATAATTCCTTGGCCAGCGATTCATTAACGATATAGGTGCTTGCATTTTCGGATGCTTCACTGCTGAAATTTTTTCCTGCTACAAGTTTGATATCATACAAACTGAGGTAGTCATGATCCACTACTATCTGTGATGATACCAGTTCCCTGGCAGGCCCGTTTCCATGAAAAATTACACCGGTCTGGTGCAGGTTATTGCCCAGTCGTTGTTGCGACGCTGTTACGCCTTTAATGGTTGTACTTACCCAGCAATGTTTGCTTGATGGTTTCAAAATTTTTGTTGGCTGTATTGATTCAGTGGGATTACCATTACCTGGTCCCTTTTAAAGCCAGGATCCTTTTCCTGCATGAACCGAAGTTGCCTTACTGCGAATACGGTGGCGATGATGAGGAATACTGCCCCTGTAAACTGCGAGATCACCAGCATATTCCTGAAAATGCTTTTGTTGTTTCCGGATTGTAGTGCACTTTTTAGCACAGCAACAGGATTGAAGGATGATAAATAAGCGGCTGGATAAAGTCCGGCAATTAATCCCACCATCACCGTACATCCCAATAACAAAGGTAGCAGCCAGGATTGGGAAAGTAGTGGCAGGCTGAGTGTTCTTTCACTCAGTTGTGAAACCGATGGTATGACCAATAACGCGAGCCCGATAGCGATCACCAAAGCAATTGAAGCAATCAGAACTGATTCCACCAAGAAACTGAAGGGCCAGTTGGCCGCGTTTGGCGCCAACGGATTTCCTCACACCTACTTCCTTTGCCCTTCCTGCTGACCGTGCCGTAGAGAGATTCATGAAATTGATACAGGCAATGATCAATACGATCAAACCAATAACTGAAAAAATATACACGTGTTTCCGGTCGAACTTATGGTAGTTGATATAATCATGGGTGATCTCCGATGAGTTGGCGTGGACATCTTTCAATGGTTGAAGGAACAGTTCATAAAATTTCCAGCCATCCTCTGTCATATGCCGTTTGAGGTAGTCGGGAAACTTTTTTTCCATTGCAGCGATATTCGTATTGTCCTTGAGCTCAAGGTATGTAACCAGCCAGTTACCACCCCAGTTGTCCATATCCCCAGGCCTGAAGATTGTGCTGAAAGATGATAAAGCATCAAATTGCATGTGGGAATTACCGGGAATGTCTTTCAAGGATGCCTGTAACGGTAAAGGTCAGGGTATCCCTTCCATACCTTAGCACAGATTTTACCCATTGGATCTTCTGTTCCGAATAATTTCTTCGCTGATGTTTCCGTTAATAATAAACTGTTCGGTCTTTGCAATACAGTTTCGCGATTGCCTTTGAGCAATTCAAAATTGAACATTTGAAGAAAGGTAGAGTCAACATAAAACAGTGCAGGTAATACTACTCGCGTTTCTCCAACACGCATATTCGCTTTTTCAGTTCGCCTGACGCGGGTTACATTCATCACTTCCGGAAATTCCTGCTTCAAGGTAGGGGCCATTGGGAACATTGAGAGCGCAACATTTTGAGGGGCCACCATACCTTCAAATTTCTGCACTTCATCCAGCCGATAGATATTTTTGGTATGCATTCCATCGAAACTTTTTTCATAGAACACAAATACCATGATGACTATACAGGCGGCCATGCCAATGGCCAATCCAAAAATATTGATAGCAGAAAATACCTTGTTTTTCCAGAGATTACGCCAGGCGATGGTCAGATAGTTTTTTAGCATATATTATTTGTTCAGTATTTGTGCTATTCTGTTTTTATTGCTTTAACCGGGTTTGCCAGCGCTGCCTTAATGGCCTGGAAACTTACCGTCAATAAAGTAATCAACAGGGCCCCTATTGCAGTAGAAGGAATGATCCACCAGTAAAATGTTGTTCTGTACGGGTAGTTTTGCAACCAGCCATTCATATAGTACCAGGCAATGGGCGATGCCAGTATCAATGAAATAATAACCAGTCCGACAAATTCACGGGATAACAAGCGCCATACGTTGAAAATGGAAGCTCCCAATACTTTCCTTATGCCAATTTCTTTGGTGCGTTGTTCTGCAGTGAATGAAGCCAATCCAAAAAGGCCAAGGCATGAGATGAAGATTGCAAACATGCCAAAGAAACCTACCAGGCTACTAAAGCGTTCTTCTGCTGCGAATTTTAAAGCATATTCTTCGTCGGCAAATTTGTAATCAAAAGGCACTTTAGGCACCAACTCCTTAAACACTGCTTCAATTTTTGGCAGGGCTTTACTCATGGCAACACCGTTATTCACGCGGATATTAATGCAACTCACACCTCCGTTCAATGGTTTAACAAAAAACAGCATCGGTTCAACCGCTTCATAGGGCGACTCCATTACTGCATCTTTGATCACTCCTAAAATTGTATATGGCTTGGGTTGATTTTCTCTCCACTTCCAAGTAATGACTTCACCAATGGGATTATCCAGTTCCATATATCTCGCTGCTGCTTCATTCATGACCACTCCTGAAGAGTCGGCAATATTGTTCCGCGAAAAATCACGCCCTGAAACAAACTGCCATCCAATCGTTTTACCATGTTCATGTGTTACAGCCAGTGTGCCGAAACTTTCTTCTTTACCCTCAGCCCTTCCTTTCCAATCGAACCCGTTATTGGAGGATGATACTTCAGTTACCATTCCTCTCGATTCAGAAATTTCAGTAACTACACCGGTATTATTCAATGCTGTTCTGAACAATTCATATTTATCCCGGAAATCGTCTGATTTCATGTCAATCATTATCAGGCCATCCCTTGAATATCCAACTGGGCGATCTTTTGCAAATTTTACCTGCTGGTAAACTACAATTGTACAAATGATCAGGGTCACAGAAACTGTAAACTGCAAAACTACCAGTGCTTTTCGGGGCATTGTTGCATGCCAGCCAACCCTGAAAGTTCCTTTTAAGACTTTGATGGGTTGAAAAGAAGAAAGATAGAATGCAGGATAACTTCCTGCCAGTAAAGCAGTAAAAATTATGAAGCCCAGGCAGATCATCCAAAAGTAGACATCTGACCAGGGTATCAACATTTCTTTTCCGGCTATTTGATTAAACCATGGGAGTGAGATGGAAACTGCTATGCAGGATAATATAAATGATATTATCACCACTAAAAAAGATTCGCCTAAAAACTGGTATACCAGTTGCTTTCTTTCTGAACCGATTGTTTTTCTTATACCAACCTCTTTTGCTCTTTTTTCGGAGCGTGCCGTACTCAGGTTCATGAAATTGATACAGGCCAGCAACAAAACAAAGATCCCGATTACAATAACGAGCCATAACATACGCATAGGGCTGGAATTGACCTGGCCGTTATCCCGACTTAGAGGTTTCAAATGCCAGTTTTTCATTGGGTGAATGAAAACCTTGGGATGGCTGGATGCCTGGTACTTATACTTATCGATATGTTTTATTTTATCGTATTGAGCATCTGCAATTTGTTTGTCTACCCCATCGAAACCCGCCCCTGCTGGTATTTCTGCATAGATCGCCAGGAAGTGGTTCATCCAGTCATTGGATGCCCTGTTTAATATCCAGTCATTTTCTGCAACCCAGAGATCCCAGGTAGAAAAAAATTTTATATGGCTAAATTCAGAATTTGCGGGAAGGTCTTCATAAACTCCGGTTACTTTGAGGTTGGTTTTGTTATTGAGGGTAATGACCTGGTTGATGGGATCTTTGTCGTCAAAAATTGCTTTTGATGTTGATGCAGAAAGCATAATGGAGTGAGGATCGTTAAGACCTGACCAATTTCCATTTAACATTTTCAGTGCAAACATTTCCGGACCTGCAGCGTCCATAAATTTTCCCATTCTTGAAAGCTTCTTGTCACTATAGGAAAGAATATAATCCTGATCCCAGGACGTGCGTACGATATGGTTAAAATTGCTATTGTAGTTAGTCACCAGTTCCGTTGCAAGAGGGTACGACAATGAGGTACTTATAAATGTCCCCTCTTTAGGATCATTGCCACGGATAAGCACACGACCAATGCGATCATAGTTTTGGTGATACTTATTAAAGGATAATTCATCATATACCCATAGCCCGATAAGCAATGAAACCGCAATGCCAACCGTTAGCCCACCAATATTTACAATAGACGAAGTCTTGTTTCTGGAAAGATTTCGAAAAGCTATTTTGAAATAATACCTGATCATTGACCTCATTTTTTACATTACTCTATTCACTTCTCAATGCTGTTACCGGGTTGGCAATGGCCGCTTTTATCGCCTGCAGGCAGATGGTGAACATGGCAATAAACACTACAATTCCCGCGGTTGCCCCATAGATCCACCAGCTTATATTAATGCGGTATACGTATTGTTGTAACCAGTTTGTCATAAAATACACAGCCGGAGGCAAAGCAATAAGGATGGCGACTATAATCAATGAAATGAATTGCCGGGAGACCATGGTGATGATATCCATTACTGATGCGCCCAGTACTTTCCGGATGCCGATTTCTTTTGCCTTTTTTTCCACTGAATATGCGGTTAATCCCAATAAGCCAAGGGCCGAAATAAAAATGGCCACCAATGCAAACCAGTTGACCAGTTTGCCGGTCTGCGTTTCCGTCCTGTACAAACGCTCATATTCCTTATCCTGGAAATTGTAATCGAATATGAAACCTGGTGCCATTGTATTATACGCGGCTTCAAGGCTTTTCAGTGTTTCGGGAATATGATCTCCTTTTAATCTTACATAATACAGCCATGTCCATTCGGGCCTGCAATTAATGATGACCGGGGCAATCGGGTTCTGTAAGGATTCGAAATGAAAATCTTTAACCACACCAATGATGGTTCCCTTGCCGGAAAAAGTTTCCAGGGTCTGGCCAACAGGATTTTTCAATCCCATTCTTTTTACCGCTTCTTCATTAAGAATATACGATGCGGTATCATTCATCATTTCCCTTGAAAAACTCCGGCCTTCTTTCATCTCAATGCCCATTGTCTTTGTGATATCATGATCCCCGGTAATAAAACAGAAGAAGATATCATCCCCGCTGTTCTTGCCTGTCCATTGTACTTCCGTACCCCTGTTATTAGGCATGGTAAAGGTCATCGAAGCCCTCGCAACACTGGTAACACCCGGAATCTTCAGGAATTCCTGTTTGGCAATATCATTTTTATTTCCTTCGATATTATTCGGAAACCAGACCAGGTTTTCCTTTTCATATCCCAGTTTTTTATTGCTGATATATTTGATCTGCTGGGAAACAACGAGTGTGCCAAGGATCAGCAGCACAGACACGGCAAACTGTGTAACCACCAAAACCTTCCTGATAAAAATGGTATTTCCGGCCGTTATGCCCACTTTTGATTTGAGCACTTTCGCCGGACGAAAAGCGGATAAAATCCAGGAAGGATAACTTCCTGCAAGAAATCCGGTGATTAGGATGGTGCCGATAAAAACGGACAGGTGGACAGGATCAGAAAAATCAAAACTTATTTTACGCCGTAACAGTTCATTGAAAGAAGGAAGGATCATGATCACCAATACCAGCGCTATAATTCCCGATAATGCGGATAGTAATAATGATTCACTCATGAACTGTGCGATGAGTGATCTTTTATGCGCGCCCAATACCTTCCTTACGCCAACTTCCTTTGCTCTTCCTGTAGCGCTTGCGGTCGAAAGGTTCATGAAATTGATACAGGCAAGGAACAATATAAATAATGCAATCAGTGAAAACAGTTTGACATTGGCAATGCGACCGCCTCCTGCATATTTTCCGTTCTTAAAATCAAAACGCAGGTACCAGTCTTCCAGGTTCCACAGAAACAATTCTGTATTGGCCTGCTGGTCTGTATAACGCTGCTGGAATAACCTTAAGGACTTATCCAGCGATGACCCTGTCGGTTCCCTCTTTAATCTTAACATAGGTGCGCATATTATTGGACGACCAGTTTTCCTGCCCGCCCATATACTGCGTGAAATAATCCTGTACCGGCATCAGGTAATCGAAGGTGAGCGTGGCATTTGGAGGCACGTCTTTGAAAATACCTTCTATAATATAAGGGGTGGATTGTTCCACCATTATTTCCTTGCCAATGGGATTTTCATTCCCAAAATATTTCTTCGCCAGTGTTTCTGATAACAGTATGGTATGAGGGTTCCTGAGCACTTCTTTACTGTTGCCGGCCAGGAGCGGAAAAGTGAATATGTCAAGGAAATCATGATCTACATATAAGCCGTATTCGCTGAATTTTTTATCGGCCTTCGACAACATCCTTACATCGCCCCAGGAACTGCGCGCTGCATATTCAATACCGGGAAGATCCTTCACCATTGTTTTGGCCAGCATTGGAGGGGACTGCAGGATAACTTGCAATGTCATTGCCGGTTTTCTTGTTTACCATCACTGCAGCTATCCGTTCTTTATCCTTGTGAAATCCATTATAACCCAAGTTCATTTTCAATCCATAGCATGATCAATATAAATACGGTCAGGCCAATGGCCAGGCCGGAAATATTGATCAGGCTGAACAACCTGTGTTTCCTGAGGTTCCTGATGGCAATGGTGAAATAATTCAGCTTCATATGCAGGCAGTTCTTTTTAAAATTAAGCACTATTCACTCCTCAATGCTTTCACAGGGTTGGCCATCGCAGCCTTTATGGCCTGGAAACTCACCGTCATAATGGTAATCAGCAGTGCACCAAGTATGGCAGTGACAAAAATCCACCAATGGATATTGGTGCGGTAATCATACTTCTGCAGCCACTGGTGCATCCCATACCAGGCCAGCGGAACGGCTAAAGCGCAGGCAATGATCACAAGTATGACAAACTCTTTAGATAACAAAGTCCATAAATTGAAAATGGTGGCACCCACCACTTTGCGGATACCAATCTCCTTGGTTCTTTGTTCCGCTACAAAGGAAGCCAGTCCAAATAATCCCAGGCATGAAATCAGTACGGCCAGGATGGCAAATACGGATGCCAGTTTGCCGATACGTTCTTCATCGCCGAATTTTTTTGCAAAGTCTTCATCCACGAATTTGAATTCAAGTGCTGTGGCAGGGTCAAATTTTCTGAAAATACTTTCAATTGATTTTACAGCTTCCCCGGCAGCCAGTTTGGGGTTGATCTTCATGATCATCACGTTTTCCTGTTCCATGGAAAGGTGATACATGGAAGCGCGAATGGGTTCATAGGGCGACTGTACCAGCATATCCTTCACCACACCTATGACCTGGTATGGTTTCCCTTCCCATTTAATGGTTGACCCTACAGGGTTTTTAAGCCCGATAAATTTCACAGCAGATTCATTCAGGATAAAGGCTGCCGAATCCGTTGCGAAGTCCCTCGAAAAATCACGGCCTTCTTTTATTGTCCAGCCAATGACTTTACCAAATTCATAGGTAACACCAGAGTTTGGAAAATCCACTGCCTGGTTGGGATCCTTGCCTTCCCAGTCGAACCCTCCATTGGTATTCCATACCTCCGTGGTTGGACTGGTTGATTCAGTCATCTCCACAATAAGATTATTACTTTTTAATTCATTTCTTAGTGCATCAAATTTTTTGTGCAGCACATCATTGCCACTGACTGTAATCAGGCTTTGGCGGTTATATCCAACGGGTCTGTTCTTGGCGTGCTGTATCTGCTGGTAAACAACAATGGTTCCGATAAACAGCATTACGGAAACAGCGAACTGAAGCACCACCAGTACTTTCCTGGGCAGCGAGGCATACCTGCCGGCCTGGAATGTTCCTTTCAATACCCGCACCGGCTGGAAGGAAGAGAGGTATAATGCCGGGTAACTACCTGCCACTATGCCGGTGAAAATACTGAAGGATAACCCCATGATCCAGAAAACAGGGTTGAGCCATAAAAGGCTGAGCTTTTTATCGGCAACTTCATTGAAGAAAGGAAGCGCCAGGAAAACAATCATGATGGATAATGCAAAGGCCAGGAGCACCACCAGGAAAGATTCGCTGAAAAACTGGATGATCAGTTGCCACCTGGCAGAACCGATGGCTTTTCTCACGCCTACTTCCTTCGCCCTTTTCTCGGATCTTGCCGTACTCAGGTTCATGAAATTGATGCAGGCCAGCAGCAGCACAAAAAATCCGATGATGCCGAACAGCCATACATACTGAATGCGTCCGCCGGCATTGACACCATTTTTAAAATCATTGTGTAAATGCCATTTGCTCATGGGTTGTAGAAAGACAACCGGGTTATACCTTCTTTCCTCAGCATCTAAAGCATTATACTTGACCTTGGAGATTTTGGCGGATACAATGTCCATATTCGCATTGTCTGCTATCTGCGCATAAGTCTGCGTGAAATTGCTTCCCCAGGGTGTCTCCATTTTTTTAATCCATGGTTCCCTGATCAGGTAAAGCTCCCATGGCAGTATGTAAGTAAGATCCCTGAAAGAACTGTTATAGGGAATATCCTCATAAACCCCGGTTACTTTTACATCGGCCTTGTTATCGAGTTTTAATGTCTGGTTAATGGGATCCTCATCACCAAAAAATGCCTTTGCCAGGCTTTCTGAAAGTATGATGGAATAGGGATCCTTAAGTCCGTCCTTTGAACCCTTGAGCATTTTCAGCGAAAGCATTTCGGTGACCTGGGGTTCAAAAAATGATCCTGACTTCAGCAGTTTCTTTTCACCCAGGGCAAGGGTATGCTGGAAATTCCAGGACGACTGCAAAACAAATTTGAAATCGCTGCCATATTTATTCCTGATCTCCGAAGCCATCAGGTATGGATTCGCTGTTTGCGTTCCGATTTCGCCATTGAAATTCTGGTGCTGCATCACCTGGGCGATCCTGTCGTAGTTCTTGTGGTATTTATCAAAGGATAATTCATCCCATATCCATAAGCCGATCATGATGGCAACCGCCATTCCCAGGGCCAGGCCCCCGATATTAATGGCACTATAGCCCTTGCTTTTGATGAGGTTACGCCAGGCGATCTTGAAATAGTTAATGATCATTTGCTTTTCTTTAAAGTCTGCATTATCAAACCTGATGTTGCAGTCATTATATATAATTATTCACTTCTTAATGCCTTGACCGGATTGGATGTTGCCGCCTTAATGGCCTGGAAACTTACGGTTAACAGGGCTACGCACAATGATGCCAGTCCGGCCACTATAAAAATCCACCAGCTGATGCTCACCCTGTAGGCAAAATCTTTCAGCCAGTTATGCATGGCATACCAGGCAATGGGAAAAGCGATGAGTGCAGCAAGCAGCACCAGTATCAGAAAGTCCTTGGACAAAAGCGCCACAATTCCGGAAATATTTGCACCAAGCACCTTTCTGATACCGATTTCCTTCACCCTTTGTGAAATGGTAAAGGCCGACAATCCTAATAGGCCGAGGCAGGCAATGAAGATTGCAATGCAGGCAAAAGCGGTAAAAATGTTCCCCTGCCGTTGTTCTGCTTCATAAAGCTTGTCGAAATTTTCATCCAGGAAAGTATATTCAAATGGCACTTCCGGAAGAAAATTTTTCCACGTGTTTTCAAGTTTGGCCAATGATTTACCCGTATTGGTTCCTGCAAATTTTACTGTCAGGTTATTGAAATAAGGATTGGGAAACGGATCTTTAACCAGTATAATGGGTACAATGGACTGGTGCATGCTTTCAAAATGAAAATCTTTTATTACTCCAATTACATGCCCCCTGACATTTCCATACTTGAAATCCCTGCCTATGGCATATTGGTCCGATTTCCAGCCAAGGGCTTTAACGGCTGATTCATTAATAATAAAACTGGCAGAATCAGTACCATAATCCCTTGAAAAATTCCTTCCTGCTGCCATTTTGATTTCATAGGTTGGAATGGTCGGCCGGCAGGTCTTCGCGGTGGTGAATTTCCCGCCGCGCCAGATCGGGCCGTTCATGTCGGAAGTCCTGACGCTGGGTTTTCCCGACGAGGAGGGCGAGGTCGTGCTCGGCGCGATCGAGCGCAAGGTGCCGGACGGCGGACGGCTGTTCTAGCGGACGGCGGCGTCGACAGACGCGCGGGCGGCGCGAATGTTGTCCATGTACATCTCCGCGCAGGCCTTCCAAGTGTAGCGCATCGCGCGCTCCCTGGCGGCGGCACGGTCGACATCGAGTGCGGTCAGCGCGGCATGCCGCAGGTCCTCGGACACTACGCCCCCGAAGCCGTCGCCGACGATATCGATCGGGCCGGTGACCGGGAAAC
>CAWGLH010000017.1:0-124559 GCA_963823365.1 uncultured Sphingobacteriales bacterium
TCGATCCCCCCATTGGGAAGTATTTACTACAGCGTATATGCCGGCAAAACATTCGGAACCATACCTTACATGTTTCTGAATATTGCCCCGGGAAATGAAATTTATTATTATAACAAATATGCATTTAACCTGATGAACAGGTATGAATATATTTCTGACCGGTTTGCCGGAGTCATCTTTGAACACAATATCGGAAATGGAATTTTTCGCCTTATACCGCCAACCCGTATACTTAAATTCAGGCAGTTCTGGAATGTTAAAATGCTGATCGGAAGCCTGAGTGAAGAAAACAAGGCATTGAACTTTGTTAATGGTCATCCTTTTGAAGAACTTGGCGGAAAAACATATATGGAACTGGGAACAGGTGTCGATAATATCCTGAAGTTCTTCAGGCTTGACCTGGTATGGAGAATCCTGCCGCAGCCCCTTCCCCCGGAAGGATATAAAAGGTTTGGTGTTTTCTTTAGTTTCCGGATCGGTTTCTAAGAGGATCTGTCTCCTCACTTTTTTCATAAAACACTGACTGTCATCATTTTTTAAAGCAGTTAATCTGACTACATTGAATGTCCTGAAAAACATTCATGTATGAAAAAATTCTTAGCGCTCAGTATGCTATTATCATTGACTATAGCATGCAATCAAAATAAAACAGAAAACGATAAAAAGGAAATAACAGTTTCGCCTGTATACACCAGGCTGGATACTGCAGCAATGGAACAGGCCAGGGTTTACTTTAAAATAATTCCGGCAGTAGCCAATAGTCCCCAAAACCCGGTTACAGATGACAAAGTAAAACTGGGGAAAATATTGTTTTATGATACCCGGTTATCAAAGACAGGTCATAACAGTTGCAATTCATGTCACAACCTTGCAACATTTGGCGTCGACAATCTTCCAACATCAATCGGTGATGCCGGAAAACCCGGCGACAGGAATTCTCCCACTGTATTCAATGCAGCCCTTCATAATATGCAGTTCTGGGACGGAAGGGCCACCACCGTTGAAGAACAAGCCGGGATGCCCATTCTGAATGCCGATGAAATGGCTATACCGCACAAAGGTTTTCTTATTGACCGGCTGAAAAAAGATACGATGTATAATAGAACTTTCAGGTTAGCCTTCCCGGATGAGAAAGACCCGTTTAATTATGCCAATATCCAGAAGGCCATAGGGGCTTTTGAACGCACATTGCTGACCAGCTCCAGGTTTGACCGCTTCATGGACGGTGACCTGTCCGCTCTTAACACTGACGAAAAGGAAGGGTTACAAATGTTTATAAATCTTGGCTGTAATAGCTGTCATAACGGTATAGGTATAGGAGGGAACAGTCTGCAGAAGTTCGGATTGATCACTGATTACCGAACCCTTGTCCATAGCCGGTTAAATGATGAAGGCAAAATGGCACTTACCGGAAATCCGGCCGATAAAGATATATTTAAAGTCCCCGGGCTACGAAATGCAGAAAAAACATTCCCCTATTTCCATGATGGAAGTGTTACCAGCCTGGATTCAGCGGTTATGATCATGAGCGAAGTGCAATTAAACAGGACACTGCAACCGGAAGAAGCTAAGAAAGTGGTTTCCTTCCTGAGATCTCTTACCGGAGATATCAGGAAAGATGCTAAAACATTTCCATCGGAATTAAAGGAAATAATCCAAAAGTAAACTGCCAAAATGAAAATTTACGGTTTTCACTGGTCAGGATCAATTTTTTGGGTTAACCTTTTCACCAGTTTTTGACGGGACTGTACTGTCATAAATATAGAGCAACACAGGTTGTTTTGCATTACTGATGATTCTCTCAATTTCAGGGAGAAAACTGTCACTAACCGCCGGACAACCTTCGCTTAAACATATGGGTTTATCACCCGGTGTTTCCGGGATGCAGTGCATAGAATGCAACACGATATTTCTTTCATTGGCTTTGCTATTACTGGATTCCAATCCGTGAAGCTTGAAGGCCAGTCCGAAAAACCCGGTATAGGATTTCCCGATTTTATATTTCCCAAGCGATGTGCAATTGCTGCCCTGCCTGTTGGAATACTGCCTGTTTCCGGAATATACCTTTTCATCACCCTTGCCGTGAGCCACCAGGCCTGATTTCTCAACACACATCGACCGGAGGTTTACAATAAAGAACCTCCTGGCACTCGACTTCATCCCCATATTTATGATAAATGCATATGCTGTATCATATCCATTACTCATTGCATACATTTTCAATGCATCCGCGTGAAGCAAGACGCGTTCAAATGGATAATACGCAATACCATATTCTTTCACTGGTGAAAAAACATTCTTTTCATTTGAATTACCACCCTTCTCGCGTGGTTGGGAAAATGCTGAATGAAATGAGATCACAAGGACCCAGGCAAATAGAATCTGTTTCACAAAAATTAATTTGATGAATGATCAGGACCGGGATTTGTGATCTTTAATAGGAGGGGGACCGCAAAACAAAAAGGAATGCCATGCGATTAGTAAAATAACGATGGATAAGTACGATATATTGTAACGTTGAAGAAATAAATCTTAACTGTTTGAAAATCAAAAATTCCTGATCATATTAAGAATGCCCTTTTAATCTATTCACTTGTTTGACCCGGCAACTAAAAAGTGGGTATCCCTGCCATCGCTCATTACCGGACGTTATGGGTCCCAGGGAATTGTATTTAATAATATGATTTATATCGCCACGAAATGCACCAGGCAGGGCGGTAACCCGGAGTTGAATTCCATGGAAGTGTTTAATCCGGGACTGATGTCCAAATGATCAGGTTGTTGATTTTAACTTGCTTTTTCATCCACCAAATCTTTCCTTTCCACCCCCTCTGTATTTTACAACCTGCTCCCGGAAACTATAGATTCCAGTTTTACAGACATCCCATTTCATACCCCATAAACCTTCGGTTCACTCCCTTTTTCTGACGGTTCACTCCCGCATACCATCTTCCTCAACGCCATTTGGTTATTAGTGAAAACATATTTATGCAAACAAAACCATTTCTGAAAGCCATGATAATGGTCATTTCCATGGCCATCATAACAGTATCATGTGATAAGGACGACGATACCATGACGACGTCCAATATTGCTCAAATTGTAAGTACGAATCCGGATTTTTCGATCCTGAATACTGCTATTACCAGGGCTGGACTGGGCTCTGCACTTTCCGGCGGAACATTAACCGTATTTGCGCCGGATAATGCTGCATTCGCTGCATCTGGTATAACAGAAGCCACAGTGAACAGCTTGCCAATACCTACACTGGATTCGATCCTTAAGTATCATGTGCTCGGCACTGAGGTAGGATCTGCAAATGTACCAGTAAGTGATGCCGTAACCACTTTGCTCGGAACCAGCCTGTTTGCTTCCCGAAATACGAATGGCGTATTCGCAAACGGTATCAAGGTAAAAAGTGCTGATGTAGCCGCAAGTAATGGGGTGATCCATGTTATTTCGAAAGTATTGTTTCCCCCCACAAAAAATATTGCGCAAATCGTTGCCGGGGATACCAGTTTTTCGTTACTCCTTGCTGCTGTAACCAAAGCCGGACTAGCAGGTGCCGTATCCGGACCAGGTAAATTCACGGTTTTCGCTCCAACAAATGCTGCTTTCCGTGCAGCCGGTTTCAGTACTGTTGCAGACATTAATGCAGCTCCTACAGACCTCATTACCACTGTGGTCAAGTATCATGTACTTACCACCAATGTATTTGCCAGCGACCTCACTGATGGACTTACCACCGCTTCACTGCAGGGCGGAAACCTGACTGTCAACCTGACCCCGGCCAGAGTTAAAATTACTTCCAGTGCCAATCCTTCTTCCAATATCGCACTGCAGATATTGTTGCTACCAATGGCGTGGTGCACGTGATTGACCGCGTGCTTCTTCCGTAAATAACAAAACTTTTTTTCACAACATAAAATCAAATCTATGCTGAAAATTATCAAAAACTCAGGCAATGCCGGCACTGTTCCTGCTGCTGGTGCTCGCTACCGGTTGCCAGAAATCAATGGAATATTTTCCCAAAGGCGGCACCAATGCCGGCAAAAAAACCATCGCGCAGATAGTGAATATGTCGGATGATTATAAACTCCTGAAACTCGCACTGTCGAGAACAGGCTTGATTGATGAACTGAACACCAAGGGTCCGTTTACCGTATTTGCACCAGATAACAAGGCCTTTGCAGCAGCCGGACTTCCGGATGCCAGTGCTATCGCAAAAATCGATAAGGAAACACTTAAGTCGATTTTACTATACCATGTGATAGGTTCAAAAGTGCTGGCCGGTAATATCCCTGAAGCGGACAATACACCGGTGAAAACGCTTAACGGTAAGGATATTTTCGTAACCAAAAAAGACGGAAAAGTTTGTGTCAACGGCGCAATGGTAGTAATGGCTGATATTATCGCATCCAACGGGGTAATCCACGCAGTGGACAAGGTATTAATTCCACCAACAGGCACCATCGTTGATCTTGCGGCAGGCAATCCTAATTTTTCACTGCTTGTGGAAGCCGTAATATGGGCCAGCACCGGAAATGTGAATGTCCTGAGTATCCTCAATGGTCCAGGACCGCTGACCGTTTTTGCACCTACCAATGCTGCTTTTACTGCCGCCGGACTTGGAGATGCAACCAAGATAAAAGCTTTTGCACCTGATGCACTCGCCGGTATCCTGGCATATCATGTCATTGGAGCAAGGGTATTCTCCTGCAACCTGGTGGATGGTTCAACACCCGGCACGCTGAATGGACAGACAGTTGGCATTTCGCTATCAGGCGGTCCTAAAGTAACCGGAAATGGTAATGGTGGCAATGCATCCAACATTATCATTACAGACCTCGTCACTACTAACGGTGTAGTGCATGCGATTGACAGGGTATTGCTGCCTCAGTAATAACCTGTCGAATTTATTAAACATATTTATTCTTTAATATCGGGCAGGTTACAGAACTTGCCCGATATTATTTTCTGAACATGAAACTTTTCGGAAATACATACCGTTATTTATTTATCCTGCTGCTGGCAAGCTATTCCTATGTCAATACAGCCTACCTGGAAACCTTTGAGTATTATGGGATCAGTGAACCTAAATTGTATATCTGGCTTTCCTTCCTGCTTATCGTTGCTATAGTATGGGAAGGGAACAGGTTATTGGAAAGAGGATTCATATTTAGGCAAAGTGAAAAGAAAAGTAAAATACATCCCCTGCTGATATTATTTCTTGCCAGCATATTACTTGCTTCGGTAACTGGCTGGCTGGTATTTTATGGGATGAGCCGACTGGTTACCGGGCAGGAAAAGGATTTATTGGCTGTGGAAGGAAAACTAAGTACGGTTTTCGCGCTTAGGGTTAACCTCTTCCTTCATTGCCTGAACGGCATCATATTCTACATCAACCGTTCCAAACAAAAAGAACTGGAAGCTGAAGCCTTGCGCCGATCCACTACCCAGGCAATGCTCCAGGCGATCCGGAGCCAGGTAAATCCACATTTCCTCTTTAATAACCTGAATGTTCTCTCCGCCCTGGTCATGACGAAAAATGAAGAGGCCAATGAATTCATAGAAGCTTTTTCTTCGGTCTACCGCTATATTCTTAACCACCAGGAAGAGGAGCTGGTGCCCCTCCGGCAGGAACTGGATTTCCTGGAGCCATATATATTTTTACTGGAAAAAAGATTCGGAAAGGGGGTCAGGATTGAAAAAAATATTCCTGAAAGCTATACACTATATTATATTGTTCCCATAGCACTGCAGATCCTTTTTGAAAATGCCATCAAGCACAATATTGTTTCCGTTCACCATCCGCTGCTTATCCAGGTTTTCGTCGATAAAAATGATCATATCGTTGTCAGGAATAACCTCCAGAAAAAAATGCCCGATGAAGCATCTACCATGACCGGGCTGAATAATATCTCCAAACGTTATGAATTGACCCTGGGCCGCCAGATCAGGATACACCAGGACCAGGATTATTTCGAGGTGGCACTTCCCCTGATACAAAAAGTTCCTGTTTAAACCTTTTGATTAGTTACTTGTTAGTTTATTCCACAATTGGGACTATGAAGGTACTTATCGTGGAAGACGAACCACTGGCTGCGGAGCGACTCAGGCTTGTTCTGGGTGCATATGATCCATCTATTGAAGTACTGGAGATGCTGGATAGCATACAGGGCACAAAAGAATGGCTCGCCCGCAAACCTGCACCTGATCTCATTTTCCTGGATATTGAACTGGCTGATGGACGATGTTTTCCGATTCTGTCATCACTGCAGCCGGATTGCCCGGTTATTTTTACCACTGCTTATGACCATTTTGCCCTCGAGGCATTTCAGCATTTTAGCATTGATTACCTGCTAAAACCCATTAGTGCGGAAGCACTCGCCAAAGCATTAAACCGGTACCATTCCATAACATCCCGTAAGGCTCATTCCGTTTTATCCGGTAGTTCTGCAATTCCACCTTTAGCCATGCGTCAATTTAAAACCAGGTTCATGGTGAAAATCGGGCCCAGGTTGGGTTTTGTAGAAACCCACGATATCGCCTATTTTTATGCAGAAGGAAAAACAGTATTCCTTGTTCACCGGGAAGGCCAGAAATATCCTATTGATTTTACCCTGGAAAAACTGGAAGAAATTCTTGATCCTGCCAGGTTTTTTCGCTTTAACAGGAAAGTTATTGGCGGCGTTAGTGCCATCAGGGATATCAGGACGTATGTAAATAGCCGCCTGCGCATTTGCCTGGTTGCCGGAAACCAAAAAGATGAAGCCATTGTCAGCCGCGAAAGGGTCCAGGCATTCAGGCAATGGGCAGATGCTTAACGAAGAATGTTCCATAATACCATGAACAGAAATCTTTCTTTTATCCTGGGTTTCCTAACAATTCAAATTTGTTCCCAACATCTTCACGCCCAGTCCCGGCCAAATGAGGAAGATGTCCTGTACCTGAAAAACGGATGGGTGCTCAGGGGGGTTATTACAAAATCGGCAGGGGACAGCATATCCATTATTACAGGTGATCGTAATCGTTATATTTTCCGGGGTAGTGAGGTGGATCATATTTCCAAAGAGAAAAAGATATGGGGCGATGGACAATACCGCAACCAGGGATTTGGACATTTTACAGAAATCGGCGCACTTGCAGCAACCAAAAACAGGCCCGACAATGTTACCACTGCAGCATTCAGCTTCCAAACGGTAAACGGTTACCGTTTCGGACCGAGGCTATTTACGGGCCTCGGAATTGCCGCTGATCTCTATGCTACACAAACAACCATCCCTCTTTTTGCCAGTATACGCGGCGATATTACAACAACGGGCATTTTTGTTCCCTACTATTTTATTGACGGTGGTTATGGTTTTGATATTACGTCAAGCACTACAACAATTTCATATGAAAGCGGGCCTATGTTTGCCGCCGGTATTGGTTTCAAAATACGTTTCAGCAGGGTGGCAGGTTTTCATGTTAATTTCGGATACCGTATGCAGAAAGGCGCTACCGTTGAATCAGGAATAAAAACCAATTACACGAATAACCGAATTGCATTGAGAGCGGGATTTTATCTGTAAGCAGTTTATGATTGCCCCTCCTGTTACCTTAAATCCAATATATCATTCCATAAAAGAAACCTTACCGGTTTTTATATCATAATAAGCGCCGGCTATTTTTATCTCTTTATCGTCAAGCATTTTTTTTAAAATCGGGCTCTTCCTTTTTATAAGCCCGATGGTATGCAGCACATTATTTCTGCCCACATCATCAGTATACGCAGCATTTTTCGAGGTTTTCTCCCCCTCAAAATCCTTGGAAAGTTTGATTGCAGGTTTTATTTTTCCCAGCATGGATGTTATATTTCCCATCCTGACCCCGTCAATGGCCGCTTTTATAGCTCCGCAACCGCTATGCCCCATCACCAGGATCAATTTTGCCCCGGAAACTTTACATCCATATTCCATGCTTCCCAGTACATCATCATTTATAATATTACCGGCATTCCTTGCCACGAACATATCCCCTATTCCCTTGTCAAAAACGTCTTCCACAGGAATCCGGCTGTCGAGGCATGACAACACCACCGACTTTGGAAACTGTGCAGTTGCCGTAGCCATAACCAGTTTGGAATGATCCCTGGCCGTAATGCTGTTTGATACAAATCTTTCATTTCCGGCCTTAAGCCTGTTTAAAATGGTGTCAGGAGAAATGGCTTTTAATTCTTCAGCAGATGTAATCACACCAACCAGTGGTTTTGGTAATTCCTTTACTGCTTCCTTCGCGGATTCTTTGTTTTTACAGGAAGAAATCATTAATACTGCAATGAATACGATCTGGATGGCGGCTGAAAGTTTCATAATACAAAATAAGGAATGAGGACGAAATTCTTTCAACTGAGCGGGTTATTAATTTGTATTGCAAATGTCGATGATGATCTTGCAGGCATCACGGATTTCCTCTTCGGTGATCACTAAAGGAGGGGCTATTCTCATACAATGCGAAGCAAACAAAAACCAGTCAGTGAACACACCCATTTCAATGCATGCATCAATGATCTTCTTATTCTCTTCAAACGAACGGAACTTAACGGCGATCAACAATCCGGAGGAACTTACAGACAATATCCGCTCATGCTTCAGCAGGGAAGTAAATAGTTGAGATTTCCTTTCAACGCTTTCCCATAATTTTTCTTCGGTCAGCACTTTCATGGAAGCCAGTCCGGCTGCACAAGACACCGGGTGTCCGCCAAAAGTGGTGATATGCCCCAGTACAGGATGATCTGCCAGGGAATGCATCAGCTGATGGTTGGCAATAAAGGCACCCAGCGGCATGCCTCCGCCCAGGGATTTACCCAGCAATAAAATATCGGGGACAATATCAAATTGCTCAAATGCCCATAAGGTTCCGGTCCTTCCGAAGCCTGCCTGGATTTCATCAAGAACAAGTAATGCCCCTGTTTGCGTGCATCTATCCCGCAGCGCTTTCATCCATTCCCCGGATGGGATATTAACGCCTTTTTCAGCCTGGATCGTTTCCGCAATCACCATCGCCGTATTTTCGGTTATGCTATCCAGTGATCTCATTGAACCATACTGTTCATGAAGGATTCCCGGGATCAGGGGCCTGAATGCATTTCTCCAGTATTCATCGCCCATTACACTGAGTGCACCCTGGGTGGAACCGTGGTAGGAATCTGTAAAAGCAACCATTTCCGGCCGGCCGGTGATCCTCTTAGCCAGTTTCATAGCCCCTTCTGTTGCTTCTGTACCGGAGTTGGTAAAGTATATGGCATCCAGGGAGGATGGCAGGTGAGAAGCCAGGAATTGTGCATATTCCACTTGTGGCGACTGCACCAGCTCACCATACACCATCAGGTGCAGGTATTTATCAGCCTGTAATTTAATGGCTTCAACAACACGGGGGTGCCGATGGCCGGTATTGCAAACACTTATGCCGCCTATGAGGTCAATATATTCCTTACCATCCTTATCCCACATTTTGCAGCTTTCTGCCTTTACTATTTCCAGTGCCAGGGGTGAAGCGGAGGTTTGGGCCAAATGCCTGAGGAAAATTTCCCTGTTTGTCATGGCACAAAAATAATGATTACGGATTGCGGATTGCGGATTACGGATTATTCAATATAATTGTCCATAACTGCCACAATTCTCTTGTCGATCTAAAAGCAATATCCCAATACTGATCAAACCCCTAAATGATAGCCAAAATCCGCAATCCGTAATCCGCAATCCGTAATTTTATGCGCATGCCAACAATACTTCCGGTTAAGGGAATTCTTCCAAGTTTTGGAAATGAATGTTTTATCGCACCCAACGCTACGATTGTGGGGGATGTCATCATGGGGGATCAATGCTCAGTTTGGTTCAATGCGGTACTGCGCGGGGATGTCAATGCAATACGCATAGGAAATAAAGTTAATATACAAGATGGTGCAATAATTCACTGCACATACGAAAAGACCCGCGCCACCGTTGGTAATAATGTAAGCATTGGTCATCTCGCCATTGTACACGGATGTACCATCGAAGACAATGTGCTGATCGGAATGGGATCAATAGTAATGGACAATGCCATTATCGGATCAGATTCCATCATTGCCGCAGGGGCAGTGGTGCTGGAAGGCACAATTGTTGAACCGGGAAGTATATATGCAGGCGTTCCTGCAAAAAAAGTGAAATCGATCTCTAAAGAGCTGATAGAAGGAGAGATCAACCGCATCGCCAATAACTATGTGACCTACAGCAGCTGGTTCAAAGAACCATGACTTTGTTTAAATCCTCTTCCTCATAAAACCAATTACATTAAACAATTAAAAATTGTATGAAATACACAATTACAAAGGCAGCGTTGGTATTTTTTGTAATGTCTTACTTATGCAGTTGTTCACAGAAATCGGGATGTCCCAGCAACGGTAAAAATGTAGGCGCAGAAAGATACCTGAGTGGTGAAAAAGTGCCTAAGGCGAAAAAATTCAAGGCCTGATTTAACCTAAAAATAGACACTATGGACCTTACCCTAAGAAATGATTACGGCTGCACCGAAGCCGTAATCGCCGAAAACTGCGGATTCGACAAATTTTACAAAGTCGCTGATCTGCTTGTTGAAAGAATGAAAATTAGTTTCACCAACAAGATCGATGATTCTGACACATCCTACTGGGATTTTCTTTTTCGCGGACACAAGCTCACACTTCATTACAACATTTACGATGGTGTTTCCATCTTCCCCAGGAACTGGAAAGATGCCATGAAAAAAGACAATGAAGCGGTAGCAGATCTCGCTAAAATTCTGGAGGGCATCAGATGAGATTGACGAATTACGGATTACGAATTACGGATTCTCTGAATCAGATCCTGCAATAAAGAATCCGTAATCCGCAATACGCAATCCGCAATTGGATTAGTAGCTCTTTTCCTCGATCGTTTCGAGGATGGTGAGGTAGCTGACATACCGGTCGATATTTATCGAGCCGTCTTCCACTGCAGCCTTTACCGCACAACCAGGTTCGTTCATATGCATGCAGTTATTAAACTGGCAATCCTGGATCAATACCCGCATCTCCGGGAAATAATGAGATAATTCCCGTTTTTCAATATCCACCAAACCAAATTCCCTGATGCCCGGGGTATCTATGATTTTGCCGCCATCCGGCAAATCAAACATCTCGGCAAAAGTGGTGGTATGCAATCCCTTGCCGCTCCATCCGCTGACATCCTGTGTTTTCAGTGAAAGCTCAGGGAAGATGCTATTGATAAAGGTCGACTTCCCAACGCCGGAATGACCACTGAGCAGGCTTACTTTATCCTTCAATAAATGCTTTAATTCACCGACCCCTTTATGCTCACTAACGCTCATCAGCAATACCTTATAGCCGATGCCCTCATACATTTCCTTCATCGCTTCAAACTTCTGCACTTCCTTGTCACGGTACAAATCTGACTTGTTAAATACAATGATAGCCGGCACATGATAGGCTTCACAGGCAACAAGGAAACGGTCAATAAATCCCTGGGAGGTCCGTGGCTCCTTTAGTGTGGCGATCATCACACACTGATCAACATTTGCCGCAACAATATGATGATGCATTTTATGAGAAGGTGATTTACGGTTGATATAATTTCTTCTTTCATATATCTCCGTAATCATCGCTGTCTGTTCCTGTTCTTTTTCAATGACAAATTCCACCTCATCTCCTACCGCAACAGGGTTTGTTGAAGTGATCTCGTCAATCTTGAATATGCCCTTCATCCTGGCCTGGTATGCCTTTCCGGTATCATCTTTCACCACATACCAGCTGCCGGTTGATTTGTAAACTATTCCTGTCATGCAATAAAGATAAAGAGATTGCGGATTACGGATTGCGGATTACGGATTCTCCAAAATGGTCTTTCCTATGAATCCGCAATCCGCAATCCGTAATCCGCAATCCTTAAGGAAACTTCCTGAATAAGGTGTACCTGAACATCACTTCCAGTAATAAAAACAAAAGTGCGAGAAAGGCAAGGGGATAGAACTTTTCTGTATACTTCCTGGTGGTATTAATCTCGATCCTGGTTTTTTCAAGGGCATCGATTTCTGTATAAATATTTTTCAGGCTTTCATTATCACGTGCACGAAAATATTTGCCGCCGGTTTCCCTGGCAATCTCCGTCAATAGCTTTTCATCGATATTGACCTTTTCCTGCTGCATGATAATTCCTCCGCCGGGTGTTTGTACCGGAGTGGGGGCAAAACCCTCGGTTCCCACACCAATGGTATATACCTTCATGCCTAAAGACTTGGCTATTTCTTTTGCCGTCTTAGGATCAATCAGTCCGCCGTTATTTTCACCATCTGTCAGCAAAACCACCACTTTTGTTTTTGCCGTGCTTGTCCTCAACCTGTCAACACTGGTTGCCAGTCCCGATCCGATGGCGGTTCCATCTACCATAAAACCTCCACGAACTGCATAAATCTGTGCGGTCAGCATTTTATGGTCGGCAGTGATGGGACATTGCGTAAAGCTCTCCCCGGCAAATATGACCAGACCGATGCGATCCGTGGGGCGAAAGCTTACAAAATCAGCAGCCACCTGCTTGGCGGCTTCCAGCCTGTTGGGTTTGAAATCCTGGGCCAGCATGCTTCCGCTGACATCTATACAGAGTACAATATCTATGCCTTCGCCTTCTGAATTCTTTTCATCATAATGCGTTTGCGGACGTGCCAGTGCAATGATCAGCGCAGCAATCGCCAGCAGCCTGAGCGTAATGGAAATATGACGCAGCGTCCTCTTCCATGATGCCGTATTGTGAAAACTTTTCAAGGAAGACACTTTGAGGGATGACTGTTGCCGCTTTACATTGCTTATATACCATCCGCCCAATATGGGAAGGAGCAACAGCAGGAATAACAGCTGCGGATAGGCGAATTCGATATCGTTAAAATAGCGGCTGATCACTTCATTTTTTTTGACGGTTAATATCCTCTACAGAACCATAAATGGTCTCCCAGCTACTTTCACTTTCAGTTACGGAAGATGGATATTTGGCAAATTTCACTGCATCTGATATCCGGAGTACTTCAGCAATCCTGCTGAATCCTGCAGCCGGCAGTTTGTCTTTCATCTTCACCAGCAGATCGTCTGTTGTTGACTGCATCAGCTTCGTGCCTGTATAATGCCCAAGGTAAAGCCGGTAAATATCGTATAGCCTGGAATAATATTGCTTCATCTCGCCTTTCCCCGGCAACTGCTCCGACCTGAGTTTCTTCAGTTCTGCCATGGCGTCATCATAAGCAGTGGAGCGGCTTACCGGTTTTTCTTCCAGCGGTTTTTTCTTCCTGTTCATTAACCAGTATGTGGCCAATGCCAGCAATAATAATGTACTTATTATATAAGGCAGCCACTTGCCCCAGTCAAATCCCGGCTCAGGCACCTCAATGATTTCCTTTATATCGTTATAATCATTTCCCTTCAGTACAATATTCGTTACATCAATGGCTAACGAATCTGATCTTACCGCTTTATTTCCCACGATAAAACTGACCGACGGAATCACCCAACGCCCCGAATCAAAACTGGTGAGGGTGAGCGTCTGGCTATAAGTCATACTGATGCCGGTCAGGCTGCTGTCAACTTCACTCCTGTTCAGTACCTCAAAATGACCCAGGCTGTCTGGCAACTGCGGCCACCGGGTCATTCTGCCACCCACTACTTCACATTCCAGTCTGAGCTCCATCTGTTCCCCGATCAGTATACGGGTATGGTTAACCGAAATTTTGGCATTTGCCGTTGTGGCAGATTTTTCAGGTTTTGCCTGCGCCAAAACAACCAGGCAGGAAATGCTGAATAATGTATACAAAACGATATGTGGGGAAAAATGCCGGGTAAACATGCTACTTGCGCTGAATAAAAAATTTCTGGAGGATCTTTACATAATCTTCATCTGTGCGTACATATAAAAGGCTTGCCCCTGCCCTTTTGAAACTGGTCCGGCAGGCTTCTTCCGTCTGGTTGAACTGAGTGGCATAGTTATACTGGACCGTGGCATCATCCGTATCAATCCACTCCATCATTCCGGTTTCAGCATCCTGCACCTGCACCAGCCCGATTTTCGGCAACTGCATATCCATTTTATCATACACTTTAATGCCGATGACATCGTGCTTATTACCGGCTACCCGGAGTGCATCATCATATTTATCCGTCATAAAATCACTCAGGATAAATGCGATACTTTTCTGCTTGGTGCTGTTATTAAAAAATCTCACCGCCGCATTGATATCCGTTCCCCTGCTCTTTGGGCTCCATGGTGAGCAGTTCCCTGACAATATACAATACATGGTCGCGCCCTTTTTTGGGAGGAATATAAAACTCAATCCTGTCGCTGAAAAAAATGACGCCGACCTTATCATTATTATTAGTGGCAGCAAAAGCAAGGATAGCGCAAAGCTCCGTGATCAGGTCTTTTTTGACCTGGTGAACAGTCCCGAAAAGAGAACTTGCACTGATATCCACCAGCAGCATCATGGTGAGCTCACGTTCCTCTTCAAATAGTTTGCTGTAGGGGTGACCGAATCTTGCAGATACATTCCAGTCGATAAACCTGGGGTCATCACCGGCCTGGTATTCCCGCACTTCCTTGAACGACATCCCACGGCCTTTAAAAGCACTATGGTATTCACCCGTAAACAGGTGGGTGGTAAGCTTCTTGCTTTTAATTTCCAGCTCCCGTACTTTCTTTAATATTTCGGCGGTAGTCAGCATCAGGGTATCTGTAATGTTCTGAGGATCTCGTCAACCACAAATTCCGAATTCACATTTTCTGCCTCCGCTTCATAGGTCAGTCCGATACGGTGACGCATCACGTCTTTGGCAATACTTCTCACATCTTCCGGTATCACGTATCCCCTCTTTTGTAGAAATGCATGTGCCTTTGCTGCCAGGGCGAGATTAATACTGGCCCTGGGTGATCCGCCATAAGAAATCAGCGGCTTCAGTTTTTCCAGTTTGAAATTCTCCGGGCTGCGGGAAGCAAATACTATATCGAGAATATACTCTTCAATTTTTTCATCCATATAAATCTTCCTCACCAGTTCCCTGGCTTCAACGATCTCCTGGATAGACACTACCTGGTTAACCGATTTTACGTATAGATCCATCGACATTCTGGCGGATGATCATCTGCTCTTCTTTCCGGGAAGGATAATCAATCACCACTTTCAGCATGAACCTGTCGACCTGCGCTTCCGGTAACGGATAGGTGCCTTCCTGGTCGATAGGGTTCTGGGTAGCCAGTACCAGGAATGGCTCATCAAGTTTATGGGTACTATCGCCAATGGTTACCTGCCGTTCCTGCATGGCTTCGAGGAGGGCACTTTGCACTTTTGCCGGTGCACGGTTGATCTCATCTGCCAGGATAAAATTGGCGAAAATGGGTCCTTTGCGGACAACAAACTGATGCGATTGCTGGTTGTAAATCAGGGTACCTACCACGTCGGCCGGTAAAAGGTCCGGGGTAAACTGTATCCTGCTGAATTTTGCATGGACGGCCTGTGACAAGGTTTTGATCGCCAGGGTTTTTGCCAGTCCGGGTACGCCTTCCAGTAATACGTGGCCGTTACTCAGTAAACCGATCAGCAGGCGGCTGATCATATAATGCTGGCCTATGATAGCGCGGGCCACTTCTGTTTCTATCCTGTCTACAAAGCCTGCGGCGGATTGGATTCGTTCATTCAGTTGCCTGATGTCTTCAGCGGTTTGTGCCATAGTTTGGTTATTGGGCTCGAAATTAATGTAATTGAAATAGCAATCTGTAAGCCAATAACGCTAAAACCAGCGTTTTATGAAAAAATTGCAAAGAAATATCGCAAAGAGGCAAAGGGCTCATCAAAACATAAGGAAGGCCCCCAAGACGCAAGGGAAACAAATGCGCAAGTAAAGACTAGACGCAAAGAAAATCAAATCCGCAATCCGTAATCCGTAATCCGCAATCCCCCGAAGGATCTCAACTAAGATACTTCCCTACGATCGGCACCCTTCTTCCTACACCAAAAGCTTTGGCACTGACACGAATAATCGGGCAAAACTGGTTTCGTTTGTACTCATTCACATTTACCAGCTTTAACACCCTTTTCACCAGCGCTTCCTCTATCCCCATGGCAATGATTTCTTTGGGACCCTGCCTTCGCTCTATATACTGGTATAAAACTTTGTCGAGCAGGTCATATTCAGGCAGGCTGTCACTGTCTTTCTGGTTTGGCCGGAGTTCCGCAGAAGGAGGTTTGGATATGATATTCTCCGGAATAATTTCTTCACTTTTATTGATGAATTTAGCCAGTGCAAAGACCTGCATTTTATATACATCACCCAAAACACTCAATCCGCCGGCCATATCACCGTACAATGTTCCGTACCCGGTGGCCAGTTCACTTTTATTGGAAGTATTCAGTAATATATAACCGAACTTATTGGCAATGGCCATCAGCAGGTTACCCCTGGTCCGGCTTTGAATATTTTCTTCGGCTACACTAAAGGGTAAGTCCTTGAACTGCGGTTTCAGGGCGTTGAGAAAGGACTCATAGATATTCTTTATGGGAATGATTTCATAAGGATTACCCAGGTTTCTGCTGAGTTGAACCGCATCATCCACCGAATGCGTTGTGGAATAAGGAGATGGCATCAATACGGCAAGCACATTCTCCCTGCCCAATGCCTCGCAGGCGAGGGCCAGGGTCACGGCGCTGTCAATACCACCACTGCTTCCCAGGATCGCCTTGCTGAAACCCATCTTGGAAAAATAATCCCGGATGCCCATTATGAGGGCTTTTTTAATCTGCCCGATATTATTTTCATTGGTCAGGTATGCTATCACACGGTCAGGATCATTGGTCTTGCTTACCCGCATTTCCTTATCAAACAGTTCGGGATGTAGTTCAGGTTTGGTGTCGCCCTTGACGGTCTTTTCTGCAAGATCAATGTCCGCCAGGAATTCATCCTCCTCAAAATATTTCATTTCACGGATCAGCTCACCATTTTCTGAATATACCAGGCTTCCACCGTCAAAAACAATTTCTGTCTGTGAACCTACCGCATTGCAATACACCATGGGAAGATGGTATTTTTTTACATTCTGCCGGATCACTTCCTTTCTGTCTTCATCATGGTCATAATCAAAAGGAGAAGCAGAAATATTAATCATCAACTGCGGTTCCTGGCTCATTAACTTATCCATCGGGCAAACCCTGTACAGTGGATTATCACCCAGGTTCCAGATATCCTCACAAATGGTAATGCGCTATTCTGACCCCCTTGAAATGCACAACATTCCATTCAAAAGCCGGTTCGAAATAACGATATTCATCAAACACATCATAGGTAGGAAGAAGCGTTTTATGCACCACTGCATGAACTTTTTTATCATACAGCAACCAGGCTGCATTAAAAAGATCCTTTCCTTCCAAACGTGGATTTCTCTGCGGCGCCCCTACAATCACGCCGATCGTATCAGCGTGTTCCGTAATGGCTTTGATGGCGGCATCACATCTGTCAATGAAATCCGAAAATTCCAGGAAATCACGCGGGGGATAACCGCAAATACTCAGTTCGGAAAAAACCGCCAGGTCGGCCCCCGCTGCCTTCGCCCTTTCAATGGCATCAATAATCTTCTGCGTATTGCTTTCAAAATTTCCAATATGATAATTTTGCTGTGCCAGGAATATCTTCATAGGGCAAAGGTCACAAATAGTTTCCTAAAATTCACTAACCTTGCATAACCCAAATACCACATGAAAAAAACCATCGTTTTTGTTCACATGAAACCGCAATTTCTTTTCCTTTTCGTAGTCATATTACTTTTTTCCTGCAATGGCGGTAAGGACAAGCCTGATGTTTCAGGCATCCCCGTAAAACTGGAAACACTGCGGTTTGAACAGGACCTTTTTGCCCTGGATACCAATAATATAGGACCATCCTTACAGGCATTGCAGCAGAAATACCCTGGATTCCTGCAGGATTTTATGGTCAATATACTGGGTATAGAACCCGCCGACAGCCAGTTTGCCTATGCACTGAAGAAATTCATTACGGATTTCAAACCGGTAAAAGAATCCACTGACCAGCAATTCAATGATTTCTCGAGATATCAGTGATGAAGTAAAAACAATGCTCCGGTATACCAGGCATTATTTCCCTGAATATGCGTTGCCGGAAAAACTCATTACCTATATAGGCCCTATGGATGCTTTCTATGAAGCTTCGCTGGGATGGTCGGGTGATATTATCACTACATCCGGACTGGGTGTTGGTCTGCAAATGCACCTGGGAAAAATAGCCCCTCAGTTTTACCGTGAAGGAGAAGGCGGACAGGGTTATCCTGATTATATAGCACGAAGGTTTACCCCGGAATATATTCCGGTCAACTGCGCTAAAAACATCATTGACGATATTTATCCTGATCAATCCCGCAGCAGGCCACTGATCGAACAGATGGTGGATAAGGGTAAAAGATTATATATACTGGATAAGCTTATGCCGGAAACACCGGATACATTGAAGATCGGATATACCGGCAACCAACTGGCAGGCTGTGTAAAAAATGAAGCCCTGGTATGGAACCTGTTTACGGTAAACAACCTGCTGTACGAATCCGATTACCAGAAAATAAAATCATTTGTAAGCGAAGGTCCTAAAACAATGGAACTGGGCGATGATTCGCCGGGATACATCGCTTTATTTACCGGATGGCAGATCGTGAAAGCATATATGGAAAAAAATCCCGAAACCACACTCAAGCAGCTTATCAGCCTGGATAACAGGAAGGTGTTTGAGTCAGCGAAATATAAACCTTGAACTTTTTATTGCAACCTTTCGGTTTCAATAAAAAGTTAATTGGGAAATTGGAAAGTGTGGGAAATGTGGAAGTGAAAATGAGAAAATCAAATACATAAAAAAGCCTCCGCAGATGGAGGCTTTACTTTTATATTATGTTTTATCATTCACTCATTCCACTTCCACATTTCCCACACTTGCAAATTATCCACATTGGCAAAAGGCCTACGGTTTTCTTCCCAGCTCGTTCATCACCTTAAAGTGAGATCCCACGGCTTTTCCCATCGTAGGAAAATAATTATACCTGATGTTGAACTGTTCACATTTCTCCCTTACGATCCTGCTGATCTCGGGATAGTGAATATGACTGATCCTGGGAAATAAATGGTGTTCGATCTGGTAATTTAATCCACCCACCAGCCAGGTAATCAGTTTGCTTCCGGCAGCGAAATTTGCAGTTGTTTTGACCTGGTGAATGGCCCATTCATTTTCTATCTTCAAAGGCTCAATACTGGCCACTTCAAATTCAGCATGTTCCACCACGTGTGCGAGCTGGAATACCAGTGCCAGGGTGAGGCCCAGTAAAAAGTGCATCACTACAAATCCAGTAATCCACCAGGTAAATCCTACCGCAATAATAGGAATCACCACATATACCACAATATACAGCACCTTACTGACCCAGAATACCAGGTGTTCCTGGAAGTCCATCGGCTTAAGTTCAGTGGTGTACACTTTCTTTGAAAAATATTTAATGAAATCCGTGATCCACATAAATATGGAAGTGAAACCATAGAGCATGAACATATAATATCCCTGGAATTTATGCATCGGCTTCCATGGCTGCGATTTGCATTCTCGCATAAAAGGCATGTTGTTGATATCATCATCCACGCCATCCACATTGGTATATGTATGGTGAATGATATTATGTTTCAGTTTCCAGAGAAATGCATTGCCACCCAGGGCATTCATGCTTAATCCGAAAACATCATTAACCCATTTGCGGGAGGAAAAACTTCCGTGGCAGGCATCATGCATTACATTGAAGCCGATAAAGGCCATGCATAGTCCGAAAGTCGCCGCCATAATAAGAGCGATCCATCCCGGAACGGGAAAAAACAATACGCCAACATATAATGCAAGCGTGAAAGTAATAAGCACCGCCGTCTTGATGTATAATTTTACATTGCCTGTTTTGCGGATATTGTTCCTGTTGAAATATTCGTCTACCGAACTTTTCAGGCTGTTGAAAAAAACCCGGTTACTGTTGTTGAAACTGACCTTGTACTGCATAAGTAAGAGAAACTTGAGCTGTTAACGTTGATATTAATTGAATGTCAATAAGGTATAAATTAAGGATGTGCAAAGGTAATAATAAATGGTGAAAATCAGGTGTTAATCTTTATACTATGCTCATTATTAAGCACTTGGAAATTTTCCGGTCCTGCTATCATATCACATAATGAGCCTGAGGTTTTCTGCTAATTCATTTTAAACGGGACAACCATTTCGAAAACCGGGATATTCACTTCAAATGTTTTCCTCGTAGCGATATCTTCCATCAGGTATGTACCATGCATTTTTCCCAATTCAGTTTTCAGGTTACAACCACTGATATATTGGTATTTCTCTCCCGCGTTGATCAATGGCTGAACGCCTACTACACCATCTCCATCTACCTCGCGGTGACTGGCATTGCTGTCAAAAATATTCCAGTGCCGCCTGAGCAGTTTGACCGGGAACGGATTGTTATTCTCAATTGTAATCCGGTATGCGAACATGTATTCGCTATTGATCGGATTACTATAATCCGGCTGGTAAAAACTTTCCACACTTACTTTAACTCCTTCTGTCACCTTTGATACCATAACCCATTACTTTACGACTAAATATAAAAAAAATAACGCCAGGTTGTAAGAATTGTTGCAATTTTCAGCTAATTGCAGTGGTGAGCAATTATTTTTGACCGCCCGTTACCCGCTAAAACCTTAAAATATACATCATGAAGATAGCTGTTGCTAAAGGAGACGGAATCGGCTCTGAAATCATGGAGGCCGTTCTCAATATTTTCAAAGCCAATAAGGTTAACCTGGAATATGAGTTTGTGGATATGGGGAAATGGGTATTTGACAAGGGCTATTCCAATGGAATGACACCGGAAGCGCAACAGACCATTGAAAACCTGGGTATCCTGTTCAAAGGACCGATGGAAACACCAAAAGGCAAGGGGGTGAAAAGCGTTAATGTTACAGCCCGGAAAACCTGGAACACCTATGCCAATAAAAGGGTTTTCCAGACCCTGCACGGGGTGGATACCGTTTTCAGCAAGGCAGGGATCCTTATTGATATTACGATTGTCAGGGAAAATATTGAAGATACCTATGGCGGTATAGAGCATATGCTGACGCACGATGTGGCGCTGAGCCGCCGCTTTATCACCCGTCCCGGGAGTATGCAGGTCATTAAGTATGCCTTTGAAATGGCCCGGAAAAAGAATGCCCGCCGGATTACCTGCGGACATAAGTCGAACATCATGAAAATCACCGACGGATTGTTCGTGGAATGCTTCTACGAAGTCGCCAAAGAATACCCGGAACTCAAGGCCGATGATGTAATTGTTGATGACCTTTGTATGAAACTGGTGACCCGGCCAGATCTGTTTGATGTGGTGGTACTGACCAACCTGCAGGGTGATATTGTTTCTGACCTTTGTGCCGGACTGGTGGGCGGACTGGGATTCGCACCTTCCGCCAATATCGGCGACCATATCTGCATTTTCGAAGCTGTACATGGAACCGCCCCGGATATCGCGGGGAAAAATATTGCCAACCCCACCGCACTCCTGTTGAGCGGATTAGCCATGCTGCGCCACCTGGGATTTATGGAAAATGCAGCCACCATCGAAAATGCCCTGTTGTACACCCTTGAACAGGGATTTCATACCGGTGATTTTGGTGACAGGAGTAAGCCATCCCTCAATACCACTCAATTCGCAGATGCCATCATCGCCAATTTCGGAAAGATTCCCGCATTGGGCGCCAAACCTTCCATGCCCAATATGCCCATCACTCCTACCATCTTCAAACTGGAAAAAAATCCCCTGATTGTGTCAAAGGAAATGGAAGAAGAAACGATTGTTGGCGTGGACATGTTTATTGAAAGTATTGAACAGCCCACTTGAAATTGCGGAAAAATGCCTGAAGCACACTCTCGATATATTCAAACTCGTAACCATCAGTAACCGGGGCACGCAGGTCTGGCCCAAAGGTTCCATATTCACCAACCTGGTGAACCAGTATTTCTGCCGTTTTGAAAGTATCGGTGATGCCCCGTTGAGCCAGGTCGATATCATTGAACTATATAAACGGCTGTCTGCCGACTTCAAGATCAATTCTACGGAACTGCTGAACATATGGGGAGATAAAAAGGCTTATAGCCTGGCGCAGGGACAGTAGAGGGTTGAGGGTTGAGGGTTGAGAGTTGAGAGTTAAAGATTGCGGATTACGGATTGCGGATTACGGATTAATTGTAATCCTTGGCTTCATTGTATTCCCAGCGTCTTTTGTACAACGCGTCTTTGTATTTACTTCACGCCATATCCCTTTTTCAACAAATACTGCCTGATCTTTTCGCGTTGGTCACCCTGGATGATAATCTCGCCATCTTTCGAAGCCCCGCCTGTACCGCAGGATGTTTTTAATTCCTTCGAGAGCTTTTCAAGGTCTTCCGGCCTTCCGGTAAATCCTGTTACCAGGGTTACTGCCTTACCTGCACGATGCTTTGTTTCCAGGGAAATTTTCAATTTCTGTTTATCCGGAGGGAGTGTTTCATGAATTTCATTGTCATCATGCTCAAATGAAAACGATGGATCCGTGCTAAATACAAAACCACTCTTATCAGGCTTGTTCTTCTTTGACATTTGAATGACTTATACTTCTATATAATTACTTGCGGTCATTAATAATTTAAAGTTACGATGCAATGCCGGCAAAAGTTACCAGATGTAAAAAACAGTCAACTATAATACTGAATTCCGGGCTTTTATTGAAATGTTGAGTCTAGAGAAACCAGGCAAAATTTGAGATCCGGGGTAACAACTATCCAATCCTTTTAATTCATTCAGTACTTATTTAATGCCTGATTAATTTATATTAATATGTCCAGATCCTTAGGATTTTTACTTAAAAATCGTTTTAGCAAACATGATTCCCCGGTATGGAGAATTTTTTTGTAAATTATAGGTAGAGGACACAATTTATTATAACGGGATTCGTTACAAAAGAACCTCTAATCCGTTTTTTTCGTTCCCTTATATCCTCAACACCCTGGTTTGACATCCGTAGTATGTAAAACGATTGCCAGAATCTATTTTTGAAACGGGCCAATACGCCCATAAATCCTCTTGCCATGGATACCAGAATTGTTGATTTATTCATCAAAGAAAATGACGCATGGGATGATATGATCACCCGTCAGAAGAGTGAAATCCCCACATTGGAAAAAATGCTCAGTGATGTTGTAATGGAGAAAAAGAATATCGGTGAAAACACCCTGGCCAATGTACGTTTCCTGAAGAAAGAAATGTCCACCCAGGAAGAGCATATGGGTGCATTAAAGGAAGAACTGGCTAAACAACAAAATTTCCTGGTAATGGAAAAAAAGGCAGATGTTGATGAATTTGCTATTAATACCGTATCGAGCCAGAATATACTCAGGGAAAAGATCAGGAGTGTGGAACGCACATTCATTGAATTGAAATGCAATTTCCTGAATTATATGGCTACCATACTATGAGGATTATCTTTACCATTGAATAGCAACTTTTACTGATACGGCCTGCTATTTTACCGCTTTGAGGCTGAGGTCAAGGCTCCTGGCCTGGTGAATCAGCGCACCCACACTTACAAAATCCACCCCGGTGCCTGCATAGTCCAGGATATTATCCAGGTTGATACCTCCGCTGGCTTCCGTTTCAAAGGCATGGTCAATGATGATAAGGGCTTCTTTGATATCAGCTGGCTTGAAATTATCCAGCATGATCCTGAACACTTTTCCCCTGCCTGACCTGGTCACTGTCTTCACATCATCCAATGACCTTGTTTCCACTTCAATTTTTAATGAAGGGTTCACCTGCTGGGTATAGGCAAATGCCTTTTCAATAGCCATTTCTATACCTCCGCAGAAATCAATATGGTTATCCTTCAGCATAATCATATCATATAAACCAAAGCGGTGGTTTATTCCCCCGCCTATGCGGACAGCCTCTTTCTCCAGCAGTCGGAAATTAGGCGTGGTTTTCCGGGTATCCAGTAATCGTGTATGATAACCTTCAAGTTTACGGGTATACATTTTAGTGAGGGTGGCAATGCCGCTCATCCGCTGCATGGCATTCAGCACGAGTCTTTCTGCCTTAAGTATGGTATGCACTTTTGCCTCAATGAAAAAAGCGGTATCCCCGTATTTCATGGGTTCCCCGTCATTCATGAGGATATTCAATACAGCTGATGGTTCAAGATGGTGAAAAATTTTTTCTGCTGCGCTTACTCCCGCCAGTATGCCATCTTCCTTTATTTTCAATTGGGCCCTGCCGATGGCATCCGGGGGAATGGTACTCAGCGTGGAATGATCACCGCTCCCGACATCTTCCTTTATGGCCGCATTAATGAGGATTTCCAGCAGTTGATCGTAATCATGCATGGAGCAAAAATAGTGGATGCAAAGAAGAAAATTGCTTATTCGAAACGAAGCTCCTGGACCAGTTTCTTACCTGAGCGGTATTTAATGAGCAGGGTTGTCCGGTAATCACCCCGGCTGGTGGTCAGTACGCCAACAAAATATTCTGCGTCGTTGCTGTTACCACGGTGGACCATCTTGAAGTTCCTGACATTATTATTTACGAAAAAATCGCGAAGCACCATTTCCGCCTGGCTTTTACTGTAAGAATTGGACTTTTCCTGGACGGTAATTTCAACGAGATTGTCGAAATGTAGAGATATTTTTTGCGCGTCCCCCTTTTTTATGGCACCAAGGATCTCATCCACAGTGAGGTCAAAAGACATCATCACAAGACCTGTGGCAAGGATTAAAAAATATCGTAAAATTCGGGACATGGTGTTTTATTACGTAGTAATCTTGCTAAAAATGTGCCAAGTTTTAACGTAGCTTTGAAACATGGATGCTAAAAGGATTATGCTGATCATTATGGATGGCTGGGGACTGGGTAAAGTGGAATCCAGTGATGCCATCCGGCACGCCAATGTGCCTTTTGTTTCGTCATTATACCCCGCTTATCCCAATACCACCCTGGTAACCTTTGGCGAAGCAGTGGGATTACCTGAAGGGCAGATGGGAAACAGTGAAGTGGGCCACCTGAATATAGGCGCCGGCAGGGTTGTTTACCAGGAATTACAACGTATCAATGTGGCCATCCGGGATGGCGAACTGGGCACCAACAAGGTTTTCCAGGAAACCCTGAATTATGCAAAGAATAACCATAAACCCCTTCACCTGATCGGCCTGGTCAGTGATGGCGGTGTTCATTCCCATATACACCACCTGAAGGCCATACTTAGCACATGCCGGTCCCAGGGACTGGATGAAGTATATGTGCATGCCTTTACGGACGGCCGGGATACCGATCCAAAAAGCGGTTATGGATACCTGAAAGACCTGGAAAACCATATGGAAAAATCGACTGGTAAAATAGCTTCTGTAACCGGGCGTTATTATGCCATGGATCGCGATAAAAGATGGGAAAGGGTAAAACTGGCTTATGATGCCATGGTGCATGGAAGCGGGCACCCCACCAATAGTATCCTGGATGCCGTGGAAAAGTCTTATGCAGAAAACATTACTGACGAATTTATTAAGCCTATCATTCGCATAGGCCACGGATGGCACTCCGCTGGCCTGTATAAAAGACGGGGATGCCGTGCTCTGTTTCAATTTCCGGACCGACAGGTGCCGGGAAATCACCCAGGTGCTGACGCAGTCGGATATGCCGGATCTCAGAATGAAAAAGTTGGGACTTCATTATACCACCATGACGGAATATGATAAAACCTTCAAGGATGTAAACGTGGTATTTGAAACCGATAACCTGAATAATACACTTGGCGAAGTACTGGAACGTGAAGGAAAAAAACAGATCCGCATCGCCGAAACGGAAAAATACCCGCACGTCACCTTTTTCTTCAATGGCGGAAGGGAGGTTCCCTTTGAAGGAGAAAGCAGGATAATGATCCCTTCCCCCAAAGTAGCTACCTATGACCTTCAGCCGGAAATGAGTGCACTGAGCGTAACCGAAGCCATCCTTCCGGAAATAGTGAAAAAGGAAGCCACATTTATCTGCCTGAATTTCGCCAATGCGGATATGGTTGGACATACCGGCGTCTGGGAAGCCGTCATAAAAGCGGTTGAAACGGTTGATGCCTGCGTAAAAAGGATCGTTACAACAGCACTGGAAAACGGTTATACTATTTTCCTGACGGCAGATCACGGAAACGCTGATTACATGATCAATGAAGACGGCACACCAAATACCGCCCATACCATGAACCCGGTTCCATTCTTTATCATAGATAATGAATGGAAAGGAACCATTAAAAGCGGCAAACTTGGTGATTTAGCGCCAACCATGCTGACCATGCTGGGCATTACCATACCCAAAGAAATGACCGGGGATATTCTTATATCACGGTAATGTATACATGAAACTGACAAAAAAAATATCTTTTTTCATCCTTTTCATAGCGGTCACAGCTCCGTTATTCCTTTCTGCGGTATTCCTTGCAGGCAGGATTGTTATTCAACATGAAATGAAGGAAAAAATGGAAAAGGAAAATATCATCACCATTGATATTCCTGAAAACAACTTCAGGTGGCATAAAAAAAACAGGGAAATCATTGTCAATGGGAAAATGTTTGACGTCAAATCCCTGGTTAAGGTCGATAATATTTACCAGGTATCAGGACTCTTCGATGAACAGGAATCGATCCTTAATGAAGAACTGAAAAAAATGAATGAAGAAAAAGATGGCCGGCAGAATAGTGCTAATCTAATCCTCCAGCTATGCCTTGGTATTATAGCGGAAGACAGATCCTGCCTTCAGTTCCAATTATCGCCTCCCAAAAATATTAACGTTTTGATTTCCGGGGTATATCATGATTACCATGCAACGCACTGCCTTAACATCATTTCCCCTCCCCCGGAAGTATGATATAAATACTTATCGTCAATATTTTACGGACCAGGTTCACATGTCCGGTTTCTGATCAAATCTGCATTTGATGCAGGTGATACTATTTATATCAATCCAACTTTTAATGAAAAAAATACTTATCCTGGTATTGCCTTTACAACTCCTGATCGGGCAGGTATTGGCACAGCAGGAAAATAAAGACTCCGTGCAAAACATGGAGAATATCATCATCTCATTTAATAAATGGGAACAGAAACTGAATGAAGTTCCCAACAAAATTGTTTCCCTTGATATGCGGGAGGCTCGCTTAAGAAACCCACAGACCTCGGCCGACCTCCTGGGAATGAGTGGCGGGGTATTTATCCAGAAAAGCCAGTTAGGCGGAGGAAGTCCGATCATCCGGGGCTTTGCCACCAACCGGGTGCTGATCGTTTCTGACGGTGTCAGGATGAACAATGCCATTTATCGCAGCGGGAACCTGCAGAACGTGATCAGCATCGATGCATTGGCCATTGAAGATGCTGAAGTCATTTTTGGCCCTGGTTCACTGATCTACGGTAGCGATGCCATTGGCGGTGTTATGGATTTTCACAGCCTGAAGCCCAGGTATTCATCTGGCAGTAAAATGTTTTCCAAAGGTTCTGCCCTTGCAAGATATTCCACTGCATCAGGTGAAAAAACCGTTCATGCTGACCTGAACCTTGGATGGAAAAAGTTATCCATACTTAGCTCAGTAACTTACAGCAAATTTAATGACCTGAAAATGGGAGAGCATACCGGGCCCGACAGTTACCTGCGTCCGGAATATGTGCAAAGAATAAACGGCATTGACAGTATTGTAAAAAATTCAGATCCCCGGGTTCAGCGGTTTACCGGGTATGAACAGTGGAATTTCCTGCAAAAACTGGCGTATAAATTTAATGACAGGCTTGAACTGCAATATGGATTCACCTATGGCGGAACAGGCGATGCTCCACGTTACGACAGGCTGATTCAGTACCGGCAGGGTAAACTCCGGTTTGCCGAATGGTACTACGGACCAATGATCTGGCGTATGCATCAGTTACAGTTGAATGATAAAAACAGGACGGGCATATATGATGAATCAAGGCTGATTATTGCTTACCAGGATTATGACGAAAGCAGGATCGACAGAACCAGGGGAAATAATTTCCGACATATTCAATCTGAAACCGTAAAAGCATACAGCCTGAACTGGGATGCGCTAAAGACGCTGAATAAAGGAGAATTATATTATGGACTGGAGGCCCTGCATAACAGGGTGGGTTCATTCGGTGCACAAACCAATATAACCAATGGAAATATCCTGCCCTTTGTAAGCCGCTACCCGGATGGAAGTACAACAAGTGCAGCGGGTATGTATGCCAGTTATAAACTGAATATCAGTGAAAAGATCACCATTACTACCGGTCTTCGTGTAAGCTATAATATGCTTGATGCGTCCTTTGATACAAGCTTTATCAAGTTTCCATATGATAAAATCAAGTCTTCGGGATGCTGCACCAACCGGAAACTTTGGTATGGTTTATCGCCCGGCTCCCACCTGGCAGATCAATGCCAATATATCCACCGGGTTCAGGATGCCGAATATTGATGATATCGGAAAATTCTTTGAAAGCGTACCGGGAAGTATTACCGTACCTAATCCTGACCTGACTTCTGAATATGCATGGAATTTTGAAGTGGGTGCAGCAAAAAGAGTGGCGCAGAAACTCAACCTGGAATTTGCAGTATTTCATACCCTGCTGAATAATGCCATTGTACGAAGGCCTTATACTTTTAACGGGCAGGACAGTATTGAATTCGGAGGTATTACAAGCCAGGTGGAAGCATTGCAGAATGTGGCCAAAGCCACAGTATGGGGATTCCAGGCAGTGGCAGAAATTTACCTGACCAGGAAACTGATCTGGCAAATCAATGCAAACTTCATGAAAGGAAAGGAAACCGACGATGTGAAAGACGAGGATGTGCCGTTACGCCATGCGCCTCCTTATTTTGGAAACACTAATCTGAGGTACACTTATAAAAGGTTCACCGCCGAATTTTCTGCCTTCTATAATGCGGAGATAAAGAATGAAGACCTTGCGCCATCAGAACAGGCTAAAACAGATATATATGCAAAGGACGAAAATGGAAACCCCTATTGTCCCTCCTGGTATAGCCTGAACCTGAAATGCTCGGTAAAACTTACGGATCATTTATCCGCCAATATCGGGTGGGAAAATATGACCAATCAGCGATATCGCTCGTATTCTTCAGGAATTGTGGCACCCGCATCAAATTTTATCTTTTCCATAAGGGCAACCCTCTGATGTCATCCTGTTCAGATACGCAATAGATCATACCCGGCTATGTTTAACCTGTTGAAGGTTTCATAGCCGGGTATTATCCCTGGAAAGGATGGTATTTTACACATAGAAACCCCGAACTTTTACGCTATTCATAAAAAAATTAACATTTGACAGCAGCAATGTTTTGTCAAAAATTGTCTTAAATTAGGTGAAATCTAAATGGATTTCATGACTGAAGAGGTTTTGATAAAAGGTTGTTTGCGGAATGAAGGCGCTTCACAGCAGGAGTTATACCATCGGTTTAGCCCCAAAATGCTGTCAGTATGCTATCGTTACGCAAAGAGCCGGGAGGACGCGGAAGACATGTTACAGGAAGGTTTTATCAAGGTTTTTACCCAGATTCACCAGTTTCAGAACCGGGGTGCCCTTGAGGGTTGGATCAGGAGGATCATTGTCCATACCTGTATTAACAACCTGAAAAAGAATAAGAAATTTTCGGAAAGTGTTGATATCATTCATGCAGCCAGCGTGCCGGTAAGAGACGAAAATATTCCTTCCATATTGCAGGCAAAGCAAGTGGTGGAATGTATCCGGATTTTACCCATGGGGTACCGGACAGTTTTAAACCTCTATGCCATCGAAGGCTACTCGCATAAAGAAATTGCGGATATACTGGATATTGAAGAAAGTACCAGCAGATCGCAATACACCAGGGCAAAGGCCATGCTTGAAGATATCCTCGTGAAGAAAAATATTATTACCAAACAGACGGAAAGATCCAGTTGGCTCACCGCTGTTAAGTAAACAATTAATTGGTTCCCAGCTATTTATACTAAGTAAATTGCGGTAGCTATTAATAAACAATTAAACTTTTTTGTAACGACCGATCGTCTTTCACAACCTATGGAGAGTAATGAACATAAGGATGGCTTTGAAATTTTTCTGAAGGAAAAAGCGGATTCATATAAAATGTATCCTTCAGAGAAAGTATGGGCGAATCTGAATGAACAGTTACACCCCCGTAAAAAATGGCCTTATCTTGTAGTAGCCGCAATTTTCCTTGGCCTTGGCTTTGGCGGGAAAATTTATGATACCCGGTATAACGCATTTAATGCCGGTCAGGCAAAACCATCTGTCCTGACTGCTCAGAAAGAAATATTAGCAACAAAAGTTGCTCCGGAAGAAAGGGATAAGCTGGTCCGTAGCAATAATGGAACTGGCACCAGGCGAAATAAGGAAAAACCTCTTTTGAATCTTCCACAACAGTAAAAGCGGATCAGGAAATAGATATTACCCGTGCTTCAGTAATTCAAATGAGGCCTATCAGCCTGCACCTGATCAGGAGTCAAATGTACCTGACAATACATTTGAGACAGGTGCATTAATATTTACTTCAGCAATTGATGAACAGGGTCTTTCCACAAAATCATCTGCTCTTCCACAGGCAATTCCCGGTAAAGTAATAGTGATGTCATCTTATCCCGGCCTGAAAGATGGCTCAGGTACTGCTGCATCAGTAATTAAGCAGGATGATCCGTTACATGCGGCATATCATTCAAAAACCGGCGAAACTGTACCCCGCATGGATGAAGGGTTAAGTGTAATACAAACCAGAAGAAAACTCTTCTTCAATAAAGGATTTGAACAGCCCCGCAACCCTCAATGAAAATACAATGGAAGGCAATGCTCCAGCGGCTATTAGAGTCAAAAAACCAATGGACAACCGCTTAGGATGGCAGTTGTATTTCAGTCCAACCATCAGTTACCGGAATATCTACGGTACAGTAAACGAAAACAGTTATAGTAATGCGATGATGTTTTCATCGCTACCCGGCAGCCCGAAAGATATCAATAGTGCTGTTTCTCATTCCCCATCAATTGGCATGGAACTGGGTACTGCCATGATATACAATATTGGTAAGCGGTTCAGGATAAAGGGCGGACTGCAGTTCAATTATAGCCAGTACAATATCATCGCTTATAATTACAGCGCAGAAATCGCGCCCCTTAGTGCTGCAGGTATTGGCCATACAGAGATTAAAGCCTTATCGTATCACAGGAATTTTGACGGTTATTCAATGACCCAGTTACGAAATGAGCATGCCAGCATCTCCATACCCATGGGCCTTGAGCTATTCGTTTTAGGCAACAAGGATGTTCAATTCAATATTGCAGGTACCCTGCAGCCGGGTTTAATGCTCAATAACCAGGCTTACATGCTTTCTACGAACCTCAGGAACTATGCAAAGGTGCCTTCCCTGTACAGAAATTTCAATGTTAATTCAGCCGTTGAGGCATTCCTGACCATAAACATGGGTTCTGTCAAATGGAATATGGGTCCGCAGTTTCGCTACCAGTTATTATCAAGTTACAAGCAAGACTACCCTATCAAGGAACACCTGTATGATTATGGATTTAAAGTGGGCATGACCAAAACGCTCAGATAGGGCGTAAATGCTGCTATTCTATCTCCACAGGTAAGCAATAAAAAATTAATTTTGCAACATGAAACAAACCATGTTGCATTTTTTTTTACTGGCGACCCTCCTGGCCTGTAATTCCTCAGAAAATGCTGAAAAAAATGAAGACCTCAGCAAGACTTTTTTCCCCATCGCAGGAACGATCCTTGCAGAACTTAAAAACATTGACAGTCTGCCTATTGCCATAATAAAGTATACCACCAGCGGTGAAAAAAGAGATACCGCAATTTTCAGTAAACAAGACATGAAGGCTGTGGCAGACGAACTGATTAAACCCGATATCAGCATGCCTGAATATAAAAAGTATTATAAGGAAACCGTATTTATGGATAATACGGTCAATACCGTTACGATGAGTTATACTACGGAGGAGGAGGATCCAGTGGTAAGAAAAATAGAAGTCATGATTGATCCGGATAATCAAAAAGTGAAAACAATCTATGTTGAAAAACTTGAACACCAGGGCGGGCATTCAATATTGAAAAAGATGATATGGACCAGCGGAAAAAACCTGCAGGTGATTTCCATTGTCAACGGGGAAAACGAAGCGGAGATAGTTAAAACGGAAAAATATGAATGGGGAATCAATTGATAACCAGGATAGCACAGAAGGCTGTGGCCTCTTTATGGATCATTCAGGATCTTTCCCAGGATATTATGAACAGTATTGAATTCCAGAAAATATCTTCTTCAATCCCCTCATCACCAGGCATATATAAATACTACGATGAGGGGAATTTGTTATTATATGTTGGCAAGGCTAAAAACCTGAAAAAAAGAGTTACCTCTTATTTTTCAAAAACCTTTACCAATTATAAAACCCATGAACTTGTTCAGCGGATTCATCATATAGATTTCACCCTTGTAAATTCTGAACAGGATGCATTCCTGCTGGAAAATTCGCTGATTAAACAGTTCCAGCCCAGGTATAATATTAACCTGAAAGACGACAAGACCTATCCATACATCGTCATTAAAAAAGAACCATACCCACGGGTATTTCTTACCAGGAATGTCATACACGATGGTTCAGAATACCTGGGGCCTTTCACATCCGTAAAAAGGGTGAGGGAATTATTATATTTTATCAGGCAAAATATTCCCTTACGCACCTGCAAACTCAATCTGACAGAACAAAATATCCTGAAGGGAAAATTCAGGGTTTGCCTTGAGTACCATCTTGGGAACTGTAAAGGGCCCTGTGAAGGGCTGCAGTCGAATGAAGACTATGACTCCGGGCTCAGCCAGGTGCGGAACTTCCTGAAAGGCAACCTTGCCCCGGTTATCCAGCATTTCAAAAAGGAAATGAAGCAGTATGCGGAATCCATGGAATTTGAAAAAGCGGAGATAATCAGGCAAAAACTTGATCACCTGCAAAAGTACAAGGCTGGCTCAACGGTGGTTAATCCGAAATGGGGGGATATGGATGTTTGTTCCATATCAATGGATGAGGATAAGGGTTATGTCAATTTCCTGATGGTTCGCAATGGATCCATTGTTGATACCCGTACGGTGGAAGTAGAAAGGAAACTTGATGAAACACCTGCGGAAATGCTGACATTCAGCCTGGCGCATTTTCGTGAAACCTTTAAAAGCAATGCCCCCGAGATCATAGCCCCTTTCAGGCTTGAATATCCGGGAGAAACCCTGGCAATAACGGTTCCGCGGGCTGGCGAGAAGAAAAAGTTGCTGGAACTGTCAGAAAAAAATGTAAACTATTTTATAGAAGAAAGAAAAAGGAAAAAATCCCTATTGCTTTCAGGGGAAGAAAGGGATTTGTCTGAGGTCCTGCTACAACTCCAGGAAGAACTCAGCCTGCAGGATCTTCCTGTGCATATTGAATGTTTTGATAATTCAAATTTCCAGGGCAGTTATCCTGTATCCGCCATGGTCTGCTTTCGCGATGGCAGGCCCAGCAAGAAAGATTACCGGCATTTTAATGTAAGAACAGTCAAAGGAATTAATGACTTTGCCACCATGAAGGAAGTGGTAACACGGCGTTACAAGCGCTTAATGGCTGAAAATGCCGGTTTACCCCAACTGGTCGTTATCGATGGCGGCAAAGGACAACTAAGTGCGGCTATGGAAGCGATAGAATCATTAGGCCTCCTGGGCAGGATGACGGTAGTTGGACTTGCGAAAAACGAAGAAGAGATCTTTTATACGGGTGATAGTGATTCCCTTAAACTGCCTTATAACAGCACCAGTTTGCGTTTATTACGGCAGATCAGGGATGAGGTGCATCGATTCGGGATAAGCTTTCACCGGAAAAAAAGAACTCAGGGGACTTTCCGGAATGAATTGGAAAATATCCGCGGTATTGGTGATTCTACCGCTGATACCCTACTTAAAACCTTTCGTTCTGTAAACAACATTGCCACTGCAACCCATGATGAACTGGAAAAACAAATAGGAAAGGCAAAAGCAAGGCTTGTTTGGAATCATTTCCATAATAAACCCGCTGAAGAAAGCACGGATTCAACCATTTAGTGACATCAAAATCAGGAACTAAATCGATGAACCGATTCATTTGATCGATAAATAGCACAAATTTTTTATTATTCCTTATGGTTATGACCACCTACTACCCTATCTTTACATCGGTTTTTCATAGGATATTGGATTTTAAAAACGGGGCCGGATTTCTATCCTAGCCCCTTTTTTTATAATATGCAAATATGAAAATGTGCAAATGTGCAGATGAATCCTTGAAATGAAAGGATAATTCAGTAATTAAATACACGCTGGCTGGACTCCGAAGTTGCATTAATATCATTCTTCAGCACCAAGTTCAATCTTGGCTTCTCATCTATTATTTCTTCTCTTTCAGTCTTTTTCTGCAGGTCAGGATTATACTTCCCAGTAATCGCCGGATTTCCATAAGCTGGTTACGTATTTGTACGTCAAAATCTGGTTCTGTTTTTTCCAAAAGCGTTATCCAATACATGGTTTCATTGGCTTCCTTATCGGCTATTTTCAGTTTATGCAGGAAATCAAGCCGGCTTTCAGCACTTTGCGCTTCATGTACTAATGCTCCAATTGCTGTTCCGGATCTGACAAACTGGTTCGACAAAATAAAATTCTTCTGATTTTGAAGCTTTTCGCCAATCCGGATTACTACAGTTGAAAATTCCAGGGTCTTCTGCAAGATGATATTGTTTTCCATATTAATGGAAGATATCACTATCACTGTAATTAAAATGATGAGGAAAGGACCATTAATAATGTAGAAAATCACTAGTTGTTATTGTCTAGGCATCGAAATGAAAATGCAATATCGAAGAAATCCCTGAACAACTAACTGATAAAAAAACAGTTCACACATTGAATTAATGCCAATACGTATATGCGTGAACATTCCTTAAATTCCTTTAATTGATAAATTCCATTTGCACATCTTCGTATTTGCACATTTGCATATTGTGGTCATATTAGATAAAGCAAAAAAAAAGCCCCGCAGATGCGGGGCTTTTTTCAATTGCTTTATCTAATATGACCACAGGTCCTGTTCGAAATTAAATATTTTGTCCTTTACGTTTTCACCTTCCAGCAGTCGAAGGATATCATCCTTGATATAACTTTTGATATACATATCATAAGGGTTCTCAATGGTTGATTTCACGATATTACTGGCAAAGAAACGGCTTTCAAAAAGCTCTTCCCAACTCATCCTGGCACCGAAGTTTTTACCATTGTACACTTCGAATTTAGCCAGGGTAGGCCTCAGATCAGGATAATACACCCAGAAAAGCGGAGCTTCACCAAGTACAATACCTGTATTCTGGTCTGTATACGTTTTCATTGGTGCTATACCAAGTATACGCGCATACATCCTGGAAGATTCTTTGTCAAATACCCATTCTTCCTTGATCCTGAATTTAACGATATCATCAGGGTTGAATTCAGCACACACCATGGTGTCTTTCATCAGTCCTTTTGAACCGGTCGGATCCTTTGCATAATCAGGGATAGAAGTGGTATCGCATTTGCCGGCAATCATTTCTCCTATCTTATCCGTTGTCATCGGGGTAGTAAAGCGATCGTCCACTGTGGGATCGAAGGCAGATACTTCACCGGTGCGGATAGCATTGAGCAGGATAATGATGAAACGCTGGTTACCGTTGTCCTCATCCGCCTTGTAACGGAAAGGAAGGTTCATTTTTTCACGTATATCGATTTCCCTCCATACGCGTTCACGATACCAGGCGTCATCTTCACGGATGTTTTCATACGCGAGCGGAGTCCTGTCTTTCACGAGATTTCTCTCGATCGCGGCATCATTACGCAATGATTTTTTGGGCGTATCGAGCGCCAACGGGTCCCTTTTCACCACCACAGGAACTACGGTATCTTTCGCAACTGCAGTCAAATTGGCATTAGCTGTGTTAGATTTCGTTTTCTTGGTAGTGGTCTTTTTGGCCGTTGTAGAACGGGTAGTTTTTTTACGCGTCTGGGCATCGGCCACATGACTTGCAAGCCCGAAGGCAGCTACCAGAAGAAAATATTTTGCCAATTGGAATTTCATGGTCTGAGATTTACAGTACAAATTAAACGATTCTGTTTCAGTACTTATTGTTATGTATTGTTAATCTTACTTAAGGTTGTACGACAAACTACCGCTTAATGCACGTACCCGTCCGCTGGGATCCTTCACCCTGATGTCATTGATCACCACCAGCGCACCTGGTTTCAGCTTGCTGATAAGGGCTGCAGCGCCACCACTCCACCTGTTACCATTGTTGGTTACGGGTGCATAGTCGGGGATATCTGAACTCAGCGCACCTACCGTATAGCTTACTACCTCATAAGGGGCATCAAATTCTGAATCTTCCAGTTTGGCTATTACACCACCCATTGCCTTGAAAGTGGCAGCAGGTACTGCGCCGGCCTTCAGGTTACCCACATAAGCTGCAGGAAGGGGGAGGTTTTTAACCCTGTAAGTTACCCTGCCGGCAGCCTTACCTTCAACAAGAACGGTAATGGTATGCTCACCCGGTGTGGTTGGCTTGGCAATATACTTGGCACCGCTCACCTTGCTGATACTTCCACCGGTAAATGTTGCATTTACTTTTTCAGCACCTGCACCGGCAGTAATGGTCAGCGGGTTTTCAACACCAATGTAGAGTACGTTCATCTTGTCGGCCATTACAGCCACACCAGAAGCAGCACCTACAGTGTATTCGATATCTTTGGTAGTTTCTTTCAGTTCTCCAGTTGAAGGATCAACATATTTAACATTAACGCGCATTCTGCGTGAACCTGTTCCGCCTACATTGAACTTTGTTTCGGCAACACCGCTTGCATCAACAGCAATGGTTTTACCATCAATGGTTACAGTAGGTTTCACAGAAGCATTAAAGGCACCCAGACCGGCCTGAACTTCCATTTCTTCGCCGGGCATGAAGTACGTAGAGTTGGTACCGATCAAGGGAACGAATTTGTCGTAAATGATCTTTACTGTACCTACCTGGTTGGCACAAAATGTGGCCACCTGGCTTTCCGTATTCTTCACGTCATTCTGGAACTTGCTCAGCATGGTAAGCGCAGCTACAGTAGGCGTCATGTGGAAATAACTTGTTGTCCAGTCCTTATACTTATCACCGGTGGGCTTGTTTCCTGAAGTTGATTTAGGAATGTCAAGGTTCAGCGGGATTTTAGGGCCCAGCTGCTTGGCGATTTCCGGATCAATGGCCAGGACATTCTTCTTGAAATTTTCCAGGGCGTTGTAAAGATTTTTACCTTCTCCTTTGGTATCAAAAAGACGGGTGGCTGCATCGATATTATCTTCTTTGAAAGTTGAGTCCCCGCTTTCAGGAGCATAACCGGCTTCTTTCATCAGGTCAAGCTTGTATTTGTCGATCAGGTCAGAAGCCTGCTTGGCCAGTGCCTGGGCCTTTGCTGCCTTGGGTTGCCAGATTCCTGCTTTTTCAGCAGTCTTTGGATCCTTCAGCATTTCGTTAAGGCTGTTGTATACAGTGTTTGTTGATGATGCCAGTATCGTATTGGATTCCCTCAGGCTGTTGTCCACCACCTTGAAGGCATTTATGATTTCAGCAGATACATTCAGCGCCAGCAGTGCGGTCAACACGAGATACATCATGTTGATCATCTTCTGCCTGGGCTCTTTAGGAAGTGACATGTCTTGTTGGATTTAAAATTTAAACATTAGGGTTTTTCATGTTCGCACGCAACTCACTTAAGAGCGACCCTGCATTGCAGCGAGCATGTTTCCGTAAACCTTGTTCAGGCTTCCCAGGTTCTTCGCCAGCAAGCCAATTTGCTCCTGTGTTTTCTTAGCATCGTCTACACTTCCCTGCATGGTCTGTGAAGCCTGCACGAGATTGCTGTAGAAGGTGTTCATTGCTTTCAGGTGATTATTTGTATCCTGCAATTCCAGTTCATAAATAGTGTTCAGTGAACCCAGGTTTTTAGTCAGGGTCTGAACCTGCTCATGGAACTGACGGGTGCTGTCTGCAGCATTATTAAAGTGGCCAATGGTTGTAGTGGCACTCTGATAAGCATCTTTCATGGTACCCAGTGCTGATGCAGCTTCTTTTGTTTTAGCAGTATAGTCGGCCGTTGCAGCGTGACATATCAGCGATATCACCCATTTTATCAACAGTAGTACCGAATTTGCTGAAATTTTCGCTAAGACGCTTCAGGTTGGCAGGATTGATTTCTGCTTCCTGCAAGCATTTTGTCCATAGATGCCAGGGCAGGGTTTCCAGCGCCGCCGGTCATCTTCGGTAAAGCTTCTGCGAGTTTTGCCATTTCCTGGCCCGGGAGGCGGGAGGAATGCATAGATAAGAAAGATTGTAGCTTCAGTTAACAGACCAACTGTCAACATGAAGTCTGCATAAGGCTTGTGCAAAATTTTTGCCCAAGCACCGAAGATTACGACCGCAGCACCGACGCACACAACAATGTTAACGAGTCTTGTCAGTTGATTTGTTTGTACCTGCCATAATGATGAATTTAATTGAATGGTTTTAATTTGGATTTTCGGAGAATATCATGCTATGCAAAGTGTTGAACTTTACATAGCATGACGTTTATTAAATTTTTAGTTTTTTGAAAGAACGGAGAATGATCCCTTATATTACTTGCTTTTCTTACCTGATGACGGCGGAAGATCGATCACACAACGGAAACCTATATACGATTTAGCTGTATCCTGGTATTCATAATTACGGGCACTGCGTTCTGAAGGAAATAACCAACATCTTTCCAGCTTCCGCCACGGATAACTTTACGCTTCATACGGGGAGGATCGCTATCTTTTGCATTCCAGCGGATATCCGGGTTCATGTCGTGCTGGAAATTATATGCACCTTCATAGTACAGTGATGATGTCCACTCTGCAACGTTACCTGCCATGTTATACAGACCGAAATCATTAGGCCAGTAAGCATCAGCACTTACGGTATAGAAACCACCATCTTCAGGATAGTTACCGCGACCAGGTTTAAAGTTGGCCAGCAAGCAACCTTTTTTGTTTCTCAGGTAATAACCACCCCATGGATATGGAGCCTGTGAACGACCACCACGTGCAGCATATTCCCACTCAGCTTCTGTAGGCAGACGGAAATCAGATTCAGTATTCCTTTTCTTTGATTCAAGAAATGCATTCAGGTATTGTGTTCTCCATTCGCAGAAAGCAGTAGCCTGTTTCCAGACTACACCAACAACCGGATAGTTTCCAAAAGCAGGGTGAGTGAAATATCTTTTAGACATTGGCTCATTATAAGAATAAGAGAAGTCACGGATCCATACCAGTGTGTCGGGGTAGATCTTCATGTCTTTCTTTACAATGAATTGTGAACGTGGTTTACCAGCATTCTCTCTTTTGGAAGCTTCTTTGTAATCAAAAGTTTCTGAACGATACATCAGTTTGTCTGCATCGAGTTCTTTTTTACCAAAGATCCTGTTGTCAGGAGTAACGATCATAGCGTTCAAGCTGCTCAAGTGATTTTTGGATCGCCCCACTTGATCGTTGTTGCTTTTTTCCAGTCGATGATCTCAGTGCCGTCTCCACCCTGCTTTTTTGTAATTCAGGATCGTGGCTGCAATGGAGTCACGCACCCAGTATACAAACTGGCGATACTCATTGTTGGTGATTTCGGTAGCATCCATCCAGAATCCGTTGATAGAAATCTGTTTGTTCCTGGCAGTGAATGCATAACTGATATCCTCATCACTTGGGCCCATATGGAATGTACCCTGTGGTACATATACCATGCCGGGAGGCTTGGGAAGAGCTATACTTTACTCCCGGGTGCCACACCATGGAGCTGGCCATCGTTTGGTAAACCCTTGGATTTAGATTTTCCCAGTTTACCACAGCTTCACTGCCAGTATCGCTACCAGCATCAGCATGACCAGGTTTTGCAGAAGGCTTTTCATTTTCATAACAAAAATTAAAGGGTATGTGGACAAATATAGACTAATATTTAAATGTGATTTTCAGCGTCTTTGAATCTTAATATAATATTTAACATTGTGCTGCATCCTAAGTTTCCAGCTTTAAAATAACGGACATTTATTCCGGATATTGTGCCTTTGTTCTTGAACTTCTTAATTCCGATTCAATGAGTTGAACAAAATCCGCGCGTATTATAAACGGGGTTTTGGCAGGAATAGTTTCTGCAAAGGAATAAAGTGGTCCACTCTGGCGCAGTTTTTCCCGCCAATAAGGGAAACCGTTCATTTCCAGCAATCGAGAATTGAAATACTTTACAGGGAATATATTCCTTCAGCAACTCTTTCGCCGTATTTTCCAGGCATTATTCCCCACAATAGCAATTTCCCATGTGTCCCTTGACCCATTCCTGCACCAGGTTCAGCCAGTCACCAAATGAAGTGGGATAACGGATGGCCATCTGCGAAACCGCATCGGTTATCGAAACAGCCCTTTCCTTCCAGTCAGACTTATCAGTAATGACAGACAGGTAATGCAAGTTATATGCCATTACAGCATTTCCCGAAGGAATTGCACCATCATATATTTCTTTTTTTCTCAAAATCACATCGTGCTGACCCTGATGGGTATAATAAAAGAAGAAGCCTTCTTCATCGCTAAACTCTTCTATTACCTATTCGGTACATTTAACCGCCCTGTCCAGGTAACCCTGTTTCCCCGGTGACTTCCTGCAAAGCTGTTACAAGCCCTGACCAGGAATGCATAATCATCCAGGAAAGCATCGAACCTGGCGACACCATTTTTATACGTATGATGAGCTTTCCCCGAAATACGGTCCACCATCGTATTAAATAAGAAATCCATGTTCTTTTCCGCAACTTCTTTATAATGATCATCCCCCAGCGCAGCATAAGCTGCCGAGAATGCCGAATTCATCAATGCATTCCATCCCAGCAGGATCTTATCATCCAGCAGGGGCCTGATCCTCTTACCCCTTGCTTCCAGCATTTTGCGCCGGCAAATATTAATTTTATCCTTCCATATGTCGGACAATGCATCAGCAGGCCATTGCTTCAGCCTGGGAATATTGGTATGCTCCCAGTTTCCCTCCTCCGTGATATCATATAACTGGCAAAACCATCCGGCATCATCCCCCAACACCCCTTCCACCTCTTTTTTTGTCCACACATAAAACTTTCCCTCCACTCCTTCGCTATCCGCATCCAACGCGCTGTAAAAACCATAATTTTCATCCATCAGTTCCCTTTCCACAAAGGCAAGGGTTTCCCTGACCACATCTGGCATAAATGGGATTCCCGGTGATTTGGTTGGCTTCACATAACACCATCACAAGGAGGGCATTGTCGTACAGCATTTTTTCAAAATGCGGCGCCAGCCATTCAGTATCCGTCGAATATCTCGCAAAGCCTCCCCCGATATGGTCATAAATACCCCCCTGGATCATTTTATCCAGGCTTAGCAGGGCCTGTTCAAGGGCCGTTTTATGGTGTGTGAAGTGATAATACCTTAAAAGAAATTGAATGGTGAATGTCTGTGGAAATTTAGGCGCCCTCCCAAATCCGCCCCACTGCCTGTCGGCCTGCCCCATTACCTGTTCAAATGCTTTATCCAGCTGTACAGGGGTAAATTTTTCTTCAAAAGGAATATTTATTTGCACCGGCTGCAGACCCAAACTGATTTGACTTTTGCCAGGTGTTCCGTAACCGTCCTGGCCTGTTCATTTACCTGTGCCCGGTTTTCCTCAAAATTCTGTCGGATGCCCAGGAGCACCTCTTTCCAGGATACCCTGTTATGGGCCCTTACGGGGGGGAAATAGGTTCCTCCGTAAAATGGCTTTGCATCCGGTGTGAGGAAAACATTCAGCGGCCATCCACCGCTGCCCGTCATTGCCTGTACTGCATCCATATATATATGGTCGAGATCGGGCCGTTCTTCCCTGTCGATCTTTATATTAATAAAATGGGCATTCATGATCTCCGCCGTGGAGTGGTCTTCGAAACTCTCCCTTTCCATTACATGGCACCAGTGACAGGCCGAATAACCAATACTGACCAGGATAGGCTTGTCTTCCACCCTGGCACGCTGCAAAGCTTCCTCTCCCCATGGATACCAATCCACCGGATTATGGGCATGCTGAAGTAAATAGGGACTTGTTTCCCTGCCAAGGCGGTTCATGAGTAATAAATAATTCGTTGTAAAACCCTGATATTAAACCGGTACTGATTAGTAAAGTTCGATCAATAGGCTTTTTTAACGGGTTACTTATTAATGTTTCAGTTTTACCTGGACGCTGAGGAATTTTTCCAGGGCGGCCACCATCGAAGGAACCTGTGGTTCGGGTGCCTTAATATGCAACTGAAGGCCGGCATCCTGTATGGCTTTGGAAGTATTACTTCCGAAAGCCCCGATAAAGGTGCCATTCTGCTTGTACGTGGGAAAATTATCGAACAGGCTTTTAACGCCACTGGGAGTGAAGAAGCAAATCACGTCATATTCCTTTGACTCCAGCATTTCCTTTACATCGTTGCTGATGGTCCGGTACATATACGGCGTCTGGAATTCGCATTTATTGCTTTTCAGCCAGTTTACGATCTCATTATCCTGCTGGTTTTCGGAACAGGGATACAGGAAATTTTCGTTTTCCTTATGCTTATTGATCACATCAAACAGGCTTTTATTGGTACCATCGGCACCATAAAAAACCTTCCTTTTGCGATAGAGAATAAATTTCTGGAGATATAGGGCAACAGCTTCAGTAATGCAGAAGTATTTGGTATCCTGTGATACACTGAGTTTCATTTCCTCGCAGATGCGGAAGAAATGATCGATGGCATTGCGGCTCGTAAAAATCACGGAAGAAAAATCCGGAATTTCAATCTTCTGCTTTCTGAATTCCTTTGAAGAAATGGGTTCCAGCCTGATAAAAGGGAAAAATTCCATCTCCACCGCATACTTCCTGGCAAGGTCGAAATATGGGGATTTGTCGGATTCAGGTCTGGGCTGTGTAATAAGAATCTTTTTCACTGATTTTATGGTAGCCTCCATCATATTCCTTTCTTTACCATATTCTTTTGGCGAAATTGGATGTGCAAAGGTACAAAGTTCTATTCAATAACACGCAAGAATAACCTGTACAATACGAGCAGGGGAATTACTTCAAATGCCCCTACAAAAACGATGAAATGCAAAGGGTTTATTTTTAGTGCATTACTGACTGCATTAAAGCACCTGATCATCCGCATAATGATCAGTGTGGCAATGAAAATGGCGGTGAGGGTGATCACCACATTTTTCCAGCCTTCACCGGAATAGGCCAGTAAAATTCCCAGGGGAATGAGTACCAGTCCGGCTATTTTGTTCACCATGTAAACATTGAACAGGTAGTTTTCACTGGCATCTTTCTTGTCAAAAACCCAACCCAGCAGGGTGATAAAAACATATTTAACAAGATAAATAATGGCAATCCCGCCAACAGCTATTAATATTTCCAGCGGAGCCGGGTAACCCGTATGCAGGGAATAATGTTCCAGCAGAAAGTACACAAATGCGCCCCCGGAAATAAAGAATAAAATATTTAATAATAAAGAAGGCAGGGGTGCCTGGCTGAGTTGCTCCCGGATCTGTTTCTGGCGCAGCGATGTGTTAAAGAACACCCTGAAAAGGTCAATAAAATACCTGTCAAATGCCAACTGGATGAAAGAAAGGAAGAGAAGCAAAGCGCAGTAAAAATAAAAAATCCAGTCCCTGTTTTCCACTTTGCGGATCAATGCCGGAACATTTGGCGCAGGGTCGCCAGAATGAAAAATACTATCCATGGCAATGGCCCCTCCGGTATAAGTACCATACACAGAAGGCCGTGGACTTACCCGGAAAACAGCATCAACCGACTTCGATTTTACAACCCTCACACCGGTGGTATCAGGCAAGGGAGCCTGTCCCATCACTGATGGCAATATATATATCATCAGCAGGATGAGAATAACCGGACGAAGGTTGAATGTCATATGATTCGCAAAAATATCTTTTGTATAACAGATAGGGAAATGCAATCCTTCAGAATATGCTGACAAATCCAAAATGAATTTTCGACTGGCGCAGGCTGAAGGTGGCATCATCCCTTTTACCCACCGCATAACTCAGGTTCAGAATACCTGCTTTTGTCTCCAGGGCCACACCAAACCCTGTACCCAGGTAAGTATGACTGATGAGTGTTTCATAGGTATTGTTCCGCGCCCATCCGAAATCTGCAAAGGTGAATAAATACGCATTCAATCCGATAAGATACCTGAATTCCGCTGTGCCCACTGCATATTGCGTGGCATAAATACTTTCCTCATCAAATCCCCTCAGCAATTTATATCCGCCGATCTGGAATGCTTCATTGTTAAATGCATTTTCTGTCTGTATCCATCCGCTGTTGACTGCAGTCCGGATAGTGGATTGCTTTCCGGTTTTAAAATAATGTGCCGCGATAAGTTTTAATTTCAGCAGGTAGGTTTTCAGCGTAAGGGTATCATACAGGGACCCGAAATCAAAAGGCTTGCCGGAAGCATCTGTTTCAAGGGCCATGATAGTGGCATTTTTCCGGATATTCCTGAGTCCCCCGCTCATCATGAAATACCATTCATTCCCTTTTCTGCGGGTTAAGCCTGTAATCGGTGTTGTTGAACTGATAATCGACCCCAAGATTATTGGTACTGACATCCAGGAATGGGGGAAGCTGTTTGGTGGATTTAATGCGGTTCGTATCTACCGTGATCAGATTGGTCCGGAATCCCTGGTAAAATAATCGGCCTGATTGCCGCTGGTTCACCACATACTGCGCTCCCAGCTGGATGTTAAGGTTTAAGAAAGGATGAATCTTTTTTAAACAGGTCAAAATTCACATCAATGCCAAACCTCGAACGGAAGATAAATGGCTGCTGGAATAATATGTTCAGCCTGGGTGATTTGATCTGCAGCTGCTGCCAGTTCAGCCCGATGGTTTCTCCTCCGCCAAGGGCATTTTTCAGGTTCAGGTTTGCCTCACCGGTGACCAGTAGTTTTCCGCCAAGCTGTGGATTGGACGGCAGGAAACCTACAATGGCATTGATCTGGCTGCTTCGCTTTGAATCCAGGTAAAGGTTCAGTGTTGACCCGGTGCCCACCATGGTCATATCCCATTTCTGTGTTTCTTTCAGGAATGGAAGTTCAAGTAACCGCCTGCTGATTCCGTCGAGTTTATCCTGCCTGTAGATCGATCCCTGCTGGATATCCAGGTAATTCTGAAGGAAGGAATGTGAAATTTTTGCCGTACCGGTAACCGTGAGGCTGTCTACCTTATATAAAGGGCCCCGTTCCAGGTTCCATTGCCCGCTCACCATGCGTTCTTCTATGCGGAGGCTGTCGAGCTGCAGTTTTGCAAAAGGATATCCATGATTCTCCAGGTATTTTAATGCCTTCTCCTGGAAATCCCCCAGCTTTTCAAAATTGAGTCCTTTCCCGGTAAGGGTTTTTTCTGTCCAGCCCATTTGTGCAAACAGGGCAGCGTCTTCGGGTTTAATACTGATGGATGCCCACTGGTATTGTTCCCCCGGATACACCCAGGCTTCGGCCTCGAGGCTGTCGTAGCGCACGCTATCCATGGAGAATGTGATATACCCTTTTGTGCGCTGTTGATTCCCCATCGATTCGATGTATAAAATACATTCATCCCGTGAGGAAAATCCCATCCTGAAGCCCAGCGATTGCGGGGTTACGAGGGTATCTTTGTGGGATAAATGATAACGTACAAGATAATTATCCTGCGACATTGCGGTATACATCAGCATGATGCATGCCCAGGCCAGGATATATTTCTTGAACTCCATCATACAAAACTACGATCCTGATGATTAATCCATCCGATACCTTTGCCGGCGTTTATTTTCATATCCCTTTTTGCAAAAAGGCCTGTCATTACTGTAATTTTCATTTCTCCACTTCGCTTCAGCATAAGAACGACCTTGTTGAAGCTTTATTGAAGGAGATAGATATAACCCGGGGCAAAAATACAAGACTGATCACCTCTGTTTATTTTGGGGGAGGAACGCCATCCCTCCTGCTCAGGAAAGAATTGCGGGTGATGATGGAAAAAATCAGGTCTTCCTTTACGCTGCAGCCCGATGTGGAAATCAGTTTTGAAGTGAACCCCGATGACATGAATGAAGCCACCGTACCCTTCTGGAAACAGCAGGGCATCAACCGGCTGAGTATCGGCATTCAGTCGTTCCGCGACGAGGACCTGGCCTGGATGAACCGCGCGCATACCGCCGGCCAGGCCTTAACTGCAATTGCATTAACGAAGGATGCGGGATTCACCAATTACAGCATAGACCTTATTTACGGGGTGCCGGGATTGTCTGATGATGCATGGAAATCCAACCTGGAACAAGCCATAGCGCTGGGGGTGCCGCATATTTCCGCATATGCGTTAACGGTAGAACCCCGCACAGCACTGGATGCCATGATCAGCAAAGGGAAAAAAGAACCCGTGGAAATGGAACAGCAGGCCAGGCAATTCCTCATACTTATGGAAATGCTGGAACAGGCAGGATACGAACACTATGAAATTTCAAATTTCGCCCTACCGGGAATGCGTAGCCGACATAACTCTTCTTACTGGCAGGGTATCCCGTATTTCGGCTTCGGGCCTTCTGCACATTCTTATGACGGGATCAGCCGGTACTGGAACCGGAGCCAGAACCTTGAATATATTTCATCACTGGAAAGCGGCATCATACCATTCGAAAAAGAAGACCTGACCCCGGCTCAAAGGCTCAATGAATATATCATGACTTCCCTGCGTACCATGGAAGGAATTCAACTATCCAGGGTTCATGAAACCTGGGGAAAAGAAAATGCAGATATGTTGGTAAAAAGCAGTGAGAAATATATTGCACCGCGGGATGCTCCTGCATCAGAACAACGGCATTGTGCTTACCCGGGAGGGAAAACTATTTGCAGATGGGATTGCGGCCGACCTTTTTCAGTTATGATCAGTGAACATTTTCCAGTGTCGTGTCCACGTTTGTAACAAGTGCCATGACGACCGGGTAAAATTCGTGTTTTACAGATTTCTTTTCTGCAAGCTTTGACTGGATATTGTCAAGGGCAAGCAATAATGCTTCCTTGCTTACACTTTCTGCCTGGATGCTGGTAGGCGCATGTATTTCCATATCATCCCTCAACAGGTCAATAACCGGGATCTCCAGTATCTGGGAAATGAACTTAACATGGTTCACCGTAAGCTGCGTGATATTGTTTTCTATCTTGCTGTAGGCATTTTGCGAGATCCCCATCTTCCGGGCAACATAATCCTGCGAATAATTTCGATATTCCCTGAATTTGCGAATCGTCGTTCCCGGCATATTGTTTAGGTTTTGGCAAATAAACTAAGGGTTAACAGAATTAGTTCCGTTTGGCGGGCAAATCCGGCATTCTTAACATTTTTATAGGAGTTTAAATCAGATTTTCTTCAATAATCTGAAATCCCTCCGCAGGAGGAAGGTGTTCCCATAATATTTTATAAATGGCAGTGGCAATGGGTATATCCGCGCCCAGCTGTTCATTGATCAGGTAAATGGATTTGCTGGCATTATATCCCTCGGCTACCATATTCATTTCCAGCTGTGCTGAAATCACCGAATATCCCTTGCCGATCATATTTCCGAATGTCCTGTTGCGGCTAAACAGGGAATAACTGGTAACAAGCAGGTCACCGAGGTAAACGGAAGCAGCATAGTTGGGCGACTTTCGTTTCCTGAGTTCAGCATTTTTATGCACCCCCACTTCCATATTGGCAATACCCGCCCTGCGTAAAAAACCGGCCATTTCATCAGCACAATTTGCAATCAGCACACTCTGGAAATTATCTCCATATTCCAGCCCGTGCGCAATGCCGGCACCCAGTGCATAGATATTTTTCAGGATGGCCGCAAACTGCACTCCATATACATCATTATTAACTACGGCGTTCAGGTTTGTTCCCTGGAAATAACCGGCAATTTCCTGCGTAACCATCTCATCTATTCCTGAAAATGTAAGATACGACAGCTTTTCCGCAGCCACTTCTTCGGCATGGCAGGGCCCCATAATCGTAAAGTAATCTTCCAGTGGAAACTGAAATGTATTCTTCAGGTAATCGTTAAGCAGGAGATTAAGTTCAGGTAGGATTCCCTTCACGGCGGAAATGATTTTTTTTCCCTCTAACATCTCTTTATCCAGCCCTCCAAGTGTTGATGAAACATAGGCGGAGGGAACGGCCACAATAATGGCGTCAGCATTCTGAAAGGTTTCCGCAGGCAGGGTATTCAGGCTTAAAAGTGAAGTATCAAAATGAACAGAATGAAGATAATTGGGGTTATGCCCGCGCAACTGCAGATGTTTCAGGATCTGATCATTTCTAACTGTCCAGAAGATATGATGATGATTATCCGTAAGCAGTTTTACCAGGGCTGTTCCCCAGCTTCCGCTGCCAATAATGCCAAATCTCATAAGTAATCCATTTTGAAGAATCAGGGTATTCCGGAAAAGGGGTCCTGGTTGATTTGGTAAAATAACAAAAAAGCGCCCGAATCGGGCGCTTTAAAAAAAGACAATATTTATCAGAACGGGTAATTCTTCATGAGTTGTAATTTGTCATTAAGACAAATTTAGCTGAAGGTAGCCGAGAGGATTTATTTCTTGATTTCGAATAATTCTTCTTTGGGTACAACTTTCACTTTCATTCCATCCCTGAGCAATTTACTGACCACGGTATACGGGCCGGTGATTACCTCATCTCCTTCTTTCACACCACTCAGGACTTCAATATAACCCATGTCCTGGATATCCGTGCGCACGTTAATACGTTTAACCGTCCCATCTTTCTGAAGAATGAAAACCACTTCTTCCAATATCATCCATATTGCCAACAGGTGCATCGGCGCCTGTACTGGCCGTCTGAACTGGTTGTGCTTCTGCCGGCTTACCTGATTTTCCCGCTTTGGCCGTATCACTTTTATCCCTGGTGGTCACCGCATTGATCGGAACACCGAGGGCTTTTGCATGCGTTTTTGTCTGAATATCTGCACTGGCACTCATACCCGGGCGGAAAGGGAAGTTCTTTGGCTTGGCCGGATCCATAAGGTCCTGGTAAGTGGAAGGGTCGAGACGGATCCTTACTTCATAGTTGGTTACTTCCGTACTGGATACTGTTGTGGTACCACCAGCTCCACGGTTTGTGCTGGCAATCTGTGTTACCACACCTTTAAACTTGCGGTTATTATATGCATCCACATCCACTATAGCAGTATCTCCTATTTTAACCTTGGGGATATCATTTTCTCCCACATCCACACGCACCTCAATAACGCGCAAATCTGCTATACGCATCATTTCCGTGCCGGCCATCATGTTGCTCCCTACAACCCTTTCACCTTTCTTCACATTGAGCAGTGATACAACACCGTTCATGGGAGAGATGACGGAAGTACGGCCCAGGTTTTTATTGGCCACAGACAAACTTGCCTGCGCACTTTGCACACCTGCTTTTCCACTGAGGATGCTTTGCGTTGCAGCGGCATAATCGGCCTTCGCCGTCAGGTAGGCACTCTCAGCCTGTTCGAATTCAAGCTTGGAAATGACTTTATCCGCATATAGTTGCTTCTGGCGGTTGTATTGCCTTTCAGCCTGGTCCATACGGGCCTTAAATGCTTCCAGTGAAGCGCTTGTGTTCTGCACCTGTGCCTGTTGCTGGTTTACACCTGCTGCCGCCTGGTCGCGCTGCGTAGCAAGGATATCTGCATACACCCTGGCCAGCAACTGTCCTTTTTTAACACTGTCGCCTTCCATGACGGTGAGTTCAGTGATTTCACCCGAAACGTCCGGGCTTATCTTGACTTCTACCTCAGGATAAACTTTTCCGCTTGCGGTAACCACTTCCGTTATCGTACGGAAAGCAACTTTTTCAACCGATACTTTGGTTGATTCTTCCTTACCGATAACACCCGCTTGTTTTAAACCGAGTAAGGCGATAATGGTTAATACCAGTGCGGATATGATCCAGATCCATTTTTTTTTCATTACCTAAATTTTTCTCTGCTGTTATGATTATAATCGAACTCCCTGTCCTTTATAGAACTCCAGGACTTTCATTTTGAAAACATAGTCGTATTGCGCTATCAGCTTGTCAATCTTTGCGCGGGTCAGGTTGTTCTGGTTTTGCAGCCATTCAATGGTTTGCATAACCCCAACTTCATACCTTTTATTGGCCAGCTCATAGGAACGTTCTGCTGTCCTGACCTGCTTTTCACGTGCCACAAAGGTCTGGAAAGAGCCATATGCCTGCTGGTAGGCATTATACACATCCTGTTTTAATTGCAATGTATCCCGGGTAATGGCAAGCTTGCTCCTTTCGATATCCATTTTTGAACGCTCTACGGTGGATCGGGCCTGCAGGCCATTAAAAATAGGGACATTTATACCAATGCCGATGGACTGACCGAACTGATCCTTAAGTTGTGTTCCATAACCATTCCATAACTCTCCAAAACTCCGGCTTTCCTGTATCAATGTGCCCGTAGGTGCATAAACAGGCAGGTTAGTGCCGCCACTTTTGACATAAGTGTTGGTAGTCTGTTCTCCGGTTACATTAAACCCGGTGGTTTGGTTAAAAGCCTGGGTAAAGTTAGTGGCCAGTTGCCCGAACGCACTGATCGTAGGATAAAGCCTTCCTTTATTGGCGGAATAATTCTTTTCGGAAGCCATCAGCCGTAAATTATTTCCTTTAACCTGGGGCATTGTGTTCAATGCCATGGAATATACAGTTGCGGGATCCTGTTCAAGAATATTATCAACGGGAATTGATTCAACAGGCGGCGCTTCAATATCAAAAGGCGCATCGGCCGGCAGGTTCAGCAATCCTTTGAGGGTAAGTTTTTCAATTTCAAATTGCGCCTGGGACTGAATCAGGGTAGCGCTGTCGCGGGCTACCTGGGCCTCCAGCTCTGCAGCATTAAGCTCGGGAAGGGAGCCTGCATCTACAAGTTTGCGGGTATTCTGGAATTGCGCCTGGGAAGTATTCAGCTGAACCTGGTTTACTTTTGATGTCTCCAGGCTTAGCAGGGCAATAAGGTATTGGCGGGCCACCAGCAACCCGATATCATACCTGGCCTTGTCTACCGCAGTCTTATCCGCTTCATAGGTGTAATTATTGGAAGCAATGGTATTTTTCTGGCTGTTCCAGTTGAAAATATTCACGCTTGACTGCAAAGCCATGTTGGAATACATGATGGAACGGTCTGTATAAATGTTCGTCGTACGGTCAAGTGTCCGTCCGAAAGAGAAACCATGATTCAGGTTAAATCCAAGGGAAGGAATCTGCTGATACTTGCTCTGTTTCAGTATGATGGCCGAAATCCGGGCGGTGATATCAGCATCTTTTACCGATACATTATTGGCCATGGCATAATCAACGCACCTCCTTAAGTCCCATTTAGGTGTATCCTGTGCTGTAACGGACAGGGTAATACATAGCAGTAATAGGGTATTTGTGATAATTCGCATGTCGAAACGTTTGGTTTAACTCCCGCCACAAGGGTCTTTTTCGGGTCAACAAAGATTCAATGAAAAAACCTAATGGCAAAATCGTCTGTAATGAGAATAGACCGCCCATGAAGAAATGTGCAAATTTGCAAATGTGCAAATGTGGAAATGGAATGGGGAAATGGAATGGGAAATGCACATTCATTTCCACTTTTTCACTATCGCACTATCACATATCTCAATTGCCACATTACTCATTCAGTGATCTTGCCCAGGCACTGGGCAAGATCACGAATGAGGTAATGTGCTTCTTCCAGCCCGCAGTAGATCCTCACCATGCGGTGGGTCTTTTCATCCGGGTTGAAAGTTTCCCTGGTCATCCCTGCGCATTTGGGAATAATCAACGATTCATGCCCGCCCCAGCTCACTGCCACACGAATGTGCCGCAGATTTTCGCAGAATTGCTCGATTTCGCCTACGGTATACAGTTTCAGGAAAAAGGAAATGAGCCCTGATGCACCTGACATCTGTTTTTGGGCAAGTGTCATATTGCGGAAACCCGGGATCCAACGGGAAAATGACATCCTCCACCAATGGATGGGCTTTCAGGAAAGCCAAAACTTCCCTCGTTGTTCCGGAAATTCTTTCCAGCCGCATAGGCAAAGTCCTTAATCCCCTGAGCAGCAACCAGGCATTGAATGGCTGAATCCCGCTCCCCACGCATAAATACTCACTGTCAAAGATTTTACGGATCATTTCACCGGAACCGGAAACCACTCCGCCAAGGGTGTCACTATGTCCACTGATATACTTGGTGGCCGTCTGCAGGCTGATATCTATCCCCATTTCAATAGGTCGCTGGTAAACCGGGCTGCAATAACTGTTATCAATAACCGTAATAATGCCCTCCGCCCTCGCGAGTTCTGCAACAGCTTCCAGGTCCTGTATATCCAGGAACCAGGAATTGGGCGATTCAAGGTAAATCAGGCTCGTATTGGGCAAAATCGCCCGTTCAAAATTTTCAATCGCCGTTCCGTCAATATAAGTTGTCGTAACGCCAAAACGTGGCAGTATTTTATCGAACATATGCTGTGCCCAGGTATACGGGTGGTGCACGGAAACAATATGGTCGCCCGACTTCACATTGGCCAGCACAGCCGCAAAAATGGCCGCTGCCCCACTGTTGAATACCAGTGCATCTTCTGCTCCGTCGAGGGCCGCCAGTTTTTTCCTGAGGATCTCAACCGTTGGGTTTAGCCCCCGGCTGTACAGGTAACCTCCCATTTCATCTTCCAAAGCACTCCTCAGTTCATCCACAGTATTAAAAGCGAAGTTGCTGGTCTGTATAATGGGCGGAGATATGGCATTGAAATAATTCTCCCTTTCTTCCCCCAGTTCATTAATGATATATGAAAGGTCCATAACCTTATTTTAATGCACGTTTTTCCGCGAAGCAGGATTGGCAACAAAATATATAATGACAAATGCCGCCAGCACAGCCAGGGCTGTCAATGCAGTCATTGGCTTATCCCAGGCAATACTGAAAGCCACAAAAACATAGGCGGCAATAAAGACCACCGGCATGAGCGGATATAATTTCATTTTATACATTTGGCTGGTGTCCTGCCCCTTCATGCGCTTTCGTAAAATAAACAGTGTGGCCGCGGAGAAAGCCATGCCTATGCAATCCAGGAAGATAGTGAAACTGAGAATTTTGTCGAACGTATCCAGGAAAAAAAGGATCACCATGCTGAGTAATGCATATACGGTAAGGCTCACCGTTAGTACATCCCTTTTTTCATCTTTCTTCCTGAAAGCCTTTGGAAGGATACCATCCTCGCTCATGGCATACATCACCCGGGGATTGCTCAGCAATATCACGTTCACGTAAGCGAGCACGGCAAAAAACAACAGGAGGGAAAAGACATACCTTCCCGGTGCGCCAAAGATTTTCTCCGCAACAATGGCAGCGATGCCCTTTGATGTTTTCAGTTCTTCGAAACCGATCACCCGGTAATAGGAATAACTTACCGTAAGGTAAAGGCCGATGATGACCAATATGCCGATGAAAATCCCTTTCGGCATATTCCTGCTGGGATTCTTTATTTCCTCACCGAAGTTGATGGTCTGCTGGTATCCGCCATAAGTAAAACATACGGCTACCAATGCACCGCCGAAAGATTTTACATAATCCATGAAGGAAAAGGTTTGCACAGCTGTAGCCGATACGGCCTGGGGCACATTATGATGTTCGGGGAAAAACAATGCCATGATCAGCAGCAATATCATTCCGATCTTGATCATCATGAGTACATTCTGTGTTTTTGAACTCATCCGGAGTCCCATCAGGTTCACAACATAAAACAGGAGGATGGAGCCCATCGCGATAAAGGACTTCACCAGGTCCGACGGAGGGGAGGAAAAAATGATTTCTGATAAATATTCACTTCCGATCAGTGCTACTGCGGCAAGGGATGCTGCATTTGAAATCAGGATTATACAGTTTATGGCAAATGCCACGGAAGGATGATAAGCCGTAGCAAATATTTTATAATAACCACCGGTGACCGGGTATCGTGAGCCAATCTCAGCATAGGTCAGCGCCCCGCAGAGCGCAATGACTCCACCTACAAGCCAGGCAACAAAAAATACGGTGGGGGTGATGGCCGCACGTGCAGAATCTGAAGCGGTGCGAAATATTCCCATGCCGATTACCAACCCGATCACGATCATGGTTAAGTCGAACAGACTTAGCAGCGGCTTGCCCTGTTTTGTTGCTTCCATATGAGGGCTTTAAGATAAATGAATTTTCCGATGTCAACTTTTTATTCACTTTTTGTTATTTCTTTTTTTTGATTCAGGGTTTACCATCACATTTGCCTTGCAAACGGTTTTCATGGCGCCTTGGCGCCATGAATGAAAAGGGAAGCCGGTGTGAGTCCGGCGCTATCCCCGTAGCTGTAAGTTTCGGAGAAACGATTGCGGATTACGGATTACGGATTACGGATTCTTAGGTATGATTTTACTTTAGAATCCGCAATTCGCAATCCGCAATCCGTAATCGCTGATCTCAGCGTAAAACCACTGCCACTGTAAAAAGTCGCGGGAAGGTGCATAGAAACAAGCCAGAAGACCTGCCGTGTGCATTTTATTCACCTGGGCTTTCGGGAGAAAAGCCGGAGTGGTTAAAGCCTTCTTTCTATTCCTGCCGGATAGAGTCCGCTTTTCCCTTCTCTGACAACCCGCGTCCGCATTACTTTTTTATGCACAAAAAAATTATTTCAGCCATTATCCTGCTGTACTTATTCAGTAACCTGTATGCGCAGCAGGACAGTATCAGGCCATTGGAAGAAGTTATCATTACCGCGAATCGATTCCCGCAAAAACAACAAAACACCGGTAAGGTCCTCACCGTCATCCCCAGGGCAACCCTCGAAAGAAGCAGCGGAAGAAACCTGGGCGAAGTGCTGAACCAGTATGCCGGGCTGACCATCATCGGTTCCAACAACAATCCCGGAACTAACATTGATGTATACACGAGGGGAGCCGGTCTCGGCAACACGTTAATACTGGTGGATGGCGTACCGCTGTATGATGTCTCCTCCATTTCTTCGGCCTTCGACCTGAACTTTTTCAATGTGGAACAGGTAGAGAGGATTGAGATTCTGAAAGGCGGACAATCTACCGTCTATGGATCGGATGCAGTGGCCGGCGTGATCAATATCATCATGCGGAAGAAATTCAAAAAACCCCTGCAATTCAATGCCACCGCGGCTGCAGGATCGTTCGACACCTATAAACTGATGGCTGGCGTATCCGGAAGTACGGAAAAGAACAGTTACTCATTACAATACCAGCATTTCCGTTCGGGTGGAATGTCTTCTGCATATGATACCACCGGCAAAGGAGATTTTGACCTGGACGGCTTTGTGCAGAACACTATCAACGGACAGTTTTCCGGAAAGTTTTCTGAAAAATGGGAATGGCGGTTAAACGGGCAGGCAGGCAGTTATGAAGCTGACCTGGATGCTAATGCTTTTACTGACGATAAAGACCATACCGCAAATAACAGCAACTACCTGGCCGGTGGCGGATTAACATACCATATCGGAAAAGCCGCTATCAAAGCCAATTATGCCCTGAACAGCACCACCAGGAAATACATTGATGATTCAGCATCTGTTGGCGGATTTGCCAAATACAGCAATTCAACATACAAAGGCCTTTCCCATTTTGCCGAGATCTTTGCGAACTTCCCTGCAGGTAAAAGCTGGACCTTCCTTGCCGGCGCAGACGCCAGGTGGCAGAACACCACCCAGGATTATCTCTCCATCAGTGATTTTGGCCCATATGAAACCAATCTTTCAGGTGATTCAGCAAAGATCAGTATGTACAGCCTGTATGCATCAGGTTTTTACACGTATAAAAACAGTTTTTTCCTGGAAATGGGGATGAGATTTAACCATCATTCCATGTATGGGGACAATATGACCTATACACTTAACCCATCCTATATATACAAAAACTGGAAGGCCTTTATAAACCTGTCATCCGCATTCAAGGCTCCCACCTTATATCAGTTATACGATCCCGTAAGTGGGTTCGCCGGACTCAAACCAGAACGATCCGTATCGCTGGAGGCGGGACTGCAGTACAATGCTTTGGAGAATAGCCTCCAGACCAGGTTGGTGTATTTCCAGCGAAAACTCAGGGATGGGATCGACTACAGTTTCGTTGATTACCGATATTTCAATAATAACAGCGCAACTGATAAAGGTGTTGAACTGGAAAGTTTTTACCGGAAAGGAAAATGGAATCTTTCCGCTAATTACACATATTTAACGGGCGAGGTCAATACCATTAAATATATCTATGATCCCAATAGTTTCAGTTATATCCCTGATGGCGATACCACCTATAATTACCAGTTCCGCCGGCCGGCCCATACCCTGAATATCAGCGCCGGTTACCAGTTCACCAGGCAGCTGTTTCTCAGTACCAATATTCGTTTTGCCGGTAAGCGTTATGAACCCAGGTTCCAGGAATCCCCTGTTCTGCTGGATCCTTACCAGGTAGCTGACGTATATGCAGAATATAAATTCAATGATAAATTCCGGGTTTTCGTAGACCTGAAAAATATCTTCAATGCAGGGTATATTGATATTTACGGGTTCAGTACACGGAGAAGGAATTTTATGGCAGGCGCTTCACTTCAATTTTAAATCCGTTGGATTTAAAATTGAAGTGAAGCGGATTGCGGATTGCGGATTACGGATTAAGAATTGATTTTGTAATTATTTAAGTAAGTAAGCATTTACTTTGCCGGTATTGAATTAAAGAATTCGCAATCCGTAATCCGCAATCCGCAATTTTTTATCATGTTTACAATTAACGAACTCCTGACCGTCACTTTCACCCTTTTCGCCGTGATTGATATCATCGGTTCCATTCCCCTGTTGATCAGCCTGAAGGAAAAGATGGGGGTGATCAGGGAACTCAGGGTGACCCTGATTTCGGGATTGTTCATGATCGTTTTCCTCTTTGTGGGTGAGAAATTTCTAAAGATCATGGGGGTGGATGTAGGGTCTTTTGCTGTGGCGGGTTCGATTGTCATCTTTGTACTCGGACTGGAAATGGTGTTGGGTGTGGAGTTCTTTAAGGGAGACCCCAATGCAAAATCAGGCACCGTTGTCCCCATTGCCTTTCCCTTAATTGCGGGTTCCGGGACCCTGACCACCGTCATCTCCCTGCGTGCCAACTACAATGAAACCATCGTTCTGGCAGCCATCCTGATCAACCTGGTCTTCGTTTACCTGGTACTGCATTCCCTCGGATTTATTGCCAGGTTGCTGGGCGTTGCAGGATTAGCTGCTGTAAGGAAGTTTTTTGGCGTAATTTTACTTGCCATTGCAGTAAAAATATTCGCTACCAATGCCAGTGGCCTGTTAAAGTAACCATCATTGCAAAAACAAAAAAAAACAACATGAAATCTCTAATCGTCTTCTTATTGTCTTCTTTCTGCATATCTGCCATTTCTGCCCAGGTCATTAATGTACCGGACAATGCACAAAAACATTTCCAGGGAAAGTATGCAGGGGCAACCAATATAAAATGGGTAAATAACGTAGCCAATTATGATGCTACTTTTAAAATGGAAGGTGTTTCGCACAAAGCACATTATAGTCTTGATGGCATCTGGGATTTCACAGAAAAATTCCTGGATAAAGGCGGTGCACCTGACAAAGTCAAGGAATCTTTTTCCAAAAGCGCTTACCGCGATAAAACCTTAAAATCAGTAACCTTCGTTGAAAATAACAAAGGCGAGAAACTTTACAGGTATGAAGTTAAAACCGGTGTTACCCGGACTTACGTGTTTTTTGACGAAGAAGGAACACTGATTAAAACAAACGCGGTATTATAAATTCTTCAGGAGTTTTGTTATCAAAAACTTTAGTGCTTTTAACAGGGAGGCATTTACTACCCTATTTGTTGTAGATTTGCCTCCCAAAAGTTGAAAGAGATGTATGGAGCCAGGTTGTGCCTGAACTAACACTCAACGTTCTAACGTGGACCGACAACCCACAACTCCCAACTTACCCGGGTCTCGTAGTACAATGGATAGTATAAGGGTCTCCGAAGCCCTGGATTCAGGTTCGATTCCTGACGAGACCACACTTAAAATATGAAACGCTGTATGGATAAACCTTGCAGCGTTTTTCATTTCATCAATTAGATGATTTTGGACGCAGTTACAATCTCAACAACAGCCAAAAACTGAGAAAAAAGGTCATTTTGGACTCGGATTAGCGTTTGCCAATATGACTTAAAGGCTTATTGAATGTGAAAGAAATTACACTTCATTGAACTCACTAAGTATCCTCCCTATTTTGGCGCCTAGACTTTGGATTGCATGGCTCAGGTTGCTTACTTAGTGAATAATCCTGCTCCAATGTTTGCACCGGGAGTACCGGGTTTTAAATGGAGATAGTTTCTCTTAGTTTGGTCCTCTTCTATCTCCGGTTTTCCGTCTTTCTTGATGATGACATCTTTTCCAAACTTCAACTTTGTGGAATCACCTTCTCACCAAAACCTTGTGCTCCACCGCCCTTGTTGACAAGTTCTTTGTAGCCTAATACCATCGAATTAGTCAAATTAAAAGATACTTTCTCGTCTTTACTTAATACCCAAAAGATGTTGGCATCAGCGACAACATTGTTATAATACTTAAAATCTTCTGCAACGGACCATGACCATACAGCAGCTCCATAATTGCCGATGATTAAATTGTGATGCATTTGGCAATGTTCGGCAGGACGGTCTGAAAACCAGAAAACGACTGCATCCTTCACACGATAGAAAACACAATGATCTACTTCTATACCCTGTCCACTGGCCAGTATAGCTAAATGGTTGGGTATGGCATGTCTATCACCTATGAAAAGGCATTGAGTGACGCGTAAGTCATCCAGATTTTTTCCTTCGCGCACAATAGGATAGTTTCTTCTTACATTGCCTGCCAACGGTGTTTCATGAACAGGCGTACCTAAAACACGTAATCCCTGGATGGTCACATGGCTCATTTCTATCTGGATGCCATAGGAAGTACCACCCCCTGGATCTTCATTACCATAGGGTTTGAAATTTAAAGGCATGGTTGAAACAATCACCGGCATCTTTCCTCCGTTCCATTCTGTATCATCAGGTAAGATTTCTGCCCTGATAGTCAACCTTTCCATTTTGGTAAAATGCCAGTTTACAGGATGAAATGTAACCGTCGCATCTAATCCATAGATGCCTGAAGAAAGGATATATATTTATAGCACCCTTGCCGTTAGCTTCATTCACCCTGCGGGCTGCTTCGAACAATGACCTAAGTGGACTTTCCTTTGTGCCACTGTTTATATCACTTCCAAGCTCCGGATTCAGATAAATGTTACGGTCTGATGGTATAGATATATTATGAAATGCTTTTTGACCATAAGAACCATTAAACCCTGTAAAAAATAGTCCCACCAGCAGGATGATGATGTTTCTGAATTGTTGTTTACTGTTCATTTTTAAAGTTTTTTTGAAGTTAAAGTTGTTCGATAACATAAGCCAATGGATAGAATTGCTACACCTTTTCCTTTGCATTTATGGCGGTAACGGTTTTACCCAAGGCTCCAAACTCGTGCAAGTCGCCAAAGACTTCGATACGAATGGATTGATCCAGCCCGCCGATGCGTACAGGCTCAAAACCGCTATCAAGGATCAGCTCTTCAATATCGCTATTGATGCTGGTGTCATCAGTTGCATAAAACAGAACGGCTTTTTCCGGTGTTTGAAAGGCGGCACCAGCTAGCGATGAAGCACCCAATGTGCCTAAAGCCTTAGCTAGCTTTGCACCCCTGGGAAGTTGAGCGGAAAGTATTTGGCCGGAAGATTCGTTTTCACCAATAACTTTTTTGAATCCGCCATTCTCAGCCGGTGCAATTGGGTTGGAAGGGTCTATAATGATTTTCCCTTCAAGCGCAGAAGCATACTGCTTTAAAAATTCTTTGATAGGATCAAAATAGATGGCCAGTACAATAATATCTGCATCTTTGATGGCCTTCGAAATTTCTACCGGCTGTGCAAGGCTTCCTAACTTTTGCGCCAGCGCTTCGGCCTTTGCCAGTGTGCGATCAGCAATAATAACAGGACGATTCCCTTTTACAAGGTTTGTAGCTACTGCACTACCAATGTTACCAAGACCGATAACGGCTACATTTGATTTGTTACTCATGACTATTTCTTTTTAATTAAATGATTGATTTGTAAGTGCAAATCTCACTCAATATGGAGGCTCCCTCCAATGAACTGGATTAAGAAATAGTCTTAATGTAGATTAAGGTTTTTGCTTGCTAAGCTTATTGCGAAGCTTGCTCAAAAACTCAGGGGTTATACCAAGAAACGAAGCTATCTGTACCTGGGACAAACGATTAATCAAATGCGGGTAAATATCCAAAAATGACTGGTAACGTTCTTCGGCAGTAGAGCTGATGTTTTGTAACAGCCGGTCCTGCATGCGAATAAATGCGTTTTCTACTAACACCCTAAAGATGCGATCAAATTTCGGAGCTGCTTTATAAAGAGAGATTAAATCGCTGTGACTTATTTGTAATACAACAGTATCTTCCAAAGCATCAATGCTTAGGGCAGAAGGCTTTACAGTGTGAAAACTTCCAAGGTCATTAATCCAATGATTTTCAGGAGCGAATTGAAGAATGTGCGTATTGCCTTTTTCGTCAATTTTATACATCCTTAGACAGCCACGTACCACAAAATTAAATTGCGCACACACGTCACCTTCCTGTAATACATATTGACGTTTTCGGAAAAGACGCGAGTGAAATCTATCTGCAGCCAGGTCTTTCTCCTCTTTATTTAACGGAATTAGCTGATCAAAGTAATTGAGCAATGGTTCTAAAGATGCCTGGGTTAAATCTATATTCATTTGACTGGTAGGAGTAATGAAAGCCTTTGTCCCTTCTCTAAATTTACTGATACACACTCAAATAAACCGACTTTAAATTGAAAACCTTTGCATACCCGCCATAAGTTAATGTAACAATTCCGGGTCCGTCACCTTATCAAACAGCTTCACCTCTTCAATGGTCCTTTGAAGCCTGCTTCTTTCCGCGGCAAAAGCCATCAGGTGGCTTTCTATCGATGTTTCAATGGAAGAACTCAATAGGTTTTTGTCCTGCTGTGCTATCGCCTGCACCCAGTCCCGCATCAAAAGGTGGTCACCTCCCCCATGCGCGTCTGTTCGCAATTGCCATGAGGTTTGCTTGCGTGTATTGAAATCCGTCATGATAAACATTTCCATATCACCCACAATATCTCCCTTTGATCCCATAATCCTGGTTCTCCGTCCTTCATAGGATACATGGGCTTCCATGGAAAACGCGGCCGTCACCCCATTCTTAAAAAGCATATTTACGGTAAGATGATCGGGCTGGTCATTATCCATCCTGTACACACACCTTCCATAATCCGTAGTCTTCAGGTTTTGCAGGATGATCTCATCCCAGTCTGACCTGTCCTCGGGCATATCAAATACGTATAAACGCTTTTTGTCGCGCAGGTAAATCTGCAAGGCTGAATAGGGACAACTTGCTTCCACCCTGCATCCATCCGTACATCTTTCTGTACTTCCCTCCGGTGCATTTTTGTTGGTGAACCACTTGAGATTGCCGAAACAGTGCACATCATGGGCCGGACTGCCCACCAGCCAGCGGATGATATCCGTATCATGACATGACTTGGCCAGCACAATTGGTGTTGCCGTTTTGGTATTTCTCCATTTGCCCCTTACATAGGAATGGCTCATATGCACCTGTTCAATCGGCTCCATATGCTGTACGCTGATGATATTGCCAATCAGTCCGGCATCTATGATTTCCTTTATCTCCCGGAAATACGGCGTATATCTCAAAACATGGCATACACCTACGATGCGACCGCTGGATATGGACTTTTCCAGTATTTGCCTGCATTCTTCCTCCGTTGGTGCAATGGGTTTTTCCAGCAGTATATCATAGCCAGCATCCAAGGCTGCAAGGCAGGGTTTTGTATGAAGATTATCTGGCGTGGCAATGATGACGGCATCCGCGAATTTCTCCAGGCGGAAAACTTCGTCCCAGTTATTAAAGCAATAGGAATCCCGGATCTTATGGCGATGCCTGATGGTATTACGTCGTTTTGCGTTGATATCCGCAACGGAAATAATTTTCAGTTCATCCGGATGCTTAATGGCATAATCCGCATATATGCTACCCCGGTGCCCTGCTCCTATTAAGATAGCCGTTACCGGTTTTTCAATTTTTATATGGCGGGGATCTTCAAATACATCGTCGTGCAGGCCGAACAGTGATGCCACTTCATTCCATCCAAGGGTGACACTGTCCTTTACAAAATCGAATATGTCGAATGACCTTAATTTTTTCCTGGCAGCAATGAACTGGCGTAAAGACATAATGCTTATGCTCTTATGGCTAAATGATAAAATGCCATGAATTTACGAATTAATGCAAATCTATTACATGTTTAAACGTTAAAGCGAAGCAGCATTTAAGGATTAATTAGGTATATTTAAATAAGAATTCGTATTACATTTGCGTTGTATATCAAAATGAGAAAGGCCTTTACCCTCATATTAGCCCTCCTGTATATCAGCACTACTACCGGTGCTGCGGTACATATGCATTATTGCATGGGTAAAATGTCGGGCTGGGGACTCATCGCCAGTACATCCGATACCTGCGGCAAATGCGGCATGGAAAAACTGGATAAAGAGGATAATGGTTGCTGCAAGGACGAGATCAAACTGATCAAAAACGAATCCGACCAGAAATCAAATCCTTCTGCTTACCAGCTCATTTCACTGGTTTCCGTTTCACTGCCACCGGCTGTTATTGATTACACTGCAGCAACACTATCTTCCATAACGGAAGAAAAACCCGTCAGCCATGCCCCTCCCCGAAGCAGGCCTGTTGCGGTGTACATACTCCACCGGAGTTTCCTTATTTAATATTTACAGAACCTTTTTCAGCCGGGTAAAAGATTATCCGGCTATCTGCATTTATATATACCCATAGAGGTATCACACATCAGTACATTTCAACATTTCAAATAAAAATCAATTCATCATGAAAAAGATTTTCTTAATAATGGCAATCAGTGGCATTACCTTTTCTGCATGCAACAATGCAGGCAATACTGAACATGAAGGACATGATATGAATGCCACGGCAAAAGACAGTCCTGCACATGCTGTAGCCGAAGAAGCCAGTACCATTAAAGCCGTTGCGGTAACATATACCTCGGTTGATCCAAAGGCTGCTGCGTCCATAAAAGAAATTGTGGACCATTACCTGCATATAAAAAATGCACTTTTCACGGATAACGGTGCGGAAGCCGCTTCCGGAGCCAAATCCATGGCAGAAGCCATGAAAGGTCTGGATAAATCTCTACTGAGCGCCGAACAAAAAACAGCCTTCGATAAATCCACCGCTGAACTGAAGGAACACGCGGCTCAAATAGCGGATAATGGAAATAAAATTGACCACCAGCGTTCACACTTTGCCATGATGAGTGAGGAAATATATGCACTGGTGAAAGATTTTGGCGCCGGTCGCCCCCTGTATCACGATCATTGCCCGATGGCCAGGGATAATCAAGGCGCCATGTGGATCAGCGAAAACAAGGAAGTAAAGAACCCTTACTTCGGCGCGAAGATGCCCACCTGCGGTACCATTGAAGAAGTTATTCAGTAAACCATAAAATAACAACATGGTCCGCAAACTCATTGAACTGGCATTACGCAACAGGCTGGTGGTACTGTTATTCGCAGCCGGACTTTTTGCCTATGGCATTTACTCCATCAGGAACAATCCCATCGACGCCATACCTGACCTGAGCGAGAACCAGGTGATCGTATTCACTGAATGGATGGGCCGCAGTCCGCAGGTGATCGAAGACCAGGTAACCTATCCCCTGGTGAGCAACCTGCAGGGTATTCCCAAAATCAAGAATATCCGGGGTTCATCCATGTTCGGGATGAGCTTTGTATACGTGATATTCGAAGATGATGTGGATATATACTGGGCACGTACAAGGGTACTCGAAAGACTGAACTATGCGCAGCGCCTGTTACCGCAGGGTATAACGCCTTCGCTTGGGCCGGATGGAACAGGGGTCGGACATATATTCTGGTACCACCTCGATGCGCCAAAGATGGACCTTGGGGAACAGCGGGCATTGCAGGACTGGTATATCAAGTTTGCCCTGCAAACCGTTCCGGGAGTAGCCGAAGTGGCTTCTTTCGGCGGATTTGAGAAACAATACCAGCTGGTAGTTGACCCTGTTAAACTGCAGTTCTACAATATTTCCCTGATGGACATCATGAACAAGGTAAAATCGAATAACAATGATGTTGGCGGAAGGAAATTTGAAATGGCCGATATGGCCTATATCATACGCGGACTGGGATACATTAAAAACATAGCGGATGTGGAAAATATCGCTCTGACCAATTACAATGGCATACCTGTCAGGGTAAAGGATATTGGTTCCGTGCAGATGGGGGGCGACCTTCGCCTGGGCATTTTTGACCATGACGGCAAGGGTGAAGTGGTGGGTGGCATCGTAGTGATGCGTTATAATGAAAATGCCAACAAGGTCATTGCCGGAATTAAAAGCAAAATGAAAGAAGTGGAAAAGGGCCTGCCCGAAGGCGTTTCCTTTAAAACATCCTACGACCGGAGTACCCTGATACAGGAAGCCATTGAATCAGTGAAAGGAACGCTCATTGAAGAAATGATCGCGGTATCTATCGTTGTGCTGATATTTCTTTTTCACTGGAGGAGTGCACTGATCATATTAATACAACTACCCATCTCCGTTGCTGCAGGGTTTATTTTCCTGGAAATGTTCGGCATTTCATCCAACATCATGTCATTAACCGGTATCGCACTGGCAATTGGCGTGGTAGTGGACGATGGCATCGTCATGGTGGAAAATGCCTATCGCCATATCAGTGAAGCGCAGTCAGAAAAAATTAAACCATCTAATACCTAACATCATGGCAAAATGGTTTAATAAAGAAAAGGATCCGCTCACGCCGGCAGAAAAAATGGCGATCATTGAAAAATCTTCCAAACAGGTTGGCCCGGGAGTCTTCTATTCCACCATCATCGTGGTAACATCATTCCTGCCCGTATTCCTGTTGACGGGCATGGAAGGAAAACTCTTTCAGCCCCTGGCCTGGACAAAAACATTCATCCTCCTGATTGATGCCATACTGGCAATTACGCTCACACCGGTGATGATTTCATTTTTCCTGAAAGGCAGGCTTCAACCTGAAAGCAAAAATCCTATTACCAGAACGCTGGAAAAAATATACACGCCCATACTGAAATGGTGCCTTCAATTGGCGTAAGACCACCATCGGCATAAACATCATTGCCCTGGTTGCAGGCATCATCATGATGACCCGGCTGGGATCTGAATTCATGCCACCCCTGGATGAAGGTTCGCTCCTATTCATGCCCGTTACCCTGCCCGATGTTTCCAATTCGGAAGCAAAAAGGCTGTTACAGGTGCAGGATAAAATTATCCGTACCGTACCTGAAGTGTCACACGTACTGGGCAAGGCAGGCAGGGCAAATACGGCAACGGATAATTCACCCATCAGCATGATTGAAACCATCATCCTGCTTAAACCTAAAAAGGAATGGCGCGATGGAATCACCAGGGAAGAGATCATTAATGAACTCAACAGCAAGATGCAGATACCCGGTGTGACCAATGGCTGGACGCAACCGATCATCAACCGCATCAATATGCTGTCGACCGGCATCCGGACCGATGTGGGATTAAAAGTTTACGGGCAGAACCTCGACAGTATTTATGCTTTTGCACAGACTATCAAAAAGGAACTGGAAGGCATTGATGGCGTAAAAGACCTGTATGTTGAGCCCATTACGGGAGGAAAGTATATCGATATTAATATAAAAAGAAATGAGATCGGGCGATATGGCTTATCCATTGATGATGTGAATACGGTGATAGAAAGTGCATTGGGCGGAATGAAACTCACCACCACCATCGAAGGGCGCCAGCGTTTTTCAGTGAATGCGAGATATGGCCAGGACTTTCGCAATAATCTCGAAGCATTGAAAAGGTTGCAGGTGCAGACGATGAATTTCGGGCCCATACCATTGGATGCAGTGGCTGATATCCGGCTTAGTGATGGTCCGCCAATGATCAATTCAGAGAACGCCATGCTCCGCGGAACGGTTTTATTCAATGTTCGTGAAAGGGATCTTGGCAGCACAGTGCAGGAAGCGCAGTCAAGGCTGAACCAGATGATCACGAAATTGCCAAAAGGATATTTCCTGGAATGGAGCGGGCAGTGGGAAAACCAGATCAGGGCCAATAAAACACTCTCCATGATCCTGCCCCTGGTATTCGTCATCATTTTCATGGTATTGTATTTCACTTATCATTCATTCAAAGAGTCGTTCGTCACCATGATCACGGTACCATTTGCCTTGATCGGTGGTGTATTCATGGTGTATTTCTACGGCGTGAATTTATCTGTCGCAGTTGCCGTGGGATTCATTGCATTGTTTGGAATGGCTATTGAAACTGCCATGCTCATGACCATCTACCTGAATGAAGCCATGGTGAATATGACCGACAGGCATGGCAATTCCAAAGAAAGCCTTACACCGGCGATCATCAGGGAATATGTGATTGAGGGATCTGCAAAAAGGCTGAGGCCCAAATTAATGACGGTATCCGTAAGCCTCTTTGGATTGATTCCGATTCTCTGGGCTACAGGAGTTGGCAGTGATATCATGAGGCCGATTACCATACCGCTCATCGGCGGAACCATCAGTTCCACCATATATGTATTGCTGGTCACCCCGGTGATTTTTGAAATGATCAGGGAACGTGAATTAAAACGCAAAGGCAAAATTGATATAATCGATGTCAAAGAATAAACTTATCCTGGTTGCACTGGCCATGCTGGGAGCAACCGTCAGTATGGGACAAACAATGAAGCTTGAAGCTATCATTGACAGCATTACAAAACTTCACCCGGTGGTGAAGATGTATGACAACGAAATAAGGTCGATGGATGAAGCGGCAAAAGGCGCCAAAAGCTGGATGCCGCCGGAATTCACACCGGGTTATGGATGGTTCCCTATAATCCGTCTGAGTGGAAAAAGGATGATATGGGTGAACCGGCATGGGACAATACATGATTGGCGGCCAGCAGATGTTACCGAACAGAAAGAAACAAAATGCTGATGCTGCGTATATGGAAGCAATGTCATCAGTGGAAAAGGAAAAAAAGAATGCCACGCTCAATGAATTAATCAGTGATGCCAGGCAGTTCTATTATGAATGGATCATCCTGGAAAAGAAAATTGCCATTATCGACCAGAATGAAAAGCTCCTGGATTTCATGATCAGGAATGCTGAAATAAGGTATAAAAACGGGCTGGAAAAAATCAGTGCATATTATAAAGCAAAGGCTGCCCTGGGAAAGGTTCAGAATATGCGATTGATGTATGAAAATGATATCAGGGAGAGGCGGATAAGGCTCAATTCACTAATGGCGAGAAATGCCATGACCGATTTCAATATTGATACCTCCTATACATTGAATGATTTTTCAACAATGGTATTTGACAGCACACTTTTTTATGCTAACCGGAGTGATCTCAGGTCAATAGATAAGGATATCGATCTTGCACGGCTCAGGGTGGAAACCGAATCGGCTAATTTAAAACCTCAGTTTGGCATACGCTATGACCATATGTTTGGATTTGGAGGATTGCCCATGCAGTACAACCTTATGGCCATGATGAAACTGCCACTGACCGGATGGTCTTCCAAAATGGGTAAAGCCAATATGGAGAGTAATAAATGGAAGGCCGTTGCGCTGCAGTCCAGGAAAGAAATGATGGTGAATGAGTACAGCGGAATGGCTTACGGAATGCGGAATGAACTTGACCTTAAAAAGAAACAATTAAGTCTGTACGAAGAAAATATCATCCCCGCACTGAGGAATAATTACAAATCAATGCAACTGGGATATGAACAGAATACGGAAGAGCTCTTTATGCTTTTCGACGCCTGGGAGTCATTGTATATGGCGCAGATAGAATACACCGAGCTGCTGAACCAGGCCCTGAAAATGCAGGTTGAAATTAACCGCCTAATAGAAAAGAAATGAACAGAAGCATTTTAATAATAATCCTTCATATTTCTGGCAGCCGTAAGAAAAAGACGATCATTCCGGTCATGCAAGGAACCTGCTGCGATGTGTATACCTGCCCCATGCATCCTGAAGTATTAAGTGATAAACCCGGAGCCTGCCCAGTTCGCGAGACCGGGAACTTGCACACAGTGATATTGACCTTGAGACCCTGATCAGGCCGACGAATGAATTTGTTATTTCCAATATCCCGGTAACTACTATTCAAAAAAGGGAAGAAGAAATCGAGATAGAGGCTTTAGGAAACATCACTTATGATACAAGGCAGGCGGGCAGTATTTCTTCAAGGGTTGCCGGAAGGATTGAAAAATTATATGTGCGTTTCCGTTACCAGAAAATCAGTAAAGGGCAGCATATACTGGATATCTATAGCCCGGAACTGGTAACAGCACAGCAAAACCTGCTGTTCCTGGTAAAAAATGATCCGGGAAATACCTCCTTCATTGAATCTGCGAAAGAAAGATTGATGCTGCTGGGAATGAGCAGTACACAAGTGCAGCAGGTTATCCGTACGAATAAGCCTTCCTTATCCATTGCCGTGTACAGCAATTACAACGGGCATATTCATGAAGCGGTGAACGTTCCCGGCATGAACCAGGTTCCCGGCGCGATGAAAGATATTTCCCTGCTCACTGATGAACTGTCACTGAAAGAAGGCATGTATATCCAGAAAGGACAGGCTGTCTTTACCGTTTTCAATCCCGACCGCGCCTGGGCAATCCTGAATATTTATGGAGATAACCAGGGTATGGTAAAAAAAGGCAATACGGTTAGGATAGTGCCGGAAACAGCGCAGGATAAGGACTTCAGGGGAACCATTGATTTTATAGAACCCTTTTACCAGGAACAAAGAAAAACGCTGACCACAAGGGTGTACTTTAATAACGAAACATTAAAAATCCCTATTGGGAGCCAGGTGACCGCTACCATTTTCGGAAATGCCCGTGAAGCTTTCTGGTTGCCAAAAGAAGCAGTATTATCATTGGGGCTCGACAAGATAGTCTTCCTTAAGACGCAAGATGGCTTTAAAGCGCAAAAGCTCAATACGGGAATAATATATAAAAACCATATCCAGGTGATGTCGGGCATCAGTGAAACAGATTCCGTGGCAGTAAATGCACAGTACCTGATGGACAGTGAAAGTTTTATAAAAGTAAAAAACTGATTATGCGGACCATCATTTTTATTACAGCAATATTTTTATTCCTTGCTTCCTGCCAAAGCAAAAAGGAAATAGCTAAGGAACCGGATGTATATTATACCTGCTCCATGGATCCGCAGGTAAAGGAATATAAACCGGGAAAATGCCCCATCTGCAAAATGGATCTTACCCCGGTTAAAAAAATAAATGGTGAAAGGAAGGATGAGATACAGTTAAGCGCACAGCAAATACAGCTTGGAAATATCCAGACAGATACCATTGGCAGTGGCTCCATTGGCGATCAGTTGGTATTGACGGCCACATTGAATTTTGACCAGTCGAAATCATCATCCGTCAGTTCAAGGGTAATGGGCAGGATCGAAAAACTATATTATAAGAATCTAGGTGATTATGTAAAGAAAGGATCACCGCTAATTGAACTGTACAGTGAAGAACTGAATAATGCCAAGCAGGAATACCTGCTGGCACTTGAACGGCAGAAAGCCTTTGCTGAGGAAACAGCCATCGATTTCAACCAGTTATTACAGGGCGCAAAGAATAAACTTTTGCTTTGGGGTATGACGGAAGGGCAGTTGCAGGAACTCGCGAAAAATAAAAAATCCTCTCCCACCACAACATTCTACAGTACAGCCAGCGGATATATCACAGCCCTTGACATTATTGAAGGAGATTATATTTCAGAAGGCGGCACCATTGTTAAGCTGGCTGACTTATCAAGCCTATGGGCAGAGGCCCAGGTATATACATCACAATTATCCAGGATTGACAGGAACAGCGTTGCCACAGTCAGGCTTCCGGATTTCGACAACAAGGAAATCAGGGGTAAAATTGAATTCATAAACCCGGAAATAAATGCAGACACAAGGATCAACCTCATCCGCATATCCATTCCCAATACAGGCAACCAGTTAAAGCCCGGAATGCCTGCCTATGTAATGCTGAAAAGCCCGAAAAGGGAGGGATTATCACTGCCTGTAAATGCGGTTATCCGTGACGGTAATGGCGCTACAGTCTGGATACAGACATCGGGCAATTCCTTCAAAAGCATAATGGTACAGACAGGCCTTGAAAATGATGAAATGATTGAAATAAAATCAGGATTGAAGACGGGGGATATTGTGGTAATTTCAGGCGCCTATCTCCTGCACAGTGAATACATATTTAAAAAAGGTTCAGACCCGATGGCGGGACACCAGCATTAACCCTCAACCCTCAACCCTCAACTCTCAACTAAATGGCTAGAAGTTACCATTACTATATCAGGAAAACACACCGCTGGCTGGGCGTTATCCTGGGCATTCAGTTCATGCTTTGGACCATTGGCGGGCTCTATTTCAGCTGGAGCAATATAGATGAGATACACGGTGATTTCCAGAAAAAGGAAGCCCCCCTCCTGTCATCCGGCATTTCGCTGGTCTCCCCAACCATGGTGCTGGATTCAATAAAGAAAGTCCACCGTATCGATTCCATTGTATCCATCCAGTTGATTGAAATCATGGGAAGGCCTTTTTACCAGGTCCGGTGTATTAGTGCGATTCATCAAATGGCCGGCCATAATGATCATTTGTTCACTATGAATCACTTAGCCAATGCGGAAACCGGGTTGCTAAGAGGTCCATTGAGCAAGGAAGAATCTATTGAAGTGGCAAAAATGCGTTTCAATGGAAACCCTGAGGTTAAATCAGTTGAATATCTCACATCACTGAATAATCACCATGAATACCGGGAAAGTCCGTTGCCGGCATATGCCATCACTTTTGAAGATCCTTCCCATACCACCGTCTATGTGGCCAGTGAACTGGGTACTGTGCAGAAATTCAGGAACAGCAAGTGGAGGATTTTTGATTTCCTCTGGATGATGCATACCATGGATTACGAGTCGAGGGATAATTTCGGCAATATATTGCTACGTTTCTTTTCCATATTCGGGCTGGTCACTGTATTTAGCGGATTTGCCTTATTCTACGTAAGCAGTAAATGGAAAAGAAAACTGACCGTGATATAACCAGCACTCCGCGGCATACCCGTCAGGTGTTGAAACTGACCTAACAGGGGTTCATAAATAATTATGAATATTTTGCAAAAAATGAATTTTTTATTTCTTCTCGAATACAATGCGATAATGTTCCATGATCTCCCTTTGGAAACATTTCATATTGGCCTTATGCCTTAAAACATCCACTTTCATCCTGAAGTCTTTATTTAAAAAAATATGCGGAACCAGGCTGAGGAAATACATATATTTTCTCCAGCCGAATTTCCATATCTTTTTTCTCCACTGTGTTGTGGTCTCAATATAGTCGAGCCTTCCGCTACTGATATTGATCATTCTGAAATATGGTTCTGCATTCCTGAGCACCATTTCCGAACCATAAGGAAGCCATGATCCGGGAAAGTATTTCGCCAGTAAAGCGGTTATATATTCATTGCTATTTTTATCCGCGTGAATGTCCATCTTGTCGTAATCGATCATATTTTTTCCAAAAACCATAGTCTGCAGGTAAAGCCTTCCGCCAGGAGGTAAAAGGTTATACACTTTTTCAAAAAAATCCATGTAAATCTTTTCCTGCTTTCCTTCCAGGTATTCTTCAAGGGAGCAGAAATGTTCCATTCCACCTATGGAAACAACCGCATCAAATAACCCGAAATCCTTTGATGTTACTGTTCTTACATCCCTGATATACACTTCAAGGCCATTTTTATTGCACGCATTAGCCTGGCCTTCAGATAATGTTAGCCCTAAACCTTTTGCTTCCTTTTCCCTCAGGAAATTTAAAAATGGTCCCCAGCCGCAACCCATATCCAGGACCTTGCTGCCTTTATGAATATTAAGCTGGTCAGCAATATACTCATGCTTTGCCCTTTGTGCCTGTTCAAGTGTCATGGAAAAATCACCATTATATCTTGCCCCGCTGAAATCACCCATTTCACCAATACCCATACGGAATATTTTATCTATTACCGTATACGTAAAATCGAGATCCTGCTTGTTTGCCATGAGAATTTTATTTTAAATATAATCAGGCCTATAACTATAAATCCTGATTTCACTCAGTTTTTTAAATAGTTTTTATTTATTACCTTAATTAGAAGCAACTACTTAAAGGAATAAGTAAAAGATGATTACCCGGTTTTCAGGGTTAAATTAAATCCAACATCATGAAAATCTTTATACGCATTTTATGCCTATTAATATTCTACTCTTCCTGCAATAAAGATGATAATGGAGGAAGCTCCAATACCGCAAGGGATAGCACTTTTACAGATGCCAGGGATGGCCAGTCATATACCTATCGAAAAATTGGCACCCTGGTCTGGATGACGCAGAACCTGAATTATAATACGCCCAATTCATGGGAATATGCGAATAACCCGGCAAACGGCAAAACCTTTGGCCGGCTGTATAGCTGGAGCGCTGCGGTGGCAGCAGCACCTGCAGGCTGGCACCTTCCCACAGACCAGGAATGGACAGCTTTAACAACTACTCTTGGCGGTGAAAAGTTAGCCGGCGGCACAATGAAAACGGTAAATTCATGGGCAAGTCCGAATACCGGAGCTACTAACAGCAGCGGATTTTCAGGATTACCCGGAGGCTATGGCGGACCCTTTGATTTTTTCACCGAACTTGGAACATCCGGGTACTGGTGGACTTCTACCGATACCCCATTCTCCACTGCATTTCTCCGTAAACTAAATTCCACTGATGCCACCATTGAAAGATTTACCTGGACAAAAAATGACGGAATGTCTGTCCGATGCGTCAGAAATTAATACTTATACAAATAATTTGTCACAGTAATTTATAATTACCGTTTATGAAAAAAACGACTGTTTTGTATTGGATTTTTACCGGCCTTTTTGCTGCTTTAATGATGTTTTCAGGTATTCCCAACCTCCTGCTTAACCAGGAATCAGTTGATTTCATTGGCAGGCTGGGCTACCCCACATATTTTATCCGGTTCATCGGACTGGCAAAAGTATTAGGCGTTATCGCCATCCTCGTTCCCGGCTTTCCGAGAATTAAAGAATGGGCTTATGCAGGATTGATGTATGATCTGATCGCCGCACTGTATTCCCTTATTGCCATTGGTGATCCGATTGGCCCGTCTATGTTTTTACTGTTACCCATTACCCTTGGAGCGTTATCCTATTATTTTTATCACAAGAAATTAAATAATGTAAAACCGGTCCCTTCAATTAGTACATATAGCTGAGCAGATTTCTGCAATGATCACTTTTGCCGGTATTCACCCTTGTGTAAACCATCGACAGCCGACCTTACCTGCTGCAAATAGTAAGCGGCATGAATGGTATCTATATTGTACTGCCGGAACAATGATTTCGTCTGTCGCAGATATTCGGTTGTCAGCAATGCATGTTTATTAATAAGATCAGCGGGTAATGGCTTTTTTTCTGCCCAGGCCTGGTAGGCAAGCCATTCATTTTTCAGGTCCGGCTTGCTCAGTAAGGCATCTTCAATTTTTTTCACACGTGCCAGACCCTTTATCCGGCTGCTGTCATCCCCGTATTCAGAAGTCTTATTTGACATGCAAATGGACATACAGGACAGGCTTACCGGATGCTTCACCTTCGTCTTCGGGAACCAGATAATGATGTAGGCTTCCAGCCTCTTTCCAGGGCCAGAAGTATTATCCTTCTATAAATTTCTTTTTCTGCAGCAAAAACCTGGTAAATGAATTTATCCATATTCTTTTCCACTATATCAAAATGCTCTTTATACCACTGGAATGACAGATTTTCATTATTGTGCCAGCACCATGTTTTGAAAAATCATTTCCCTTGTTCTTTGATCATTAGTTTTCTCATATTCTTTCGAAAGAAATGAAAATACGGTATCAGTAATATGCCGGCTCAACACATCAAGAATCAGGTAGCGCTTATACTGCTGGGGACTTCGTGTATATTCATTCATCAGTTCTACAGCGGGGGGATTTTTCATATTATTTAACAGCAGGTATGAACTGTTCTGCAATAACCATGATGGCTGACGGTGAAGAAAATAATACTTGTCACGTAACAAATCTTCATTATCGATTGTATCATATAAAAGGCTGTTGACGATCTGCAACTGGGTATTCATGGAAGAATCCATATTCTTCAATACCTGTTCTTCAAATTTCCTCCTGTTATAGGCGAATACATTGCAATACCGGATTGCCGCGCTACTGACCCAGGAATTTTCCGAACCCACCAGCGTATAAATCTTGTTATATATACTGAGCGTTGAATCATATGCCTTTGTCCCTTTCAGGGAATCAACATCAAGCGGCGGGGTACTGGAATTTGCATTATCATGTAAATAACAAATAGCATTGTACTGCATTTCCGCATTGTTGCTGTCGAGCATCGCTATATAATCCGAATCACTAAATGCAGGGATCCTGACAAAATAATACCCGACATTATACTCTTCCCTGTCACCACATCCCGGAGACATCAGCGGAATAACACCTATAACCATGATAACGGCTATCGATGCATTAAAAAATGATTGTTTCATTTTACCACATTGTATGACCAAAGGTCAAATGCCAATGCTGGATTTTCAATGATCCAGGTTAGGTTTTATCCGGTTTGCTGATATAGATCATAACTGTTTCCACGCTTCCGCACTAACTTAGCTACCGGTCTTTTATTAGATATTTCTACGCTTTCACACTAACTTAGCTACAGTCCTTTAACATAGATGTCAAACAAGGATCTATGAAATATATTCTATTCCTATTTTTCCTGCTAAGTGCATTTTCTGTATCTGCGCAAAAAAAACAATCCATTTCCCTCGCCTTAACAGATAATGCCAGCAGCTATCCTTTCGGAACATTTGTTGGTTTCGCCACGGAACCCTTCCATGCCGGATTTGAGGCCGGATGGTCACATATAAAAACGAAAAGAAAACATGACTGGTATTGGGACATTAAAGCAGGATACTTCTATCACCAGTTTGTGCAGCATGGCATCCCCATATATGCTGATTTCGGCTATAGGTACAGGTTTATTAAGCATGTCAGCGCGGATATAAGTCTTGGGGCGGGATATTTCCATTCTATCCCGGCTACTGAAGTATTTAAAATCGATGGTTCAGGAAACTATGAAAATGCCAAAGGCATCGGAAGGCCACAGGTGATGGTACCGCTGACGATGGGACTCAATTATGAATTCAAGATCAGCAGCGAACGCGAAGCAAGTATTTTTTTCCAGTACCAGCAGCGGCTGCAGGCTCCTTTCGTAAACAATTATGTCCCGATCCTGCCGTATTGCCAGGTAGCCCTGGGCTTTAATTATTACCTCCTGGGAAAGAAAAATTAATACCCATGAAAACGAATTTTCACATTATCATAATTGCACTTATACTGATATCCTCCTGTCAAAAAGCCCAGATCGAGCATACCACGGACAGTTCACGGCCTGTACCATGGACAGATTCGAGCAGTAATCATCCAAAGAATGCATCGTACAGATCGCTCATTGAAAAATATGTCGACAAGGGATTACCCGGAATTTCACTGCTGATCAATGATCAATATGGTACCTGGGTAGGCGCAGATGGATATGCAGATATTTCGAAAAAGATTCCCTTCAGTACCGGACAGGTAGCCAAGGTGGCCAGTATCACCAAGCTTTTTATGGGCACCCTGATGTTCAAACTCATAGAAGATTCCGTGAACACCGGGCTTGGATATAATTCATTATATGAACCCGTTTCAAAATGGTTACCCGAAAAAGTAATCAAGAACCTGCCCAATGGGAATATCATAACCCTGGGCCAGTGCATGAACCATGAAACAGGTGTGCCCGACCTGATTGAACAAAATGAATTTTACCTGGCCGTACTCAATAACCCCGTTAAAAAATGGGAACAGGAAGAATTGTTGGAATATGTCTATGACAAGGAACCGGTTTTTTATCCGGGTGATACGGCGATTTATTCCAACACCAATACCATACTTGAGTCGATGGTGATGGAAGCTGCCACCGGTAAAAAACACGAAGATCTCCTGAAACAATACCTGCTTGTGCCATTGAACCTGGCGCACACCTACTATCAGCCTTATGATCAGTTACCACCCAATACCGCCCAGGGATACTTTGATTTATATAACAACAATACCATCGTGAATGTATCCAATATTGTTACCGGAAGCGGGAATGGATATGGGGGAATATTCTCAGATATATTTGATATGTATGATTTCATTGACAGGCTGCTGGTTAAGAAGAACCTGATATCGTCAAAATCCCTTTCCATTATGGAAACCTATGGCAAACCGGATGGAGCCAATCAATATGGATATGGTATCATGAAAAAGTATATCTACAGGGGCAATGATGCCGGATACGGACATTCAGGCCGGGACCTGGGGTATTCTGCCAACCTGTTTTATTTCAAGAATAAAAATGTTTCCCATGCCTTCCTGATCAATTACGGAACGGATGGCGACAGCGAACTCAAGGAAGTCTTTAATGACTTCATTGAAGAATTACTGGACCTGACGCTGGAATGATTATGAGTTCACCACATTTTTTAACTGCTTCATCCCTGTTTCTCAGGTCAATGCCACCCTCAAGTAATGACTTGAGATTACCCAGGTAAAAAGTCCATCCCGTTTTGCATCCCAGGTGCCAGTAATGCCTGCCCTGTTCGTCATCGGGAATATTTTCCTGTACCAGTTCAACCAGGTTTTGTCCCCGTTCATGCTTTATTGTTACAGTACAATTTCCGGCCTTGCCAAAACTAAATGCAATACTGTCTTTTCCGTTGCAGTCAAGAATGGTTCCATATTCTACAGTATCATCATTCCATCCATGCCAGCGCCAGGTGTATGTATCTCCTTTTTGTACAGCCTCATTATCCATCCTTATAACTCCCTTCAGCCGTTTTGAATTCACTCATTCTTAAAAACCAGTATTCCAGTCCTGCCCTGGTGGACCAGCACCAGTAAAGCTTCTCCAACGGGAGACTTCACCGGAATTCTTACTGTAAATGTTGTCCAGTTATAATCTGACATAAGTCAACAATTAACCATTATAAAATGGATACTTTGCCTGTGTAAAAGTTACCACTTTTTCACAGGATTAAAGGCTACACTAATCTTTAAGTCCCTTGGCGCTGCGGTCTTCAAAAGGTGGCTTGGGAGCAAGTTTGCGTGGATTCGATTGTACTTGCTTTCTGACTTCCTCAATAGCCCTCAGCAGCTGCGGATCATTTCCTTTGGCAAGTTGTGCCGGATCATCCCATACTTCAATGGTAGGTGAAACACCAACCCCTTCCCAGAACCATTTTCCATCGGGACCGTATAATCGTGCATCCGGTACCGTTATACCACTGCCATCAATCATGTTATGGCCCGTGGCCGGACCCACCAATATGCCCAGTGTGCGTTCGCCAATAATGGGCCCCATGTTCATGGTCTTAAATGCCCATGGAAATGCATCCCCACCGGAACCTGCCCATCCATTGATGAGCATCACTTTCGGTCCGTCATTTCCCTTGCCCGGAATCCTGCTGATTCCGGCATTACGCCAGGCTATATTGTACAGGTTGGGACGGTTCAGCATTTCAATAAATCGATCGCCCAGTTGTCCGCCTGCATTAAAACGTTCATCTATGATAAACCCTTTCTTATCCACCTGCGCATAGAACTGGCGCATAAGTTCTGTTTGTCCGTCTCCTCCCGTATTCGGCATATACATATACCCGATTTCCCCATTGCTCATCTGCTCAACTTTCTTCCGGTTATTTTCAATCCATTCGAGATTTCTTAACCTGCGCTCCTGTCCTGTGGTCAATGTTTCCACAACAACATCCCTCGCTCCCTGCATTCCCGGCTGGCTGTTAACTTTAAGTATTACCGAGGTCCCGGCTGTTCCATCAAGTGCCGCGTAGGGATCTATGGTAGCATCAACAGGCTTGCCATTCACCGCCAGGATATAATCACCTTCTTTCACATTAATTCCTGTCATGTCGAAAGGAGAACGCACTTCATTATCCCAGGCTGCCGGCTTAACAATCCGCTTTATCCTATATGCCCCATTAGATAATTCCCAATCGATACCCAGAAATCCATGGCCGCGGTTACTGGCCATTTCCATATCGCCACCAGGGCGTGCATAGGTATGCCCCGCAGATAATTCAGCAATCATCTCCTGCTGGATATTGGTCACATCCCAGCGGGTAATGGCATTCTCCATTAATGCGCCATACTGTTTGCGGATATCATTCCAGTTTACCTGCTGCATGGCCGGATCATAAAAGAAATCACGATACCTGCGCCATGTATCCTGGAAAATCTGGTTCCATTCATCCTTTGGATTCACGGTCATCTCCATTCCTGCAGTATTGAGGGGCTTTTCAATTTTCTGGTCAGGAGCAGGTTTAATAATACCAAGTGAACTACCCTGCCTGACTACAATTGATTTTCCATCCCCCGACACTACAAACTGTGAAATATTGGCCATGATCCTTTTCTCTTCACGTTTTTCCAGGTCATACATAAATAATCCTGGTGTTTCACCGCTCGTACCGGCGTTAGGGAACCGATGATAGATAAGTTTCCCATCCACCGCCGACATGCCTCCATAATTACCCGCGGGAACCGGTAAAACCTGCACTCGTGCTTCAAATGATTCCGGTTTTACAGATATCGCTTTAACAGGAGGTGTTGCGGGGGTGGCAGGTGCCGCAGGCTTTGCCGGTGTCGTAGTTGCTGCAGGCTTTTTCGTTTCAGCAGAATCCGCAATTATTTTCACCTCGTCGTTCCTTGCCACAAGAAGGCTTTTGGAAGAAGGATCAAGGCTGGCATAAGCAATTTGCGTTGTATTAGGATAGATCCATGTATTGTCAAGGCTGCTGTATAATGGCTGTAGTCGCCTGTCGGTCTGGAAGAAAAGATATTTCCCGCCCGCATCAAAAACAGGATCTGCATCATTATAAAATCCTGATGTGAGCTGATGGAGTTTCTTTTCCGCCAAATTATAGGCATATATCGCCGTATTCAGGTTTTCAACTGCCTTGCTGTATGCGATCCAGTTATTATCACTGCTCCAACTGAGCCTGAAACCCTGCAGGGCGGGATACGGAAGCAGATCGGTTTTGTCAATGGTAAGGATCTCACCGCTTGCGACCGTGAGTACCTGTATTTCCTGGAGATGATTGATATAAGCGATTTTTTTACTGTCGGCCGACCAGAATAATTGCCATCCCATTCCTTTATTGAAATTGGTCAGTTTCTTTGATGTTCCTGCCTGCTGGTCATACAGCCATATTTCATACTCGCCACTTTTATCACTCCAGTATGCAATCCATTTGCCATTGGGCGACCATGAAGGCCGCTGGTCAAAGGCACCGCTGCTGTTGGTCAGGTTCAATACCGGGCCATGCTCTGCGGGTACGCTGAACAATTCGCCGCGGGCTTCCACAACCACCCTTTTTGCATCAGGAGAAACGTCACCGCGGATCATCCTGGCGGCAACATTTTCAGGGCGCGGCAGCAGTGTGGCAAAATCCGTCACCACGCTGATCTTTACTTCCTGGTATTTATTGGTCGAAAGATTCAGGAGATAAAGCTTACCCCCGGCTTCAAATACCAGGTCATCCGGGCCGGCACTCATATGGTTGATATCAACATCATCGAATTGCGTAAGCTGTGTCCTGGTTTTTGCAGTAACATCATACACCCAGATATTACGGCGTTTATTTTTGTCTATGTCACTGACATAATAGATCTTGTTTTTTACCCATGCAGGCTTTCCGTCGGCCGCTGTATTAGAGGTAATATTTTCTGCGGTAAGTTTTTTCAGGTTAAATACCACCACATCTGAAGTAAGTCCGCCCCTGTACCTTTTAAACGGATAGTTCTCCGTGATTTTGCTGACATAGGCAATGTTCTCGCCATCCTGCGAAAAACTTCCAAGCTCTCCATAGGGAAGTGCAAGCTTTTCAGGCAGGCCGCCATTTTTAGATAAGAGATATAACTGGTTCACACTGCCTACACCCATTTCCCGCTGTGAGGCCATGAGTATCTGGTTTCCATTCGGATGCCAGTCCACCACCCTGTCAGTCATGGCATTCCAGGTAAGCCTGGTAGGTAATCCGCCACTCACAGGCATCGTGTATACATCTGCGTTACCCCTATAGGAGGCTGTATAGGCAATGGTCTTGCCATCAGGCGAAAACCGCGGAAATGACTCCTCCCCTGTTGAAGATGTTACTTTTATCGCCGTTCCTCCCGCTTTTGGTGCCAGCCAGATATCTCCGCCATATACGAAGCTGATCTGGGTTGCGGAAACATCAGGGTAACGGAAAAGCCTTGCATCAACCTGGGCATTAACAGATAAAAACTGCATGCAGGCAGCAATAATAAAAAGGGAAGGTCTCATGAACAATCGTTTAGTTTGGATAAAAAGGGCTTTTAAATATAAACATTACCAGCATAAAGTAATCATCAGGCAATGTATTTTCGATTGCCGGGCAAATTAATTATATGGACGGCCCTGTAAAGGCAATTTCCTCGCAAAGCCCTTCACGCGTAAATAAAGGACCAGGTATATTAAGCTGGAGATACGTATTTATTTACCCAGGAATGAAGAATACATCCATACCAGCTTTTCCTGGGCCCTGATATAGTCGCTCATCAGTGCATTTGTTCCTTCATCCTCCGCATCGGCAGATAATTGCAAAAGCTCCCTTTGAATGGTAATGATAATCCTGAATGATTTCAGGATATCCTCCACGGCTTTGATACCATCGGATACCTGGATGCTTTCCTTGATCTGTGATGATTTTTTGTAATCAGAAAATTTATGATTGGGAGAATGGCCAAGTGTTAATATCCGTTCTGCAACCTCGTCAATCTTTAAAAAGAGGTCATTGTATAATTCTTCAAACTTCAGGTGCAATTCAAAAAATTTCTGCCCTTTAATATTCCAGTGATAACCCCTGGTGTTCTGGTAAAAGAAAGAATAGTTTGCTAATAGCTCATTCAGCTTAACTGCAAGTTTAGCCGATTTTCCACTGTCGAGCCCTATGGCATTGATATTTTTCATTGTATTATTATGTTTCTTTATACATTTTAAACTTGCAGATAAATTTCAATGCAACCAGAACCGCTCCGCACTTTCATCACTTTCGTAAACTCTTCCATCCTTCCGCCAGGCCTGCCTTCATGAATGGCCACTGAGGAAGGGTAGACAATATACGCAACTCCTCCGCAATGGTAGTTTCATTATCCAGGAATTTCAGGATTTTGTCGGGATTGTTTTTCCTGAACAGGTGGGCAAATACATCATCACCCGGCAGTGTACGATGCGCAAGGATATTCAGCAAAACACTGTCGTACCAGTTAAACCTTGAAGAAACAGTATTGAGCCTGGAAATATTACCGTTGTTCTTTAATTCCTGTATAATCTCTTCTGTATCTTTTTGTATAAAGCGGAAAGTATACCCTGACGAAGCCTTTGTTCTGCCACCTGCGGTGCCGATATTAAGGATATTATTATCCCTGCGACGAAATGGGTAATTGGTCATGGGGATAACGCCGAATTCTTTATCAATCACTTCATAATGGACAAGTCCGAGAGTATCCCTGATATAATTATCCAGTGCTGATTCATAATCTTCATCATCCAGCAGGGTTTCGGTAAACAGTGTGTATTCAACCAGTGCTTCACGGGCAGATAACGGCATCACATAAACGAAAGTGGTGCCATGTCGTTGATCCGGGCGGAAGTCCATCAACGTCGCTTCATTCACATTAAAGAATGGCTCGTTTGTCCTGATTACCCATCCCTTAAAATGCTGCAACAGGTAGAATTCTTCTTTGCTGATTTCAGGCTTTTCAAAAAGAATGCTGTTAAACAGGAAGCGGCTGTGGATCTTTTCATCATTAATTACCAGTACGGCGCCATCATCCGTATTACTGATGGATTGTACATCGCCATGAAGGATGTCGAATTGCGGGCTTTGGGAAATCTCGGCAAGGCAATATTGAAAAAAATCAATCCCCCTGATCATCTTGTAGGAATAGGGGGAAAGGTTGAGTAAGGTGGAAAAGGAAGAGCTGTGGAACCATGCATGGTTCCATTGCCGGAATACGATATTCTCGAAAGGTCCCGGTGCTGTTTCCCAGAAACACCAGGTCCGGTCATTCTGCTGTTTATGTTCACGGTCGACCAGCAGGATTTTTTTACCGGCAGCCAGCCCGCTTTTCTTCAACTGAACCGCCAGGCTCAGGCCTGCGCAGCCCATGCCGGCGATTATATAGTCATAGTTTTTGTTCAAGAAGCCTATGGATTGCGGATTGACGGATTGCGGATTGACGGATTAATGAAGAATGTGATTTCCAAATTTCCATTTGCACATTTTCGCATTTGCACACTTGCACATTATGCACCAGAAACCACTTAAACATGCTTTGCATGTTTAAGTGGTTTCTGGTGCATAATTTACTTTCTTCGCTGCCATGAGCTGTTTATCACGCCTGACTTTTTCCCAGTATTTCTGGTGAACATAGAGCATGCCGAAACTTTCACCATGTTCCTTATTAAGATGCTTGTGGTGCATTTTGTGCGCCCAGCGGATCGCCCTTACATATGTATTCCGGCTCCTTGAAAACCACTTAAAACGCTGGTGAATGATCACATCATGGACCAAAAAATAGGCAAACCCATAGGCCATGATACCAAAACCGATGGCCTGCAGCCACCATACCTTATCCATCGTTCCAAAGGCAATGCAAAGCATGCTCGGAATGGCGAATATGACGAAGAAAGCATCATTTTTTTCAAAAAAACCGGGCTCCACCTGGTGATGATCCTTATGCAGGTACCATAGAAATCCATGCATCACCCATTTGTGCGTACACCATGTCACTCCTTCCATAACCAGGAAAGTGCCTAAAAGAACCAGTACAAAAAATAACCACGTCATATCAAAAATTTCAGGAATTTCAAAGGTAAATGCTTTTTTACAAGTGCATACAGATTATGAAGGGAAGCGGAACAAACCACGGGTTCCCGGTATTAAACGGCTAATTTGCAGCAAATGTTCATTTCCCATCTTTTACTTGCCCTGGCCTGGTCAGCATATTGCCTGTTGCACAGCATCCTGGCGGATAAAAAGGTGAAAAAGCATATCCGGCACCGGATAGGGCCATCTTTCAGATACTACCGGACTTTTTTTAACCTGGTTTCCATTGTCTTATTAGCCATACTGGTCTTATGGCAGATAAACCTGCACACGAAAATGATCTGGCCGCCCATATTTTTCCAGTATATTTTTGGAGGGATAATGGTCATTGCTGGTGTAACAGGAATGGCCATATGCCTGAAAAAATATTTTGACACAAGCGATGGATTTAACGATCTTTTCTATGAAGGGGGAACCCCCGTATTGGTAACAGACGGACTAAACCGCTTTGTCAGGCACCCCCTTTACTTCAGCACTTTTTTATTTATCTGGGGCATCCTCCTGTGCTTTCCCGTATGGTCCCTTTTAGTAGTCAATACAGTCATCACCGTCTATACGCTGATCGGGATCCGGCTTGAAGAAAAGAAACTCATTTCTATATTTGGAGAAGGATATATCCGATACCGTGAAAAAGTACCCATGATCTGTCCCGGGATAAAGAGGTAATATCTTATTATGATATTCCTCATTCTTTTTATGGCTTGTATTTCTTTGCTTTACCTAGTAATACAGGAATTATGGATATCAGGGAATTTTATGCAGAAACCGGTAAATTGCTATATGCTGTTGCGGAAGTTGACGGGGCAATTACCGGGAAGGAAAGAGAAGCCTTACACAATCTTATCCAGACAAGGCTTATGCAGCGCGAAACGCATACAGATGAATTCGGGACTAACGATGCATGGTATACGGAATTTGAATTTGAAGTTGCCGAAGAACAGGGAATGAGCGCGGAAGATGCATTTAACTCTTTCGCAGAATTTATTGATGAAAACAAAAATAAACTGGATCAGGACCTGAAAAATATCTGCATCATCCTGGCCGACCGCCTGGCGGAATCTTACCATCATACCAACAAGAAAGAAAAAAATATCATACAGAAATTAAAAGAAACGCTTTACAGCCTTCAACCAATTCATTAATAAAAAATTTTCATATGCTAAAAATCATCATTGCCTTCGACGGACAACATTTTGCCGAAGGGGCTTTGTCCATGGCAAGATGGCTCAATGAAAGGAACCCGGTACTTGTCACAGGAATTTTTCTAAGCCCCGTGGATTACCGGGAAATCATAGGCTATAGCGGAATGGGGATGGGCGCCCCGGTTTTCACGCTGCCCCTTGACACCGATGATGTGCTGGTCAATGAGACCATGCAAAAATTTGCTGATTATTGCACAAAACACCAGCTTGAACATACAATGCATAAGGACACTGATCTTTTTGCCATTGGAGAGCTTATCCAGGAAACAAGGTTTGCCGACTGCCTGATCATCAGCAGTGAGCTTTTTTATGAAAACATCAATAAAGACCAGCCCAATGAATACCTGCGAAAAACCCTTCATGAATCAGAATGCCCGGTATTACTGGTTCCTGAAAAATTTGAAGCACCGGAAACCGTGCTACTGAGTTATGATGGGAAGTCCTCCTCTGTATATGCGATCAAACAATTTGCTTACCTGTTCCCGGAATGCTGCAATATGGGAACACTGCTTTTTAATTCCGGTGACGACAATAATAACCTTCCCAATGAAAACCTTATAGAAGAACTGGCGGGTAGGCATTTCCAGCCAATATCTATCGAAAAGGTAGCCGTTGGTAACCGCGAGCAAATGAATAAGTGGATGGCGGGAAAGAAAAATGCCATCCTGGTTTCGGGTGCATTTGGCAGGGGAGAATTGTCTACCATGCTAAAAAAGAGCTTTATTACTGATGTCATAAAAGAACACAGGATTCCTGTGTTTGTGGCGCATAGATAAGCATTACGGATTGCGAATTACGGATTACGGATTCTATGGTTATAACCGGAATCCAATAATCCGCAATCCGCAATCCGCAATCCGCAATTTTATATAATGCTGGGCACCTTAAACGATATCGAAACAGAAGAATGTACTTACCAGGAATTTTTTAGGGCAGACTGGGATGTACGGATGGCAAATCAATTTATGTTGTCCCTGTACATTATATATATGCTGACGGATATATTATCGCGCATTCAGCGGAAGGGAAGAAGATACACTATATGAGGAAAAGCCCGGGAGTATGTTTTGAAGTTGATGAAATGGAAGACATGATGAACTGGAGAAGTGTGATTGCCTGGGGAAATTATGAAGAGATCACTGATGAACTGGATAAACAGAAATGGCTGGACCTGATGGTCCGGAAAATGATGAAATTGAAAGTCAGTGAAACAGCCTTACCACCACATGCCATGCAGGACAGACCGAGGCCGCACCAGGCTGGCAATATTTCCGTAGTGCTATGGCGCATTGCGGTTACCAAAAAAACTGGTAGGTTTGAAAAGAACTAACCGCATGCAAAAATCCGTTGATCAGCAATTCCCAGCAGGAGATAAAATTTTTAGATGGACCCAGGTCGCGCTGGGAAGAATTCAAGTTCACTATCAAGGTTATGGTGGAATTTATCCGGGGATTCAGGGCACTACATTTTACAGGTCCCTGTGTTACTGTTTTCGGATCAGCACGTTTTGAAGAAGATCACCCTTATTACCAGCAAACCAGGGAATTATCCGGTGAAATCGCAAAGCTGGGTTTCACGATCATGACCGGCGGTGGTCCCGGGATCATGGAAGCCGCCAATCGGGGAGCAAAGGAAGTTGGCGGAAGATCCATCGGCTGTAATATTATCCTGCCCAGGGAGCAACATCCAAATCCATATGTTGACCAATTCGTCAATTTCCGCTATTTCTTTGTGCGCAAAACACTGCTTATCAAGTATTCATACGCCTTCCTGATCATGCCTGGGGGATTTGGGACACTTGATGAAATGTTTGAGGCTATGACCCTCATCCAGACTAAAAAAATCAAAGACTTCCCGGTAATCATATTTTCCAGGGAATATCACAAGGACCTTATTGAACATATCCATAAAATGCTGGATATGAAAACCATCTCTCCTGAAGACCTTGAACTCTTCCTCATTACCGATTCAGTGGAGGATGCCGTCAACCTCATCAAGGAATCCATCGAACGCTTCGGGCTCTCACACGAAAAACCGCACCCATTAAAGTGGTTGAGGGAACGCGTCGCGTTAATGTGATAATGTGATTAGTGCGGTAATGTGATAGTGAAAATTTGGCAATGGGCTATAGCCCTGTTGAAAACCTCATCAACTCTCAACTCTCAACTCGTCAACTTCAACGGCCTGACGAATATCATTGTTATCCCGGCGCTTGCATAGGACATTTGTAGCGTGCCAAATATCATCTTATGGATTCCAGGATACTAGAGTTGTTTTTGAAGGAAAATTCTGCGTGGGAGGATATGATTTCCCGCCAGAGGAGAGAGATTCCCTTGCTGGATAAGATGATTACCCATATTTTAGAAGAGAAAAAAGAAATAAAGGAAGAAAAAACCAAAGTAATCCACTTCCTGAAAAATGAAATGCACAAACAGGAAAAGCACATGGATGACCTGAAAGAGGAACTTTCCAGGCAGCAGAAATACCTGATCTCGGAACGAAAGAATACCATTGGTGATCCATATTCAATCAATACATTATTCAGCCAGAAAGTGCTCCGTGAAAGAATCAGGGAAGTGGAAAAAAGTTTTGTTGAGCTTAAATGCAATTACCTAAATTACGTAGCCACTATCTGAACTGATGATTAAGGAACTGACTACCACCAAAACAGTTTGTTATCATTGCGGGGATACCTGCAACCAATTGGTATTGGCGGATGATAAACCGTTTTGTTGTGAAGGCTGTAAACAGGTATACCTTCTTTTGAATGAAACCGGCCTTTGCAATTATTATGATCTGGATAAAACACCGGGGATAAAAGCCAAAGGAAAATTTACCGGGTCCCGGTTTGCTTACCTCGACAATGAAGAACTGATCGAAAAACTGCTCCGGTTCAGGGATGATAAACAATCACACGTGCAGTTCTACCTGCCCACTATGCACTGCGCCAGTTGTATATGGCTGCTGGAAAACCTCCACCGCATTAATCCGGCCATCATCTCTTCCAAAACAAATTTCCAGCGAAAGGAAGTCTTCATCGTGTTTCAGCACGAAAAGATCAGCCTTCGAAAGGTTGTGGAACTCCTGTCATTTGTAGGATATGAACCTTATATCAGCCTCAATGACGGTGAAAAGAAAAAGGAAAAAAAAATCAGCCGGGCACATATTTACAAGATTGGCGTGGCCGGATTTTGTTTCAGCAATATTATGATGCTGAGCTTCCCGGAGTATTTCTCTTCAGGGAATATCGGACTTGAATCACTCAAACTGGTATTCAGTTATCTCATACTCTTCCTGTCGCTCCCCGTTTTATTGTACAGTGCATCGGAATTTTTTATATCGGGGTATAAAGGCTTAAGACAGGGCTGGCTGAATATTGACGCACCCATTGCCCTTGCCATACTGATCACATTCGGTCGCAGCCTATATGAGATACTAAGCGGCACAGGTCCGGGATACCTTGATTCAATGAGTGGCATTGTCTTCTTTATGCTGGTTGGGCGGTGGTTCCAGAACAGGACCTATGATGCATTTTCCTTCGACCGGGATTACACTTCATATTTTCCATTAGGCGTAACCGTTATCAGTGAAGGAAAGGAAAAAAACATTCCGCTGTCCGGTTTGAAAAAGGGGGACCTCATCAGGGTCAGGAATGAAGAAATGATCCCTGCCGATGGACTCTTACTGGAAGGTACCGGCAGTATTGATTACAGTTTCGTTTCGGGAGAAACCACCCCGGTGGTAAAAAGAAAGGGTGAACTGATCTATGCCGGCGGAAAACAGGTTGGGCCTGCCATAGATATGGAAGTAGTGACACCTGTTTCCCAAAGCTATATCACGCAGTTATGGAATAATGACATTTTTCAGCATAATAAACACAAAGAGCAGTCATTTATCCATCCCTGGAGCCGGTATTTCACTTACGCGCTGTTCAGTATAGCGGCCTTGACATCCATTTATTGGTTCGTCTATGATCCTTCCCGGCTATGGCCTTCGGTAACAGCCGTTTTGATCGTTGCCTGCCCCTGCAGCCTCCTGCTTTCCGCCACTTTTACCTATGGCAATATGCTGGGCATCCTGGGGAAAAATAAACTTTACCTGAAAAATGCCAGCGTGATCGAATCATTGGGAAAAGTGGATACTGTAGTGTTTGATAAAACCGGAACACTTACGCATCATCATTCCTCCGTTCTCAGTTATGAAGGCGAACTGTTGTCGGAGGAAGATAAAAAAATCATTCAAAGCGTAACACGGCATTCCTCCCATCCTTTCAGCAAAATCATTGCCGCTTCCCTGGGCAATACGGATGCTGATCAACAAAACCTGGAATCCTTCCGGGAAATTTCCGGTAAGGGATTGATAGCCCTTGTCAATAAAAGGCAGATCAGGATTGGTTCTTCCTCCTTCATGAGGGAGGACATAAGACGCGGAGGAGAGACGCAAATTCGCGGAGAAGAATCCGCAATCCGCAATCCGCAATCCGTAATCCCAGACGACACAGGTATCTATTTATCTTTCGATGACAGGATCCTCGGCCGGTTTATCGTAAACAACGACTATCGTGAAGGAATAAAAAATATGGCCGGCACTGTACAAAAGGACGGATATGAAATGATGGTCCTGAGCGGGGATAATGACCAGGAAAAAAATAACCTGCGTGAAATCTTTGGCAGTGATGCCCGATTCTATTTCAGACAAAACCCGCAGGAAAAGATGGATTATATTCAATTCCTGCAATCCAAAGGAAGCAAGGTCCTCATGCTGGGCGATGGCCTCAATGATGCCGGCGCATTAAGGCAAAGCAATGTGGGTATTGCCGTTTCAGATGCCACCAACCTGTTCTGCCCCGCCAGCGATGCCATTCTTGATGGTACCAGCCTATACCGCCTGGGGGGTATGTTAAGGTTTGCCCGGGCAGGTAAAAGGATCGTGGCCGCGAGTTTTGTTTTGTCGATCCTGTATAATATCGTCGGACTTTCATTCGCCACACAAGGATTGTTGTCGCCCATGATCGCGGCGATCCTCATGCCGGCCAGTTCCATCAGTATTGTACTGTTTGTTTCACTATATTCAAAAATTGCCGCAAAATTTAATGGACTTTCATAGATTCAAGTTGCAAGTGGGGTAGAAGAAGTCAGTGGATTGCAATTCGATAATCCGCAATCCGCAATCCGTAATCCGCAATTCTTTGGGATTCATGACGAATATCAGTCACCGCTTTGATGGTCATCATCGGGGTAGCGGGGCTGTAAAGATATTTTTGAACCGCAAACGACAGACTTTGAGTGTATTCATCATTCTGATATTTTTCAGCATACTGGTTGCCGGAGGATTCCTGGCAGCCTTTATCTGGTCCGTACGATCGGGCCAGTATGATGATGATTATACCCCTTCAGTAAGAATGCTATTTGACGACAAACCTTCTTCCGACAATAAATCTACCATCAATCAAAACAGCAAGGATGCAAGTTGAGAAATTCTATTATGACAATAAGATCGTTCGCAATTTCGCGTACGCAACGATCATCTGGGGTATTGTAGGCATGCTCATAGGTGTATGGGTGGCTTTTCTCCTGGTATACCCGCAATTGAATATTGGCGGCATAGCCGTTGGTTCGGAAACCATCGGGCTGAGCTTTGGCCGTTTAAGGCCCCTTCATACCAATGCGGTCATCTTTGCCTTTGTCGGAAACGGCATTTTTTTGGGATACTACTATTCCCTGCAGCGCCTGCTCAAAACCAGGATGTCCAGTGATATGCTGAGCAAGATTCATTTCTGGGGCTGGCAACTGATCATTGTGGCCGCAGCACTAACACTTCCACTGGGAATTACGTCTTCCAAGGAATACGCAGAACTTGAATGGCCGATTGATATTGCCATTACGCTGATTTGGGTAGTGTTTGGATACAATATGTTCTGGACAATCCTGAAACGCCGTGAACGCCACCTGTATGTAGCCATCTGGTTCTACATTGCCACTTTTGTAACTGTTGCCGTGCTGCATATCGTGAATTCAATTGCAATTCCTGTGTCCATGTTCAAAAGCTATTCTGTTTACGCAGGTGTGCAGGATGCACTGGTTCAGTGGTGGTATGGTCATAATGCTGTGGCCTTCTTCCTCACCACGCCATATCTCGGCCTGATGTATTATTTCATGCCCAAGGCTGCGAACAGGCCTGTTTATTCTTACCGTCTTTCCATCATCCACTTCTGGGCGCTGATCTTCCTGTATATCTGGGCTGGTCCGCACCACCTGCTGTATTCTGCACTTCCCGACTGGGCACAGTCGCTCGGTATCGTATTCAGCTTCATGCTGATCTTCCCCAGCTGGGGAGGTATGATCAACGGATTGCTGACCCTTCGCGGCGCATGGGATAAGGTACGGGAGGATGTGATTCTGAAATTCATGGTGGTTGCCGTTACCGCATATGGTATGTCAACATTTGAAGGCCCGATGCTTTCCCTGAAAAACGTGAATGCCATCAGCCACTTTACCGACTGGACCATCGCCCACGTGCACGTTGGCGGACTGGGCTGGAATGGTATGCTGACCTTCGGTATCCTGTACTGGCTCATCCCCAGGATATTCAAAACCGAACTTTATTCAAAAAAACTGGCCAATATACATTTCTGGATCGCCACCCTGGGCATCATTTTCTATGCAGTGCCTTTGTACTGGGCAGGTTTCAAACAAAGCCTGATGTGGAAAGAATTTACTGAAGCCGGACAACTGAAATACCAGTTCCTCGAAACAGTGACCCAGCTCAGTGGATTTTATGCCCTTCGCGCATACGGTGGAACATTATTCCTGCTGGGCGCCATCCTGATGGCCTATAACCTTTTTGCAACAGCTCGCCAGGGCAAACTCGTTGCTGATGAAGAAGCTGAAGCGCCAGCCCTTGCCCCGGTGTATACAAAACATGCGGGCGAACACTGGCACAGGTGGATCGAAAGAAGGCCGATACCTTTCCTGGTGCTCACCCTGGTCGTAATCCTGATAGGCGGAGCAGTGGAAATGATTCCCACTTTCATGATCAAATCAAATATTCCCACCATCAGCAGTGTGACACCCTATACGCCACTGGAACTCCAGGGCCGTGATATCTATGTAAGGGAAGGATGTTATACCTGCCACTCACAGATGATCAGGCCTTTCCGTTCTGAAACGGCCCGCTACGGCGAATATTCAAAAGCCGGTGAATTTGTGTACGACCGTCCGTTCCAATGGGGGTCCAAACGCACCGGACCCGACCTTGCCAGGGAAGGAGCAGGCAACCTGAAAAAATCTGATTCCTGGCACTACAATCACTTCGATGATCCCCAATCCATTTCAACGGGATCCATCATGCCTTCATATTCGTTTATGCTTGACCGTGAGCTGGACACCAGTTCAACCCCGGCCAAGATCAGGGCCATGCAAAGCCTTGGTGTACCGTATCCTGAAGGATATGATGCCCAGGCGAACCGGGATCTTTCCACCCAGGCTGCAGAGATCGCGGCAAGCCTGAAAAAGGATGGCATACAAACATCATCCGGCAAAGAAGTGATCGCCGTGATCGCTTATATGCAGAGGCTGGGAGCAGATATCTCCAAATTAAAAACCGCACAAAAATAGGCCATGCTTAAATTTATCAGGAACTACGCGGACAAGATCGATCACATCAGCATATTCCCCATGATCGGGTTAATCATCTTCGTTGGCTTTTTTGTACTGATGCTGATCTATGTGAAAAAGATGAGTAGTAAAGACATCAGTGAATTAAGCCATCTGCCACTTGATCCTGGTGAAGAAAATATTTCCGTGAACAGAAAATCCGAAATCCGCAATCCGCAATCCGCAATTAACTGTATAAATCTTTACCAATGCTATTAACCTTTAATTATAAAAACCTGAAAAAAGCAGCAGCGCTATCTGCCACACTCATTCTATCGTTTGCAACTATGGCACAGGACGCTGCTGCCCCCCAGGGGGGCTCGGTAAACTGGCTGCTTATTTTACTTGTCATCGTTGCCGTGGTAATGCTGATGGTGATCTGGGGATTGGGACAGGTGATCCTGATGCTGGGCAGGCAGCTAAACGAGAAAAGAAGAAATGAATCAAAACTGGGTTCAATGCTTGTATTCATCGGGCTGTTATTCTTCAGCAATGCACAGGGACAGGCAACTGAACCGGCATCGGCAGCTTCAAGTATTATCAGTAATTACGGCGGACTCAATGCCCTTGAATTCTGGTCACTTACGGCAGTCATCTTTATTGAAGTGATTGTTATTCTTTTCCTTGCCTTTATGGCACGCAGGATGTACCGGGAACTACGGGGTATTGAGGACAAAGAACTGGGTGCAGCATTTGAATCATCAAGGCTGAAGCAATGGTGGAATTCGGTAGACAAGAAATGGATGACCAGGGCCGTACCCGTTGAAAGGGAAGCGGATATTTTACTGGACCATGATTACGATGGTATTAAGGAACTGGATAATGCACTTCCGCCCTGGTGGAAATATGGTTTCTATTTTACCCTTGTAGTTGCCGTGATCTATATGATGAACTTTCATGTACTGGGTATCGGAAAAAATCCTGAACAGGAGTATGCTGCACAGATGGAGGAAGGAAAAAAGGTAGAAGAAGCATATAAAGCAAAAACCAAAAACCTGGTGGATGAAAACAATGTAACTTTAGCAGATGCAGCAGGCATTGCCGATGGAAAGAAGATATACCTCCAGACCTGTGTCGCCTGTCATGGGAAGGATGGTGAAGGAGGAATTGGCCCTAACCTGACAGACGAATACTGGATCCATGGCGGTACCATGAATGATATCTATAAAACAATCAAACTGGGATACCCTGAAAAAGGAATGCAGTCATGGCAGTCGATGTATAACCCGATGCAAATGCGTGAACTGTCAAGCTTTGTTAAATCATTGAAAGGTACCAAACCGGCCAATCCCAAAGCACCGCAGGGAGACCTTTTCAAAGAATAACGCATTGCGTTATTCTTTGAAATTGGCGAATTGGCGTATTGACGAATTGGCGAATTGGAGATTGAAGAAAGGTATTACTTAATCAAAACACATTAATACATTATTAAAATTCCCGCCTTGCGGGATTAATTCATTTGCACATTTGCACATTTTCGTATTTGCACATTAAAAAAAAGTTTTTGGACAATAAAAAAGACATCTCTCTTGATCAGTCATTCCGCGACTCTGTGGCCACCATCGATAAAACAGGCCACCGGAAATATATACACCCGAAGAAACCTTCCGGTCGACTGTATAACCTGCGTACAATCACCAGCATTGTCTACCTCATCATCTTTTTCACCCTTCCTTTCCTGAAAATTGAAGGTGAACCCATTTTCATGTTCAATGTACTGGGCAGGAAATTCATTCTATTCGGACAGATATTCGGCCCGCAGGATTTCTTCATTTTCGCGCTGGGTATGCTCACCTTCATGGTCTTCATCATTTTGTTTACTGTTGTTTTCGGACGGGTATTCTGCGGATGGGCCTGCCCCCAGACCATCTTTATGGAAATGGTTTTCAGGAAGATTGAATACTGGATCGATGGAGATTCGACAAAACAAAAACAACTCAGGGAAATGCCCTGGAATGCAGAGAAAATCAGGAAAAGGATTACCAAGATCATTGTATTTCTATGCCATCTCCTTTCTTATCGCAAATTTCTTCATGGCATACCTGATTGGTATGGACGAAGTGAAGCGATACATACATGAAGGCATCGGCCCTCACTTCGGGACTTTTGCAACATTAATTGTTTTCTCCGGCATATTTTTCTTTGTGTATTACTGGTTCCGTGAGCAGGTATGCATCGTAGTTTGTCCGTACGGAAGGCTGCAGGGTGTACTGCTGGATAAGGATTCCATCGTAGTTGCATATGATTATGTCAGGGGCGAACCAAGAGGTAAATTGAAAAAATCACCTGAAGAACCCGACGACAAAGGTGATTGCATTGATTGTGGAGCATGTGTAAGGGTTTGTCCGACAGGTATTGATATCCGCAACAGCACCCAACTGGAATGCGTCAACTGTACGGCATGCATTGATGCCTGCGATGATATCATGACCAGTATCAAAAAGCCTACCGGACTGATTCGTTTTGCTTCAGAAAATAATATTGCCAAAGGCATTAAAACCAGGGTAAATGCAAGGATCATTGCATATTCAGTAGTGCTTGCCATTTTACTGTCTGCACTGGGATTCATGCTGGCCAGCAGGGATGATGTGGATATTACCGTGTTACGTGTATCTGGTTCAGTTTACCAGACACTGCAGGATGGAAGGATCGGGAATATTTACAATATTAAGCTGGCGAATAAAACCCGCAAAGAGATACCCGTTACCCTTACACTGGAAGGCATCAAAGGTGAGATCGAAATCGTTGGTGAAGCTTTCAAAGTGGCCAGGGAAGGATATAAAACGGGAACCTTTATCATTAAGATCGATCCAAAAGAAATTAAACAGCGCAAAACACCCATTAAGATTGGAGTGTTCCAGGAAGATAAAAAAATCAAAACAGCCAGTACCACGTTCATGGGTCCGGCGAACTAAAAAATTAATATGAAAATCAACTGGGGACATAAAATCTTAGCCATCTACCTCCTGTTCGTTGCAGGTATTGTGTATATGGTGGTATTGTCGAGCCGGCAGAAAGTGGACCTCGTGACGGATGATTATTATGCCGAAGAAATCCGTTACCAGGAAAGGATTGATGAATCCGGAAGGGCTTCAGCATTATCAGCGCCCATTCAGTATTCCATCGCACAGGGCCTGCTTACAGTAAGGTTTCCCAAAGAATTTGAAGGAAAGAAGATATCAGGAGAATTTTTACTCTACTGCCCTTCAGACGATAAAAAGGATATCCGCAGTAATATTGAAACAACCGGTAATGAAATAAAAGTTACCATTCCGGAAGCGAATAAAGGAGCCCATGTAATAAAAGTGAAATGGAAGGCTGACGGGCTTACATACTATTTTGAAGAAAATATTTTTATTCAATAATGACATTTGAGATCATCATACCGGCATTAGTTCTTGGAGCTGTAAGTTCCCTGCACTGCATTGGTATGTGTGGTCCACTGGCCATGGCATTACCATTAAAAGAAAAAAATGCCCCCAGGTTTACCGGTGCATTATTGTACAACCTGGGCAGGATGACCACCTATGCTGCATTCGGACTAATATTTGGACTTATCGGCAGAAGTTTTGCCTGGTTCGGATGGCAGCAAAAAATATCCATAACACTGGGTGTGATTATCCTGGTTTCACTGGTTTTGCCACGCATTTTGGATAATCAGAATATGATCACAAAATGGAATACCAGGGTAATGACCACATTGCGCGGAAAGCTTGGCCAATTGCTGTTTAACGGCAATCCGGCATCCCTATATGCGATCGGTTTACTGAATGGATTACTTCCCTGCAGCATGGTTTACCTGGCCCTGGCGGGATCTGTAGCCACTGGCAGCGCGGTTTCAGGGGCAATGTTTATGGCGCTGTTTGGCGCGGGTACCTTGCCAGCCATGTGGACCGTTAGCGTTTTTGGAGGGATGATGAAACAATCCGTCAGGGTTTCTGCCCGCAAGTTATTTCCTGCCATCATGATGATTATGGCGATACTGCTGATTTTAAGGGGTTTGAACCTCGGAATTCCTTACCTCAGCCCCAAACTGGGGGTAGGGACATCAGAAGCAGTGGAATGCCATCAATGATATAACTCATTCTTTTTTATGATGTGGGTTATTGAATAAGGGAATCCATAAAAATAGATTTGTAATGTAAATGCTTGAAATGCTTCCTTATTGGAAGGCACTTGACACTGCTGAAAGGCAGATTTCCCGATAGCGGGATTCACGGCCCTGTTGTAAGAGGGATGCAGCAGGGCTTTTTTTATGACCGTGTAATGTATGATCAAATTGAGCTCGATAACTGAAAAAATGGATCAATACCAGCATGAAACTATGATGTGGGCAAGATCACTTGATTTCTTCAAGCAGGAGAATAATTATTTGAAAAACCGCCTGTCTGAAGTAGTCGATAAAACTTCCAACAAATATTTTCTCGCACAGGCTGAGCATTTCCAGAATCAGTTTATCATAAAGGATGAATTCATTGATGAATTAAAACATGACGTCAACGAACAACTGCGGCACCTGAAAAGCCAGACAGTACATATCAGTTCCAAACTGATAGATATTGAGGAAAAATATACCGAGCGCCAGGATAATCTAAGGGAGCAGATGATCTACCTGGAAAAAGACTTCACTACGCTTCGGAATGAATTTCAAAGTTACCTGAATAAGAGGCCCTGGGCCTAAACACCGCAAAGCGGTGTTTAGGCCCATTGCGGATTACGGATTGCGGATTACGGATTCTCAGGTAATGATCTTACCTGAGAATCCGTAATCCGTAATCCGCAATCCGTAATCCGTAATGTTTCGATGCTTAACTGATTTCTTCGAAATCAGTTAAGCATCGAAACAAGCTTCTTCTCATTTAGGATAATAATGTAGCCGTCTTTAATATCGATGAGTTTCTCGCTGCGGAAATCACTTAATGTCCTGATCAGTGATTCTGTAGCAGTACCGGCAATATTTGCGAGGTCTTCCCTGGAAATATGAATGGAAAAATGCTCTTCGTCTCCCTTCCGGTATTTTTTCTCCAGTGTGATCAGCGCATCGGCTACCCGCTTGCGGAGGGAATTGTAGGCCAGTCCGAGTAACTGCTCTTCTTTCTCTACAACATTGTGCGCCAGCAACCGAATGAATTTGCGCGTTACATCAGGATTATTATTGATCAGCGCTTCAAAATCCTCACGAGGGATCAGTGCAATTTCAGTGTCTTCCATGGCTTCTGCCGTTTCTTTATAGACCCCGTTCTCTAACAGTGCCACATAACCGAAAAATTCACCTTCACTGAAGAGTCCGACAGTCAGCTCTTTCCCGTCGTCATTCGATTTGAAGGTTTTTACCTTTCCCTTCTGGACAAAATACATTTTACCGGGATGGTTTCCTTCCGTATAAATAATCTGTTTCTTCTTGTAATGGTTGATATTTCTTCCCTCCGACAGGTTCTTCAGGGCATCGCCCTTGCCAAGGTCATACATAAATTCATGGACACCCTTCATGTCAAGGGAATAGTTCTTTCGCAGCAGTTCCACTTTCTTCAGCCTGCTTTCAATGGAATTCAACAGTTCAATATCCGTAAAGGGCTTGGTGATATAATCATCAGCGCCCATTTCCATTCCCCTGCGGAAATCACCCCGTTCAGCTTTTGCGGTCAGGAATATAAAAGGCAGATGCTTTAGTTCATCGTTCTTGTTGATCAGGTGCAATACCCCATACCCGTCAAGTACGGGCATCATAATATCACAGATGATGAGGTCGGGCTTTTCCTGCAATGCCTTTTCCACGCCTATTTTACCGTTCTCGGCAGTGATTACCTGGTAATTGGCCAGTTCGAGGATCTCAGCGGTGTTTTCCCTTACTTCAGTATTATCTTCTATCAGCAGAATTTTGCTCATATGGAAATTGTATGTTGAATTCGGTTCCTTTTTCTAGTTCACTGTTAACTTCGATCTTTCCGTTCATAAGTTCCACATATTTGGAAACGATATGCAGACCAAGCCCGGTACCCTGAATATTTGTCACATTCTTGGCCCTGAAAAACCGTTCAAACAGGTGCTTTTTATCGTCATCCGGAATACCCAGCCCGTAATCACAAACGGAAATTAAAATGTTTTTATCATTTACTTCGCCCCTTACATCAATCTGAGAATTTTCTGACGAAAATTTGATAGCGTTGGAGACCAGGTTAATGATTACGTTCCTTAATAAGGAAAGGTCAAGATACACATTTGTCTGCCCTTTATGCTTATAAATAATACGCTGGCCCGGCCTTAGAATGGGAGACATTTCACTGCACACCAGCTGGATCTGTTCCTTCATATTGAAATTCGAGAAATTGGCCTGAACCCTGCCTTCTTCAATGCGGCCGATAGACAGAAACTCATTCAATATATCGGTCAGGTTGCTTACCGCCGACCTGATCCGCTGTATGTGCTTATCCCGCTTATCCTGCTCTTCTGCCAGGGTATATTTGGCTACCAGGGAGGCGGAAGATAAAATAGTACTCAGCGGCGTCCTGAATTCATGTGATGCCATGGATACAAACCTGCTCTTCAGGTCACTTAATTCTTTCTCCTTATCCAGGGCTGCTTCGAGCTCTTTTTTGGATATCTCCAGTTGTACCAGGGTTTCCTGCAGTTCAAAAGTCCTGCTGGCTACTTTTTCCTCCAGTTCGTCGTTCATCTGCTCTATTTCCTGGTTGATCCTTTCCAATTCATCGCGCTGCTTCAGCATCGTTTCCTCTGTCTCCCTGCGACGCGAAATATCAATGATAAAGGCAATGGAATAAGTATCCTGGCCTAAAATGTAATGACCCAGGCTCACTTCAACAGGGAATTCCGAACCATCCTTCCGGGCACCCGATAAATTTAAACCCTGGCCCATCGACCTGTTGGTGGGGTGATCATTATAGCCTTCACGGTGCTTTTCATGATTATCATGAAATCGCCTTGGTATCAGGATCTCCACCTTCTCGCCTATTATTTCATCACCGTACCCGAACAGTTTCCTGGCAAAAGTATTGGCCAATATGATCTTTCCCTGCCTGTTTGCGACAATGATCGCCATGCTGGCAAACTGGAACAGGGCTTCAAACTTTTGCTTCTCCTGGTTGATGTTGTTGATGGCATCATTCAACTCATTAATGTCGATGATCCGCTGAAGAATAAACTTCTTGCCTCCGTGCTCAAAAACGACCAGGTTTAGCTTTCCCATAAAGTCCCTGCCTGAATGGCTGGTGAACATGAGTTTATAAGACTGGCTTCCTTCCTTCTGTAGATCTTGCAGGATATTTTTCAGAAAACTTTTATCAGGCTTATCCTTTAATATTAACCGTGCAGTGTTAAAAAAATCCATCCCCCGGGTCGCTTTTTCACCAAACTCCCTGGCATATATATCATTGTAAAACAATATGTTATGACCCTCAATGTCCCAAATGGAAAGCAGCTCGCCGTCCAATTGACAAATAGTATCCAGGAGGGAAGACCGGAAATCATTTTGCATCACCACAAATATACGCCCCGGAGAGAGATTGCGAATTGGCGGATTAGCGGATTGCGGATTACGGATTCTTCGGATTGCATACCTTTCGTCGCTCCTTTGCGTCTTATCCTCTCTCACGTCTTTTTTCTCCTCCGCGTCTTTGTACTTTCACCGAACATTTATCAGGCAAAACGGTTATAATCCTCAATGCTGGCACATTGGAACATAAAAACCGCCTCAAAAACGGGGACCATCAACCGGACCTTTACGGCAACGGTCCTGGCCGGTGTGATGCACCTGGCAGGGGCGATGGGAATGCTTTTCTGGCGGCGCGACTGGTTCCTGATGCTGACGCCCTTCAACCTGCTCGTCATGTTCTTCCTGCTGATCTGGACCCTTCCTGAAAAGAATAAAAAAATATACCAGTTCTTTATTTTGGCCTTCCTGGTTGGCATTACCACCGAAATGATCGGCGTAAAAACAGGGATCCTTTTCGGGCAATACCAGTACGGAAATGTATTGGGATTCAAGATCAATGGGGTTCCCCTCCTGATCGGCATCAACTGGTTCATCATTGTGTATGCCTGTGGGATGCTAGCCATGAAACTCCGAAGTATTTTTCTTCCTCCCTGTGGCGCTGCCGGTCAATCTGTATTCAGCAAATGGATCGGGACTTCCGTTATCATCGACGGAGCAGTATTAGCTACTTTTTTTGATATCCTTATGGAACCTGCTGCAGTAAAACTGGGTTTCTGGTCATGGGATAATGGTTATATCCCCCTCATGAATTATTTATCATGGTTCCTGGTTAGTGTAGTAATCCTTTTCATTTTCAGGAAAACAGACATTAAGCAGCATTCATTCGCCATCAACCTGCTCATCATCCAGGCCCTGTTTTTCCTGGTCCTGCGTTAATCATTGCAGATAGTCCCGCCTGATCAGCTTTTATTCCTTGCAAATTTACCAATGGTGAGCCCCTGTACAAATATGGAAAAGCAAACGATAATATAAGTTGCCGTTACCCAGATTTCCTTACTCATATGTACTGGAATAGAAAGCGCAAGCGCAATGGATATCCCACCCCTGAGACCGCCCCATGTGAGGATCAGGATGGCATTGCGGGATATTTCTTCCTTCAGCCTGATCACCATCGAAGGGAGGAGCACGGAAATATACCGGGCCAGGAGGGAAAGGATCACCAGGATAAATGAGATCAGGATGATCTTTTTCTCGATAGGCACGATCACCAGTTCAAGACCAATCAGCACAAATAAAATAGCATTTAATATCTCATCAATCAGTTCCCAGAATTTATCAAGATATTCTTTCGTGATATCAGACATTCCCAGTTTCTTGCCATGGTTACCAATGATCACACCTGCTGCAACCATGGCTAATGGCCCGGAAACATGGATAAAATGCGATAATGTATATCCCCCCATAACAATGGCCAGTGTCAGCAACACTTCTACCTGGTAATGATCTATACTGGCAATCAGCTTAAAGCCAATATAACCCAGGACAAGCCCGAGGACCAGTCCGCCAATGGCTTCCCTGGTAAAAAGGATAATGATATTCCGGAAAGTTATCTCCGTCTCCGGGGACGATAACTGGAGCAATATGATAAAAATAACCACCGCTACACCATCATTGAATAATGATTCCCCTGCAATTTTTGTCTGCAATGACTTTGAAATTCCTGAACTTTTTAAAATACTGAGTACCGCAATCGGGTCTGTCGGGGAAATCAGGGCGCCAAATAAAAGTGCATGTATCAGCTCAACAGAAATACCGAATATTCCCAGTACCATGTACGTCCCATATCCAATGATAAACGTACTGATCACCACACTCACGGTGGCATAGGCGGCAATACTCATGCTCTCTGATTTCAGGTCCTCGATCCTGATATGTATTGATCCGGCAAAAAGCATAAAGCTCAGCATGATTTCCAGTAATAATTCACTGAAATCAATCTTTTCCAGGATGGAAACCACGGATGCCTTGAACGAAGGATTGTAATAACCGATGGCCAGTAATACCAGGGAGAAAACCAGCGAAAATGCCATCAAACCGATGGATTGCGGAAGTTTCAGATAGCGGAAGTTCAGGTAGGAAAAAACGGCAGAAAGAAATATCAGGATGGAAATAATATGGAAAATATTCATCTGCTATTTAAAGTATTGATATTAAAGGAATCGGAAATGTTTTTACAGCATCGATGTTCCCTTGCATGACTTGTATTGATTTATTTTTTCATTCCCTTTATCCAGTCAGAAATCAGTGATATTGATTCTGGCTGAATAATGGTACGGCCCAGTTCGGGCATCATTACACCAGGATCATTTGATTTCATTCTGTATAATAAAATGGATTCCTCCGGCTTACCGGGAACGATATCAAATTTCAAACTTCCGGAACCACGGCCGGCGGCAACAGGAGTCTTTTCAATTCCGATCTTCAGCGGATCCTTTTCCAGCCAGCCCAGGAGAAGCCCGGAGCTGCTTGCCGGACCATCACCCCGGTGACAATGTGCGCAATTTATATCCAGCCATATCCTGGCGCGTTCATCAAGTGATCCGGTAGCCGCGTTGTCCCATACCACCCCCTTTGGAATACTGCCCCTGCCGGGATAACCCTCAAGCATACCCGAACTGTTCCAGTGATCCAGCTGGTTCTCCCTTGCTGAAACATAATCATGCTCACTGTTCAGTTGCCAGGCAGTTGGACCAATGGGCATCATCTTTTCTCCCTTATTATGGCAACCCTTGCACTGGTTCATATTCGGAACAATATATTCGCGCGATTGCTTCTTCCCTTTTTCATCAACGTAGTTCACTTTCGTTGTCTCCCCGGCAACATCAAGCAATGCATCCGTTTGCTCAGCATTCCATATATATGGAAGCGCCTTCCATCCATTTGCCTCATGCACCAGCACACGGGTTTCAATCAGCCTCCTGCCCTTTGAAGGATCCCTGAAATCATTGGGATAATAAAATGTTTTAATGATGGATGTGCCCACAGGAAAAATAAAAACGGCCGTATCATTATACACCGCCTTACCCCCTTCAGGCAGTTTTACAAACCTTAATTTTTCCGCATAGTCCGAAAACAATGGCGTATTCAGGTGATATGGCATTACCCCGGAAGCAGGTTCCTGGCTGGAGATATTGCCTTTGAAAAATCCATATTCAGATAATTTCATTAACGGGACAGATGCACGAATTGCAGTCCCGGCAGGATATTCAGCTTTTTTACCCAGGGCCTTCGTCATACTATTTATCCCGGGGATTATCCATCCGCTGAAAGGGAATGCTGCACAAATAATGATAACCCAAAATTTCATCACGTAATTTATAATCAGTCTTTTAAAACTATCTACCCCTGCTAATTATTTACAGGTAACTGATCCCATATCCCTGGAAATATTTTTGAAACCATTGCCTGCGTCAATATTTGCATAAGTGGCCCCGGTATTATTACTCAGGCATATTTTCTTGCCAGGTGGATATTGCTTATCCACCAATATGGCTTCATCCAGTATTCCATCATAAACAATGTCCGGAACGTTTTTGCCGAACTTTAGTTTGAACCGGTATAATTTTCCTATCCTTCCCTTCATGGTTGCCTTTTTCTTTTCCTTGCTGAACACATTATCATGAATATTAATAGCCGTCGGATAAGGATAATAAGTGGAATCCTTGATGGGATTTTCCGTGATATAATAACTGATGATGCCGGTGGGGATGGTACGGTTATTCGTGATCTTGTTATTATACACTTCAACGTTAGTGGCTGCCAGCAATAAAATACCGGTGCCCAGCGGCACCTTGGCCACGATATTTCCCTTCGGTGCAAAATTGGCCTGGTTGTTTTCCCTGATGATATTATCGTAGACCTTACAATTACCGCCACGCTTCAGCTTAAGGTCAGGCAGGTCAAAAACCAGTATCCCGCCGGTGTTATTATACGCTTCGTTATTATACACTTCGGCATCAAGGGAATTTTCAATTTCTATGCCGGCAACATTTTCAAATGCCTTACAGTTGCGGACAATGATCTTGCGCGACTGCCCCACATAAATACCAGCGTCTGATGCGCCACGCGCAATGGATTCTTCAATCAAAACATTCCCGCATAAAACCGGGTATATGGCATATGAACCATTTTTGCTGCTCAGCTTTCCCGTCCATTCAGCCCTTATCCTGCGAAAGGTTATTCCTTCCACATCCATCGCCTTAATGCAGTCGCCCTTCGCATCCTGGATACTGAAATCCTCCAGCGTAATATTTTCACAGTTGGAGATGCGAAGCCCTTCTGCACCTGAAGTCTGCCCCTTAAAACTGATCACCGATTTCCCGATTCCCCTGCCCTTGATGGTGACCCTTTTTTTCCCTTCCATGGAAAGTGTTCCGTTCATGGTAAAGACCCCCTCATCAAGGGTTATGGTTTCACCATCTTCCGCCATGATCAGTTTGGTTTGCAACTGTTTCTGGATTTCCGGTTGTGCTGTGGAAAGGAAAGAAAAACACAGGATCGAAATAACAAAAAGGGTTATTCTCTGCATGGCAGTCGTTTTGGGTGCGGTTTAAAAGTACAAATAAATAACAGGCGGGCGAGACAAAATCAATTTCAGCAAAGATCGGCCACGATCTTTGCACTCTTCAGGCAAAGGGGAATTCCTCCTCCGGGATGTACACTTCCCCCTGTGAAGTACAGGCCTTTAATATGGCCTGCAAAATTTGGATGACGCAGAAAGGCCGCCCATAGCGAATTTGAGCTGGTGCCATATAATGATCCCATATGCGAAAGCGTATTGGATTCAATGCCCTTCGGGTCAAGTACAATTTCCGTTTCTATGGAGGAGGAAATGTCTTCACCCGTCATCCGGTTCAGTTTTTCAATAATGTTTTCCCTGGCACGTAACCGGATATCCTCCCAGTCCTGCCCCACATTTGCCGGCGCATTCAGCATTACAAACCAGTTTTCTTTTCCGTCGGGGGTATGCCCCTTTTCCATTTTTGATGTGATATTGATATATATGGTGGGATCAGTATAAAGTTTTTTAAGGTCGAAAAGATGCCTGAATTCTTCCTTGTAATTTTTGGTAAAAAAAATATTATGCAGGTGAAGTTTCGGGAATTCCTTTTTTATGCCCCAGTAAAAAATCAGTGCGCTGCTGCTCCTTTCCCTGGTCAGGACTTTTTTTGCCCGCTTTTCATCATCCAGGAGATCACGGTAAGCGTAATACACATCAATATTGCTGATTACGAAGTCCGCATCTATCCTTTCCCCGGCAGCCATGATGCCACAGACCCTGCCTTCTTTATGAATGATTTTCTCAGCCGGTGTATTAAAGTGAAACTCAACACCTTTTTTTAAAGCCAGTTTATACAGGGCTGATGGTATGCTGATCATTCCGCCTTCGGGATAAAAAGTGCCTTCATTCTGCTCCAGGTGGGGTATCATGCTCAGCATGGCCGGAGCGCAATATGGATTGCTGCCATTATAGGTTGCAAACCGGTCGAATATCTGCACGGATTCCCCGGCCCGGAATTGTTTCCGGTTATAGCCGTGAAGGGATTCCGTAATATAACGTATCCGGGTAGCCGAAATAGCGGGCAGCAGTCTTTTATTGAGCCAGGTAGAACTCTTGTGGAGGGAGTGGTCAAGGAAAACATGCCCGATAGACTTATATGCCCGTTCAGCATTGGCCAGGTATTCCTTCACTGCTTCAGGGTTTTCTCCCAACACCTTTTGCATTTCTTCTGCGAAAAGGGTCTTATCCGTGTATGCATTAACCTGTTTGCCATTTTCAAAAAAATACCTGCAGGCAAGGGATACAGGTTTGTACCTGAAATATTCTTCTATTGGTTCTCCTGCGAGAGCAAAGAGTTCTTCAATATTACGGGGTTGTGTGAAAAGGGATGGTCCGGCATCAAAAATGAAACCGTCCTTTTCATATAAAGATAGTTTTCCACCCGGTTCAGCATTGCGTTCAAAAACCTTTACTTCATATCCTTTCACCGCAAGCCTGATGGCGACAGCCAATCCACCAATACCTGCCCCAATAACAACCGCCTTTGGCGGATTGGCGGATTGCGGATTGCGGATTGCGGATTGCGGATTCATAATAATGTTTCTTCCTAAGAATCCGTAATCCGTAATCCGTAATCCGCAATCCGTATATGTTCCTCCACCTGCCTAAAAGCAATCTTAAACCACTCCGTATATTTAGCGGGATCATCGGCAAGGTCTTTCCTGATTTCATCCATGGAGAGATAACAGGTATCACTCACTTCACCAGGGTCGGGCTGTAATTCACCGTCATACCGGCCAATAAAGACATGGTCAAATTCATATTCGGTAAGCCCGTTGTCAAAATCTGCACGATAGGTAAAGGAGAAAGCTTTATTAAGTGCCGGTTCAATGCCCAGCTCCTCCTTCGTTCTGCGGGAAGCGGCAGATTCCACAGTTTCCCCCGGGCGGGGATGGCTGCAGCAGGCATTGGTCCACAATCCTCCGCTGTGATACTTGCACATGGCCCTTTGCTGCAATAACATTTCTCCGCTGCTGTTAAATATAAATACGCTGAATGCACGGTGGAGCAGGGCTTTCCGGTGGACCTCCATCTTTTCCATGGTCCCGATTTCTTCGTCCGCCTCATTTACCAGTATGACTTCTTCAGGTTTCATTCAGGAAAAATATTATAAAATTACACTTTCGTAAATATGCACCAGTCACCGGAATGAAATGGAAGCCGGCCTGTTACAGGATGTTCAACTGTGTACGAACAATGGCTTTTGCGGCCACCCAGGCTTTTGCATAATTGGGGATGCGAATGCGCTCTTCGAGAATGCGCTGGGGCTGCATATTTTTTATCTTCCTGAATAGACTCAGGTAATATTTGTACGCGACATAAACACCAAAACGGGCTTTTAACGGAAGCCTGATGATACCCTCATAGGCGTGATTGAAATCCTTTGAGATATCATCCTCAATTTCAATTTTCATCCTGTTGGTGAAATTGGAAAAATCAACGCCGGGAAAATATACCCTGTTGAGGTGATGAAAGTCTGATTTCACATCACGGAGGAAATTCACTTTCTGGAAAGCTGCGCCCAATGATCGGGCATGGGGCATCAGGGCATCATATGATTCCTTGTCTCCTTCGCAAAATACATAGAGGCACATCAGTCCAACCACTTCCGCGCTTCCGTAAATATATTCCGTATACCCTTCTTCGTCATAAGCCTGTTTGGAAAGGTCAAATTCCATGCTTTTGAAAAATGCTTCAATAAGGCTTAGGTCAATATTATACTTGTTAACGGTAATCTGGAAACTGTGAAGGATGGGGTTCAGGCTGATTCCCCTGGCAATGGCATCGTAGGTTTCCTTTTTAAACTGCATCAGCAGCTCATGTTTTTCATGGTCGTGAAACGTATCCACAATTTCATCAGCAAAACGCACGAACCCGTAAATATTGTAAATAGGGGTCCGCAGGTCAGCGTGAAGCAGGCGGATGGCGCTGCTGAAAGATGTACTATACTTTTCAGTAGTAATCCTGCTGCATTCCTGGCTCACTTCATGAAAAATATTGATCATACCTGAACATGGTTTATTAAAAACGAATAACGGTTACCCTTTAAGGATTGTAATATAAATAATATTTGATACTAACTATGACAACAGCTTACCCAAAATGTTTTACCACTTCACCCGCAACCACTTCACCGCTGATCAGGCTGGGTGGAACACCCGGGCCCGGAACGGTCAGCTGACCGGTATAAAAAAGATTATTTACTTTTTTACTGCGGCAACTTGGTTTTAAAATAGCGGTCTGCATTAATGTGTTTGCCAGGCCATATGCATTTCCTTTGAATGCATTGTAGTCACTGATAAAATCGGTGTGTGCATAGGTTTTACAAAAAAGGATATTATTTTTTATATCATGACCCGTATGCACTTTAAACCTTTCCAATATGATATCCAGGTATTTTAACCTGAGTTCTTCCGTATCTCCCTTCAAGCCCTGCCGCCACCGGAATCAGGAACACCAGGTTCTCGCAACCTTCGGGTGCAGCATGGGGATCAGTGACAGATGAAACACTTAAATAGAATAAAGGTTCTTTAGGCCATTGTTCTGTTACATAAATATCCCGTGGCATGGGCTTCAAAGGGTACGTCAAAGAACAGGGAATGGTGGAGGACATTGTCCAGTTTACGGTCGATACCTATATAATACAATAAACTACCGGGGGCCATCAGCCTTTTATCCCAGTATTTTTCTGAATACGACCTGAATTCGGGGGCTAAGAGCTGGCTTTCTATAAAATGGTAATCCGCCCCGCCAATAACAACATCTGCTTCAAATTCCTCCCCTGTGGAACAGATCACTTTTTTTACGGCGTTCTGCTGCATTTCAATTTCTGTCACTTCGCGTTTAAACCTGAACTCCACACCCAGGGACCTGGCCAGGTCGTACATAGCACGTACCACACTGTACATTCCGCCTTCCGGATACCATGTTCCCAGTTTGATATCGGCGTAGTTCATCAGGCTGTAGAGGGCTGGTGTGTTTTCCGGCAATGCACCGAGGAAGAGTACCGGGAACTCCATCATCTGCCGGATCTTCGGATGCTTGAAATATTTATTGATATGGTTCTTGATGGAGGTGAAAACATCCAGCTTAAACACTCCCCTGATCAGTTCCATATCCAGGAATTCGCTGTATTTCTGCCCGGGCTTAAAGACCAGTTTATTGATCCCTACCCGGTATTTATACTCTGCTTCGTGCAGGAACTGGTCCAGTTTCTCACCGGCGCCCGGTTCCATTTCGTCGCAAAGCTTTTTTAGTGCATTGTAATCTGCGGGAATATCGGTAAGTCCTTTGTCCCAGTAGATGCGGTACGAGGGATCAAGCCTTTTGAGTTTGTAATAGTCCTCCGTTTTTTTTCCAAACTGCGCAAAAAACCGTTCAAAAACGTCGGGCATCCAGTACCAGCTTGGTCCCATATCGAAAGTAAATCCGCTTTCATCATATTGCCTGGCCCTGCCTCCGGGAGTGGGGTGTTTTTCCAGCACCATCACTTCCCATCCGGCTTTTGCCATGAAGGCAGCGGCAGAAAGTCCGGCAAAACCGCTACCGATAATTACACATTTTTTAGCCACGCCTGTAAGGTAATTAGAATTTGCTGATCTGAACTTTCAGCAACCGGCGTGCAAAGTGAATCCTGCTTTTTATAGTGCCCAGTGGTTCATGGAGCATATCGGCAATTTCATGGTACTTGAATCCCTCAAAGTATAACATGAAAGGCTGTTTGAAGATATCCGGAAGTCCGTGGATGGCCGACTGGATCTCTTTTATCCGCAGGTTACTTTCTGCGGTATTGGCGATGGCCGATTGCTGGTAATCGAGCAGGAAATCGTTTGAAGAATTGTCAAAAATCGTATTCTGCTTGGCTTTCCGGCGATAGTTATTGATGAAGATATTCCGCATGATGGTGTATAACCATGCCTTGATATTCGTCCCATTGCTGTATTTCTCCTGGTTGGCCAGCGCACGGTACATGGTTTCCTGCAAAAGGTCTTTCGCCGTCTCCTGGTCCTTGGTGAGCGTAACGGCAAAGGGCTTCAGGAAGTCGGCGTTCTGTAACAGCATCTGGTTGAACTCTGCGGTAGCCATAAGTATTGTTTAAGTATTGATAGAACAAATCTAAACATAATTTCCAATACGATTGTCATTTCTGTGTAAGTATTTTGTTAAAGGGCTTAAACAAACTTATAACCAGAAGCTATAAGAGGGTTGAGGGTTGAGGGTTGAGGGTTGAGGGTTGAGGGTTGAGGGTTGAGGGTTGAGGGTTTTTAAGAATAGACCTTAAACCCTGATTTGGAGTTGGGTAAATGGTGATTTTCTGAAAAAAGTAATTATTGGATTCTTCTCAACCTCAACCGTCAACTGTCAACTGTCAACTCTCAACTAACTTACCTTTGTAGCATGTCAACATTCAGCATCATCGGGGCTGCAGGCTATGTTGCCCCCCGGCACATGAAAGCCATTCATGAAACCGGGAACAACCTGGTCTCTGTGTATGACCCCTGTGAAAACCTGGGGAGGCTGGACCAGTATTTTCCTGATGCTGCCTGCTTCAGTGATTTTGGGGCATATTCATCCTACCATAATCACAAGCACTTTTTTGACTACCTGTCCATATGTTCCCCGAACAATAACCATTTTGAACAAATCAAGTGGGGCATCCATCACGGCGCGAACATCATATGTGAAAAACCGCTGGTTATACACCCGGAACAATTAGAGATCCTTCAGGAACTGGAAGAAAGAACCGGGAAAAATATCAGCACGATACTCCAGCTCCGGTTACACCCCACCGTTATTGAACTGAAAAAATCAATCAGCCTTCATCCTTCAAAGGAAAAAAAGGAGGTAAGCATTGAATATATCACGGCAAGGGGTAACTGGTATTTTAATTCATGGAAAGGGAGGGAAGAACAAAGCGGGGGAATAGTGACCAATATCGGCATACACCTGTTTGACCTGCTGATATGGCTTTTCGGAAATGTGGAGGGAGTGCAGATCAACCAGCACAGCAGGAAAAAGGTAAGTGGCAACCTCGAACTGGAAAATGCAAATGTGCACTGGACATTAAGCATTGACGGAAAGGATTTACCGGCAGATTGCATTGCCAATGGCAAACGATTTTACCGGCAATTAAAGATTGATGGCCAGGCTTACCGGCTTGATGAAGGTATGGAAGAACTTCATACTGCCTGTTACAGGGAAATATTATCGGGAAAAGGCCCTGGAATTGAGGATGCCTCGGCCTCAATAAAACTTTGCCATATGATCCGGGAGCTTTGCAATTGATATTTAATACTACACCGGGCTATTTGAAAACCTTTTAAAACCCTTTTAATACATTATTATGTAAGAATATTAATTTATTCGTACATAAGAATGTATGATTACACATTTATATGTACTTATTAATGTACTTATGGCCTTATTAGGAAGGGTGCAAGGAAAAAATAATCAAGCTGGCTTAGCCAATAGTGGTGATAAACTCCATGACTTCGCCCAGGCTCTTTTTGAAATTAATCTTCTGGGGGATCTTTTTCTCATACGCCTGCGTTAACCGCACCGGAAATAATAACCGGAGTGTTTTCAAACTTTTTAGTGAGCGTGGCCAGGAACCTGTCGAAACTGAATCCGCTGGAAACAGAGGTAAGGTGCGTGTATATGTAATTGGGCTTTTTCACATTAACCACGTATTCAACATCTTCAAGCGGAACATTGGCGCCAAGGTACAGCGTACTGAATACCGCGGCTCTTCAGCAGGTATTGAATGAAAAGGAGTCCCAGTTCATGAAATTCCCCTTCCGGAAGGAAAAGCAAAACGCATTTATTGATCCTTAGATGGGTATTAATGCCTTCCGTACCAACAATCAGTTTTTGCCTGATGATATTGGACACCAGGTGTTCCTGAGCGGGATTGATATGATCCGTGATCCAAAGTACCCCGATCCTTTCCATAAAAGGGAAGATGATCTGGTTGATTGTTTTCTCTATACCGCGGCTCACGATATATTCATCCAGGCTATCTTCAAACGATTCCAGGTCAAGGTCGACCATCTGCTGGATCATTTCATTGATCATCCTCTCCTGCTGAGCCTGCGAATTGGCAAGGGTAATGATCTTGTCCTTGATCTCGTCTTCCGACATCCGGTCGATATGGGATATCTTATACCCGTATTTATTCAGCAGGGCAATGTTGAGGATTTTCTTGAGCTCATGGTTATTATAATATCGGATATTGGTATCCGTACGATGCGGTTTAAGAAAGGTATAACGCTGTTCCCAAATCCGAATGGTATGGGCTTTGATCCCGGTGAGATTTTCCAGGTCTTTGATGGTAAATGCGTTCATACTAAATACAACGCAGGGGAATTATTTTGTTTAATGTATTAAGGTAAATAGTTAACAGAAGGATTCGGATTGCGGATTACGGATTGGGATTGCGGATTGCGGATTGCGGATTGCGGATTGGAGATTAAGATTGGGGAGTTTTGGGGGAGTAGACCTGTAAGCTTGAAAACCGTCAACCGTCACCTGTCAACTGTCAACAATTACAGGCTTGCGTTCATCAACCCATGGCTTACGGCATTTTGCAATGCCGGGGTAAAGGGGAGTTGCGGAATTGTCAAGATGCCTGTCGTGGTGGAGATCAGTGCCCAGGAGGTCAGTCATTCCCTCGTTGACGAGGTATTCTGCGGCATCTTGTACGGAACCGCCATAATATCCTGAAAAGGAAAGTAGATTAGATTGGAACAACAGCCCATTGCTTTGAGTTCTGTATACAGAGGGCGGGTGATGGTAAAAAGTATATCGTTCAGGATGCGCCAGAATCGGTTGGTAGCCTTTCATCTGGAGTTCAAACAGCATTTCCTTCAGGTCCATGGGCTGACTGGCGAAAGAGATTTCCACCAGCACCATTTTATCCTTTATCGTTAGCAGGGGAACTTTTTTTTCCAGGAGGATCCAATACATGTTCATCCAGGAGGTATTCAGCGCCAAATCTAAGTGTATCGGTATTAATTTTATCCTTTTCTTCTTCAGGGATGTACCGGATGATTTCATCATGACCCATCCCGATGGATTGCTGGTTGTTCGGATACATGTCCTGCATCACATGTGGTGTGGTGATCAGTTTTTTAAAACCCAGTTCCATCAGTCCCCTGATCAGGAACAGAGACTTATCCACATTCTGTGATCCATCGTCTACCGCCGGGATGAGATGCGAATGCATATCCGTCTTAAGCCGGTGGAATACGGGAAGGGAGTGATTTTCTTTTGAAAATGGAGAACATAGAAGAATTAGGAATTAGGAATTACGGATTACGGATTGCAGATTATGTATCGGAATTGCACATTCTGCACTTGTCATGTTACGACAATTCCAGCAATTTCACGAATGATCACTTTGCTCGGCAAACTGGTTTATACACTATCAATTTGCCGGCAAATTCATCATACACTGTTCTAGATCCCTCCTCCAAATCGATCTCATGCTTCCAGCCAAAGTTATGCAGTTTTGAAACATCCATCAGTTTCCTGGGTGTACCATCCGGTTTGGACAGGTCATGATTAATTTCCCTTCATACCCTACAATATCTTTAATCAGCAAGGCCAGTTCACCAATTTCAAGGTCTTCACCGGTACCGATATTGACCAGGCCATCTTCATTATAATTTTCCATCAGGAACAAACAGGCGTCTGCCAGATCATCGGCATGCAGGAATTCCCTTCGGGGTTTTCCCGTACCCCAAAGGGTAACCGAGCATGCACCGTTACTTTAGCTTCATGAAATTTACGGATCAGTGCCGGCAACACATGTGAGTTGTTAAGATCGTAATTATCATTAGGTCCATACAGGTTGGTAGGCATCACCGAAATAAAATTGCATCCATATTGCGACCGGTAAGCATCACATAATTTTATGCCGGCTATTTTGGCAATGGCATAAGGTTCATTGGTAGGTTCAAGCTACACCGGTTAGCAGGTATTCTTCTTTCAGCGGCTGAGGGGCCATTTTGGGATAGATACAGGAAGATCCCAGGAACATCAGTTTCTTCACCATTCTGTATATAGATGCATGAATAACATTATTCTGTATCATCAGGTTATCGTACAGGAACTCACCCCGTAAGTATTATTCGCCATGATACCGCCTACTTTAGCAGCAGCAAGAAAAACATAATCAGGTTTTTCAAAAGCGAAAAAATCCGTCACCGCCTGCTGGTTGCGGAGATCAAGTTCGGATGAAGTGTGGAAAATAAAATTGGTAACCATCCGACTTCAATTTCCGGTGAATGGCCGAGCCTACCATGCCGCGATGACCTGCGATATATATTTTGGCGTGTTTTTCATTATATAAGTTAAACTAATATTCTTACAAGCTGAAAGCTATTTACAATCATCTCATTCATACTGATTCTTAATTTTAAACCCGGATTCTTTCAGTAATTTTTCTTTTCTGAACAATTCAACATCGGCGGCAACCATTTCTTCCACCAGCATGGGAAGATCATACTTTGGCTTCCAGCCCAGTTTGGTATTGGCTTTTGTGGGATCACCAATCAGCAGGTCAACTTCTGTAGGACGATAATATTTTGGATCTACCGCCACCACTTCTTTTCCAACGTCCAGCTGGTAATCAGGATTGATGAACTGACAACCATTCCTTTTTCCTTTTCATCTTTTCCTTTAAATTCCAGTTCCACGCCTATTTCGCCAAAAGCCATTCTCACAAATTCACGAACCGGGGTAGTTACGCCTGTTGCCAGCACATAATCTTCCGGTTCGTGTTGCTGTAGGATCCGCCACATTCCTTCCACATAATCTTTCGCATGTCCCCAGTCGCGTCTGGCATCCAGGTTCCCCAGGAATATTTTATCCTGCATTCCCAAAGCAATTTTTGCCACTCCCCTGGTGATCTTACGGGTCACAAAGGTTTCACCCCTCAATGGAGATTCATGATTAAACAGGATTCCGTTGACTGCATACATGCCATAGGCTTCGCGATAGTTAACCGTGATCCAGTAGGCGTAAAGCTTGGCAACGGCATAAGGAGAACGGGGATAAAAAGGTGTTGTTTCGGATTGTGGAACGGCCTGCACCAGTCCGTACAATTCAGAAGTGGATGCCTGGTAGACTTTGGTTTTTTTGGTCAGCCCCAGCAATCTAACGGCTTCGAGAATGCGCAATGTACCGATACCGTCTGCATTGGCGGTATATTCAGGTGTTTCAAAACTCACATGCACATGGCTCATGGCAGCGAGGTTATAAATCTCATCGGGCTGTACTTCCTGTATGATCCGGATCAGGTTGGTACTGTCGGTAAGATCACCGTAATGCAGATGCATTTGCACATTTTTCTCATGCGGATCCTGGTACAGATGGTCAATACGCTCTGTATTAAAAAGCGAACTACTTCTTTTGATTCCATGGACGATATATCCTTTGACTAACAATAATTCGGCGAGGTAGGCGCCATCCTGGCCGGTGATACCGGTGATTAGTGCAATTTTACTCATGATTAGCTTTACTTATTCTATTTAATAAATTGAGTGATTTTCTTTAGTGGTTTGAGGTACAAAGTAAACCAAAAAGGACGAAGATTATTAATGGTCCAGGCCTGTTTGTCTTCTTTATTGGCTTTCAGCCTGTTACTGAAGGAAATATTACTTACACCCCCCGTCCTCATTTTCACCAGGACAGAAGGAATATATTCCAGCTTAATGTTGTGCTTATGGATAAACCGGAGCATTAATTCGTAATCTGCCGAGGTTTTTAGCTGGAGATTAAAATTCCCCCATTTTTCATACAGCTCACGTTTTACAAAAAATGTGGGATGAGGGGGCATCCAGCCCCATTTGAATGATCCGGGTTTATAAGGCCCGGATTTCCAGTAACGTATAACCTTATCTAGTCATTGACCTGGTCAATATATAAAAGGTCTCCATACACTGCATCACAACCCGTTTGCTCAAATACTTCGGCTACCCGGCTTAATACTTTTTCATCGAAATAGAAATCATCAGAATTAAGTATGCCCACAATATCTCCGCTGGCCTTAGCGATGCCTTTGTTCATGGCATCATAAATGCCTTTGTCCGGTTCACTGAAAACAGCACTTACATGACCGAATTCCTTTACAATGGCCAGGGTCTGGTCTTTTGAAAGGCCATCAATAATGATATGTTCAACATCCTTATACTCCTGGCTTGCCACACTTTCCAGGGTATCCCTTACCGTGACAGAACTATTATATGTTGCTGTGATAATAGTAAACTTCATTCCTGCTATTTGCGCTCAACGATACAATTCTCCAGCACCAGCATATCCATTTGTGTTCTGAGAAAACAATCCAGTGCTTCCTGTGGCGTATTTACAATGGGTTCATTTTCGTTGAAGGAGGTATTTAGTAAAATGGGAACACCTGTTTTCTCCCTGAACCTGTCAATCAGTGCATAATACTGGGGGAAACTATCTTGTCGACAGTTTGCAAACGTCCTGTTCCATCGACATGTGTAACTGCCGGAATCACGGAATGTTTTCAGGTTTTGGATCGGGAAATACTTTTTCCATAAAAGGCACTTCGTCACATTTGGTAAAATATTCAGAAGTATATTCTTTTAATATAGATGGAGCAAATGGCCGGAAACTTTCCCGTCGCTTTATTTTGAGGTTGAGCAGGTCTTTTGCTTTAGAATTCCTTGGATCAGCCAGGATGGAACTTGCACCCAGTGCCCGTGGCCCAAATTCAGCCCTGCCATTAAACCAACCTACAACACCGGGTTCAATCAGTTTGTCTGTAACGATATCATATAATTCCTCATCAGGCAAGCCTGCGATATGCGATACCCTTTTCCTTTAATATTTTTTCAATTTCATCATTGCTGAAACGTATCCCGGTATATGCTGTATTAGATGGCCGGATTTCTCGTTTGATTCAGTTCATGGTGATAATAATATAATGCTGAACCCATGGAAATGCCTGCATCATGTCCGGCGGATGGAATATAAACACCTTCAAAACCGGTTGCTTCAGCGATTTTTCCATTGGCCACTGAATTTTGTGCCACACCACCGGCGATACAAACATTTTTCATACCTGTTCTTTTCTTCAGTTCCCGGAGGATATGAAAAATCATTTCTTCTGTTACCCTTTGAACGGAATGTGCCAGGTCTTTATGATACTGGGTCAGTTCTTCTCCTTTTTCCGTGCAGGTCCAAACTGTTCAACAAAATAATCAGAAAACAGGTTACCTACTGAAGGAATATTATTCTCGTATTCGAAACCAGCTTTTGTTGGCGGAACAAAATAACGGTCATCCCAGGTATATAATCCATTAGGCAGAAATTTAATGATCTGTTAGTATCTTATCAACGTATTTAGGCTCGCCATATGGAGCCAGTCCCATTACTTTATATTCATCTCCATAATGCGGGAATCCCAGGTATTGGGTAAATGCTGTATAAAACAAGCCAGTGGAAACAGGAAAATCTACACTGTCCAGCACTTCAATTTTAGTTCCCTTTGCCAACAGCAATCATCGTAGTGGTGAAGTCACCTGAACCGTCAATAGAAACTATGGCTGATTCTTCAAATGGGGAAGCAAAAAATGCAGAAGCCAGGTGGCTTCGGTGGTGTTCAACATTTTTGATCTTGTCTCGCACAATTGACGTCATCCGCATTAGGGTCCAACTGATAAAACAGTTTTTCCAGGCTGCTTACTTCCTGTGCTGTTACGATATCGTTTCAATGCTCCGAAAACCAGTGAAGGATTCTTCCGCAGGTAATTCATTTTATTCATGAACTTAGCCTTGGGGTCACGGCCAATAGTGATATAGGCAACTTCATGCAGTGAAATGCCTGCTTCCCGCAGACAAAATTTTATGGCCTGCACAGGAAAACCTGCCCAGTGTTTCACCCGGGTAAATCGTTCTTCTTCTGTTGCAGCGATCATGATTCCGTCTTTAAAAATGGCGGCGGAAGAATCTGCATGGTAGGCGTTAAGTCCGAGAATATACATTTAATGAAAATTGTTTTAAGTATGATTGTTTAGTCTGATGATGTTTGTAATATACATAGGCATGATTCCATGCACCCTGCACCATTCCGCCAGTTCCTGTTATTCATATTGTAACACCTGTCATGATCATGTTTTCAAAATCCATTTCTGTCTGCCAGTGAAAGATCCCATCCGGCTTTTATTGCGTCCAGATTTCTCCATGGCGTCTGGTCACTGATCAACACCGGCCTTCCTGCGCCAGGGCTTCAAAAATTGAATGTCCGAAATTTTCACCCAGTGTAGGGAGTGCAAAAATATGGTGTTGCTGAATCATTCCGGTAATGTTCTCGTGAGGAAGATCCTGAAGAAGCTTCACCGAAATATTTGAGGGCAAGTTCTTTATGATCTCCTGGCACTTTCCCAATAAACTTATCTTCTAGTGTAGCGATCAATGGTAAGTTCAACCCTGTCCCGGTTTATTTGCTGCCAAAGCGCCAAGAAGGAAATCCAGATTCTTAATGGGATGTATCCTGCCAACGAAAATAATTTTCAATTTCCCAGAATTTTCTTGAAACTGCGAGGCAATAATACCGGTTGACATGGAAGATTACCGGCTTTGAATATGTTTACATTTTTTCCAAACTGCTTTTGAATATCCTTTTCTTCAGTATCATCTGTTGCTTGAAAAATGACCTTATTATGAATACCCAGGATCCTTTACATGTACATAGAAATATTTTTTTCTTTGCAGCTTTATGCAGCAATGCGAATCCTTAAGCATTCCCCTTGGTGCCAGGACAACTTTAGTTTTCAGCTTTCCCAATTTTTCATCAGTACGGGTAAACGGAAAAATAACGGGAAAACATGCTGTTCAGATAAATATAATCCGGATTAATCTGGCTGATCAATTCACGAATAAATCTTATTCCATTGATGGATTCCGCGATGAAGCATAGAATACCTGGTGATCCTCATAGCTAATCCACTGGTTTGCGGGTGATATTTGCATACGGTGCATGAATCCCCAAGATCCCGGTCTGATGTCAGTACACAAATATCCAGTTCATTTCCAACTGATCTGCAAAATTTACGGCTGACCTGATCGGTCCACCTGCTTTAAAACCAGGCGTGTACCAATCAACCAAAACCAAAACCCTGACTTTCTTCAATGCTGAACAATTATTTTACGTGCAAAAGCTCGGCGGATCACTGCTATTCAATATTGTTTTTTTCCATCCAATATTCCAATACCACAAATAACCATATTTCGACCACCTTACCTGGCATCCCTTGCAGAAATCCTGTTCCAGTAAGCCTGACTAATGATCAGTCCATTTATAAAATCCCTTTGGCCAGCTGTTTTAAACTAGTTCACAAAACTCCCGCAGTTCATTTCTTCATCCATACCTGCCAGGGAAAAAGAAAGCCCTGTTTTTTCCGGTGAACAATTTCATCCGGCAACATGGTTTCAACAGATTCAACCAGGAATGATTTCGGGAATACCGGGATTTCTTAAATTGATCCGGAACCTGCAGCATGTATTCCACCAGGTCATGATCAAAGAAGGGTTCACGAACTTCCAGCGATACTGCCATACTCATCTGGTCTGTATCCTTTAATAAGGTCTGTTGTGTGTACCCAGTATATTCTGCAGCTGAAACCTGGCTTAGCAAGGGTAGCTTTTCCCAGGCAGATCTTTTTGAACGGAGCTGTTCCTCAAGATATGTTTGCTGATCTGCAGTCCAGTCTGGTTAATGTGACTGATCAGTTCCGGTGAAAGAATTCTCCTGAATACCGGGTATACATTCATCAATGGATATTGCATCGGCAGACAACAGTTCTGCAATTCGGTGATTTTTACCCGAATTACTTTTGTCGAAGCAATGCCAGCTGCCGGCTTTCGCAAAAAACCGGAATTATTAAACAATGAACGTTTCTTGCTGCAAGGGACAGGTACTGGTTAAAAAAAGGATATCCGGCAAATAATTCGTCACCACCTACACCGGATAGTGCAACGGTGATGCCTGCATTGCCTGATGGCCTTGGATACAACATATGTATTAATTCCATCCGCACTGGGAGTATCCATGGCACTCAGTGCATTTTCAAGTTCATCCAGGAAAACTTCCGGTTTCAGCGGAATGGTAGTATGAATTGTATTGAATTTCTTCGCTATTATATCTGCATACTCTGATTCATCATATTCTTTTTCAGAAAAAGATATATTAAAAGTGACCGGCCGTGCTGATGAAACTTCTGCCATCATCCCTACAACTGTACTGGAATCAATACCCCCGGAAAGAAATGCACCCACCGGCACATCACTGATCAGCCTTCGTTCAACGGCATTCCTTAACAGCAGCCTGACCTGTTTCTTAACGGCATCCTTATCATTGAAATCAGCTCTGGTTATTATTCTCAGCTAATTGCCAGTATGTGGTTTTTTCCATCTTCCCGCCGGCAATTTTCATGTATGTCCCGGCTTCCAGTTGCTGTATGCCGCAAACCGGGGAAGAAGGAAATCCAAAAGACTGGAAGGAAAAATAACCATTCAGCGCTTCCCTGTTTATCTCCCTTTTCACCAATCCGCTTCCCAGTATGGCACGGATTTCAGAGGCGAACAGAAAAACATCTTCCCCTGCATAATAATAGAGCGGCTTCACGCCCATCCGGTCGCGAAAGAGCCAGGCTGTTTTTTCCTGTTTGTCCCATATACAAAAAGCAAACATTCCCTTAAACAGGGAAATGCAGGAAGGTCCCCATCTGGCAAATGCCGCCAGTAAAACTTCCGTATCGCCGTTGGTTTTGAAAGGATAATCTGCAAGGGTTTTACGTATGTCCTGGAAATTATAAATTTCGCCGTTATATATGATTACATACCGACCCGAACTGTCGAACAATGGCTGGTTAGCAGCAGTGGACAAATCAATAATGGATAGCCTGCGATGTCCAAGGCCAATGGATTCATCATGATAAAATCCATCGGCATCCGGACCTCGGTGCTTTATGCAATCGGTCATCCGTTGCAGTTGTGCTATGGACGGATTATTTTTATGAGAATATATACCGGCTATTCCGCACATACGTCATCATAAATTTTTCGGTAAAGATCCAGGTACATGCGTGCAATAACATCAGGATCAAATCGCTTTATATTTTCGTATCCTTTTTGGATCAGGCCGGACCTGAAATCTGCATCTCCAATGACCCTTATAAATGCTTCCCGGATCTCCTGCACATTTTCAGGATTTACCGTGATGGCGGAATCACCTGCCACTTCAGGCATGGAAAATACATTACTGGTAATCACCACCCTTCCTGTAGCCTGCGCTTCCAGTATGGGCATGCCAAATCCTTCATAGGTGGAAACAAGGCTTACGATATCTGCCTTTGCATAACGGTCCATGATGTCCTCATCACTTAATCCCCATTCATACACATAATTCATCCCGTTATCCTTTAGCATCTGCTCATATTCCGGGTTATGCTTACCCACAATATTAATGGTACAGGGTATGCCTTTTAATGCCTCAATCAGGCGAGGAATATTTTTATTGGGGGCTGTACCTACCTGTAATATCCGGGGATTCGCCGTATTAAATGTGGCAGGAACATTTTTGAATTTCTGTGAAATCGCCACCGGAATCACAACGATCTTATCCGGATCACAGGCATGATGACGAAGGATTTCATTTTTGGTAGATACCGAAATGGCGGTAATAAACCTGGCATGCCGTTCAGGTATAACCAGCCAGAACCATTTAAGTATTTTGTATTTTATTCCACTGGCGGCATTTAAATGAACACAATCAAGGATGGTCTGGATGGTATGCTTTTTCGATAACAAGCAATCCCAGGTAGTTCACATCACCTGTGATATGATTTACCATGCCCCGGTTACGCCATGCTTCAAAGCAATTTAAAATCCTTTTGAATAACCCCTTGCTCTCATATGATGATTCAGACATTCTGGCGGTGATATCATTGCGGAGACGGTTACGAACATCTTCAAAAATGAATTCAACACTGTAATTTCCCACACTGCGTGGCTTTCTTTGCATGAAGACCACTTCAGGCATATTTGGCTTAGTCAATGGAATAATTTTTTTCTTCTTCGGCGAGTATTTTATCAATTACGGTGAAGAATGGAATATCATAATTCCAGCCCAATTTCTTCCTGGCCTTTTCACTGGTGCCATAAATGTCTTCGATTTCAGTTGGCCTCAACAATTTCTCGTTAATCCTGATCCTGTCTTTGCTGATATCAAGGGTTTCAAAAACATAATTAACGATTTCCCTTAATGAAACTGATTTTCCTGAACATATGATATAATCATCAGGCTCATCCTGCTGCAATAATAACCACATCGCTTCCACATATTTTTCCGACCAGCCAAAATCCCGGCGGATATCAAGGTTTCCAAATTCAATTATTTCTTTCCTGCCGTGTTTGATATCCAGTGCACCCCTGATGAGTTTCTTTACAAAGAATCCCTCTCCCCGCAGGTAGGATTCATGGTTAAACAATATTCCGCTGCAGGAGTACAGGTGATATGATTCCCGGTAGTTCATGCAGATATAGTGCCCGGTAACCTTTGAGATGGCATATGGACTTAACGGATGTACGGCAGTTGTTTCCGTAATGGGAAGATCAGGGACTTTTCCGAACATTTCGCTGCTCGATGCCTGGTAGAGCCTGGTATCCTTACCTGCAATCCGCATGGCTTCAAGTATATTCAGTACGGAATGAACATTAAATTCAATGGTGCCAATAGGCTGGTGAAAGGATTGCGACACGGAGCTTTGTGCGGCAAGGTTATAAATTTCATCAGGCTTATAAGATGCGATTAAATGGATCACCTGGGAAAGGTCACTAAGGTCGCATTCAAGAAGTTCAACTTTCTCAAAAATACCCAGGTAACGGAGGCGGTAATAATCCGTACCCGTTGAAGACCGAACCAGGCCAACGACCCTATACCCCTTATCCAGTAATAGTCGGGAGAGATAAGCTCCATCCTGTCCGGATATGCCTGTGATAATTGCGGTTTTCAATCTCATGGGAATTAAGACAATGCCGGAACATTTTTACTCATTGCGGCAGATCCAAATCTTGTTTTCCTTGGGATACCGAAGAGTGGCGGCCATAGCCTGTAAATGAAATAAATAAATATGCCTGACTTTCAACAGTGAATTAAATATCTGGAGGGTATCATTCTCCGCTGAATAACTTACCTGGTAAAAGAGTACCGGTATCCAGAGAAATAGCAGCGGGACTTTCCGGGAATTCATAAAAATCAATACATATATTCCACGAATAAATAAACCCAATGAAGAACATATAAATGATTCCGCCCACCTTTCCAAAACTTCCCCAGGCTTCTCCAAGCGGTCCCACATTGGTGGACCATCCCACAATATTAATCCCGGTATAATATTTCATATTATACTTTCCTCCGGCCATTGGTTTATCCGGCCAGAACAAGCCTCGGCACAAATGAAGAAGCAATGGAAAGGAAAACATTGGCGCCATTATCATAAGGTGTAATCCTGGGAAATCTTCTCATCACAAGGGCAACATTAAATCCCTGGTTGGTTCGCATATAAATGGGAAACATGGCATCAACGGAAAAAAGATCCTCACATTGGATACTTTTTCCTGTACCAGCCTGGAATATAATAATGTCCTGTTTTCCACTACACCACCTTTACCGCGCCAGATATAGTCGCGATATACTGTTTTGACGGATTGCACAATGATAAGCGCAAATATGCAAACGGCAATGAACCAGAAATTTGACGGCCATTGAAATCCTCCTGCCGAGGAAAATAAAAGAAAATATAGTCATCCCCATATATGCAACGATGGTAAACATACCCTGTTGCAAAGCCTGCAGGAAAGTAAATGCAAGGTACCCGTAAAGTAATCAAGTTTCGTCTCGGGATAATCCGGCCTGAAATAGATATATACGATGCCCACAAATGAACTCAGAGATAAATCAAGTGTGAAGACAAATTGCAAGTGCCTGGGGAAGATAAGGTGTAACATAAAACGCAAATATCCCGACAATAACTAAGGATCAGCGGGGCATTTCCCTGCTCTGCAATATGAGCTTTTGCAAGCCAATTCAACTTTGTTTTCCATGGCAGAGCCTTCATCACTTATCCCCTTCTTATAAAAAGGCCAGCAAAGTGCCACCGTAAATAACGCCATAGCAGGCAGGCTGAAACTGAAATAATCATCAAAGGGAATGGGCATGTACTTTACAAATATCCTTGAGAGCTTGTTGGTTTTTGGATAAAATTCATATCCTACCAATGGCATTAGGAGGCAGATGAAATTACTGTAAAGAGCAATCAGGTCGCGAAGCACTATCGCTCTTCCCAGTTTATATACAGTGACCAGCAAAATGGTAAAGAATAATACCAATACCAGGTATGTATATGCACCCGTTGTCAGGGACAGTAAAAAAACAAGAAACGCGGTTATGGATATGATATAACTACCCTTCATTTATGACAGATGTTTCCCGGTCTAAAATTTTTTGCAGCAATGGGGCTGCGATACCCTCAAATGTAAAGTTTATTTCCCTGCTGGGTAAGCCCGGACCTGCTATTGGCATAAGCCAGCGGAGTTTCACCCAATTGCGAAAAATCGCACCTGATTACCCTTGGATTTGCCGTTTCAAAGTCATAGGGATAAATACCCAGCATCTCCTTCGGGTACCAGACTTCAAGTCCGCATACCAGGTACTCAAATAATTTATTCGGGGCATTATAAATGAAATTTACATTTGCCCCTTTGTATAAAATCAGTCCCACATCATATGATGGCAAGTACATCCGGAAGTTCATGGTAAGGAATATTTCCCCTGAAACA
>CAWGLH010000018.1:0-14125 GCA_963823365.1 uncultured Sphingobacteriales bacterium
CTTTTTTTCGTCAGCATTTAGCTCCTGCCTTCCTTCGAATGTATTCACCTGGTAAAATTTGTCCACAGCACCCAGGTGCATGACCAGCGCCCCGATGGTATTTGCATTCGGATCGTGCAGGTAATCAAGCTGCTCCATTGTCAGCGATTTTACCGCATTAATAATTGTAGACCGGTTGTAGTTTAACATAGAAACAAGGTCGATCTGTGGAGAATATCCTTCCATTGGTCCGATTACAAACAGACTTTCATCTGCAGGAAATTCATTCGCCAGTAAGGACTGGTTAAACCCGGTTAATCCCATGAGGCCGGCAGTGACCGTAGCTGTTTTTTTGATAAAGTTTCTCCTGCCGAAAGGGGATGCCATTGATTCCATGATACATTATTTTAATTTGATAATAATTGGTACGCATATAAAAATAGACCATCTATATGTCAGAACAGAAGTTTGATTCTGCTCACCCCGTAATTATTTGCTTTTATGGGCCTCCATATCTATCTCAATCAGCTGGCCGGGCAAGGCCAGGCCTTTTACTTCGAGCCACGTACCGGTAGGGAATTGTTTTTTATAAATGGAGTTTCTATATGCTGAAACTTTAATAAAATCAGCCATGCTGGTAGTAAATACATTTTCAACGACCACATCATCAAAAGTGTATCCATAATGTGTTAAAATCTTTTCAAGATCACTGTAACAATTTTTCATTTGCTGCTCCATGTCGCCGGGAGCAACCAGGTTGCCCGAATCATCCATGCTTACCGCTCCGGATATTTTCAGGTCATCACCGATTTGTACAGCATGTGAATAGCCGTAGTCTTTTTCAACTTTGGGCCTTAAGCTGAAGTAATTAACTGTGTCAGTTGATGTCCTTGATTCCTGTTCTGCCTTCACACCTGAATTGCCTGTATAGCTGCAGCTGCCAAAAATAATAACGCCAAATAAAAGAATGGAGGTAAATAAAGAAATCTTACTCATTGTTTCTGAAGTTTTGAATAAAAAATTTTAGGGCTTTCCGTTATGATAAATTCCTTCGGTTATACCAAAGGTTTATGAATAACCCGGAGCTGCGGCATGCCACAGTAACCGTGTTGAATATATGAAGATTACACAATCCGAGGGCCTGGCATTAATTGGTCGAAGGATTTTACGCGCAAATAATTCCCGGCTCTCTGCAGAAACTGGTTGTGACCTTGACAGTTGTGCAGGATAATTAATCTTGTATTGTAATTTAATAATATATGTTATAAATAAAGTATATCAATATATTTATGGATAAGTACCGGGCATTTATTATATATTAAATATTTTAAGCATATATCTGGATGGGTGATGTGGAAAAAGAGCGGTTATCCCGTTCCAACAATAATAAAAACTGGAAAAAGTGGGGCCCTTATTTGTCTGACCGGCAATGGGGAACAGTCCGGGAAGATTATAGTACACATGGTAATGCCTGGGACTACGTCAACCATGATCTGGCCCGAAGCTATGCCTATCGCTGGGGCGAAGAGGGCATAGCCGGTTTTTGTGATCGTGACCAGGTATTATGCCTGGCCCCCGCCTTTTGGAATGGGAAAGATTCCATTATAAAAGAACGGCTCTTTGGATTAACCAATGGAGAAGGCAACCATGGAGAGGATGTGAAAGAACTTTATTTTCACCTTGATTCATCACCTACCCATTCTTATTGCAAATTCCTTTATAAATATCCGCAGGTAGCATTCCCTTACATGGACCTGGTAAAGCAAAACAGGAAAGACCGATTAAGCCCGGAATATGAATTGCTCGATACAGGAATTTTCAGGGATAACCGTTATTTCGATTGTTATATCGAGTACGCAAAAGCTTCTTCGAACGATATCCTGATGAAAGTGACGGTGCATAACCGGGGGGATGAGGCTGCCAAGATCCATGTACTTCCTCATCTTTGGTTCCGCAATTTCTGGAAACATAATCCCAGGTTCAACAGGCCTGAAATTTTTTCGGTTTCTCCCGATTGCCTGCAAACTAGCTCTTCCCGCAATGGCAGTTTTTTTCTCTATCACGAGGAAGGCGAACAATTATTCTGTGAGAATGAGACCAATAACCAGCGGATGTATAACAGACCGAATGATTCTCCATTTGTCAAGGATGGTATCAACAACTATATTATCAATAAGGAGAGCTCAATCAACCCTTTAAAGCAGGGCACCAAGGCAGCCATATGGTTAAAGGCAAAGATCCCGCCGGGAGCATCGAAAACTTTTAAGGTAAGGTTCAGCAAAAACCAAATAGCAGACCCATGGACAGCGTTTGATGAAATTTTTATCAACCGACAATCAGACACTGATCAGTATTATGATCAGCTGACGCCAAATAATTTATCCGCTGAACATAAATCATTATTGCGCAGTTCAGTCAGCGGATTGCTTTGGACCAAACAGTTCTATTACCTGGATGTATTCAAATGGCTGTTTGGTGAACCCGATGAAAAACCGCCAGCCCGAACGCATAAGAGAAATTATGACTGGCAACACCTGACCAGCAGGAATATCATTTCCATGCCGGATAAATGGGAATATCCATGGTTTGCGGCCTGGGATCTCGCATTTCATGCGGCTACCATGGTTCATATTGACCCGGATTTTGCCAAGCAGCAGCTATTAGTAGTACTTCGGGAATATTATATGCATCCAAACGGACAAATTCCGGCTTACGAATGGAATTTCAGTGATGTGAATCCACCTGTTCATGCCTGGAGTGTCTGGTATGTGTACCAGGCGGATAAGAAAAAAACAGGCATTTCGGACTGGGATTTCCTGGAAAGATCTTTCCAGAAATTGCTCATGAATTTTACCTGGTGGGTCAATCAAAAAGATGCCAATGGAACAGACATCTTTGAAGGTGGCTTCCTTGGGCTGGATAACATTGGCGTCTTTGACAGAAATCATATGCCGCCGGGCATTAAAAAACTTCAGCAGGCAGATGCCACCAGCTGGATGGCCATGTATGCACTCAATATGTTACATATTTCCCTGGAATTAGCCAGTCATAATAAGGCATATGAAGAATCAGCCGCCAAGTTTTTCAGGCACTTCCTGAATATCGGATGGGCCATGCATCATATAGGAAAGAAGGATATTTCATTATGGGATGAAAAGGACGCATTTTATTATGATGCCATTCAATTTGAAAATGGCACAAGCCAGCGTTTGAAGATCCGCTCACTCGTAGGGATCATCCCCTTACTGGCAGTTGAAATCATGCACAGCAATGTATTTGAACACCTGCCGGAATTTAATACAAGGTTAAAGGTGATCAGGCTCACCAGGCCTGATTTAACAAGGATCATTTCCGATATCGAAAAAAAGAACAAGGATGGAAAATATTTATTTGCCATCATGATCGGAGACCGGCTGGAGAGCCTTTTGAAAAGACTTTTAGATGAGGCCGAATTTTTATCCGACTACGGCATACGCTCCCTGTCAAGAACCCATAAGGATAATCCATATGAATTTGAATACCAGGGCAACAAATACAGCATTAACTATGAACCCGGAGAAAGCTCCAGCAATATGTTTGGTGGTAATTCCAACTGGCGCGGACCTATCTGGCTGCCATTAAATTACCTGATCATTACATCCCTCAGGAAATATTATGAATACTATGGCGATAAGTACACTTTTGAATTCCCCGTCGGATCTGGCAACAAACTGAACCTTAAACAAATTGCCAATGAACTTACCAGGAGATTATTAAAGATTTTTGAGAAGAATGAAACCGGAAAATACCAGTATCATGGAAACCAGCACCCGGATTGGGAAGAAAATCATTTCAAAGACCATCACCTGTTTTATGAATTCTTTCATGGAGACACGGGCAAAGGTCTTGGCGCCTCTCACCAGACCGGGTGGACAGCATTAATTGCCAATCTATTAATGGAAATGGATGAAGACTGAATGACAATGATTAATCTGGCAAATCAATAAAACTTACTTCCCTGGGAACTAATTGCGTTTAATTAGCGTTGAGTGAAGGACTTTTATTTTCCAAATACTTCCTTCCTTAACTAAAATAACCGTTTCCATCCATTGTATAGTCCTGTGATTTTCATTTTGAGAAATTTCAGCCTGGTTATTATAAGTTGTCCAGGCAATATCCTTATCAACATTTGTATCTATAAATCCGATAGTATTAATCCTTTTAAAATCTGCTGACTGATTCAGTCTTATTGCCTTCCTTATAAGCGTATCCAGGTTCCAGACCGCTCCATTCTCGAATAACAATATATCATCAGTACAGTATTTTTTTAAACTGATGGAATCACGATTTGATAGAGCATCGAATAATTTAATGACAGAATTCTGTACGGCCAACTGGCTTTCGGTTAACTTCTCCTGCGCCTCCAGGGTATTAATAATTATAAAACAAGCAGCAGCAATCATTAAAATTTTATTCATAGTAGTTCTTCTTTGGGCTGGACAGTTGATAAAATATTCCTTATCATATTCAAATAGACGCGAACCATGCACAGAATTTAACCCATAAAGGATACTTATAAAAGTTTAGCACAGAAAAATGGTACCCTATTAAAATGAGCAGGGCAACAGGGAAAACATTCCAGCGTTTATGAGAACGCCAGTCCCAGATACTTAATGCTATTAGCATAATATCCGCCAGGGCAAAGCCATATACAGGGTCAACCGGTCTGCCATCTAAAGTAGGAAGGTAGCTGAGAAGGGATGGGAAATGTATACCTATGATACGGTCAGTAATGGGCGTAAACATAGGGAAAGCCGTGCAAAGCATGTACCTGGCATGAATTGTTCCTTTTCCCCTATGGTAAATCGCCAACCCGTATAAAATCAAAAATGCCACCAGGGCATTGAGCACAAGGGCTATGGAAAAATTATCCGAATTGCTTAATGCTGCTTTATCATGTAACCTGTATTTAGTCAGGTCAATGGTAGAAAGAAGTAGAAATGGCACAAGGAGATAAGAGAATTTACCAATTTTTTTATGAATGCTGACACGCTTTGACCTGATCAGGTAAGGTTGAATAACCAGCATAAGGCACCATAAAATTAAAGCTGCGCCATGAAGGTGCATCCGGTAATTTTCCTGGTCCAAAATTTTTGTGAAATAGGTAAACCAAAAGCCCCAAAGCATGAACAGGAAAAAAATGATAAAGTAGATATAACTCTTGAGATAGAGGGACTTTTCAAGCTTCATATTATTTGCAACATACTTTTTAAACTGCAGCTAAACAACAATTAATTGCGTTTCGGTTCATAATGAAGGACAACTATACCGCAGTCAAAAGAAGTAGCCTTAACTAATCTCAAATTAAGTTTACTGTCCAATGCCCTGAAAATTGTCATTCCGTTACCAATGGCTGTTGGGTTAATGAATAAATGATACTCATCAATCAATCCATACCGGATAAGCTCCGAAACAAAACTTGCACCGCCGTAAACGATGATGTCTTTGCCATTCTGCTCCTTTAGCCCTGTGATTTCGTCTGCCAGTCCACCTTTTGCCAGACCTGTATTATTCCATGGTGAATTTTCCAGTGTTTTAGTGAAAACAACTTTGTAGGTGTCTGTAAATTTTCTCCCTGCTGTAAATTGGGGATCATCAGGATCTGAAGCTACTGCGGTCCAATAAGGAATGAAACCTTCGGCCAGCTTTCGCCCGAGGATTATGCAGTCAACAGGTTCCGTTAAATCGGTGACATACTGCTTTAATTTATCGTCCCAATTCCACTCCATCCAGTCAAGCTCACCATTTGTTCCTGCAATGTACCCGTCAACGGACATTTGTACCTGAAGTTTTAATTTTCGCATACTCGCTATTTTTTCTTACGTGTTTATATGATAGTCGGTCTCATAGCAGAAGGTGGCTAAATAATGAAAAGAAATTTTCACTTTTACTGATAATCCTCCGTCGTATTTTTTTTCAGATGCTTTATTAATTGCCTGATGGCTGCCAAATGAGAAATTAACACAATTGGCACCACAACCCCCGGCAGCCAAACATAAGGAAAATAAGTAACGCCAATATTGGGCTGCTCAAAAGCAAATTTTTGAAATGGAGTCCTGGATGAAAGGATGGCAATTGTCATTATATTGATTAGAAGGCCTAAACACACAACATTCCATACCAGCAAAACTGTATAACTTAACTTTCGGAGGGTAAACACCAGGTAGAAAATGACTGGAGCAGTGATCCCCGAAATTATATCGTAGTTCCATCCTTCAAATGTCATAAGAACAGGGATAAGACCAGCTGCATAAACGAAGTACAGGGTTATTTCTACCGGCACCCTCACTGAATGAAGTATTGTTAGTTTCCTGATATCAAGACCATCCACAAATCTTCTCCCTTTACCAGTAATAAAAAGTATTATGGTAAATATTAACCCCGGGCCTATCAGCAGGATAAATCTTGGAGGAGATGTTTGCGTTACCTGGTAAAAACCCGATATGCCTGCAATTCCCTGGACCAGCATATAGGCTAACAAAAAAAACAGCAATGTCCTGTTTTTACCATGAAGAGATATAAAATAACCAGACTGTAAGCAAAGTTGTTGCGATAAATAAAATACCTATGATAAGCGGAATATCATTCATTGGTTATGATTTTTGCTTTGACATAAACGCCAGGCATGTAAATAGAGTAGTCCCTGACGGCCGGCATGTCAGTTAAGCAGGGTAAAAAATACAAAATCCCCATAAAAGTCCAATGCCTGGCACTGGCCGACCGGGCAGGATGCCGCAACCGGTGGGCCTGGTGAGCGCAAATCAGCAAATTGTTTGAAAATCGTAATTATCCCTTTGAACTTCATTAGTATAGTCTTCCCGGGTTATATTCCTTTGCAATTAGAATTAGCACCCAATAATGACGAAACCAAAGAATACAGGATTATTTGTTTTTACTCTTTTAATGCTATCACATTCTGCCTTTTCACAGAATGCGGACAGCACAAAAAGGTATTAGTTATCTTTCTGGTGCGGTGAGTGTAACCAATAACGGCATTTCCATTGTGCCCAGTTTTTCATTGGGCAAGCCCGCGGCCATATTCAATATATCGGCAGGAAAAAATAAACTTAGTTTTGAACCAGAATTCGCTTTCTCATTGAAGGGCAAACCCTGGTACTTTCTTTTTTGGACCAGGTATAAATTGGCAAATACCAGTAAGTTTAAGCTGACAGCCGGTACACACCTCGGACTGAATTTCATAACCTCTATTTTGCCTATAAATGGAGATTCAGTTGAAGCAACAGTTTCAAGGCGCTATTTAGCGGGAGAACTTTTTCCCAGGTATTTGCTTACAAAAGATGTCAGCATTGGAATATATTACCTCTATTCGCATGGCCTTGATCCGGGTACAATAAAAAATACAAATTTTCTTACCCTCAATGTCAACTTTTCAAAAATCAAACTATCGAAACAGTTTTTCGTAAGCATCAACCCTCAATTCTACTACTTGAAACTGGATGCCGAGGATGGTTTTTTTATTACATCTTCTTTCGCTGTTTCAAAGAAAAATTTCCCGCTTTTTATTTCATCGATCATCAACAAAAAAATCAAATCGAATATAACTGGAAGCAGGGATTTACTTTGGAATGTAAGCCTGATCTACGCTTTCGGTAATAAATATGTTAAAATTTAACAGCAGCTATGAAATCCGTAAATTTATGGGAGATGGGTAAGGTTGAAACAATAGAAGAATTTTACAGGCGGAAATTCGACTGGATGCCCGATAATATACGTAATGAGATCGGGCATTTCAATGTTTTTAAACTGGAACCTTTTGTGGGCGATAAGGCCCGTCCTGTGCCGTATAAACGACGCGACTATTATAAGATCACGCTGGTGATCGGGAATAGCGAGGTACACTATGCCGACCAGGTTGTTGAAGTAAAAAAACAGGCATTATCATTTTCCAATCCGCATATCCCCTATAAATGGGAGCACCTGGATACTATCCGGAGCGGTGTATTTTGCATATTCAACCAGCATTTTTTCCACCAGTACGGGAACCTGAACCAGTATAGTGTGTTCCAGCCCGGAGGTAACCATATATTTGAATTGACGGATGAACAGGTGGACCAGGTAACCATCATGTTTAAGCGCATGTTTGAAGAAATCAATTCTGATTACATACATAAATATGATGTATTGCGGACGATTGTCTTTGAACTGATACATTTTGCATTGAAGATGCAGCCATCCGCAAAGTTTGACAAGCAGCCGATACATGCTTCCCAAAGAATCTCCACAATGTTTTTGGAATTATTGGAACGCCAGTTCCCAATTGATGAAAACCACCAGGCAGTGAACCTGCGTTCAGCATCAGATTTTGCAAAGCAGCTAAATGTACACGTAAACCACCTGAACAGGGCGGTAAAAGATACTACAGATAAAACTACGTCCCAGGTCATTGCCGATCGTATTTTGCAGGAGGCAAAAATATTACTGAAGCATAGTGCCTGGTCCGTTTCCGAAATTGCATATTCCCTGGGATTCAATGAAGTCACTCATTTCAACAACTTCTTTAAAAAGCATAGCCAGCTGAGCCCGTTAAAATTCAGGAATATTTGAATTTCGTAAACATTGTTTCATTTCTGTTATTTCCTTACCTGTTGCTATAGTTTTAGCTTCTGTCAGTAAATCTTTTAAAAAAGTAATTATGAATACAATATTCAAAAACGAAAACTTAGGCAAAAGCAACCTTGAAGTATCAGCCATTGGCCTGGGTTGCATGGGAATGAGTTTTGGCTATGGCCCTGCTGCAGACAAAAAAGAAATGATTGCCCTTATCCGTTCAGCAGTTGAATCAGGCATCACTTTTTTTGATACTGCAGAAGTATATGGCCCGTACATTAATGAAGAACTGGTAGGTGAAGCATTGGAACCATTCAAAGGGCAGGTGGTCATCGCAACAAAGTTTGGATTCAAATTCCAGGATGGTAAACCAGCCGGTCTTAATAGTCGCCCGGAAAACATTAAAAAAGTTGCTGAAGAATCATTGAAAAGACTCAGGGTTGATGTCACTCGATTTATTTTATCAGCATCGGGTTGACCCGGATGTTCCCATTGAAGATGTGGCAGGTGCAGTGAAAGACCTGATAAAGGAAGGGAAGGTAAAACACTTCGGCCTTTCAGAAGCAGGGGCAAATACGATTCGCCGTGCAAATGCAGTGCAACAGGTAACAGCCTTGCAAAGCGAATATTCTCTCTGGACAAGGCAACATGAGAAAGAGATCATTCCTGCAATTGAAGAACTTGGCATCGGGCTGGTAGCGTATAGTCCGCTGGGTAAAGGCTTCCTGGCAGGCAAGATTGATGAAAATACAAAGTTTGCAGAAGGTGATATCCGGAACACTCTTCCCCGGTATACAGAAGAAGCCCGCAAATCCAACCAGGCATTGGTTGATTTGATTGCAAAAGTGGCAGAAAGTAAAAAGGCAACGCCTGCACAAATTGCATTGGCCTGGGTATTGGCACAAAAACCATGGATCGTACCCATTCCGGGCACTACCAAACTTCACCGTTTGAAAGAAAATATTGGCGCAGTTTCCATTCAGCTGACAGCTGATGAACTTCAGGAGATTGAGGCAGCTTCAGCTCAAATTAAAGTGATGGGTACAAGATATACAGAGCAGATGGAGAGGTCAACCGGCTTGTAAGAATCTACACGAGTGACGGCATATTTTCATATATTGACTTCATGCAAGAGCAATTTATTGAATGCGTCTTTCTCCTCATGTTAATTATTGCTTATGATGGGAAACCAGCGGTGAAAGGGCCGCACAACTATCCAGCCTGCTTTCGATTTCACTAATCTTCTGACGATATAGTTTGCTTCCTACAGATCCATATTCATTGCGGAACTGTTCTGTGGTAAGGTTCTCAGGCAGATCATCAATTGGCGGCAGGATATTACTCACGATAAATTCACCCTTCAGCAAATCCTGCATCGCCTTAGCATCCTCTTCGGTGTTTGTGGCTGCTGTGGCAAAACGCACACCGGCACGGTCGGCGGCAAAATCGCGGAATGAAAATCCACTTCCTCCTGTAAGAGCATCCAGTTGTTCTTTCATCAATCCTCCCGCGTCACTAACGAGTGGATTCTCCAGCACCGCAAGGGCGGCACTAACACAGAAATGACGGGGCCAGTCAGCCCTTTCGCGCAATGTAGTGCCTTCCATCAATTTTGTAGCCTGTTTAATCAACTCGTAGTCACGATTCAATCCAACAAATTTTGCCAGTTTCTCATCACCAAGAGCGATACCCAGGGCCAGGATAGCAGCCCTGTTTTTTTGAACATCACTCAATTGCCCTGATTCTTCCGAAATAGGCGTAAAGGCCGCCCTCACCAATGCACCAAATCTTGCCTCACCGGGAGGGATAGCCGAACCTGATGCAACAAGCGCCTTCAGATGATTTTCTGTCGCGCGGCTTAATGTAGCAGGGGCACCTCCGGATAATAACCAAAATGTTACCCCAATCACAGCAATCAGTATGAATAAAATTATTTTTTCACGCTGGTAAAGCAGCCCCAGTCCAAGCCAGACTCCAGCCACACATGCCGCGACAGGAATGGCCGCATTTATCCAGACAGGAACGTAACCCATTTTCACCGATCGGATAATCAATGCTACCAGGACGATAACTACAGGCACAACTATGAGCTGAATCATCCTTCTTTGCATGGATGAGGATCGTTTAACTGCAAAAGCAGAAACGATACCTACCGAAGTGAAGAAGACCGTCTGCAGTCCGACCGCTGCTACAAGGTAGGCCGTTTTCCAGCTTACCCCGAGCATGGATTCAATGGCTTCGGCGATACGGTGCGGCGGAAGTAATGGTGAAGGGACAAACAGTAAAGCAAGTATGACAACTGCGGCTGCCACTATTTTATGACTGGCATTGTTTAAATTTTCATTAGGCATCCTGATCGGTTATTGCGGGTTTAGAGGACAGCTTTCATTTATTATTCAGCCAAATCTACTTTGCATTACACTAACATAAGTCAGGGTGGGCGAAGTTTGAAAAAAATAAATATCGACCCTGTGAAGCGTACTTCTTTCCAGCCCTTCAATAAAGCACGGTAATCTTCATTCCTGAAAGCTATAACCAGGTTTATGCCCGGTCAAATTGTTTGAATTTCGTAATGGACAGTTTGAATAGAGTAAGTAACTTCAGAATATTATCAGGTTATTCGCATATTAATTTAATAATCATGGCAACAATCAACCTCAATGTAAACGGGAAAAAACAGACAGTAGACGTTGACCCCACTACACCCGTGCTTTGGGTATTAAGAGAACACTTAAACCTTGTAGGGACCAAGTATGGATGCGGGGTTGCACAATGTGGCGCCTGTACCATTCATCTCGATGGCGTGGCGGTTCGTTCCTGCCAGTTACCCGTTTCCGTGGTTGAAAATAAATCGATAACCACCATTGAAGGTTTATCTGAAAAAGGCGATCACCCGGTACAGAAAGCCTGGCTTGAACATGATGTTGCCCAATGCGGTTATTGCCAGACCGGGCAGATCATGAACGCGGTCGCATTTTTAAAGAAGAACCCGAATGCTACCGATGAGCAAATTGAATCAGCCATGAATGGCAATATCTGCCGCTGTGGTACTTACCTCCGAATTAAAGCTGCCATTAAAACAGCCGCTAAATCTCCATCACTTTAAACTTCCCGGCAATGACACAGGTTAAAACAACGATCAACAGAAGATCTTTTATAAAAGTTTCTGCACTTGCAGGCGGTGGCATGATGATTAGCTTTAGCTGGCTGGCCGGTTGTAAACCAACAGCAGAAGAAGCACTGGCCATGCCCAAAGAATGGTTTGAGATGAACAGTTACATCAAAATCGGAGATAATGGATTAGTTAACCTCATGGCTCCCAATCCGGAATTTGGATCAAATGTCAAGACTTCCTTGCCGATGATCCTCGCTGATGAGCTGGACACTGACTGGAAAAGAGTTATCGTGGAGCAGGCCGATTTTTATCCTGAACGGTTCGAACGCCAGTTTACTGGTGGCAGCCAGTCTGTCCGCCAGGGATGGAAAATTCTTCGTACGGCAGGTGCAACGGGACGGCAAATGCTGGTCAATGCAGCTGCACAGGAATGGAAGGTACCTGCTGAAGAGATTACCACCGAAGCCGGTATGCTGCACCATAAAAAGAGTGGCAAAAAAGCAGGTTATGGTGAACTGGCTTCCATAGCAGCAAAACTTCCTGTTCCCAAAGAAGTGACATTGAAAAATGTCAAGGATTTTACAATCATCGGAACTTCCAGGAAAAACGTGGAAGGAGTGAATATTGTGACCGGAAAACCATTGTTTGGAATGGATTATACACAGGAAGGCATGTTGATTGCCATGATCGCACATCCTCCTGCATTTGGTTTGAAATTGAAATCGGTGGATGATGCTGCTGCGAGATCAATGCCCGGAATCAAGGATGTATTTACCATTAAAACACTTACGGAAGATTACGAAAGAAATGGCTTTGATACTGCTGCTTTCACAGAGTTGGTAGTAGTAGTCGGTAAAACTACATGGGAAGTGATGAATGCCAAAAAAGCGCTTAAAATAGAATGGGAAAAAATAACCGACAGCACTATGGTAGTTCAGGGCTGGGGCGGCAAAGAAACAGTTAATATCCCTGGTGGATTGGAGAGTACAGCAGGACATAAAGCACAAATGGCCGAGATGGCGAAAAAACCCGGCAATATTCTTCGCAAAGATGGTGACCCGGAAGGAGCATTTAAAAAAGCAGCCAAAGTATTGGAGCGCACATATTCTGCCCCATACCTCGCACATAATACCATGGAACCGGTTAACTGTTTTGCACATGTTACCTCTGATAAAGCTGAAATATACGGACCTATCCAGGCGCCGGAGTTTATCAGGAACACCCTTTCAGCACGACTGGGTCTTGCCAAAAGAAAAGATCCACATCAGGCTGGCCAGGATGGGAGGAGGTTTTGGCCTGAGGGCTTACGGTCATCATATGGTTGAGGCCGCAGTCATTTCCCAAAAACTGAACGCACCTGTCAAGATGGTGTATTCCCGGGAAGATGATATGACTTACGGTATTTATCGTCCAACTTATACTGCAACTTACCGTGCAGCCCTGGATGATAAGAATAACCTTATTGCTTTCCATGTAAAAGGAGGTGGCGTTCCGGAAACCCCGGTTCACGCTGACCGTTTCCCTGCAGGAGCAATCGACAATTATATGGCGGAAGGCTGGAAGATTGACTCCAATATCACTATCGGGGCCTTCAGGGCGCCAAGATCTAATTTTATCGCCAGCGCCGAACAGTCATTCCTGGATGAACTTGCAGAACTAATGGGCAAGGATCCTATTGAATTCAGGCTGGAACTCCTTGAAAGAGCTAAAACAAATCCTGTCGGCAAAGACAACGATTATGATCCGGAACGATATGCCGGAGTGTTGAAACTGGTCAGGGAAAAATCCAAATGGAATGAGCCCCAGGCAAATGTCCACCGCGGAGTTGCAGCTTATTTCTGCCATAATTCTTATGTAGCCGAAGTGTTGGATATAGTGATGCAAGACAATAAGCCGGTTATTCAAAAAGTGGTTGCGGCAGTGGACTGCGGGATTGTAGTCAATCCTGATGCAGCAGCCAATATGGGTGAAGGTGGTATTGTGGACGGGATCGGGAATGCCCTTTATGGTGAAATGACTTTCCAGGATGGAGTGCCGTCAAAAAATAATTTTGATAAATATCGCATGATCAGGATGAAAGAAGCGCCAAAGGAAATTGAAGTTCATTTTGTGAAAAATGACATCGATCCAACCGGTCTCGGTGAACCATTGTTCCCGCCGGTTTTTGCTGCGCTTTCAAATGCCTTGTATAAGGCAGAGAAAAGGCGTTTTTATAACCAGCCGTTTAATCCGGAACTAACCATTAATAAGAAGATGGGTTAATGGCTAATCGGGAACATTCCGTCATTTGCTCCGGCAAATAATAATCGCGGCGTGGAAAGCACATCATAACATAGAGAGCCAAAACTTATCCAGGTTACCCGATCATTTAGATATTCCAGGCCTGAAATGCTTTATTACAAAAAACGCGACAAAACCAAAGCA
>CAWGLH010000019.1:0-222315 GCA_963823365.1 uncultured Sphingobacteriales bacterium
AAACATAGCGAGAAAGTAAAAATGCTATACTATTATCCAGATTTTAAATTTGACACGACATCCATACTTAGGCTTGATGGATATTATCAAATACGAGAAGAAATATTTGGCAGCTATACTACTAATTGATGATCGGTGAGCCTAAGTCCCAAATAATAGTATTTGACTTTCCGATTAAATGTCACCCTGAGTTTTACGGGAAAAGTCTATTCCCCATCCTTTTTAGGGCCGTATTTATGTAACCAAAGACAAGACAGGTTGCTTTCATAAATTAACAACAAGATTAACAACAAAACTGTAAAAATACACAATATAAATATACTAATAAATATAAATGTAAGTTTATAAAGTACTTATAAGCAGTCTAATATGTTTTTTAATAGTTTATAATTATATATTATTTATATTTTTTTTATTGCTGTTAATCAGAGGGTCACTGGTCCAAGTCCAGTCTGAGGAGCAAGAAAATGAAGCCTTGTAAATGAGAAGTTTGCATGGCTTTTCTTATTATCCCATAGCAGATTTCAGTCCAGGCATTTGTTTCCAGGCTACATAACAAAATTCATATAATTGGTTTTGTTGACGCTTCCAAATACAGATTGCGGGTATGCTTTCATAAATGCATCCGGGAATTTAACCTTAGCTTTTTCATTCCATTTAAATTCGGTGGCCGTGATCACACCTCCAGGTCTTCTATATAATTTATTCCTGCTGGGCATGTGTACGCCAAAAGTAACTGTTCACCATTTTTTTATTGTGAGCGGTAACTTTCTCCTTTCGCTCATTAAATAATTCTCCCACAACGCACCGGTGTCTTGTCTTAAGCCAACAGGGTTGAAGTTTTTTATGATAGCATTTCTAATGCCATTGTCATAAAAATAAATTTTCCTTCCTTTTTTAATTTCATTACGAAGATTGCGACTGAATGCAGTTAGTTGAAAAAGAATATAACATTTTTCCAATAACTGGATATAATGCTCTATGGTTTTATGGTCAGCACCAATAAGCTGCGACAACTCTGAAAACGAAACTTCATTCCCGATTTGCAAGGCCAATGCAGTTATTATCTTTTCCAATAAAGCTGGTTTACGAATGGCCTCCAGAGAAAGCAGGTCTTTGTATAAGTAGTTGTTAGAAAGTTCCAGTAAAGTACGCTGTGCCTGGGCAGGATGATTAATAACCTCAGGATAGTATCCATAAATAAGTCGTTGTTCTAACAAACGGCCTTCTTCCAGGTTTGAAGTATGTTGCACCATTTCTCCGGTGGAAATGGGAAAAAGGTGATAATCTATTTTTCGACCTGTTAAGGGTTCATTTATTTGATTGGCCAGTTCCAAAGCTGACGAGCCGGTTGCAATTACCTGAACCTCTTTAAGCGTATCAACCAGCAGCTTCAAAGTAATTCCGATATTTTTAACCCGCTGGGCCTCATCTATAAATACAAGTTCATTGTTACCGATCAATTCTTTTAACCGGGTAGAAGTTGCGTCTTCCAGCATTAACCGTATATCCGGTTCATCACAATTCAGCCATAAGGCCTTTACCTTATTTTCGGTTTTCAATAATTCCAAAAGAGTAGTCTTTCCGACCTGGCGGGGCCCGGTTATTATTATAACTTTCCTCTTAAATAAATCATCCAGAATGGCTGATTCAATAATTCTTGGTATCATAATCCCAAATTTAATAGAAAAAATGGGAATTAAATCCAATTAATAGTAAGAATTTCAGTTACTGGCATTTGGCATCTCTAACAGGTAGCGGTTTAATGGAAATCATACCGATTCATGGGGCCCGATGATAAAGGCAGGCAATCAGTAATTGAGAATCATAGTTCCTGTTTCATCAGACAAAGCACATTTTAGCAGTGGGTTGTTGAACACATCCCTGTAGTATATCCATTTGTTGTTTACCCTGATCATATTGAAGATCATACGGGCACCATGGCTGTAATCTGCATACCAGTTTACATGCCCGGTGTACAATGGCTGAATGGGCTTCCCATCCAACTGGTGCCACCCATATATCGCAACACGATTTTCTCTTCCTTTAAATGCAGCTTCACTGCAGATCACAATGTCTTTCTTTATGCCACTGATCAGTCCTTTCATTCCCTTGCGCTGACCTTCAATAATCAGGTGATGCTGCCACATGGTGACTGTGCTGTCGCGATAGGCATACATGGGAACCGGCTCCAGTTTTACTTTACTTTGTTGGTAAATGAGGTCGACCATCTTCCTGGTGGGAAGAAAACATTGAAGGCTGTCGGCCATGACCTGTGCAGCCATGGGTGTGAGCGGAACCCGGGCCCAATCATTATTGGTTCCGATCATGGCATAGTCGGGCGAGCAATAAAAAGTGATTTTATAGGCATTGCCTAAAGAATCCTTGTGGGAAAAGTTGATTGGTTTGAATCTAAAGAAGAAATCCGGAACATTTCCCTGCTTAAGGTATCCGAGAAAAAGCGAATCGCGTTGCTTCCAGTTATAAGAAATCGCCTGCTTATAAAATGAGGTTCCTGAAACTGATATCGAAGCGTGATGTTGATATTTTACATGCAGGTTTTTATTGCATGCAACAAAAAGCATCATGACTACCCAAAAGAATATAAGTTTTGAGTATGACATCAATCGAGAATTGAGTAATTGCAGTGGGTTGGGCGGTTCTGAACTGATATCTATTTCAGGTGAGTTTTGAGAAAGTTGATGACTTTTATCCGGATTTCATCACTATCAAACATCTCTCCGTAATGAGGTGCGCCTTTTACAATGATCAGTTCATTGGGAACGCCTGCAATACCCAGCCATGCACTTAATAATTGGGATTGTTTTGGTGAAACCATGTCATCTTTTTCGCCATGGATAATTAAAAATGGCGGATCATTTTTGTCTACATATGTAACCGGACTTGCAGCCCTGGATAGATCGGGGCGTGTAAGCGGGGCGGCGCCAATAAGTAAGGCTTCAGGTGATTTTGCGTCGTCACTTCCTGGAAATAACAGCAATTCTGATGGGCCATAGAAATCAACGACCCCTTTGAAATTAAACCGGCTGCTTGTTCCCGGCATGAAAAAGTTTTTGATATCGTTGTTTTTTGCTAAACCCATTAATGAAGCCAGGTGGCCGCCAGCGGAAAAACCCATTACTGCAATGCGGTTTTTGTCTAACCCATACTTATCGGCATTATCGTATAAAAATGAAACTGCACGATTGCAATCCTGCATCTGTGCCGGGAAAACAGCCTGGGTGCTAAAGCGATAATCAATAGAGGCCAGGGCAAATCCGCTGGCAACTATTTCGGCCACGGTTTTTTTCATATAACTGATGTCGGCATATTTATTGTTGCTTAACCAGCCACCTCCATGTACAAAGATTACCAATGGTAATTTCGCTTTTGCATTCGCCGGCAGATATATATCCAGTAAATGTTTTTGCAGGGTGTCATTGTTATAGGGTATGTTACTGTGCAGAATGGTACCTTGCGGGAATGCGTTGATGACCGGATTACCTTGTGAAAAACAGTCAGCAAATACTATTAGAAATATGAATAAAAACTGGGCAATAATTTTGTTCATTTTTTGTGCAGGTTTATACTTTTTAGATCTTATTGGTTATTCAATTGAAGTTTCATCATGATGTCTGTCTGTTCATCGTCGCCTAATTTGAAAATGTGTTTATCAAATTCAATGAAACCGTTTTTCCTGTAAAAGTTTATTGCTCTCGGATTTTCTTCCCAAACACCTAACCAGACGTATTCGGCATTTTTTTGGGTCGCTACCTGGATGGCTTTATCGTAAAGCAGTTGCCCGATATTCTTTCCCTGGAACTCCTTTAGCACATAGATTCGTTCAATTTCAACAGCTTTTTTGTCTTTCAATTCCGTTTGTGACTGGCCAAGGTTCAATTTTAAATAACCGATGACATTATTGTTAAATTCTGCTAAATAGAATACTGACTCAGGATTGTTGAGTTCGGCTCCCAGCTTTTCATCGGAAAAACCTTCTTCCAGATATTTTGCCATATTCTCCTCAGTATTTACAGCAGAGAATGTCTCTGAAAAAGTTTGCCGGCCAATTTTCTGCAATTGCTCCATGTCACTGATCGTTGCTTCCCTGATGTCGATGTTCATCATATGTCAAAGTTATATTATCATATTCAACATATCAGGTCCATTTTCATTAACCGTCCCCTGATCCTGAATCAAAGTTTGGCCCGGCGGGCTTCCTTTAACCCGGGAAAGACCATCCGTTAATTCTATTCAATAAATATGTAGAATAGTAGAATAGATTATATTTGCACAAATCAGGGTAATATATGGCAAATGATAGTGTAAAAGAGCAGGTGTACCGGGAGTTGGCGCGTGTCACCCATGCGATGTCCAATCCCAAACGGATGGAATTGCTGGATATCATTGCGAATAAGGAATGGTCAGTGGATGAACTTTCAAAGGAGATATCCATGTCTGTTGCCAGTACTTCCCAGCATCTCCAGGTGCTGAAAGCTGCCAAACTGGTAAACTCAAAGCGGGAGGGCAATTTCATTATGTATAGTATATCGGATGATAGTGTACTCCGGCTTGTATCAGTTGTACGCGAACTTGGTTTCAGGAAATACGCTGAAGTTGAAAGGCTCATAAATGATTTTAAGGGCAGTAAAAATGACCTGGAATCGATAACCATCGATGAACTTTTGAAGCGGTCGAGGAGGGAAAAAATCATGCTCATTGATGTGAGGCCTGAAGATGAATACAATGCAGGCCATATTAAAAATGCCTTATCCATACCGCTGTCTCAATTAAAGAAAAGGATCAGCGAATTGCCTAAGGGTAAAACCATTGTAGCTTATTGCAGGGGCCCGCTTTGTGTTATGGCAGTGGAAGCAGTAAAAATGCTAAAGGGAAAAAACTACAGGGCAATTCGTTTGGAAGATGGTTTTACTGAATGGAAAATCAGGCAGCATTGATTCACCTGACCTGATTAAAATAATGCTCCGATGGAAAATGTGAAACTGGGATTTAAAGGAAAACTGGAAGCAATTCACGTTGCTCGTCATTATTAATGGATTTGTAGGGGGGATGGTTGGACTTGAAAGGTCCATTTTGCCTGAGATCGCTGAGAAGGAATTTGCAGTTGCAGCTAAAACGGCCATACTGTCTTTTATTGTTGTTTTTGGTATTGTTAAGGCATTAACAAACTATTACACGGGGGCTTTAGCCAATAGATTTGGCAGGAAAAACCTGCTGATTGCCGGATGGATTATCGGGATTCCGATCCCTTTGATTTTAATGTTTGCCCCTGCCTGGAGCTGGATCATCGCTGCTAATGTATTGCTTGGGATCAACCAGGGCTTAACATGGAGCAGTACCGTGGTAATGAAAATTGACCTGGTTGGCGAAAAGCAAAGAGGTTTCGCAATGGGCCTCAATGAGTTTGCAGGTTATATCTCGGTTGCCCTGGTGGCATTTCTTACCGGCTGGATAGCCGGGGAGTATGGGGTAAGGCCTTATCCGTTCTATACGGGCATTGTATTGGTCATACTTGGATTATTGGGCAGTATATTCCTGGTGAAGGATACCAAACATCATGTTGCCAAAGAAACCACGTATAGTGCTGTACCAAGATTAAAGAATATTTTTTGGGATACCACCTGGCATAACAGGAATCTCGGCTCCGTTACCCAGGCCGGATTAATTAATAATTTGAATGATGGTATGGTTTGGGGTATTTTCCCAATCCTGCTGGCTTCGAAGGGATTCAAATTATCTGATATTGGCATCATCACCGCGATTTACCCGGCAGTCTGGGGACTTGGTCAATTGGTAACCGGTGCAATGGCCGATAAGTTCTGCAAGAAAAACATGTTATACCTGGGGATGATGTTACAGGCTATTGCTTTATTGTTGCTGGTATGGGCAGACAGTATGGTATACTTTGTAATTATATCCTCGTTATTAGGCTGGGGCACTGCAATGGTATATCCTACATTCCTGGCAACGGTAGCAGAAAACACCCATCCGACTGATCGTGCGAAGAGTATAGGCATTTTTCGCCTCTGGAGGGACCTGGGCTACGCCATTGGCGCTATATTAACCGGAATCATTGCAGACCTGGTAAGTATAAATGCATCCATACTATTTATTGGCGCACTTACTTTTATTTCTGCAATAATCATTTATGTAAGAATGAGGTGTAAGGTTTCAGGAGCTTCAAACTAATATGGCAGGATGACGGTCGAACCATTTATCGTATTTCAAGGCGCTGGCCTCAAATACATTGATTTCCGGTTTCTTTCATGCTACGTTCCTGTTATTACATCCTTCGGAAACTGCAGAATAAAAAATTCTGGAGAGTATTGAAAGGTGTTTTATGTTCTTCAGTTATACATTTTATCCGCTTAAAACTGCGTTCAAAACAGCCTGACATAGCCTGTTCAGAGTATTGCCTGATTTCCAGGCCACTGCATTTTTTCGGTCCGTTAACGGAAAAAGTACCCAGGATGAGGTAGCCATTTTTGCGTATACCCTTTTCTGCAATCCTTACATATTGTTCAATCCTTTCATTTGTTGTTTGGAAATGAAAAGCCGCCCTGTCATGCCATAAATCAAACTTCACCGGGGGAACAAAATCCAATACATCTGAAACGATCCAGTGCACCTGTTTGCTCTTGTTGCCAAGCCTTTCCCGGGCATGTTGTAATGCATTGGCAGATATATCGAGGACATATATGTTCTTGTATCCTTTTTCAAGCAGAACATCTACAAGGTGGCTATCTCCACCACCTACGTCTATAATATTGGCTTCAGGAGGCAGGTTAAACAGATTCAGAAATTCAATGGATGTTTTAGGGTATTCCTGGAACCAGCTAAATTCATTCCCTTCCTTGTCTGAAAAAACAGCTTCCCAGTGGTCTTTTGTTCCTGTTCCCATGACCGGATGGATTTTCATCAAAGTTAGGATATGGAATTAGCGCTTACCATGAGCATGTATATGACTTTAATCACGTTTCTGATAAAATCCTGCTGTTGGTTACATTATAAGGAGGCGACGCCATTATAATTTAAGTTTTTGGTAAAAACTTTCACGACTTAGTTCTTCAACTTCACCCGGCATGATTTTACCCAACTCAATATCTTCAATGGAAATTCTGATTAGCCTGATGCATTTATGATGTACAGCCGCCACCATTTTTCTTACCTGGTGGAATTTACCTTCATGTAAAGTAATCAGCAACCATGAGTGAAGTACATTTTCATGAAGTGGGATATCCGGTTCATGGATGAATGCAGGTTTATCAAGTAATGTAACCTCGCAGGGATCTGTAATATATTCGGATCCAAAGGATGCACTTATTGCAATCCCGCTGGCGAGTTTTAACACCGTTTCCGGGCTGACTTTGTTTTTTACCTGGACTAAATAAGTCCGCCTATGGGGCAGCTTGCCCTGGAACAACAGGGATGTGACTTTCTTATCTGTAGTAAGTAATAATAAACCTTCTGAATTTTTATCCAGTCTGCCAATGGCATGAGTGCCTTCCGGGAAATTGAAATTTATTGAACCAAGAAGTCTGACATTGTGAGTACTTACAAACTGGGACACCATATTCACGGGCTTGTATAGAATAAAATACCGGTGTCCGTTCATGAGTCTGCAAAATAGTTAATATTGTGGATGCAACAAGCCTCTAAGGATCCTTTGCACGGTAAAACGCTGGAACGTATAGTCACCGACCTGGTTGCCTATTTCGGGTGGGAGGTTTTGGGGCAGCATATCCGCATTAATTGCTTTAACAGCAACCCGAGTATCCAATCGAGTCTGAAGTTTCTTCGAAAAACACCCTGGGCGAGAAAGCAGGTGGAAGATTTGTACATTAGAATGATCGATAAAGACGGGATTGCATAGGGGACATGGCATTTTCAAAAGAATTCTGCAGAACCCCGTGTTAGATTGAATTTTCAACAAATAGAAGCCTGGTTTGATCTTATCCAAAAAATTCGTTATTATTGTCTCATAAAGCGACAATAAAAGATATTTTCAATATTAATATGATCAACATGCGTATTAAAATGTTCCAGTTTGCATTATTTACTGTTTTGTCTTTTTCCGTTCAGGCACAGGAAGCCATATTCAGGGCCAATGACCTGGTGTCGCCGGAAATTGGGGCCGACAGTAAAGTGACGTTCAGGGTATATGCACCAAATGCGAAATCCGTGAAGATCTCCGGGGACTTCCTTCCGCCGGAAGGATTCATGCCGGGTTCTGCAGCCATGAGTAAGAATGAGAAAGGGGTGTGGACATATACTTCCGCAGTGCTTGCCCCCGAATTGTATAGTTATTCATTCATCGTGGACAGCTTCAGGGTTACGGATCCCAGCAGCCCTTTCCTGGTCAGGGATGTGTCTTCAGTCTCTAATATTTTTATCGTAGGCGGACAGCAGGCTGATCTGTATAAAGTCAATAAAGTATCCCACGGTTCAGTGACAAAGAGATGGTATTCCGCGCCAGGCATCGGCAGTGTTCGCCGGATCACCATCTATACTCCTCCAGGCTATGAAACGTCTAAAGAAAAATACCCCGTGCTATATCTTCTTCATGGAGCAGGTGGTGACGAAGAGGCATGGATCACTCTTGGCAGGACTGCACAGATCATGGACAACCTGATTGCTTCAGGAAAGGTTAAACCGATGATTGTAGTGATGCCAAATGGAAACGTTTCGCAGGATGCAGCACCGGGAGAAGACAGCAAAGGCTTTTATAAGCCCCAGTTCATGGCGCCAAATACGATGGATGGCAAATACGAAGAAAGTTTCGCGGACATTATAAAATTTGTAGAGTCTTCTTACCGGGTGAAAGCGGATAAAGCCAACAGGGCTATTGCCGGTCTTTCCATGGGGGGCTTCCATACTTTGCATATATCCCGCATTCATCCCAATACATTTGACTATATGGGGTTGTTTTCTGCAGCCATCATGCCCAGGGACACTACATCAAAAGTTTATCAGAATATTGATGCTACCCTTGCCCGCCAGAAGAACAACGGATATAAGTTATACTGGATCGCCTGCGGTAAGGATGATTTTCTGTATAAGTTTAATACAGAATACCGGGAAAGGCTGGATAAGCTGGGCATGAAATACGTGTATCGTGAAAGCGCTGGTGGGCATACCTGGCGGAACTGGAGGGTTTATCTCAGTGAGTTCACTCCCATGCTGTTCAGGTAGCTTATTTAAAACTATACAGGTAGGGGGCCTTGTGCGCACCACCGGAAAATTTCTTCTGGTGCCTGGCAAGAATGCCTAAATTCAGCATTTTTCTCTGGAAAGTGCCCCTGTGCAATTTTTCCCCGAGGATGACTTCGTAGGTCTTCTGCAGGTCGTTCATGGTGAAATATGTTGGAAGCAGGTTCTTGCCTACTGGCTTTTTCCAAAGGCTCTCTCTCAGTGTCTGCAATGCTTTTGTAAAGATCGTCTTATGATCCAGCATTAGTTTGGGTAGTTTGTTGATATCGTACCATATCGCAGCTTTCCGAAAGTGAATCGGGTTTTGGATCCACATCATGATAATTGATCAGCGCATAATATCCAACAGAAATAAACCTGTCCAGCATCCATTCATTCTTTCCTTTTTTAACCCCATTGGCTTCCAGGATTGTTTTCATCACTTCGGGCTTGTATCGTTTAAGATCGCCGAAAGTGTAGAACTGTTCAAGATAGATCTTGTGGAGCCCTGTTCTTTCTTTAAGCCCTTTAATGACTGCATCATTCAGGTTTTCGTCCATCTCCACGAATCCTCCTGGTAAGGCATAAAGATCTGTGTTCCGGTATTTCATGATCAATACCTTCAACTGTCCTTCGGAAAAGCCAAATATTACGGAATCGTAAGCGATATGCCTCAGGAAACGGGATCTCATTGGGTCATAAGATAAAATGAAATAAAAATATTTAATGGAAACTAGTCAGCTAATGATATCACAAACATTTCCACGAATATTTTCGGCAATCTTGTTCATGGGCAGATCATTGCTGTCATTTCCAAAGGGATCTTCAATTTCTTCAGCGATCAGTTCCAGGCTGGCCAATATATAAAACATGAAAGTGGTCACGGGAATCGTGAGTAATCCGAGGTTCATAGCAAAACCAAAGGGCATGGTGATTACATAAATGAATATAAATTTTTTAATAAAGGCGCTATAACTATATGGTATTGGGGTGTTCTTTATGCGTTCACAGGCGCCACAGATGTCGGTAAAAGACTGCCATTCATTGTTTAGCATCAGCAACTGAATATCACTGATCTGATTCTGCTGATGTAATTTATTGATCTCTTTCAGCATTGTTTCAGCAAGTTTATTTGGCAGGTGTGTCTGAGTATTGAGTTCCGGTAATTCGGGGTGCGGCTTTACATCCAGCGCAAACAGTGTAGTTTCCTTGAGCAGGTGGCGTTTCAATGCAAATGCATACAATGGGATGACCTGTTTGAAAAAGCTTCGGGAATGATGATTGTCCGGCTGGAATCAGGACATTGAGTTTAATGGCGATATTCCTGCTGTTGTTGATCAGTGAGCCCCAGAGTTTGCGGCCTTCCCACCATCTTTCATATGCGGTATTGGTGCGAAACACCAGGAGCATGGAAATGGCAAACCCAAGCAATGAATGCATGATGGTGAGATTTTTTGCATTGCTTATTTGGCCAAGTTTCAAGGTATTCGCTTTCGAGATAAACAACACCCCAGGAGTAGAGGGCAATCATTATAAGGGAAAAGAACAGGGCACGAAAGGTATCTGCTTTGTGAAAATCGAAGATGGCAGTAATCCACTTTTTCGGATTATATAGAACCATAGGTTTTTAATTAAAGCTAAAGTAATCGGTTAAATCATTATCCTATAAACTTTTTTCTTTTTGAGTTCACCAGTTTCCGCCCTCAAAACAGGCATATAGCGTGCGGAAAGGATAACTGCAATTTTAAATAAAAAAATGCAAACACTATGGAAGGATGAAAGTAAAAAAGCATTGTTATTCGTCGTACCTTAAAATTTATTATTACATCAGCCACATTGACAGAATGTCTCAACAGATCAACTATGGAATTGATTCTTTTCTTTTGCAGAAAGAAAATTACAGGCATCTTCGAATTGCCATAGTTACCAATGACGCTGCAAATACTTCAGATGGATTATTGAGCAGGGTGGCATTGCTGGAAAATCATTTCAACCTGATCAGGATATTTTCCCCGGAGCATGGAATCACCGTGAAAGGGGATGATGGTGTATTGCAACTTAACAGCATTGACATCGTCACCGGACTTCCGGTGATCAGTTTATACAACGAGAAACTTGGTCCTTCTGAAGAGGAGTTACAGGATCTGGATTTGGTTCTGTTTGATATTCCGGATGTAGGCTGCCGGTTCTATACTTATTTATGGACCATGACCTATGTAATGGAGGCTTGTGCAAGATACAGACAAGCCCTTTATGGTGCTTGATCGTCCCAATCCAATTGGGGCAGTACTGGAAAATACTGAAGGACCTATGCTGGATGAGTGAATTGTTCTTCATTCATTGGCCGCTGGAATATTCCGTTGAAACATTGCTGCACATTAGGAGAACTGGCCTTGTACTTTTCATCCAACAGGCTTCCTGCCTTATCATTGGAAGTAGTGAAAGCAGTCAACTACAGACGGCATCACAGGGCCGATCAGGATTTTGAATTTATACCCACATCACCGGCCATTAAAAATATTCATACAGCCATGCTTTATCCGGGAACCGGTTTGTGGGAAGGCATACAGGTCAATGAAGGAAGGGGAAGCGATAAACCTTTTGAACAAATTGGCGCACCCTGGATAAATGGGGAACAACTCAGCGATGCATTAGGTTCAATTTTGCAAAATGTTAGGGTAGCGCCTGTCAATATATGCCCCGGACCGGGGTATATGCCAATGAATCCTGCCATGGCATCGCATTAAGCATTACGCAACCATCTGCTTACAAGGCTGTCGCGACTGGTATTCTGATCCTGCAAACGATCATGCAGCTTTACCCGGAAGAAGCCAGGGAACGATTGTATATAACCAATGCCAATCCAACCGGTGAACATCATATGGATAAACTGCTGGGTTGTGTAAATGCATTTGAACGACTGAAACACCAGGAAAATATAAATATCAATGTATCGGGAAGTATGGTATGACATGATTCATCCCTACCTTCTTTATTACCGGAGCAGGGAGTCAGTATGTCATCATTTTGTTGGCAGTTTCCGTGGATTGTCTAAGGTATGCAGCCACAGCTTCATCCATATCCACTTCCATCAGGTTGGCAAGGGTCAGCAGCCACATCAGCACATCGGCAAATTCTTCTTTGGCATTTTGTTTATCCCCGCTGGCAATGGCAGAAGAGAGTTCTCCCACTTCTTCATGAAACCATAATGCAGTATGATAAATGCCACGGTCATTATCTGTTTTAAAATACCGTTCTTTTACAATTTTTTGCAATGCTGAAATTTCCATGATTAAGTCGATTATCGATCAGTAAAATGATATTGTTATATCCCGTATTTATCAGGCGGATACAGTTTCTTTTGGTGTGGCCCTGCTTCCGCTATACAATTCATATTCCAGCAGGCGGCAGTCAATAGTGCTGGTATAAAATTCTATCCGGCGTTTGGCTTTCAACCCTATTTTTTTAGCAAGGTCGAGGTTGCCGGTAAAAACATAACCAGTATAACCGCCGCATTTCTGTTTCATGAAATCACCAATGCGTTGATAGGTTTCTTCCAGTTCCTGTATATGCCCCAGCCGTTCACCATATTCAGGATTGACATAGAAAATGCCGGGAACATCAGGCGGTATTTTAGTGGCAGCAAAATCACAGACAGAAAATTCAATCAGGTTGGCCACACCGGCGGCAATGGCATTCTTCCGGGAATTTTCAATGGCCCTGGCATTGTAATCTGTGGCGATGATACGAAGTCCGGGTACTTCTATAATTTGTTTTTCCAGCAGGGCATCTTCCTTTGCATAAACCGTTTCATCATATCCCTTCAGGTGCATAAAAGCATAATTGGTCCGGAATAATCCCGGTCGCCTGTTGGTGGCAATCATGGCTGCTTCAATGGCAATGGTACCTGATCCGCACATGGGATTGACAAAAGGGGATTTCCTGTCCCACTTGGTTGCATAAATTGTTGCTGCAGCCAGTGCTTCCAGCATGGGCGCCTGTCCGGGTATTTTCCGGTAACCATGCCTGCCCAGTGAATCACCTGATGTATCAATAAAAATTTCTGCGTTTTCATGTTTCCAGAACAAATGGATAACAGCACCTATCAGTGCTGATCCTGTTGCTGGTCGGGTACCTCTTTTATCCCTTAGCCTGTCCACTATCGCATCTTTAACCCTCAGGTTGGCAAACATGCTGTTATTGATCGTTTGATTATTTACATTGCTGGTGATGGAGAAATAGCCGTTTTCAGGTAAAATGTTTTCCCAGGGATAGTCAAGGAGGTTTTTATAAATATCATCAGCATTGACGGCTTCAAATTTTTTCAGGCTATAAAGCACCTGGCTGGCGCAGCGAAGATTCAGGTTTAACTTAATGCAATTATTAATAGTGCCGTTCAGTCGGACGCCTGTGATAAAAGTTTCTTCCGTTGTAAATCCCAGATGCTTTTATTTCCTGTTCCAGGTAAGGGGCGAGTCTCTTTGAACATGTTACGATAATGGCCGATTTGTTTGTAAATACGCTCATGATGGGTTTAAAGGTAAGCTATACCTGAAACTGGTGTTTTTCAGTAGAAATCCTGCCATAATCATTATTTTTTATACCTTAAGGCTGTATCCTGCCCGCCCTAAAATTTTCTTTATTGATGCAGAGGAATTCTTTCAGGCTTTTCTTCCTTTTGCTTATCGCTGCCATTCATGTGAAAGGCCAGGATAAGGACCTCTCCAAGGGCAGGGAAATTTTTGTTACTTACTGCAGCCGGTGCCATGGCATGACAGGAGCCGGTGGCGAGGGCCCTGCATTGAACAGGTCTTACCTGCCAAGGGCTGCAGATGATGCAACCTTTGCCCGGGTGATATCATGGGGCATTCCGGGTACCGCGATGCAGGGACTGTGGATGTTAAGCGAGACCCAGGTACACCAGGTGATCAAATATGTAAGGTCAATAGGCACGGTAAAAGAAGATCCCGTTACAGGTGATCCCCGAAAGGGCTTGCCCTTTTCCAGAAATCAAACTGCCTTTCCTGCCATTCAGTAAAAGGAAAGGGCAGCTATATCGGGCCCGATCTTTCGGGCGTGGGAACCCGCAGGGGTAATTCCTACCTGAATGAAATGTTGGTCCAACCCGGAAAGCAAAAAATTAAGGACGAGGAAGGCTTCATCCAGTTCCTGGTCATTGAAGTTAAGACCCGCGATGGAAAGCTTATAAAGGGTTTGCGGGTAAATGAAGATACTTATACCATACAATTGAAGGATGTGGAAGGCAGGCTGTATTCCTTCAGAAAGGAAAACCTGGCATCAATTAAACGGATTCCTGAAGCTAGCCTTATGCCTTCTTTTGCCCAAACACTTACCCATGAGGAAAGGCAGGATATCGTTGCCTATCTTCTTACCCAGAAATGACATGAAACATCTATCCTGTTTATTTTTAATCCTTCTGCTGCTGTCCTGTAATAGTAAATCCGGGAAGAATGAAAAAGTGCAAGCTGATACATCGCATTTACGGCCGGACAGGTTCCATACGAAAGGATCCTGGCGTCAGAAAATGATTCACTCAACTGGCTAACGTATTCCGGCAATTATTCTTCCCACAGGTATTCGGCACTGGCGAATATTGATACCGGTAATGTTTCCAAGACTCAGCGTTGCCTGGGTATACCAGACCACCCCCGGCCTTGTAGAGACCTCTCCGATTATTGTAGATGGTGTAATGTATATCACCGAACCGCCCAGCACCGTTACAGCCCTTGATGCCAGGACGGGAAGAAAATTATGGAGGTGGTCACCCAACATGCCGCAAAATGTTAAGGCGATCGGGTTTCCCTGGGTGAACAGGGGTGTTGCCATTCTCAATAACACTGTTTATGTAGGTACGCTGGATGCTCACCTGGCAGCGCTTGATGCAAAGTCCGGCGCCCTGAAATGGAATTCGCTTGTGGCTGATAATAACCTTGGGTTTGCGATTACCTCGGCTCCTGTGGTGGTTAAAGACAAAGTGATCATCGGCGTAAGCGGAGGTGAAACAGGGATACGGGGTTTCCTGGATGCTTATCATGCTGAAACAGGTGAGCGTATGTGGAGGTTTGAAACGATACCGGCAAAAGGAGAAAAGGGAAACGAAACCTGGGAAGGGGAGAGCTGGAAAACCGGCGGAGGGCCTACATGGGTTCCGGGCACATATGATCCTGCATTGAATCTGCTGTATTGGGGGGTAGGAAATCCGGGGCCCGACTGGAATGGAGATCATCGCAAAGGCGACAATCTATATACATGTAGTGTTGTGGCGCTTAATCCCGATAATGGTACCCTGAAATGGCATTTCCAGTTTACTCCTCATGATACCCATGACTGGGATGCCAACCAGACTTCCATACTAATAAATGGCACCATAAAGGGCCGGGAAAGAAAACTGCTGGCTACGGCCAACAGGAATGCTTTTTATTATTTGCTGGACAGGGAGACTGGGGAATTCCTGCTTGGTGTTCCTTATGCAAAACAAACCTGGGCAGATGGAATTGACAGTACAGGAAGGCCAATTGTTAAACCGGGAACCGAACCTTCGGAGAAGGGAACATTCATCTTTCCAAGTTTACAGGGCGCAACAAATTGGTTCAGTCCTTCATACAGTTCACAGACCGGTTTCTTTTATGTTGCCGTCCGGGAAATGGGGTCTTATTATTTTAAAACCGAAGTGGAATATGTTCCGGGCCGTGAATTCATGGGTGGCGGCGAACAGGCTGAAAGCGGGGATAAGGCAAAGGGGGCAATACGTGCCATCGATGCCCTGACAGGTGAAATAAAATGGTCTTTTGACCTGCATTCTCCGCCCTGGGCCGGGGTGATGTCAACCGCAGGCGGATTAATATTTGCCGGCACAAACGAAGGAAATTTTATTGCACTCAATGCAAAGACCGGCAAGTCACTTTGGGATTTCCAGACAGGTGCCGCCATCAGGGCTAACCCGGTATCTTATGGACTTGATGGAGATCAATTTATTTCCATTGCTTCAGGTAATGCCATTTATGTTTTTCATGTAAGCCATAGCTATAAAAAGCATAAATGATCAAACCTGCTACCAGATGGCGTGATCAATCGCGGGAATCAGCTAATCATTTTGGATTTCGCACAATGGAAAATATTAACTTCCCGGAATATGAAAAGTAAAAAATTCCCGGGTTTGATGCCGGTTTTGGTGTGTATACTAATTTTTATTTCCTGTGATCAGAAAGAACTGCCTAATACGCTGACGGGTAAAGAAGAGAAGGATGGATGGGTGCTGCTCTTTGACGGGAAAACGACTAAGGGATGGCACCTGTACAATAAGCCTGGTATAACTATCTTCCTGGACCGTAGTGAATGGTGAACTGATTTGCGACCAGAATGCCAAAAATGTCGCGCATGGTGATTTTGTAACTGATAAAACGTATGCTGATTTCGACCTGGTTTTTGACTGGAAGATTACAAAAGGAGGGAATAGTGGCGTATTCATCAATGTAGTGGAAGACACCGCTTACCTGGCGCCATGGTTTACCGGGCCCGAGTACCAGTTACTGGATAATGCGAATACCATTGATCATAACAAGGACGATACCCTTCGACAGGCGGGCTGCATCTTTGGATTAACTGCATTACAAAATAATGCATCTGCAAAGCTATTTGGAGAATGGAACAATTCCCGAATCGTACAGCAGGATGGTAAACTGACATTTTGGTTAAATGGAATTATCTCCTCAGAAATAAATTTGAACAGTGACCGGTGGAAGGAATTAGTGGCCGCAAGTAATTTCAAGGCATTACCAGGTTTTGGTAAAGCTACCAGCGGTCATATAGTATTGCAGGATTGGGCAAAAGGTATTTCCTTCAGGAATATTAAGATTAAAGAATACAGGTGAAGAAAAAGTTTAGAATTTCAGGTTTGCGGGTAAATATTTTCCCACCAGCTCCAGGTAATAGGGCCTGTAGTTCTTCCCAGCTTTTCTGGTTGGGATTTTTTGAATAGAGATCATACGGGTTAAATAGTTTTACCCATTTGAACATTTCCTTGTCATGATCATCCATCAGATGTTCATATGCATTTTCCCGGTGCTGGGCATAAAAGGAATGATAACGCAACATGTATAATCCTTCTTCGGGCAGATAGTCTTTCATCATATGGTATACATACTCGTCATGCCCCCAGGAAAGGTGAACATTATTAAGACCGCAATTGGGTTCATAAACACCGTATTTCTGGCTGTACAGTTCATTGTTTTTATCGGGGTTGTCTGCAAAAAATTCAGGATATACGATCTTATCTGAAAAAGCACAACCAACCGGGAAGGTATCACCCACTACGGACCATTGCGGTTCACCGAAAAGGCATAGTACTTTTCCCATATCATGAATTAATCCTACCAGTACCATCCAGTCGGGATGCCCGTCATTCCTTATGGCTTCTGATGTTTGCAGGAGATGCTGCATCTGGTCAAGGTTGGTATCCGGATCTGAATCATCCACCAGTTCATTTAAAAAATCAAATGCATTCCAGATCGGCATTTCCCTTTTATTGAACTGCAAAAAATCAGCCTTTTTCTGCTGCACAAAATCATAGGTCTGGAATTTATGGTTCAGGCGATAAAATTCCTTTACGGTATCCCTTTCCGGTTCATCATAGTTCCGGAATTCTTCTTTTGTTTTTCCCTGGGCAATGGCATCGGGATCAGGATAACGTTGTAAAACATCCATTTCCCACTCATCCAGGCTGGCCAGCGGCTGGTTATTTATCCCGGGATCGTTGATATTGTTATTTGCAGACATGGCGTAAATTTTTAGCGATAAATGTTATATACTAAAATCGTCATTTTTCTGCGGATTTGCAATTTTATTTGGGGCCGGATCAACCTACCAGAATACGGTATACAGCGCCACCAGTATTCCTGAAATGAGCAGAGAAGCAATGATAAATCCAGGTGTAACCCTGAACATAGACGGGTCAATCTCAACCTGGTGTGCGTTATTCTGTTTTTTGGGGTGGACAAGACTCATGATAACCATGGTGATTACAATAACTCCAAAAGTGATGGTCATCCGGTCTAAAAAAGGGAAATCAGGGAAAGCATTATTGGTCCATACGGGTAAAAATTTCAGGATGGTGGAAATAGGTATGGTTAATAACGCACCTGCCATTGCTGCCGCAGAGGTGGTGGGTTTCCAGAACATTCCAAGCAGAAATATGGCGAGTACGCCCGGTGAAATAAAGCCTACATATTCCTGGATAAACTGGTAGGCCTGGTCAAGAGATCGCAATGCCGGAGTAACCAGGGCTGCCAGCAGCATACTGATCACAACCGCCCATCGGCCAATGAGCACCAGCCTGTATTCAGATGCATTTTTATTGACAAACTTCTTATAAATATCCAGTGAGAAAATAGTGGAGATACTATTTGCCTTTCCTGCCAGTGATGCCACGATGGCGGCGGTAAGCGCAGCAAAGGCTACCCCTTTCAAACCGGCGGGCAATAAATTCATTAAAGTAGGATATGCATGATCGGGTTTTATGATTCCGAATTCATCTGTCATTTCTTTCTGGAACATACCATTCTGATGCAATACATACATGGCAATACCGGGCAAGTACCGCAATGACAGGGATCAGCAATTTCAGAAAGGCGGCAAATAATATTCCTTTCCTGGCCGTGACTAAATCCGCTCCCAGTGCGCGTTGTACAATGTATTGATTACAGCCCCAGTAAGCAAGATTATTGATGAGCATGCCGCCGATCAGTACAGAAAGTCCGGGCAATTCGGGATAATATTTATGGGAGGAATCAAAAATCATGTGAAAGTGGGTAGGCGCTTCTTTTCTCAGTACAGAAAGCCCTTTCAGGATATTGCCTCCATATCCAAAATGTTCAGACAGTAATGAAATCGCCAGGTATGTGGTAACAAGTCCGCCTACAATTAATACGAATACCTGGATTACATCCGTATAACCGATCACTTTCATTCCACCAAGCGTAACAATAACAGCAAATACGCTAAGTCCGATTATGCTGAATCCAAAACTGATATTGGTGATGGATGAAATGGCCAGGGACCCGAGGTAAATGATGGAAGTAAGATTAACAAACACATAAACCAGCAACCAGAATACAGCCATAATGGTACTTACCGTATCATTATACCTGACCGACAAAAATTGCGGCATGGTATATATCCTGTTTTTCAGGTATACAGGAAGTATAAAAATGGCAACAATAATCAGGGTGGCGGCAGCCATCCATTCATATGTAGAAATGGCTAATCCTAATGCAAAACCGGAACCGGACATTCCGATGAAATGTTCTGCGGATATATTTGAAGCAATCAGGGAAGCGCCGATGGCCCACCAGGTAAGTGAACCTTCCGCGAGGAAAAAGTCCCTGGAACTTGTTTTGGCAGATTTCTTTTTGTGGTAGATATAATATCCATAGGCAGCCACTACTATAAAGTAAATAAAAAAGACGATGTAGTCGGCGGGCTGCAATCTGTTCATTAATAAATGTTTTTACTTTGGCCCCAGGCCTGTCAATATTTTCGGTTTTATTGCGTCGCGTTTTTTTGTTTTGGAAATAATATTCTCAGTTCCTGGTCCGGATCAAGGTGTATTTGTTCCAGGTGACCAGCCTGGTATTTATTTCTCAGCCGGTAATGAATATGCAGGTAGCTGTCATGATGTGTAAAGATGGTTTGATGATGCTGTGAGTAAAACCCCAGCATTTGAATATATTGATCTGTGAACGTATTGATATAAGCTGCCTTTTGTAATTCTTCAGGCGTGATCAGTTTTACTGATGTGTCTTTATACATGATATGGCCACTTCCCTGCTTTGCCTTGCCAAATACCTGGAATGGGAAAGCGGAGGAAGTATCCAGTCCATGCCGGTTGGCTGCATTTGAAATGGCAGATTCCAGTTCTTTTAATGAACTTACCTGGTTTTTATTGATCATTAAAGTGTCCCATTCATTAACATCTGCGTATACCAGGAAAATTGCTTTCAGGTTTTTAACGTCTTTGCGGACGTATGGTTTTTTTTCTTCATTGATTGCAGCAACAAAAGCAACATTATTCCATACGATTATTTCCCCCCTCAGGTTTTCAACAGGGCCTATGGCATAAAGATTTTTCGCTTTGATCGTATCCACCAATATGGCAGCATCCACCCTTTTTTCCTGGCGTATCTTACTCATGGCGCCACTGTATTTTACCATTTGTGCATGTACACCGGGCATGACCAGGAAATAAAGCAAAAAAGGTAAAAACAGTTTCATTTTATGTTTTGGGTTTGAATAAGACCTTTAATTTACTGTAATTTTACTTACTTCTATTAAAGGAAACATCCGGTGATGCTGTTACAGGAATTCAATAAAACATTCGACATCTGGCTGGAAACACTGGAGCAATATAGCCCTGATTATTTAATTATAAAGCCTGACAGGGAAAGCTGGTCACTCGGACAGGTTTTTATGCACCTCATCAATGAAATGCAGTATTATATTACACAGATAGAAGCCTGCCTTCAGCATAATGATAACACATCGGGGAAAATGAAGGAGCCGGCGGTTAATATGTTTGCCAATAATGCGTTTCCTGATGAAAGAATAAAAGGTGATCCTGAGAGTACCTCAAAAATTCAGCAACCAACCAGGAAAGACACAGCTTCAGGCAGAAATGAAAGAAATCAAATCCAGGATGAATGAATTATGGGCAGATATCAGCAGGAATGAAAGCAAGGGTAAAACCATGCATCCCGGGCTTGGATATTTCAATGCAAGAGAATGGTTTCAGTTTGCCGAAATGCATTTACGCCATCATTTACGGCAAAAAAGAAGGATTGAAGAATACTTGTTTCTTTAGTTTGTTATTGAATAGTTTTGCATTCCTGACATCAATTATGGCATTCGGTATACATCTGGAATTCCGTTATATGCCTGAATCGCTTTAGTAAATCACTGAATAACCGTTATATCATTGGCCTTGGCGGGAATGATGCATTTGAACTGAATTCACCCTGGAAATGGAGAAAGAATATTCATAAAATTGTTCTTGCTTTACAGGAGAAATTCAGCAATACCAATGTTGTTTTCATCAATATGCCACCGGTAAGGGATTTTCCCGCTTTTACGTCGTTAATTCAATTTTCCATTGGCGGGCTGGTTGAAATCCTTGGGAATGAACTTGGCTGTGCAATTGAGAAATATGAACATGTATTCTATAATGCAGAAGTTATTTCACTCGACAAATGGTCTGAATTGAATGGAAACAATAGATTGAGTTATTTCAGTGATGGGGTACACCCATCTGCCATAACCTACCAGGTTTGGGCAGGCAAACGGTTGCTATATACGAAACAATAAAATACTGTAACTCCGGGTTATGGAAGCAAGAATCGAATTACTCCCTGATAAAAAACTGGTAGGGTATAAGGTAAGGACGTCATTGTCCAATAATAAAACCGCATGGCCTGGAGAACTTTTATGCCCAGGAGAAATGAAGTACAGCACCAGGTAAATTCAATTTGTTTTCTCTGCAGGTATATGACCCATTTTATTTTACAGATTTCAGCCCGGCCAATGAATTTGATAAATGGGCGGCTGTTGAAGTCAGCCAGTATGAAAATATCCCGGAAGGAATGGAATCTTTTGACCTGCCTGGCGGATTATATGCCGTTTTGATTATAAGGGGTTAAGTACAGATACGGCTATTTATAATTATATTTTTAATTCCTGGTTGCCTGCCTCACGATTTCATTTGGATGACAGGCCACATTTTGAAATATTGGGGGATAAATATAAGAATGGATTACCGGATTCTGAAGAAGAAATATGGATACCCATCAGGCATCGACTTTTATTTTGAATGTAAACCATCAATGATTTATCATATCAGGGGTTGATTTCCGCTTCACAATGAATTCCTCAGTTTCAGGGTAAAAGGAACTTCCAGCATCTTTTTATCATTGCTGAGCACCATTTTGGCTGCCATTTCACCCATCTTCCGGAAATCGGTACTGATGGTAGTAATGCCGTTTAAAATGAAACGTTTCCACGGTGTTTCATTGTAAGAGATGATGCCTATAGATTTGCCTACTTCCAGGTTTGTTTTCCCTGATTTTTTCGAGCAGGGTGACAAGGTCATCTTCCATCAGGTTGATATAAACTTCCCCCTGGCATGAATCTCTTCTTCAGCAATATTGGGCACGATCTTATAGTTAAAGGCAAATTGCCTGGCAAAAGGAACGGAATCCTTTCAGGATCTCTTCAGGGAAGTAGGTGTAAGATGGAAAAATAATTTTCAGGGTCTGGTACTTGGACAATTGGGGCAAAGCTTCGCTTAAGCGCATTGTAAATATCCTTATCGAAGTTTTCGTAAACAGCTCCGTAATTGTTGTTTATGCCGGGGATCAGTTTATCGAGAAGAATTAAGTTTCCTTTTAGTTCGTTCAGTATTTCCGAAGCATGTTCTCCTCCTTCCAGGAAATGGGGGATGATCACATAATGCGTAAAATCATCTCTCCGGGCAGGCAATAATTTTTTAAACAGAGCATAGTCATTGTTGTAGATATAGAAGTCAATGGCGGCCTGGTCGCCCAGCATGCCGGCGAAGGAATCGTAGATAAGCTTTTTATGTGCACTCAGCTTATTGAACAGCAGGAAGACTTTTACTTTTTGCCGGAAGTCTGTTTTCGAAATGAAGTATCCCTTGCCCGGAACAGAACCGATAACGCCGAGCTGCTTTAAATAGCGGTATGCTTTTTCCGCCGTGTCCCTGGAAATATCGAGTTCAAAACTGAGGTCGTTGATGGAGGGCAGCAGGTAATCTCTTCCAAGGTTGCCTCTTTCTACGGCTAGTAAAATCAGAGTTAGCCAGCTGCAGGTACTTTGGCGTAACTGATTGTTCATCGAGATGAATAGCCTGGTAAATATTCGCTGTCTGCATGGCGTCGTGATGCCATGCAATGTATATACTATTTTTAGATGAACAGAGCAGGGCAGGACGGTACAGGATGAATTATCAGTCGCATATTATTAAATTGGTTCCTGGATATGGCCCAATCAATATAACTGCAGGTCAAAAAATGAAGAGCATCATGAAAAAATTTATTTTTCTGTCGGCTACGATATGTATTATCGCTTCTTCGCATGCGCAGGTAAAGCCGGATACTTTACTTACGAAATTTCAGAAACCGCCGGATGCTGCGAAACCGCGGGTATGGTGGCACTGGATGAATGGGAATATTACCAAAGACGGCATACGTAAGGACCTGGAATGGATGAAACGAAGCGGGATCGGAGGTTTTCAGAATTTTGATGCTGCCATGGCTACACCACAAATCGTGGAAAAACGGTTAACATACATGACCCCGGAATGGAAAGATGCATTCCTGTTTACTACAAAACTTGCCGATTCATTAAAACTGGAAATGGCAATAGCCGGTTCTCCGGGATGGAGTGAAAGCGGTGGTCCATGGGTGAAGCCGGAAGATGGCATGAAAAAAATCGTCTGGACAGAAACAAGGGTTAAAGGTGGTGCCACAAATATGGTTGTCCCTAAGCAATCAGGAATAACAGGGCCATTCCAGGACCTGGACAAACAGCCTGGTTTTGGGGATGCAGGAGTTCCTAAAGACCTTCCACTCTTTTATAAAGACATTGCCATTGTTGCCGTTAAGTTGCCGGAGGCGGATAAATCGCTTATCGGAACTCAAGGCGGTGGTTACCTCCAGTGGAGGAAATTTTACCCTTGCACAGTTAACAGACGGAGACCTTGGGACAACCAATCTGCTGCCTACAGATTCTGCAAAAGGATATGCATGGATACAATTTGCCTTTGCAGAACCCAAACCATCAAGGCAGTTACGATGGTAGGCGGAGGCAACAAGGGCCCTTTCGGATTGTTGGGAAGTTTTGCAGATACACGTAGCCTTGAAACAAGTGATGACGGCATAAATTTTAAAAGGGTTTGCTATATACCTGCAGGTAATGTATTACAGCAGACCATTTCCACCCCTGCCACCACGGCAAAATATTTCAGGGTAACGGTAAAGAATCCACCGGCTCCTGTAGACCTGGGAGGAATGTTTGGGGCCGGAGGAGCGCCACCGAAACCACCGCTGGGAACTGATATAGGAGAAATTGTTTTACATACCGCTTCAAGGATAAATATGTTTGAGGAGAAAGATGCATTTGCCCCTTCACCGGATTTATATAGTAAGGCTAATACAACAGCAGACGATGTGGTAAGTCCTGCTGATATCATAGATCTTACCGGAAAAATAAATACTGACGGAACCCTGAACTGGACCGTACCTGCAGGTAACTGGAAAATAATTCGCTTCGGATATTCATTAATGGGGATCACTAACCATCCGGCCTCTCCGGAGGCCACCGGCTGGAAGTGGATAAGCTGGATCCCGTTGCTGTTAAAAAATATTTCAATAATTATCTTGATCAATACAAAAGCGCCACTGGTGGATTGATGGGAACAAAAGGCGGACTTCAATATATGGTAACAGACAGCTGGGAAGCCGGTGCACAAAACTGGACAGGCAATATGTTGCAGGAATTCCAAAAAAGGCGCGGTTATAGTATCGTCCCGTGGCTGCCGGTACTGACAGGGCATGTCGTTAAAAGCGCAGAAGCCAGTGAACAATTCCTGTTTGACTTCCGGCACACATTGAGTGATCTTGTTGCGGAATATCATTATGATGCTTTAACCACATTATTGGCAGAACGTGGGATGAAGCGCTATACAGAATCTCATGAAGATGGCAGGGCAATGATCGCAGATGGAATGGAGGTAAAACGTTCGGCGGCTATTCCGATGTCGGCCATGTGGACGGCAAATGTTTTTATGAACAATAACAGTCAGCTAAAGTATGAAGCAGATATTCGTGAATCGGCATCCACGGCGCATATCTATGGCCAGAACATAGCTGCCGCAGAGTCACTGACGGCACTGGGCATAATGGGAGCCGCCTGGTCATATTCCCCGGAAAACCTGAAACCTACTGCCGATCTTGAACTGGCGAATGGACTGAACAGGTTTGTGATACATACATCTGTGCATCAGTCGACCGATGATAAAATTCCCGGCCTTGGCCTTGGCCCCTTCGGTCAATGGTTTAACCGGCACGATACATGGGCGAGCAGGCCAAAGCATGGACATCTTATTTAACACGGAGCAGCTACATGTTGCAGCAGGGAAAATTTGTAGCTGATATCCTGTATTATTACGGGGAGGACAATAATATCACCTCCTTATTCGGGAAAAAACTGCCTTCCATTCCGGAGGGATATAATTATGATTTTGTAAATGCGGATGCACTGATCAATTTATTGTCGGTAAAGGATGGACGTATTATTACACCCAGCGGGATGAGTTATCGGGTACTCGTGCTCGATAGTAATGCCAGGAAAATGTCCCTTCCTGTTTTGCGTAAAATTGGTGAATTGGTAAAAGCAGGTGCTGTAGTGACCGGTATCAAGCCGGAGGGTACACCCAGCCTAAGTGATGATAAAGCAGTTTACAGCAGACTGTTAAATGAGGTATGGGGATCTTCCAATGCAAGAGTGTATACCGGCAAAGCCCTTGAAGAAGTATTGAAAGAAATAAAAGTTGAACCTGATTTTACGTATACCAGGCCCCAGGCGAATACCCGTTTGATGTTTGTGCACAGGAAACTGGCCGATGGTGATATTTATTGGGTGAATAACCGCAATGGCAGGAACGAAAAACTGGAAGCAACCTTTCGGGTAACAGGAAGGGTTCCGCATATATGGCACCCTGAAACGGGGAAGACAGAAGCGGCTTCCTATACTATTTCCAATGGTGTTACCAAGGTTGAGCTTTCACTGGTGCCGGATGATGCCGTGTTTGTTGTGTTTAAAAATAAGGCTACGGCCAATTCAGTTTCAAGGCCAGTGTTAATAGAAAAAGAGCTGGCCACAATGAATGGAGATTGGGCCATCAGTTTCCAGAAAGACCGTGGTGCTCCTGAATCTGTTAGTGTAAATGAACTGAAGTCATGGACAACTCATCCGGATGCTGGTGTAAAATATTTCTCCGGCACGGCAACTTATACCAGGAATGTTACTGTTCCTGCAGATTGGTTAAAAAAAGGCACATCATTGTGGATGGAACTCGGGGAAGTAAAGAATATTGCCGAAGTAATTGTCAACGGCAAATCCCTTGGCATTACCTGGAAAAAACCTTTCCGCGTGGACCTTACAGGGGCGCTGAAGCCGGGTGTAAACAAACTCGAGATAAAGGTGACCAACCTTTGGGTAAACCGGTTGATCGGGGATCAGCAACCCGGAGTGGCCAATAAGATCACTTATACATCGATGCCATTCCATGATGCAAAAGCGGCCTTATTGCCTTCAGGATTGTTGGGGCCAGTGAGGATAATGTCCATTAAATAACTGTCAACCTACAACCCACAACCGACAGCAACTTAAGTGTATCTTAGAAGCTAGCGCAAAAATAAATAAACGATGCAGGCTGTTTTAGGAGTTATTTTTCATTTCATCGGAGGCTTTGCCTCAGGCAGTTTCTACATGCCTTATAAGAAGGTAAAGGGCTGGCATTGGGAGAGCTTCTGGATTGTAGGGGGCATCTTTTCCTGGTTCATCGTTCCTCCCCTGGCAGCATATCTGACCATTCCCGGGTTTACTGATATTATTAAGCAGGCAAGTTCTTCTACCATTGGAATTGCTTATTTGTTTGGTGTGTTGTGGGGCATTGGCGGACTAACATACGGTTTGGGGGTTCGTTACCTTGGCGTTTCATTAGGCAGCAGTATCATACTGGGTTTATGTATGGTGTTCGGTGCGCTTATTCCTTCTGTTTATTATAATGTGTTCCCCAAAGAAGGTAAAGATAATTTCAGCATGTTGATTGGTTCCACCTGGGGACTTACTGTTATGGCCGGACTTGCATTGTGTGTTGTTGGTATCATTATCTGTGGCAAAGCGGGTGTCATGAAAGAGAAACAATTATCTGCAGGTAACCAGCAGTTGATCCGCATGGAATGGAAACGAAAACAGAATATAAATTTGGCTTGGGAATGTTCGTTTCCATTGTATCGGGTGTGCTTAGTGCCTGCTTTAATTTTGGGTTGGAAGCAGGTAAGCCAATGGCAGATATGGCTAACGAAATATGGAAAACTGCCAATCCCGGGCAGGGTAATTTTTTGTACCAGAATAATGTAACTTATGTGGTGGTTTTGTGGGGTGGATTAACGACCAACTTTATCTGGTGCATGATACTCAATGCACGGAACAAAACATTTGGTGATTACAGCAATAAAAAAACACCATTGTTTCAAAACTATGTGTTTTCTGCTTTGGCTGGAACCACATGGTTCCTTCAGTTCTTTTTCTATGGCATGGGGGAAAGTAAACTGGGCAATGGCCCCAGTTCATGGATACTGCATATGGCGTTTATCATTCTCACTGCCAATATGTGGGGACTGGTTTTAAGAGAGTGGAAAGGGGTTAATAAAAAAACAACCGCGACTATCATAATTGGAATTATTACCATTATCCTTTCTGTATTACTGGTAGGATACGGCAATTCCTTAAAATAATATTTCCAGATTTTTAAAATACCTGGTTATGTCAACAACTGGAACAATGAAATACAAACATGTAAGTTATCTCTGGGATGAAAAGAAAGCCGCAGCGCTTGCCGGGGATGAAGTGGGATTACTGGTCTACCGTTCCAATTTACTGGGCGCTGATCTGCGGTTAACCAATTACGGGGGTGGGAATACTTCCTGCAAGGCAATGGCAAAAGATCCGTTAACAGGAAATGAAGTGGAAGTGATGTGGGTGAAGGGTAGCGGCGGGGATTTAGGTACGATGAAACGTAGTGGCCTGGCGGCTTTATATGTGGACAGGTTGCGCAGTTTAAAAAATGTTTACCGGGGTATTGAGCATGAAGATGAGATGGTGGAATTATTCAATCACTGTATTTATGATCTTTCATCGAAGGCGCCATCCATCGATACTCCATTACATGGATTTCTTCCTTTCAAACATATTGATCACCTGCATCCTGATGCAGCCATTGCCATCGCTGCGGCAAAGGATGGAGAAAAAATTACCAGGGAATTATTCGGAGGAACAATCGGATGGGTGAAATGGCAGCGTCCCGGATTTGATCTTGGTCTTCAATTAAAAAAATGCCTGGATGAAAATCCGGGTATCCGGGGCATTATGCTGGGATCACATGGATTATTCACCTGGGGTGATACAGCCTACGAGAGTTATATCAACACGCTTGATGTTATTGAACGTTGCGCAGAATATTTACAGGAGAAGATCAGCTTACAGCCTGCGATTTTCGGTGGTGAAAAACTAACGTCACTGGCTCCGCAAAAACGCCGCCAGGTAGCAGCTTCTCTGGCGCCGATACTGCGTGGCTTCTGTTCCTCCCAGGTAAGCATGATCGGCCATTTTACCGATGATGAAAGGGTGCTGGAGTATATCAACTCAAAAGACCTGGAGAGGCTTGCACCTATGGGTACGAGTTGCCCTGATCATTTTCTGCGGACGAAAATTTCTCCATTGGTGCTGAATCTTACACCGGAGGATGATCTCTCTGATGTAAAAAACATTCAGGAAAAAATTTCCCCCTTATTTGAAGCCTACCGGAAAATGTATGCTGAATATTATAATACCTGTAAGCATGCAAATAGTCCGCCAATGCGCGATCCCAATCCTGTAGTGATCCTGTATCCCGGCATCGGCATGTTCACCTTTGCGAAAGACAAACAGACTGCAAGGGTAGCCGCAGAATTTTATATCAATGCCATTAATGTGATGAAGGGTGCTGAAGCCATATCTGAATACACGTCTTTGCCAAGGCAGGAAGCTTTTAATATTGAATACTGGTTACTGGAAGAAGCGAAACTCCAGCGAATGCCAAAACCAAAACCACTCAGCGGACGCATTGCCCTGGTAACAGGAAGTGCCGGCGGAATAGGAAAGGCAATCGCCAGGAAATTTGCCCGGGAGGGCGCCTGCGTGGTGCTGAATGATATCAACCAGGAAAGACTTGATGGTGCAGCGGAAGAGTTTCAGAAAGAATTCGGGAAGGATGCCGTGTCACATACATTGCTCAATGTAACTGATGAAAAATCAATTGGAGATGCTTTTACAGCATCTGCCCTTGCTTTTGGCGGTGTAGATATCATTGTAAACAATGCCGGAATCAGCATTTCAAAACCTGTTACGGAACACAATACGGAAGATTGGGACAAGTTGTATAATATTCTTGTCAAAGGGCAGTTCCTGGTATCAAAATCCGGTATTGAAGTTATGCGCAAACAGGGAATGGGAGGAGATATCATTAATGTGGTTTCCAAGAATGCCATTGTAGCCGGACCTAATAATGCAGGATATGGAAGTGCAAAGGCAGCCCAGTCGCACCTTTCCCGTCTGCTGGCAGCAGAACTGGGGCCAGATAAGATTCGCGTGAATACCGTTAATCCGGATGCCGTCATTACTGACAGCAATATCTGGAGCGGGGGCTGGGCAGAAGGCCGTGCAAAAGCATATGGCATCACCGTGGAAGAATTACCTGCCTACTATGCAAAAAGGACCCTGCTCAATGAAACCATTTTACCAGAAGATATAGCCAATGCATGCTTTGCATTTGCAGGAGGATTATTGAATAAATCAACAGGTAATACGCTGAATGTTGATGGTGGAGTAGCCGCAGCTTTTTTAAGATAGATTAAGGTGATTATTTCAATAAGATAAAACAGCATTTATGCAGATTGATAAATCCCGGATTGAGGAACACAATCATCAACTTCTGGCGGAACATAAAAGGAAGTTTGAATTTGTTGCACCTGGCATCAGGAATGTTGATACCATCATCGGTAAACTGATCTCATTTAATGTAGCGATTCCATCCTGGGCCCTGGGTACCGGTGGTACAAGGTTTGGCAGATTCTCGGGACCCGGTGAACCGGGAAACCTTGAACAAAAGCTGGAAGATATCGGACTGCTTCATGCCCTCAACCGGTCCAGCGGCGCCATTTCCCTGCATATACCCTGGGATATTCCGGATAATTATGCCTCCATCAAAGCAACGGCTGCACAACTCGGATTAAGTTTTGATGCAGTGAATTCAAATACTTTCCAGGACCAGAAAGACCAGGAGCTCAGTTATAAATTCGGTTCACTGCAACATGTAAACAAGGCCGTGCGAAAGCAGGCCATCGAACATAATATTGAAGTGATCAGTCATGGCGTTGAACTGGGATCAAAAGCGCTGACCGTTTGGTTGAGCGATGGCAGTTGTTTCCCGGGACAGTTGAATTTCAGGAAAGCATTTCAAAATACTTTGGAGAGCCTGCAGGAAATTTATGCAGCATTGCCATCCGACTGGAAAATATTTGTAGAGTATAAAGCCTATGAACCCAATTTTTATTCCATGACAGTCGGGGACTGGGGACAATCGTTATTATATGCCAATAAGCTCGGGCCGAAAGCCTATACCCTGGTGGATCTCGGCCACCACCTGCCCAATGCCAATATAGAACAGATTGTTTCCTTGCTATTAATGGAAGGAAAACTTGCCGGTTTTCATTTTAATGACAGCAAATATGGTGATGATGACCTGACTGTGGGCAGTATAAAGCCGTACCAGCTATTCCTGATCTTTAATGAACTGGTGGAAGGGATGGATGCAAGGGGAATGAATCATGCCACTGACCTGGGCTGGATGATCGATGCTTCGCATAATGTCAAGGATCCGCTGGAAGACCTGCTGCAATCTGTGGAAGCGATCATGCTGGCTTATGCACAATCGTTGATGGTTGACCGTGAGCGATTAAATGCAGCACAGGAATGCCAATGATGTTGTTGCAGTGCCAGGAAATATTGCAGGATACATTCCGCACTGATGTTCGAAGCTTAGTTGCGGAAGCCAGGCTGCGCAGCGGAGGTGCACTTGATCCGCTGAAACTGTTCAGGAGCCTGAAGGTCAGGGAACAACTGGCAAAGGAAAGAGGCCATATGACGATTGCAACAGGTTTGTAATGGAAGACCTCCCAGCAATAGCAATTTTTGATATAGGGAAGACCAATAAGAAATTGCTTCTTTTTGATGAACAGTATCATATTGTTTATGAAGAAAGCACCAGGCTTCTGGAAACAACAGATGAAGATGGGTTTCCCTGTGAAGATATCAATGCATTAACCAAATGGATCAGGGAAAAATTTGAAGCACTTACACTGGATCCCCGCTTTGATATCAAAGCAGTAAATTTTTCCGGTTACGGTGCCTCTTTAGTGTACCTCGATGAGGAGGGCAAGCTGATGCTACCCTTATATAATTATCTCAAACCATTTCCTGAAGGGCTAACCGAAAAATTCTATAATGATTATGGCGGAAAAGAACTGGTGTGCCGACAAACGGCATCGCCGGCATTGGGAAGCCTGAATTCAGGTATGCAGCTTTACCGCATAAAATATGAAAGGCCGGATATATTCAATAAAATTAAGTATGCCCTCCATCTTCCACAATATCTCAGCTATATATTGGGCGGTTCCTGTCATGCAGAACTGACCAGCATCGGCTGCCATACACATTTATGGGATTTTGAGAAAAACTCTTATCATCAATGGGTACAAAATGAGGGCCTTGCCGAAAAATTTCCCGGTATTCGAAATGCTGCTGATGTTGCCGGCAATTATGAAGGAAGGATAAAGGTGGGAATGGGGTTGCACGACAGTTCATCCGCCCTCATCCCATATATCAGTTCATTTCCTGAGCCATTTGTTTTATTGTCGACCGGTACATGGTGCATCAGCCTGAATCCATTTAATCATGAACCGCTTACCGATGATGAGCTTCAGCACGACTGTCTTTGTTTCCTTTCTTTCCAGGGACGGCAGGTGAAGGCATCGAGGTTATTTGCCGGTTTTGAACACGAAAAGGAAGTAAAAAGAATTGCGGAACATTTTAAAAAACCTGTTGAGCATTTTGCGAGTTTAAATTACAGTAAGACAGTAATGTCAGGGCTTAAGAACACTGCGGTTATGAATAATAATTTTGAGACAAGGGATTTACAGTCATTTGGATCATACCGGGAAGCATATCATCAGCTGATAGCTGATATAGTGGCCCGGCAAAGGGATAGTACAAATCTTGTACTAGGCAGGGGTAAACGCATTTTTGTTGATGGCGGTTTCAGCAGGAACGAGGTATTCATGTACCTGTTGTCTGCAGCATTTCCGGATATGGAAGTATATGCAGCTTCCGTTTCCCAGGCTTCTGCGCTAGGCGCTGCCCTTGTAATGCATGAACACTGGAATGAAAAGCCAAAGCCATCGGACCTTATAGAAATGTGATGCAAATCATATGGCATGTCTTTGATACAGCATTTAAATTGATATAACTTGGTTCTTCTATGTGCAGATGGCTGGCATATACCGGTTCGCCTATTTTAATGAGTGAATTAATCATTAAACCAAAGGATAATCTCATTCACCAGAGCCTCCATGCAAAGTCGCCCAGAACGCCTACAAACGGAGATGGATTTGGGGTAGGCTGGTACGATAGTCGGCCAATGCCCGGATTATTCAGGACAATAAGGCCGGCATGGAATGACCTGAACCTGCTGGATATCACCTCACATATTGAATCTCCTTTATTCATGGCTCATGTGCGGGCCACCTCGCTGGCTACCATCCAGGAAACCAACTGCCATCCATTCAGGTATAAGCAATGGCTGTTTGTGCATAATGGCCAGATTGCGCAATTTGGATTGCTGAAGCAGGAGTTGTTAAGTAAAATTTCACCTCAGTATTTTGAAAATATACTTGGGTCAACTGATTCGGAGATCATGTTTCACCTGGCACTGAGTTTCGGTTTGGAGCAGGATGTTCCTTACGCCATTGGAGAGATGGTGAAAGTAGTGGAAGCAACTGCAAGGAAACATGGTATAGATGCGGCTGTATGGATGACCCTGGGGATTTCAGACGGTGAAAGCTTATGGGGTTTCAGGTATGGTAGTGATGGCAACGGGCCAACACTTTACGTAAGTCCGGATATCAGTGAACTCAAAAAACTCAACCCCGATATAAAGGATCAGTTTGGAGATTTTTCTCAATGCCTTGTTTCGGAGCCAATCGGTAGCTACCAGGAAAGATGGCGAGAGATTCCCATTAATTCAAAGATTCATATCCATCACAAACATATTGAGGAAAGCAGTTTCCAACCCTGACTACCTCTTTTGAATTTTTCTCATCGCTGATTGTTTTATTCATAAAAGGAAAATAGTTTTATGCTATTGCAGCATTTAATTTGCAGGAATGAACCAGCCCGGCATGATCAATACCATCGATTTATTTCCGAAACTTGATGCGGAGCTTAATACGCTTCTGACATCATTACCCGGGAAAGACTGGGAAAGGCAAACAGTTTCACCATGGTGGACAGTTAAGGATATTGCGGCCCACCTGCTTGACGGGAATATCAGGGCTATTTCCATGTACAGGGATCAATATTTTGGAGAGAAACCCGGTACCATAGATACTTACAAGGACCTCGTAGATTACCTGAATGCATTAAATGGTGATTGGGTAAGGGCGATGAAAAGGGTTAGCCCCGCAATCATCACCAGTTTATTACATATTACGGGAAAAGATTATTGTGAGATATTGCGAACATTGAAACCTTTTGAAAAGGCTTTGTTTCCTGTGTCCTGGGCCGGGGAGGAGCGAATCTTTCAATTGGTTCCATATTGCACGTGAATACACAGAGAAATGGCACCACCAGCAGCAAATCAGGCTGGCTGTCGGGCAATCAGAAGCATTATATTCCAGGGAACTTTATTATCCATACCTGGATACTTCAATGCGTGCGCTTCCTTATCATTACCGTGGAATTACTGCGGATAATGGCACGATGATAAAATTCACTGTTTCGGGTGAAGGGGGAGGAGACTGGTTTTTAGCCTTTCAGGATGGACGCTGGCTATTGGTTTCTTTGCCTGAAGAGAAAGCCAGTTGTTCTGTAATGATTGATGGCGAGATTGCCTGGCGGATGTTTACAAGGGGGATTTCAAAAAGTGAGGCTAAGGGTTTCGTTGGAATTTCTGGCAATGAGGCATTGGGGCAACAGATTTTCACTCTTCTTGCGGTAATGGCATAAAAAAACAGGGTATCTGACCTGAAGGTTTTTTTATGACGAAAATCATATCATTTAACAGGAATGTCATCAAAATGTCACAAGCATTAGGTTAGCTTTGGATTAATCCTGCTTACTAAGCCAGGAACCGAACCGGAATATTTCCTTTACTCAAACACAAAAATTCTGACATATGAAAAAAGTCCTTGCATTTAGCGTTATATTAATTGGCCTTTTAGGTATAAGTGCCACTGTAAGTAATCACCAGGATAAGAAGCCCTGGCCTGTGCCGGATGCTTCTGCAAAAGTTAAAAATCCGATAGCTACGGATGCGGCTTCCATCGCTGAAGGCAAATCACTTTACAGCACACATTGTAAATCATGCCATGGTTCAAAGGGATTAGGTGATGGAACAAAGGCCGCCCAGTTAAAAACTGAACCCGGTGATTTTACTTCTGCCCAATTTCAGTCGCAGTCGGACGGAGAACTTTTTTATAAAACCACTGAAGGCCGGGATGATATGCCCAATTTCAAAAAGAAATTACCGGATGCTGAAGACCGGTGGAGCCTGGTCAACTATATGAGAACATTAAAGAAATGATCAAATATCATATCAAATTATGAAGGACCATTGCAGACCGCATGGTCCTTTGTTTTTAGAAAGGGTTAGTTCATTTTTTTTAATATGATTTAAGTCATGTATTAGTTTGACCCGGCTCATGAACTACTGTGGATGGTACGGGTACATTTATCAACTTCAACCATATTTTGGCATTTACAAACTGAATAACTAATTCTTATGCAGAATACTAGTAAAAAATCTTCAAGAAAAAAATTTCTGCTGTGGACTACTGCGTTGATCAGTTCTGTTACCGCATTCAGGATTTTTAGCACAAAACCAAAAAAAGAGACCGTCAAAATGCTTGCAGAGGATGGCAGCCTGGTGGAAATCGACAGCAGCCTGCTTGTTTCGAAGGGCAGGAAAATTTCGGATAAAGAATTGCAGGAATGGATCAAAAGTAAGCCAGTTAATAATTAAATCTATCACTGATGGGCTGTAACTGTAACAAAAATGAATGTTCAAATTCAAGGCGTGATTTCCTGGCTACAGGCCTCCTTGCTACACTTGCAGCGGCTGGTTGCAGTACCGGGAATAACCCATTTGAACCTGAAGATAAAGTAACCCTCACCGGCGAAAAAGTGAAGCTGTTGTCGGTTAATGGGGAAGTGATAGAAATTGACCGTGCTTTCCTGAAGCCAGTTCCTGATATGCCTCAAATATCAAACAGTGAAGAGCGAAGAGGCATACCCGGAAAGAAATTTGTAATGGTGATTGACCTGGCGCGTTGCAAGAATTTGAAGAAATGCCAGAGCGCCTGCAACCATATGCACCAGATTCATCCCGGACAGAACTGGATCAAGGTGCTGAGCATGGAGGATAGTGAAAAAACTGCACCTTACTGGCAGCCCACCACATGCATGCATTGTGATGAACCTCCCTGTGTAAAAGTCTGCCCGGTAGATGCCACTTTTAAAAGGCAGGATGGTATTGTTCTTATTGACAGCGACCGTTGTATCGGTTGCCGTTTTTGCATGGCTGCCTGTCCGTATTCAACCAGGGTTTTTAACTGGGAGGAAAATACCCAGATTGAACCTGAAGTGGCAAGCCAGCATTATTCCTGCGAAACCAGTATGCCTCAAAAGAAAGGTACGGTTGGTAAATGCGATTTCTGCCCCGATATGACCAGGAAGGGCGAACTCCCGCACTGTGTTTCCGCCTGCCCGAATGGTGTTTTTTCTTTGGTGACATGATTGAGGATTCCGTATCCAATGGTGCTGAAACTTTCAGGTTCAGTGAACTGATCAGGGATAAAGCCGGATATCGGCTCATGGAAGATCTTGGAACAAAACCCAGGGTGTATTACCTGCCACCGGTGAACAGGAATTTCCCGTTTGAGAATGGCCTTGAAACGCAGGTGGAAGCAGACAAATTGAATAATACAAAATAACCTACTTTGGAAAATTCAGCTAAAATCCCGGAACTCCAGATTACCGAGGATCTCCTGCCTCAAAAATTCGGAAAACGTGGAATGATCTGGACGGGTGTACTATTGCTGATATGCCTGATCGGGGCATATGCTTATTACCGCCAGTTGAGGTATGGGCTGAAGGTCACAGGCATGAGGGATTATGTATCCTGGGGAATTTATATTTCCAACTTTGTTTTTTTTGTGGCTATCAGCCTTGTGGGATCACTCATTACGGCCATATTCCGTTTATCGAATGTGAAATGGAGCACACCACTGACAAGGATAGCCGAAATCATTGCGGTATCTGCCATCGTGATGGCATCGCTCATCATCATAGTAGACATGGGCCGCCCCGAAAGATTTTATAACCTGTTTACACATGGCAGGATCCAGTCTCCCATTATGTGGGATGTGATTGTGATTACCACCTATTTTTTTATAAGTATCCTTCTCCTGTATTTTCCCTTATTGCCGGATCTTAAGATCCTCATTAAGAATAAAGACAAGACCAGCTCTGTTTTACACAAACTTTATCGTTTCCAGGGATCATTCTGGAAGGGCACAAAAGAACAGTTCAATATCAGCAACAAATCGATCAATATACTCTGCATACTAATTATCCCTGTTGCCTTCAGTATACATACGGTAACCTCCTGGCTGTTTGCCACAACATATCGCCCGGGTTGGGACAGTACCAACTTTGGCGCCTATTTTATTTCCGGCGCATTTTTGGTAGGAGCAGGTGGGGTTGTAGTGGCCATGTATATTTTCCGCAGGTATTATAAGCTGGAAAAATATATAACCGAATTGCACTTTGAGAAGATGGGACGAATAGTGGTGTTACTTGCATTATTGTATTTATACTTCAATGTGAACGAATACCTGGTGCCTGCTTTTAAAATGAAGAAGTCTGAGGAAGCCCACCTGGAGGAATTATTCACCGGCGAATTTTCCCTGATGTTCTGGTTTGCCATTATGGTAGGCATGATCATTCCGATCATTATCCTGTTATTTAAAAAGGGCAGAAAACCGCTGCCGATGTTTATTGCCGGTGCAATGATCGTAGTTGGTGCCTGGTTCAAGCGTTACCTGATCGTTACCCCTACATTACTGCATCCCTTTCTACCTATGCAGGATGTTCCGGCAAGTTACAAGCACTATTTCCCCAGCTGGGAGGAATGGGCAATTGCCATGGGATCCCTGGCGGCTGCGCTATTGATCATAACTTTTTTTGCCAGGGTTTACCCCATCATACCTATTGAGGAAACGATAATGGAACAAAACGAACAACATGAAAAAGATGAAGCATAATAACTGCCTGTTTGCCTTCCTGCTTTTTTCAGCGGTTTTTTCATGGCAGGCAGTAATGAGCCAGGAGAAATCCAATGAAGGAAGAACGATTGTCAGCCTGCGTTACTATAATGATAATAATTCCGTTCAGTACCTCGTTTTGCAAAGCCAGCTGAAAAAGGAAGGCCAGATCACACCGTTAAAGGGTAAGAAATATGATATCTTCCTGGATAAGAATGATCCCGCAAACCTTATCGCCAGGGTTATTACAGATAGAAACGGGAAGGCCAATGCATTTATTCCCCCGGCATTGAAATCAGCCTGGGATGCCACACCTCAGCATATTTTCCTGGTAAATGAAGGTGAAGAAGAAATCATATCTGATTACACGATCAATAAGGCCAAAATATCCATAGATACAACCACAGCAGATAGCATCCATTCAATAACGGCAACTGTGCAGCATTTAGTGGAAGGGAATTGGGTTCCTGCCGCAGATGTGGAGATGAAACTGGGCATTAAACGCCTTGGTGGTGTTCTTCCGGCCGGAGATGAGGAAACGTATACTACTGATTCAAGCGGAATGGTTACGGCTGAACTGAAAAAGCTGAACATGCCAGGCGATAACAAAGGATCATACACGCTTGTAGCCCAGGTAGAAGATAATGACCTGTTTGGGAATTTACTGGCTGAAAAAACAGTGCCCTGGGGTATGACTGTACAGGCAGATAACAGCTTCTTTGATCAGCGAACCTTATGGTCTACCCGCAGACATGCGCCATTCTGGCTGTTATTTATGGCTTACGGTATCATTATCGGAGTATGGAGCACAATGATCTACCTGATTTTCCAGATAGTGAAAATTAAAAAAGCCGGACTTAAAGAATCTGCATAAATAATCTCAGTTACCTGAAGATTGTCCATTTACTGTTTGTTTTGAAATCTCTTCAATTGACATATTAAAAAGAAGTTTGACAAATTTCCGGCCTGAAAAATATTGCTTCAATACGGAATATACATTGTAAAAAAATAATGAAATACCTACTACAATTGTTCCCGCAAGGATTTTATACATATCACGATGCTGGAATACCCTGATCATTGCATTGCCAAATCCTCCCTCTTCATGTCTCGATTCAAAAGCCTTCTCAAGCAATTGGACAAACAGCACGCCTAATGTGTACATTATCGTGCGTAACACAACATCTACAATTGCTGGCTGCCGCCTGACCCATGGTCCAAATTTTATCAGTTCCATTAAAAGGACCACCTTGGCCATTACCAGCGCTGTAATAATTGCGATACTGATCCCGCTAAATTGAATGTTGTAGTCTTTTAGCATGAGTGTTTTAAGAAGCATGAGAATGCCGAACCATAAAAAGAAATAAAGAGTCACGCCTGCAATGGATTTGAGTTCCCTGATTACTTTTTGCCAGAATGTTCCATGATTTGCGTTCATATTTGTTCTTATTTTGGTGATTGCAGTAGCGTATGATATTTGAAGAAAGTTCTTTAAAACAGAGGTTTACGCGTAACTTAATTCAAGTGCTTTAGAGACTATTTCCAGGTCGATAATTCCCCTGAAACCACTGAATCCGACAGAGAGTTTGGTACCATCTTTTAATAACGAGTGGCTGCCCGCCAACCCATCCGATATAATCGGGTCTTTCTATACCGAAACTTTTTTCATCAATTTCCTTATTGAAGGCAAGTTTTTCAAATTCTCCTGTTTTATAGCCTGTGATATGCACCTGGCTGGCCTTGGTCCAGGCCACCCGGAATGATTCCCTCGCCCTTATCACATTGGTTCCATACATCTTGCCATAGATCATTCCATCGCTGTCGATCAGGCAAATGGCACAATTGCCGTTGGCAATCCTTTTGTCTTCCTCACCAATCATATAATGAGGGATGAGCTTTTCGCATTCTTCAATGATGCTGTTTATAATGCCGGTTAATTCAGGAGATGTCATTTTAATGTTTTTGAAATGTTGAAAAAATATTAAGGTAATTCTTTTATAAAACCAGGTGAATACAAATAGTTGACAGTTGTGGGTTGTCGGTTGACGGTTGACGGTTGAGAACTGCTCAACTGTCAACCGTCAACTGTCAACCGTCAACTACCTTCTCCATTCCCACAACACAATATCCCATTTCACACCGCCATAATCCAGCGTGCTGATCACCTGGAAACCTGCTTTAATATGGGCTTTCAGGGATCTTTGGTTATCCTGTACAATGTCGGTGATGCAACAGTCGAACTGGCCGGACAAACAATCCTTATAGAATTGGTACATCTTTTGCACCAGTCCCATTCCGCGGTAATGTTTTGAAACACATAGCTGTCCAACCACAACATACCTGGTATCTTTAAGCAGCTTGCCATTGTAAACAGTATTATTGATGGTATTGAGCAAATCGGCTAACAAATCATGAAGTTGGCAGATGGATGTATCTGCGACCAGGGCATAGCCAACTACAAGTTCACCATCTTTAGCAATGATTGATGGACCAGCTTCATGCATTAGTTGAAGGAAATCCAGGGAATACTCGGCTGTGACAAAGCCTTCGGCATTGATTTCTGTTTCGGTTAAATTTTGCTTCAGGTTTTGCTTTTGCAGGTTTCTAATACCTTCCAGTTCCGCAAATTCAGTTACCCTTTTTATCGTGATCATAAGGTCAGTTAATCTTTGCTTTTTTCGCCCACGAACCACTGTTCCTTATTCCTGAAAAGTACATTGAATGTGGTAAGGGAACCATAGCATCGGGTAATATATTGCTGAAGGTTTACCTTCTCTTCATCACTGAGGTTTTTGCTGCTGTTTATATTTTGCTCCAGTACCCGCATCCGGTCGCGCAACATGACAATCTTATGAAAAAAATCTTCAATGGGAATTTCTTTCGGCTTAAGGGTTTTGTCGGCCGGCTGGAGTAATATCATGCCATGCTGCCAGCGGTCGCCCAGCGGTACAATTTCAGTGATGCCACCCCACAACCGTAAAATTTTCAGCAGGCTTTTTTCAATGTCATTATGGGTCTCGATTTCTTCGGTAATATTTTCGGGTATGATCTCATCCAGTTTATCATCTGTCTTGTCAATCTCTTTTATACCGGTATTAAAAAAGGAAATCAAGTAAGAGGCATACTTCACAGCCACTATTACACCCGGACCGTGCAATGTATGCTGAAGGCGGGTGCCAATGCCGAGTTTTGTCTGATCCATGGTATTCATTTGGAATGATAAAATTAATCATATAGGTGAATGTTGAAGGATAAATTACGAATGCTGTTATGATAATTTGAAACCTGTTTTTTGGCAGGAAGTATACCCAGAATAGTACATTTGACACAATTCAAGCAAAATTCTACTGTATATGATAAGAATACCAAGGCTTTCCCTAAGCCTCATCCTGGTACTGGGATGTTTATATGTAAACAGCCAGACTGCGTTCCCTAAAATTATCACTTTCAAGAATGGCGGGTCTGCCACTATTTACCAGCCGCAGCCGGAGAGTTTTGAAGGCAATATCATCACCAGCCGTTCGGCTATTTCAGTGAAGGAATTGGCAACCAGTGAGCCCGTTTTCGGGGCCATTTTTTACAAGGCTTTTATATCAACCGACAAAGGAACCCGCACAGCATTAATAGATTCAATTACAATTACGAATGCTAAATTTACCGGGGTGGATAACCAGGCTAAAATCGACAAGCTGGTTGCCATTATTGAAACTGAAGTGCCAAAATGGGAAATGGAAATTTCCATTGATGCACTGGTGGCAACCATCCGAAGAGATTACCCCAATGCGGAAATTTATAATAATGACCCTCCCAGGATCATTTACGCCACCAAACCCACTTCCCTGGTTATTATGGATGGGGAACCTAAAATTCAAAAAGACAAGGACCTTGATGCAGAAAGGGTGGTAAATACCCCCAACCTGATTTTTAAGGAAGGTAGCCAGTGGAACATGTATAATGGTGGTATCTGGTACAAATCCAGTTCAGTAACCAGTGGCTGGACGGCTGAGAAAACCATGTCCAAAAAAGTAAAATCCATCAATGACCAGATCAAAAAGCAGGAGAAGGAAAACAATGACGGGAAGGATGTAACAGACAAGCCGGAAGTCACGGATATCATTGTAAGCACTGAACCTGCGGAGGTTATTCAATCAAAAGGAGAGGCAACCTATAAAGCTATTGACGGGACGAAACTTTCCTATGTTTCCAATTCGCCGGATAATATTATTAAAGACAGCAATACCGGTTTGATTTATATTCTTATTGCCGGAAGATGGTATAAGTCGACGTCATTTAACGGCCCATGGACTTTTAATGAACCTGATAAATTGCCTGATGATTTTTCCAATATACCTGAAGGTTCTGAGAAAGATAATGTGCTTGCCAGTGTTGCCGGAACCGATGCCGCTGAAGAAGCCATGATCGATGCAGAAATTCCTCAAACGGCAAAGGTTAACCGAAAAACCGCCACGGTGAAAGTGGAATATGATGGAACTCCGCAATTTTCACCTATTGAGGGAACGAGTCTTCAACTGGCGGAAAATTCGAACCTGACTGTTATAAAAGAGGCCACCGGTAAATATTTTGTACTTGACAACGGAGTATGGTTTACCGGATCTTCTGCGACCGGCCCATGGACTGTTGCCACGGAAAGGCCAAAGGATGTGGAGAATATCCCGATGAAGAATAAGGCGTACAATGCAAAGTTTGTGCATATTTACCAGGTAACACCTGAATATACCATTCAGGGATATACTGCCGGTTACCTGGGCAGTTATATCCAGGGAGATCCGGTACTGGTTTTTGGAACAGGATTCTATTATCGCCCCTGGTATGGAAGTTTTTATTATCCTGCTCCCTTGACCTGGGGATTTGGATTCAGTTATAATCCCTGGTACGGATGGAGTATGGGGGTTGGTTATAATGTAGGATTTATTCATGTCGGATTCTCATTCGGAGGAGGCTACGGTTATGGCGGTGGCTGGTATGGCCCGCCCATGTATCGTCCGCCTTATTATCGCCCGCCATATGGAGGAGGTGGTTATTATGGTCGGCCCGGTGGTGGTAACCATTATGGCAATAACAATATTAATATCAATACCGGCGGGAATAATATTAATATCAATAGTAATAACCGGAATAACCTGTATAAAAATAAACAGGGGGTTTCAACGAAGGATGTTAACCGGTCAAACACTTCCAGCAAAGTCAGCAATAACAAGGGAAATGTAAAACCAGGGAATAATACCGGGGGTGCCGGGAACAGGCCGGTAGCAAAGCCGGGCACAGGTTCAAATAATGTCTATGCCGACAGGGATGGTAATGTGTTCCAGAAAGACAACAGTGGAAATATCAGTCAGCGGGATAATAAGTCGAATAACTGGAAACCAACCGGTCAGAAGCAAACGCCAAACAACCCGGTTCCAAAAGTGCAAAATCAGAACAGGCCACCCCAGGGTAGCATAAATCGTGATATGCAGGCAAGGGACAGGAGTACACAAAGGACAAGTAATTATAATTCATACCAGAGCAGGCCTGCGCCAAGGCCCTCCGGAGGAGCCAGACCGCGCAGGCCTTCGGGAGGCGCAAGGAAAAGATAGCCTGTTATCAATTTATTCAAGATCCGGGATTGTATGGAAAAGCATGCAATCCCGGTTTTTTATTCCTTGGATTTTTTGCGTTCCTTCATGAAAAATAAATTTCTATTTATGTCGATTCAGATAATAGCCGCCGGCATTGATCGCCTTGATGACCTGGCCAGGCTTTTTAACCAATACCGTGTATGGTATCACCAGTCGCCTGATCTTGCAGGAGCCAGGACATTTCTTGAGGAAAGAATCAATAACGGTGAATCGAAAATATTTCTTGCATTGCATGATGGTGAGCCCGCAGGTTTTGTTCAGTTATATCCCATCTTCACTTCTGTGGGTATGCGAAGGGCCTGGCTGCTCAATGATCTTTTTGTTCATGAAGGGCACCGCAGTGCAGGTATTGCTACGATGTTACTGGAAACAGCAAAAGAACTGGGCAGGGCTAATGCAGTCCAAATGGCTGATGCTCCAGACAGATACTGATAATCTGCAAGCGCAGCAATTATACCGTAAGAATGGGTGGGAATTGATTCCCGACAAGTTTTTTCAGTTTACTTTATAGAGAAGTGACTATAGTTGGAAAATGCTTTTACCTATACCCTGAACAGCCAGTCAGTTTTTGACCTGGATATCCTTGTTCCCGATGAGGAAGAAGTGAGGCTGCAATATCTGCAGGATCAGGAAAAAGGCATTCAACGCCAGTTTCCATACTGGTCGCGCATCTGGCCATCAGCAATAGCCATGGCAGGGTTCCTTGAACGGCATAAGGAATATATCGGCAATAAGGTACTTGAACTGGGTGCAGGACTGGCCATACCTTCGTTTGTGGCTTCCCGTTATGCAACGCATGTAACGGCATCGGATTTTATGGAAGAATCCGTTCGGCTGGCACAGCAAAATATCATCCGGCTGAAACTGGATAATGTTTCCGCAGAACAATTGGATTGGAGTAATCTTCCAGAGGATATTCAAGCCGATACTGTATTAATGAGTGACGTGAACTATTCGCCCAAGGATTTTGACACGTTGCAAAAGGTCATTCTCAGGCTCCTGAAAGCAGGGTCTTCAATTATTCTGAGTACACCCGGCAGGCTTGCGGGAAAATCATTCGTAGAATTCCTGTTGCCGTATATTGCATACAGGGAAACGATGGATATATCCGGAGCAGAAATCCTTATTGCAGTAATTACAAAAAAGACCTGAAGACAATGAGCATTAATTCCAGCAGGAATGCCATCGGGAAATCAATAGCAGTCTATGAAAAACTGCTGAATGAATTACCGGAAGAACTGTTTACCAGGACGCCGGCAGAAGGGGTGTGGTCGTACGCTGAAGTGTATGCACATATTTTCAGCAGTACGCTTGGGTGTATTAAAGCCATTGAGGCCTGCGCAAAAGGTACGGCCATTGAAAATGATGAGCCGCTGCCATTTTCTATAAGGCTCGTCCTGTTTTTCAAAAGACTTCCGCCTGGTAAAAAATATAAAGTCCCGGAAAGAATTGCCAAAGATGTTAGAAAAATCAGCAGGCAGGAAGCTGAAGAATTGATCCGTCAATGCAGGGAGCAACTGGAGACTGTTTACCCGATGATTAATTCTGCATCCACTACCCAAAAGATAAAACATCCCAGGCTGGGCCTGTTTAATGCCAGCCAGTGGTATTCATTTATTCATATTCACCTCGTACATCACCAGCGGCAGCTTTACCGCATCATGGCCATGCACAATAGTTGAGGGTTGAGGGTTGACAGTTGAGGGCTAGGAATGACAGACTAGAGAGCTAGAGTAGCTAGGTCATCCCTTAAAGTCATTTCATTCCCTTCTTCGCGTCTTATGTCTTTACGCGTCTTATGCCTTTACGCTAAGTTCCTTCAAAGCGTTCACCAACACATCCAGTTCTGCAGTGGATGTATATACATTGGGGGTGATCCTGCATCCATGGACATTGGCGTAATCAATGGCAACGGTATAGATCCGGTATTTTTTCAATAATGTTTCCGCCAGCAATGCTGGTTTCATATGCGCTATGCCAACATTGGCAATACCGCATGCCCTGGCTGGGTCAGCGGGCGTATTGACCACCACATTGGGTATATCACGCACTTTGCCGGTCCAGTATTGCTGGAGATACCTGAGCCTTGATTCCTTTCTTTCGGGCCCCAGCTTAAAATAATAATCAATGGCATCTGCAACGGTAATTTCTGTATGGACCGGGTGTGTGCCGATATGATTCAACCTGGAAATATCATCTTCTTTCCTGTCTCCTTCAGCGAGCAGGGGCCAGATCTTCGATATCTTATCTTTTTTCACATAGAGTATGCCTACCCCCAGGGGAACGCTGAGCCATTTATGCAGGCTGGCACCATAATAATCACAACCAAGATCCGGGATGCTGTATTGAATGTGAGCAATGGCATGAGCCCCATCCACCAATACTTCAACGCCCTTACTATGTGCCATATCACATATCTTTTTAACCGGAAGTATCTGACCCGTAATATTGATCATATGGCAGACCATCAGCAGTTTTGTTTTCGGGGTAATGGCACTGGCATACAGGTTTACAATCTCTTCATCGGATGACGGGATATTTGGGACAGAAATGATTTTATTAACTACTCCATGCCGTTTGCTGACCTGTTTGAACATTTCCAGCATGGCGCCGTAATCCTGTTCGGCCATTACCGCTTCATCCCCGGCCTGCCAGGGAAAGCCCCCGATAATCATATCCAGTGACTCCGTGGTATTCCTTGTCATGATCAGGTCTTCAACTGTACAGCCGGTTAGTGCAGCCAGTTTTGCCGCCATGGCTTTTTTATTATCGTATTGCACGGTGCGCATGTAATAAGCTCCTTCGAGATTAACCTGTTTTACATGGGCGATAAATTTTTCAAGGGTGGGCTGGGGCATGATATTGTAATAACCATTTTCCAGGTTGATATAATCCGGTTTTAGCAGGTAATCCTTCCTGACCTTGTCCCAGAAGCTTTCATCAGTCATCACGTCCTGGTTGGTAATGGCTTCCAGTTCTGAAATTATCTTTTCCATAGTATGTCCTGTTAATGGTAATCCTAGTCCGGCGATCCCCAATCCTTTTAAAAATGCACGTTTGTCCATCAAATCAAATGTCTTATTTTTAGGCAATATATACCTGGTTAAAGCAAATTAATACATATGAAAAAGAAAGGACGTAAAACGGAGATACCGAATTTTAATCCCGGTACCACGGTTAAAGGAAAGACACAGGCGCCAAAAACAGGCCTGAGTACAAAGGGTAAGATTGATATCAAAGCAAAGAACCGGAAATCCCAGTAAAGACAGAGAGACGCGGGGAAGTGACAGGAGACGCAGGGAAGGCAGAGAAGCGCGGAGGTAAGGCGATGGAGACGCAGAGATTATTTCAAACAAGGTTTTTCAATGCCTCACGTTTACTCAGTGGGGCAATCTTGTTTCTGCGGGTAAATTCTTTTACCCAGGCAGGATTTGTTTTCCCATATTCCCTGAGCATCCATCCAATGGCTTTCTGGATGAAGAATTCCTGTGATCCGGATAAATGCATAATATATTCGCCCAGTAAACGCGTATCGAGATTTCGTTTATACGATTTCTGAAATAGCAGGCTGCTCCGGTTCAGCCAGATATTATCGGCACGATTCCATCCTCCGGTTATGGGCATTATTTCTTCAGGATATTTCAGGAAATAAGGGCCGGTTCCCTCAGTATTCAGGGCATCTACCGTATCCCACCAGCTTTTGTGGGTAATGCAATATTCAACCAGGCGGATGATTCTTTTAGTCCAGGCCTTTTTATGAAAGCCTATAAGTTCCTGCCCGAAATACTGGTATTCCCGTTCCGGCATCTTCCATAGTTCTTTCACGACGGTGAACAATTCTTTTTCTGTCAGTAAGGGTGTGTTTTTCATATGGGTTTTGCAGATCAGTCTCCTTTCGGGTGTTTTTATGCCCAGGAAGGGAAACTGGTTACGCATATAAGCTTCCATATGAACGGCTTTTCCGGGATCTGCAATGGCCCGGAAGGCTTTTGACACGGGCAAAATGTATGGATGCATGGCCTGGTTATAGAGTGATCGCGTATATTTAAAAATAAAAGTATTCCTCCGAAAGAAGAAAGGTATTTGATCATCTAACCATGGTACGATTAATGCCATAAAACCAGCACTAACATGAAGCCGAGCCATACTCCCCAACTGTTATTGACATTTTTCTTCACGATTGTCATTTTTACTGCGAGCGGACAAGCGGTTAAATGGAAAGAATCCAGCCTGGATGAACAGGTCAGGATTGTAAGTAATGCAGGCGGACAAACCCTCGGTTATTCAACGGCTTCCGGGGTAAAAATCCTTACCGTAGGCGGATTGGCTTTCAAAGACCTGAATAAAAATGGCAGGCTCGATAAATATGAAGACTGGCGACTTCCTGCCGACCAGCGTGCGAAAGATTTGGCTTCACAGATGACTGTGGAGCAGATTGCCGGGTTGATGCTGTACAGCGGACACCAGTCGATCCCTGCCCGTGCAAGGGGGTTCGGTAACGGAACTTATAATGGAAAACCATTCCCGGAAAGCGGTGCCAAGGTATCAGATCTTTCAGACCAGCAGATAAAGTTCCTGACAAATGATAATCTCCGCCATGTTCTTGTAACTACGGTTGAGTCACCGGAAATTGCCGCAAAATGGAGTAACAACGTTCAGGCCCTGGTGGAAGGCAGCGGGCTGGGCATACCCTCCAACAATAGTTCAGATCCAAGGCATAATGCCAATGCCAACACGGAATACAATGCAGGTTCAGGCGGAAGGATTTCCATGTGGCCGGAAGCGCTCGGAATGGCCGCAAGTTTTGATCCTGAACTGGTAAAAAAATTCGGAACGATAGCAGCAAAAGAATACAGGGCGCTGGGCATCAGTACTGCATTATCTCCGCAGATTGACCTTGGAACAGAACCAAGATGGAACCGGATCAATGGGACTTTTGGTGAAGATCCGCAGTTATCAGCGGATATGGCAAGGGCTTATGTTGATGGTTTCCAAACATCAACAGGCAAGGATGAGATAAGTAACGGTTGGGGATACACGAGTGTGAATGCGATGGTAAAACACTGGCCCAGTGGCGGACCTGAAGAAGGGGGAAGGGATGCGCATTTTTCGTATGGAAAATTTGCCGTTTATCCAGGGAATAATTTCCAGGAACAGATGGTCCCTTTTATCAACGGGGCGTTCAAATTATCTGGCAAAACAAAAATGGCTTCTGCCGTTATGCCTTACTATACCATTTCCTATGACCAGGATAAAAAGAACGGAGAGAATGTTGGTAATGCGTATAGCAAATATATCATCACTGATTTGCTGAGGGATAAATATAAATATGATGGTGTTGTATGCACAGACTGGCTGGTAACGGCGGATGAAGGAAAGACGCCGGATCAGTTTGTAGGTAAATCATGGGGCATGGAATTGAAGTCGGTTGCCGAAAGACACTATAAGGTGCTCATGGCGGGTGTTGACCAGTTTGGCGGAAACAATGATGCAGGACCGGTTATCGAAGCTTACCAGATGGGGGTAAAGGAACATGGTGAAGCTTTTATGAGGAAAAGGTTTGAACAGTCTGCCGTTCGACTGCTAAGGAATATTTTCAATGCCGGATTATTTGAAAATCCATACCTGGATCCTTCCGTTACGAAAGCTGTTGTTGGCAACCCTGAATTTATGAAGGCGGGATATGATGCGCAATTGAAATCTGTGGTACTCCTGAAGAATAAGGGAAATGTATTGCCTGTAAAGAAAGGCAAAACGGTATATATACCTAAAAAGGTTTTCCCTGCGGGGCGCGACTGGTTTGGGACAGTAACACCCGAGAAAATTGATTACCCGGTAAACCTGGATATTGTCAGGAAATATTATACTGTTACTGATGATCCTGCTGCTGCGGATTTTGCGATAGTATTTGCGAACAGTCCGAATAGCGGTGTGGGTTATGATAAGGCGGATAAAGAAAAGGGTGGAAACGGCTATGTTCCCATCAGCCTGCAATATGGCCCATATACTGCTGAACATGCCAGGGAAAAAAGCATTGCCGCCGGAGATCCTGTAGAACCCGGCATTGATAATCGTTCTTATAAAGGAAAGACCATTACCGCAGTTAATGTTGCCGACCTGAAATCCATACTGGATACCAGGGCGGCCATGAAGGGCAAACCGGTTATCGTTTCGCTGGCATTATCCCTTCCCATGGTAATGTCAGAATTTGAAAAAGATGCAGATGGGATTCTTGCCGGTTTCGGATTGCAGGCACAGGCCATACTGGATATTATTTCCGGTGGGGCAGAACCTTCGGGTCTTCTTCCTTTACAAATGCCTGCGGATATGAAAACGGTTGAGTTGCAGAAAGAAGATGTTCCGCATGACATGCAGCCTTACAGGGATTCAGAAGGACATGTGTATGATTTCGGGTACGGCATGAACTGGAAGGGGGTGATTTCGGACAGTCGGACGGCCAAATACCGGAAGAAAAAATAATACCGCATAGTGTTTAATTGTAAATGAGCAATTTTAATGGACCCGGGAAGTTCTCAGGGCCCGAAGAAATATGCCATCATTATCGCAATAATCACATTACCTGATTAGCATCACTGTTCCTTTTTCAGATTTAGATGTCTCCCCGTTTAACTGGTAACGAAGTATCCATGCAAACACCCCGGAAGGCTGTTCAGATCCACGAAATCTACCGTCCCAGGATTGCAAAGGATCTGTTGACTGAAATACGATTTCTCCAAAACGGTTATAAATGGTAAACAGGTATGATTGTACTGACCCGGAAATGATAGGAACAAAACGATCATTCTTACCATCATTGCCCGGCGTAAAAGCGTTGGGTACAAATAAGCCTATCTGGCAATCTACTGGTGTTACCACAATGCTGTCAGTACCAGTACAATTATTGTTGTCTGTTACCCGTAACCAATAAGTTCCAGGCCTTGCAATAACTGTCGATTGACTTGTCTGTAAGTTACTCCAGGTATATTGGCGGAATGATGTTTTTGGTGAAAGCTGCAGGGTGCCGTATTTACAAATTGATGTATCTGCTGGTAGAAAATTGGCAGGGAGAGGGACAAGGGCAGAAATATCAATAGTATCTCCTGACAAACAACCGTTCATATCGGTCACGCGTACACTAAATTTTCCCGGCTGGTTTACCGTTATCTGCCTTGATGTGCTTCCGGTATTCCATGTATACAAAATATACCCCGCACCTGCATCCAGTTCTTTGCTGCCGCTTACACATATTGGACCTGAATTTCCAAGATTTACAATGGGAAGCGGGTAAGGATTTAGTATGTTTATGGTATCCCTTGATGAACATTTGTCTGATGTAGTTGCGCTGATTATAAAGTTGCCCGGACCTGAAACGGTTATCATCCTGTTATTGATTCCGGTATTCCATAGGTAAGAACTGAACCCCGGTCCAGCATCCAGTACTACGCTATCTCCGGTACAAAATCTCAGGTCGGCGCCCAGATTGATCTGAGGAGAGGTACTGTATTGAACAAGGATGGTATCATTGACAACACAGTTGTCTTTTTCCAATCGAAGCCAGTATTGACCTGGTTGCCTGATGGTAAATGTTGGTGAAAATGAACCATCATTCCAGGTATAGATGGAATTGCTGAACTTCGGATCCAGGAACAGTTGATCTTTATTGCAGAGTATGGTATCAGGACCAAGCGACAGGGCTGGTGGCTGGTTGAAATTAACAGTGATTGTATCCCGGATAGAACAGCTTCCATTGTTTACTTGTATCCAGTAGTTTCCGGGTTGGGTTACAGAAATGAAATTGGTTGTAGCCCCTGTATTCCAAATCGCATTTCCCGTTATATTGGCAGGTTGAAGTATCAAAATATTTCCCATACAGGCAGCAGTGTCTTTTCCCAGGTCTGGTTTAATGGCTGTTGAATAAGAGACATGGATAGTGTCGGCCGACTGGCAACCCATAAAATTCATAATGCTTACCCAGTATTGCCCTGGTTGTTTTACCAGGTAAGAAGGCTGGGTTGTTCCATCCTGCCATTTAAATACTGCATTGGAGACACCAGGGTTTAATAAGAGAGATTCGCCATTGCAAATAGTAGTGTCATTGGGCAAATGGAACACAACGCCCTGTGCAGCAGTAACATTGGAGGAGTCTCTGAATGAACAGCCATATTTAGGAAACTCCACCAGTAACTTATATAGTCCTGGTGACTTTATATTTATTGCATTTGTGTGTTCGCCAGTGCTCCATGTATATATTGCCTCCGGATCCGGAGGTATACTTAGTGTAAGTGAATCGCCGGTGCAAAGTGTTCTGGAGCTTCCAAGATTACCACTTTGAGTAACAATGGTCACCTTGATGGAGTCAAGCAAAGTACAATTGTTACAACCGTTTTGTTTCATTTCAACATACCAGGTTCCTGTTGATGCGATGTTTACTGTATCGGCAACACTATCGTTATATCGTTGTCCGGCAGCATTTCTCTGGTACCAGTGAAATATTCCATTAATGGCTTGCAATCTTAGGGTGAGGGAAATATTTGGGGTGCCGCAGATTACTGTGTCCTGTGGATAGTTTGATAACAGGCGTATCGCCGGGTTTTTTATTTCAATTATTTCCTGAATGAAGTCGGATTTCCCGGTCAGATTGTCCAGAAAGCTGGCAGTAACCGTATATGTTCCGGGGTTGCTGAAAATATGAGATGGATCTTGTTGGGAAGATGTATTATCTGAACTTGATGGATCCCCGAAATTCCAGGAAAGATTACTGATATTCTGGTTGGTAACCTGGAAACGTATAGGCTCAGGATAACATCCTCCATCATAGATAATATTATTTTGTACCGCGCGCTTCATGACGATTGGGTTGAATTGGGGAGTTCCCACTTCGCTGTTGTTTGTCACAGCCACGCTGTAGGCATTAAATTCGTAATTGCAGGATGATCCTATCCGGTTTGGATTTTTGATTTGTGAAACAAGATATCCGGAATATGGGATATGCATTTTTTTGTCCGCGCCCAGCAGCATTTTGCCCCAGCTTGCATAAGGTCCGCAAAACCTGAAATCTGAGGCAATCCGATGGCTGTACATCCTGAAGTCGTTCGTATCAGTATAGCAGAAATTATACTGGGTGATGGTTCCGCTGGCAAACCCACATGGTTGTAAGCCAGGGGCCCTGGTTACCATGGTGGAATACAGAAGCCGGGAGTCGGGAGAAAATTCCAGCGAAAAGTTACTGAAGAAATATCCGGAGGTTCTGGGTGTCCGAATCTTTGAAGTGAGCAGACCGGTAGTTCCGTTAAAATCGAATACCTCAACTAGCCACCATGTATAGGCGAAGGCAATGGTATAATCCCTGTACGCAATACCGGCGATCAACTTGCCATTAAATGATGCTTTAAGGTCACGGAAAACATAATCAATGGTCAGTTTATTGGTGCCCGCCTTGCTGATGATGGCAATATTTGAAATCCCTGTATTATTAATTTTGTATGAAAAGAAACTGTCAGTCGCGCATTTATGCACAACCAGCCAGGATTCATCTGGCTGCTGACCTTCAATAATGGCAAAAGAAGGGGATGATTTGCTTTCAATGACCTGGTCATAAACTGTTACATCACCTTTTCCTCCCTGCAGTGACATGTCCACTATGGCATATTTAAGTGTGAAAGATGAATTATCCTGTGGATCATCTTTATTATTCACGGAATAAAAAACATAATATTGAGAAGTGCCAGGTATTTGCTGAATGAGAATTTTCTGGAATTGTCCGTTGAGGTTGATGCCATTCAATGCAGGCATTATTAGCATATCCTGGTTTAGTATCGTATTTCCATTGGAAGCAAACAATACATTACCTGATGCATCAGATATTGAGGTACTGGCAACTGGAATATGAAAATATGGCGGAGGTATGGGTTGGGCTGTGTTAACCCCGCCCGGGGTAACGGAAATTCGGCTGAAATTTAGAAACCATGCATTGGTTTCAAGCTGCCCATATACAGCGATTGAAAAAATCTGCAATAAAATAAAAAAGGCAATTCTCATGGATACGATACAAACTAGAAAATATGTCACATTTCAGAACAACAATAATAGTAAACGAAATGGAAACATCAACAGGTATGCATTGTGAAAAGATATTGACATTATAATTTTCAATAATTTGAGGAACGTCATAATATACATTAAGAAAAATCTTTACATTAGCTGTATGCGGGAGTAGCTCAGTTGGTAGAGTGTCAGCTTCCCAAGCTGAAAGTCGCGGGTTCGAACCCCGTTTCCCGCTCCAGTTCTTCATTGCCAGGGTATGATTTTTTGGCGGGCTCCCTGCCGGCAGGCAGGGGATCCCGTTTCTCGCTCAATTCATCAAATGCATATTTAATTGCTTCACCTGGTCTTTTCTTTTTTCCGGGTTCAGGAATTTCGCGTTGATCTTGGTAATATGAAATATTGAAAAGGATTTTAATGGAATTCTTTTCAGGCTGTCATCATCACTGTGTAGGATCAGCAGGTAAGGTTTTTTATACTTCCGGTATCGCTTAAAGCAGGAATATTTTTCAATTCAGCATCCAGGTAATAATCAAGAGGGTAGTTATAGCGTGTATGTAATTGAACAACAGGGTAACCCTGGTACTGCTCATTGGCAAACTTTGCGGCAGTGGTTCCGCCCTGGTAGGTCAGCAGCCGCGGATAGAAGAAACCATTCAGGTAGAAGTTCACAAAAACCATCGCCAAGTGCGGATCTCCCGATAATGATATATTTTTCTGATGCATTAAACAGCAAGGGTAAAAATATGATGAGTAATAACACCAGTAACATCAGCATCATCACCGGAATGTTCTGCACACCAGGTTTGAAAAACAAGTGAAGCGCAATTACTCCGGTTATCAGCAAAAACAGGATCATATTCTGCACTATCCTCATCACCCTGGTATTTTGCAATGTACTTATATAATGTGCAGTGATGATTGCAAAAAAAGGGAACACAATATTCATGTAATGAGGAAGCTGGAATTTTGAAAGTGAGAATAACAGAAAAGTAACCAGGGAAGCGGAGATTGTATACCACTCCGCAACATGGGTTTTTCCTGATGGCATTTTTTATCCGGTTGTAAATGGCTGCATAAAAGATTAGCGACCATGGAAGAAATGCCCAAAGTATCGTGTGGAGAAAAAATGTAGGATCACCCTTGCCTTTAATCGGACCGGTATTAAAAAATCTCCCGAACTGGCTGTCCCAGAAAAAGAATTTTAATCCGGATACACCTGTTTCACCAAAGACAATTTTTTCCGGATGCGAATCAAACTGGTAGTAAAGTGCATATAGTTCCGGTGTGGTAAAGAGCAGGATGAGTGCGCCTGCAATTATCCATCGGGCATGAAAAAGATCTCTCCAGTTTTTGGTGAACAGCAGTTGACCGCCAATGGCTGCGCCGATAGGGATGAGGGCAAATATTCCTTTGGTCATCACGGCAAATGCGGCAAATAATGATCCGGCAATAAGCTGCCAGGAATTTTTACCCGTGAAGGCTTTTTGAAAATGGTAAACGGATGCAATAATGGTTGCCGTAAGGTAGGGTTCGGCCCTTACGTCTGCGTCGGAAAGGATGATATGCTCTGCGGTTAACAGGATAAGGACGGACCAGTTTGCAATGGTTTTATCCCCGTAGAGCCTCATGGCAAATTTCCAGGTGTACACTGCTCCGGCCATCATAAAAAGGATTGCGGGGAGTTTATAACTCCAGTCATTTATGCCAAACAATTTAAAAGACAGTGCAGTAACCCAGAAAGGGAAGTGAGGTTTGTCGAGCCAGTCATTTCCCCCCACGAACAATTCGATATAATTGTTTTTCAGCACCATTGTTTTTGCAATGGCAGCATATAGGGTTCCGTCAGGTCCGATAATATTCAGGTAGAGTCCGGAAAAATTTACGGCAATGGCCAGCGTGAGCAATAATGTATTGAGGTTGGATGAGTCGAACAGGCGTTTTGTTCCGGCCCTGAATAAAGTTGAAGGGTTAGTCATATTGCAAAATGGTATTGCAAATGTGGGGAAAGATCACCAAAGCGAAAAACCGCTTTCTTCAAAGCCGGCATAAATACCATCTTCCCTGGTTTCAATGGGATATGTTTTCAGGTAGTATCCTTCTCCGCTGGTATTACGGCCGTTGGCAATGGAATACTTATAGCGATGAAGCGGGCATACAACATTTCCAATGGCATCAATAAATCCATTGGCCAAAATGCCGGAGGCGTGGGGACATTTATATGCAAAGGCAAAAAGCTGTCCGTTGTATTTACCGATACAGATGGTTTTGCCGTTGCATTCCGTAACGGCTATATTATTTTCAGCAAAGTTCAAGGCGGAGATATCGCTGCCGATACGGAACCACTTGATTTTTTTTCCCATCAGGTAAAGAATTCCGATTTATATGGATAGCGGATACGGTACAGTTCCTTTACCTTACCCATAATCGTTGACCTTAGCTGGTCAATATTTTTTCTTTCCGTTGCGGAAATAAAAACACAACTGTGATTGGTTTCATTTTCCCAGCGTTCTTTCAGGTCCTGCAACATTTCCTCTTTCACCTGCGGGTCAAGCCATTCATCGTAACTGTTTTTCTCGTACTGATCCATCTTGTTGAAAATGGTGATCATGGGTTTGTCGTGGCAATCCATTTCCATCAGGGTAGTCTTCACCACATTGATCTGTTCTTCATACTGGGGATGGGAGATATCCACTACATGCAGCAGGATATCACTCTCTTTCACTTCATCGAGCGTGCTTTTAAAACTCTCCACCAGGTGGTGCGGCAGTTTGCGGATAAATCCTACGGTATCACTAAGCAGGAAGGGTGTATTTTCCCATACGATCTTCCGCGTAGTGGTGTCGAGCGTGGCGAATAATTTATTTTCCGCGAATACTTCCGATTTGCTGAGCAGGTTCATCAGTGTGGATTTGCCTACATTGGTATAACCCACCAATGCCACACGGATCAGCTCTCCACGGTCTTTACGCTGGGTGAACGCCTGCTTGTCAATTTCGGCTAATCGTTTCCGTAATAAGCTGATTTTTTCCCTGACAATACGCCGGTCAGTTTCAATCTCCGATTCACCGGGTCCTCTTGTGCCGATACCGCCACCAAGACGTTCAAGGTGTTTCCACATGCCTCTCAGCCTTGGCAGGATGTACTGGTACTGGGCCAGTTCAACCTGGGCCTTTGCCTGTGCTGTTTTTGCCCTCCGGGCGAATATGTCGAGGATCAGGTCACTGCGGTCGATGGTTTTAACCCCGGTTACTTTTTCAATATTGGAAAGCTGTGCGCCGCTGAGTTCATCGTCAAAAATGACCACGGCGATATCCTTTCCCTGGATAAAGTTCTTGATTTCTTCAAGTTTGCCTTTGCCGATATATGTTTTGCTGTCGGGGTGCGGTAGTTTCTGGATGAATCGTTTAACGGTAATGGCGCCGGCGGTTTCCGCCAGGAAGGCGAGTTCATCGAGGTATTCAAGCACCTGCACTTCTTTCTGATCCTTGGTGACCAATCCTACTAATATGGCTTTCTCCTCGTGATTGAGTAATTGTTTCTTTTCGATCAAAGCAGGGGCATTTATGCAAAATTAAGTAATCCGCTGCGCAGCAATGTGCAAATATGTAAATATGAAGATGTGCAAATGGAATTAAATAATTTTCTAATTAAAATCCGCAATCCGTAATCCCGCTAAAGCGGGACAAGTCCGTCAATCCGCAATCCGCAATCCGCCAATCTGCCAATTAACGCGAAGCGCTATAGCCCGCTGATGGTGAGACCGAGCGACCATGGCTTAACTGAAGGTCCCTGGAATTCTTTGAAGAATTCGGTAATAGTATAGGTACTGAAAACGGAAAAATGACCATATCCTATCCTGGCAGTGGCTGCGAGCCGGGTGCCATTGAAGAATTTTTTGTCTTTTACTTTTTCCACATATCCGCCAAAAGCGTCTGCGTCCAGGTCAACTTTTGCTTTAGTTTTGGCATCGAGCAATCCTCCCAATTTTGCGCCAATAGCAAATTTAAAACCCTTGTTCATATCTTCAGGTGAGCTGGAAAATCTCAGTTCCACGGGCAGTTCAATATAGCCAACAGCCATTTTATATTTCTTATACTTGTTTATCGTATCACGTTTGAAGGTAGCCTGGCCCCGGTTTTGAATATTGATAGTAGTTTGGGAGAAATAAATATTATCTGTTCCAACACCAGCTCCGATAGCTACGCTGATTTTTGGGTTTGACTTGAAGGGGAAATCAAATAACACATAGGCATTGAAGGTCCGGCCAACCCCTTTGGTCTTGATACTATCGGGCTTGGAAGCCCAGTCATACATGCCTATCTGGATCATGAAATGATCTGCCGATCTTCTGCTCAGGTCAACTTTCGACCAGTCCTTCTTTTTCTTCTTTTCCTCTGTTTGTCCCATAACAACATTGCCAATCATCAAAAACACCAGAGCTATAAGGATCGATCTCATAATTTATTTTGTATGCGCAAAACTATCCTGACACCCGTTAAGGAAAGGTTAAGTTTCCTTTCTTTCAGGAAGGGGCAAAATTAGGGGTTTCAGAGAGATTGGGTTTCATTTTTATAAGAGCCTGACCCCGGTGAAATAGTTTTTCTTTCCTTCTTTGAACCCCTGTCAACATTCCAAAAAAAAATGCGACTGTTAATCCGGGGCCTGGCAATTTGGAATATCAGAAGTTCCTGCCCGCTTAGGAAAACCTCAATTCCGGACAGTTACTGTCCGGAATTGAACACATTTTCCTTTCAATTTTATATTAATATGTTGATATTCAATGACTTGCCATCCCGGCACAGATGATGTTGCTGATTCTTGTCGTAATCATTAATCCTGTCGCCCCAGGAATTCTGGAGCATCTTTATAACAATGTCAAACTCAGTTTTTATGATAAACTCATACGTAAAAATGATCTGGAGGGGGATGAAGGGAAACAAAATGTTTTCTTTCATCAACATTTTCGGACTGGCTATTGGCTTTACTTCCTGCCTGTTAATTGGTTTTTATATTTATCATGAAAGCCATTACGATACCCAGCATTTGCGCGGGCAAAGGCTGTATCAATTAGGCACAATCAGCAAAATCGAAGGAAAGGAAGATCTTTTCAGTACCACACCAGCCCCCATGGCGCCAGCCATGCAACAAGAATTCCCAGAAGTGGAAAGTTATACCAGGCTGATGAGATTGTTTTTGGATGATAAAACGCTTTTTCAATATAAAAGTGGAAATGAGGTTAAGCCTTTTTATGAAAGCCAGGGATACCTGGCTGATTCTACATTTTTCAGGTTATTCAGTTACCACTTCAAAGAAGGTAATGGGAATACTGCATTAAATGATCCTAACTCCGTGGTACTTTCAGAAGAAACGGCGGTTAAAATATTTGGGAATGAGCCGGCATTAAACAAGATCATTCATATAAACAGCAACACTAACGGAACTAATGATTTTAAGGTGACCGGTGTATTTATCCCTTCAAAAACACCTACTCATATCAATGCCCGTTTTATCATATCCATGCAAAGCGGAAATATGGGTGAATGGATTAAAGGGATGACGAATATGGTGAATAACAATATGTTTTATTCTTATCTCCTGCTGAAAACCGGTGCAGATGCGGAGAAGCTGGAAAAAAAGTTTGAAGCCTTTATTGAAAAACATGCAGGGGCTGACCTGAAAGCAACAGGAAGGTACAGAAGGCAGTTTCTCACCCCGGTGGCGGATATTCACCTGGATGCCCGTGTCCAGGGCAATGTAACACCGGGTGGAAGTATCGGTTACCTGAGAATATTATTTTCCATTGCGCTAGTGACCCTGTTAATTGCCTGTGTGAATTTTATGAATCTTTCCACCGCTCGGTCTTCTAAAAGAGCAATTGAAATTGGTGTACGCAAAGTTATGGGGGCAGAAAAAAAATCCCTTATAAACCAGTTTATCTGGGAAGCCATTTTCTATGCTTTGTCAGCATTCATAATTGCCCTTGGCATGACAATGTTGCTAATGCCTTTATTCAGGCAGGTGTCAGGAAAGGAACTGGTCTTTTCATCACAGCAATACCTTCTACTTATATTCTGCTTTTTAGTGATAGCCGTTTTCACCGGGATAATTGCCGGCCTTTATCCGGCTTTTTACCTGTCGGCTTTCAAACCCATTAAAGTCTTAAAAGGAAAATTTTCAAATTCCCTGGCCGCTATTTCATTCAGAAAGGTCCTGGTGGTCTTCCAGTTTATTATTTCCGCGGCATTGATTATAGCATCAATCACCATTGGAAGCCAGATGAAGTATATGCGAAATAAAGACCTTGGTTTTCAGAAGGATCAGCAGATTGTCATTCCTTTGAGAACTTCAACCGCAAAAGAAATCTATCCTCCCTTCAGGAATGAACTGGTGAATATTTCCGCCATTTCTGGAGTGGGGGCTTCGGAGTTTTATCCCGGAATAACAAATTTCAGGGACTGGCTGATGTACAGGCAGGGTACACCGCCCGATCAGACACGACAGGTATTTATCAATACGGTGGATGAACATTTTTTGCAGACACTTGATATCAAGCTATTACATGGCCGCTTGTTTTCAAAAGAGTTCCCAGCAGACACAGCCAACAGGATTATCATAAATGAAGAGGCACTGGTGGATTTTGGATTTACTTCAGCAGAGGATGCCATCGGAAAGAATATCGTGACTAAATGGGATAAAGAGGAAATGATATTTCCCATTATCGGAGTGGTTAAAAATTTTCATTTCGAGGGACTACATGCAGGTATTAAATCTTATGGCTTCCTGCTTAACCGGGAACCTCGTTATAATTACATGATAGCCCATACAAAAAGTGGAAATATAAAAGAGGTTTTGAAAAGTATTTCGGGGGCCTGGACTAAACTGAATCCTGATGAACCCTTTGAATACAGCTTTCTCGACCAGGACTTCCAGAAAAATTATATAGCGGAAGAAAAGTTGGCTTCCATCATCCGATACTTTACCATTATAGCCATCCTGATTTCATGCCTTGGTTTATTCGGGCTTACTACTTTCACTGTAGAACAGCGGACAAAGGAAATAGGCATCCGTAAAGTGCTGGGTGCACCTGTAAGTACACTGGTGTCGCTATTATCAAAAGATTTTTTGAAGCTGGTAGCCATAGCAGTATTTATTGCCTCTCCAATAGCCTGGTATGCCATGAATACATGGCTTCAGCATTTCGAATACAGAATAGACATTACCTGGATGGTGTTTGCTGAAACTGCGTTTTTAGTTGTAATGATAGCATTTGTCACGATCAGTTTCCAGGCAGTGAAGGCAGCGCTTTCCAACCCTGTTAAAAACCTGAGGACGGAGTAGGGGAGTTTTAGCCGGAAAAATTTGACATAACTGGTACAAATAATCCTGGATTTTCACAGGAAGACTTTCAATTTGGCATCTTAGTAAAGTAAAGTACTTTGCAAATTCAAACGATTGCCATGCCGAACTATCTATCCAGGAGAATATTCCTCAGAAATGCCTCTCTTGCCGGGACCGGACTGTTGTTTTCAAACCATTTGTCAGCGGCTTTCAATAATGTACTGTTTACAAAGGAAGGGGTCCAGGTTGGTGCCATCACCTATTCCTTCAGGAGCCTTCCGGGAAGCGCTGAAGATATTTTGAAATACTGTTTGCAAAGTGGTATCAGTTCCATTGAACTGATGGGTGATCCGGCAGAAGCATTTGCAGGGAGCCCGGCCGGACTGATGCCGCCTATGGGACCAAGGCCTGGCGGAGCCCCTCCTGCTGGCGCACAAGCCAATCCCCCTGCCGGGACCCCTCCTCCAACTGATTTCCGGAAAATGATGGAAGAGCGGAATCAAAAAGCAAAACCCTGGCGTGAAACAGTGGGCATGGAAAAGTTTGTGGAGCTCCGGAATATGTATAATAAGGCGGGTGTGACTATCTATGCCTATAAACCTAATGCCCTCAATGAAAGCAGTTCTGATAAAGAGATCGATTATGCCATGACAGCGGCAAAGGCATTGGGAGCCTCCTCTGTGACTGTTGAATTGCCATCTAATGCGGCCCATTCAAAACGCCTTGGTGAATTCGCTTCAAAACATAAAGTGTATGTAGGGTATCATACCCATACGCAGGCAACAGATACAGTATGGGATACTGCCCTTGCACAATCGCCTTACAATTCAATGAACCTGGATTGTGGCCATTATATTGCAGCAGGAGGTAATAATACAAAAGAAAGCCTGTTAGCGCTAATAGTTGCGAAACATGATCGCATATCTTCCATGCACATGAAAGACAGGCAATCAAAAGTTAATGGGGGTAAAAATTTACCCTGGGGAACGGGTGATACGCCAATTGTGGAGGTTCTTCAATTAATGAAGAAGAATAAATACACATTTCCTGTATCCATCGAACTGGAATATGAAATTCCTGAAGGATCTGATGCGGTAAAGGAAGTCAGTAAATGTGTGGCGTATGCCAAACAGGCATTGAAATAAAAAAGGTTGCTGTTGTTTATTGCTTTGGAAAGTTCGGGTCAGCCATTACTTCCTTCATTTGTTCAACATGCCTGTTGCTGTGCGCCCCGATAAACAACAACATCTGGTATGAATCAAATGACCCAACCGGAAGTGTGGCCACATGATTCCTGAGATCATCATGAGTGCTTTTCACATAAGCGATTAGTTTATCCCTGTTTTCCTTGAAAGAAGCGGTTGCTTCTGCCAGGTTTTTATAACCGGTATTCGGTGGCTCGAGGGCAGGAAAAGTTTTTACTTTGTTGGTCCTGTCTGTAATATTCTTCATCACCTCTTCATCACTCCATTTGATTTCACTTCTTTTTTCCGGATTGGCAGGCGCTTTTATGGTGCCCTCAACCATTCCCCATAACATTTTTTCAGTGGCGGCAATATGCATCATGCAATCCTGAACACTCCATTTATCAGGTGCCGGCTTGAATTTTAACTGGTCATCACTTAATTTACTGACGGATTTAAGAGCGTTTTTCTCAGAGTCTGCTAAAAATTTTGATGCCGTTTTTCTTTCTTTTTTGGAAATGGAAGAAGGTTCTGCAATAAAGGACTGCAATGCGAAAATGACCAGGAAATGACAGTAGTATTTTCATTTGATTAGTTTTAAAGAAAATAAAAATAAAGCCGGGCAGGATTAGAAATATGCCTATGGTTTATAGAGGGACGAATTAATCGCAGGATTAAGTTAACTACAATTTGGAAAATTATTGTAATTATTGTCTAGCAATATTTTTAGGTGAATAAAGGAACGGCCCTTATGGGTTACATCTTATTTCGTTGGAATTGCTCCTGCCCGGCTATCTGGCTTATTTCATCTGCATCTGAATACACATGGTTGAATTTATCCATTTTATAAGCCGGTTTGAAATTCCGGAGTTGTACTTCGATATTTTTATCCTTTGAGCTGTAATTCAGGAAATCCCTTAGCAATTCAAGTACGTCATAGTCGATATACACCGTTCCGGCGGCATCAATGACCACTTTGCTGTTCCTGGGAAGGTGTGCCAGTGTCTGTTTAATGGCGGCTTTGTTCAGGAAGGAGACTTCCTGGGCCAGGTCTATGTAGATGGTATCACCAGCCTGGTGTTCTTCTTTTTTGAAGTAATAAGCCAGTTTCATATTCCCTTTGAGAATAAAGTATATGCTGACGGCAAGGCCAAGTCCTACCCCTTTCAACAGATCAGTCATGACAACCGCGATGACCGTGACTATAAAAGGAATGAACTGGTGTTTTCCGGTTTGCCATATATGTCTGAATACTTTTATACTGGCCAGTTTCAAACCGATCATGATCAATATGGCTGCAAGGCTGGCCATGGGTATTTTATTCAGCAGACCCGGTATGATAATTACGGATAAAAGCAGGAACACACCATGGGCAATCGCGGAAGCTTTTGTTCTGGCTCCAGCGTTCACATTTGCAGTAGTGCGCACGATCACGGAAGTCATCGGTAGTCCGCCGATAAGCCCGGAAAGCATATTGCCGATTCCCTGTGCCCTTAATTCGGTGTTGGCACTCGAAAAGCGTTTCATCGGATCCATCTTGTCGCCTGCTTCAAGGCATAGCAGGGTTTCAATGCTGGCCACAATGGCAATGGTGGCGCCAGTAACCCAGACAGAAGGGTTTGTAAAACCGGAGAATGCAGGTGTATTGAACTGTCCGATAAATTCGCGTGAAACTGTAAGCGATGGGAAGCTTTACGAGGTGTTCATCACTGATAACAAGCGATGGAAAAGAGACCTTGTAAATTTCATTCAAAATTATACCGGCTATTACCGCAACTAATGCCCCGGGCACTACCTTAATTTTTTTTAGCGCCGGGACTTTATTAAATGCAATTAATATTGAGAGTGATATCACCGTAACGATAATAACACCCACGTGTGCATAATTGAAGGAATGGATGATCTCCCTGAGAAAGCCTTTATCTTCTGCTACAAGCTGGTAAGAAAAAAAATCACCTTCATGTGCTTTATCATAACCAATGGCATGGGGGATCTCTTTGGTAATGATGATGATGCCAATCGCTACAAGCATTCCCTCAATGACACTGGTGGGGAAATAACTGGAAATACCACCGGCCCTGGCAATGCCAAGAATGAGTTGGATCAGACCAGCTATGACCACGGCTGCCAAAAAGGTTTCATAACCCAAATCAGTAATGGCCAGGAGAACAATGGCGATCAGTCCGGCGGCCGGACCCGTAACACTTACGTTTGATCCGCTCAGGTAACCAACCACTATTCCCCCGATCACACCTGTTATGATTCCGGCAAAAGGGGGAGCACCACTGGCTACAGCAATCCCCAGGCAAAGGGGAAGGGCAACCAGGAATACTACCATGCCTGATAAGATATCAGTCTTTAAAAACCCTTTTGTATAGTTCATGCCTCTACGGTCAAATGCGATTTTAAGGATTGGCTGTATCCGTTTCCGTTATTGGTGAGGTTCTTGAAAAAATCCACCAAACCAGTTTCAACATCATACACAGCGCCTACAATGCCGATCTCTCCTTTTGAAAAAAGATCTTTGACAATTTCGCTTCGGTTAAGGATCTGTTCAAGGCTGTTGTCTACATTGGCATAGGCCACATAGTCTTTAAACATGTAATCCTTTCCATCCCTTAATAATGCTTTGCTGAAGGAAGGCTTGATCAGTTCCAGCAGGCCGGTGATATGTCCGTCTTTAACGCCATCCTTCGCACTTTTAATGGCGCCACATTCTGTGTGCCCGAGTACCATTAAGACCTTTGAGCCCACATATTTCACGGCATATTCAATGCTGGCGATGATTTCATTGTTTACCACATTGCCGGCAACCCTGATGCTGAACAGATCCCCAAGTCCCTGGTCAAAGATCAGTTCCGTAGAAGTGCGTGAATCCATGCAGCTCAGGATCACGGCAAACGGAAATTGTCCTTCACGGGTTTCATTGACCATTTCCAGGTGGTCATGGTCTTCCTGGAGGTTATTGATAAACCGCTTATTGCCTTCGACCAACAGTTCGAAACCTTTAGCCGGGCTAAGGTTCGCCAAAAATTCTTTTGAATGCTTTCTGATAACGTATAGTTTAAATCTGTGCCATGAGGCACCGATAGTTAATAATAATCATGGAGTCAGGGACTACATGTAATAGTCCTTTAAAAATAATAGATAGAGATCGGCGCTTAGCCGAAAGTGTGAATTAACCCAGGTTGGGAGGGGGGACAAGGAGTTCCTGGTGGTAGTCGATAAAGATGTCCGCATCACGAGATCCGAACTTGTTTATATTATCGCTGCAAATCAAAGAATGATCTGAATAATCGTGAAGGAATTCTTCCAGCGGATTGTTGCTGCCGGGTACTTTTTCTTCTGTATTGTTGCCGAAAGGATTAGTACTTTCTTCTTCTGCCGGTGAAGCTGGTATGTCAGATTGTTGACCCGTCAGATCATTATCAGCCACCTGGCTCCCGGCGGTCAATGGTGCAGATACTGTCAGGAACAATAATGCCATTATCATGAAACACGCATGAATCTTTTGCTGCAAACTGAATTTATGCTTTGTTTCTTTCATAACAGTTAATCCGGAGGTTCTGTACAAATTTAATGTAACAACTTTATAAATATTTAAAAATTGGTGATTTTTGAAGATATTAATCAGACATAGCTGGAAATGAATATTTTATTTATTTAGCGAAGGCTTATATGTTAAAATTGTTCTAAAATTTTGGATATATTTTACCCGATGATTCATCGGCCTGCATCCAGAATCGCATGAACATGAAAATTAATTGAACAGTTCTTTATTGCAGGATTATATGATGAAAAAAATAATTACTGGCTTATTTATACTGGCAGAACTTTCTCTTACTGCACAGGACAATACGGGAGCTGAAAAGTTCTGGAACACGCTCAGGCAAAACTGTGGGAAGGCCTTTGAAGGAGAAATAGCCCAGGTTCAGGGAAACAATGATTTCACCGGGAAGAAAATAATCATGCATGTCAGGTTATGCAAGGATGGACAAATCCGAATTCCATTTATTGTCGGGGAGGATAAATCAAGGACATGGGTCTTATCATATGAAGCCGGAAGGATCGGTTTAAAACATGATCACCGGCATAAAGACGGAACTGCCGACAGCATCACACATTATGGTGGCATCGCTGCCAATTCGGGGCTTCCGAATATGCAGGTCTTTCCTGCGGATCAGTATACCTGTGAATTAATATCAAATGCATGTTCCAATGTTTGGTGGATCACCATTGATGAAAAATCATTCAGTTATAATCTCCGTCGTATAGGCTCCGACAGATTGTTTTCGGTCAGGTTTGACCTGACAAAACCTGTGGATATTCCGGAAGCGCCCTGGGGTTGGGCCGACTGAACTATCGCACTATCTCATTGCTGCATTTCCCCCAATATATTTATTCAGCCATTCATGCACTTCTTTATACCAGTAGCGGCTGTTCTCCGGTTTGAGTATCCAGTGGTTCTCATCTGGGAAAACGATCAGCTTACTTGGTATTTTTAACCTCTGCAGCAGGCCGAAGTTTTCGATGGAATTATTCAGCGGCACACGAAAATCTTTTTCTCCCACAATGATCAATACCGGTGTTTTGAAATTGGCTGCAAACCTTATCGGGTTTTGATCATCCCATGGTTTTTGATTTACCCATGGCGCTCCTCCGTTCATCACTTCCCGGCCCCATAAATAATCAGAGGTAAGGTATTGCGATTCACTGTTCACCATGCCTGCATGGGAGACCAGGCATTTGTAGCGGTTGGTGGTTGCCTGCATCCAGTTGGCCAGGTGGCCACCATAAGATCCGCCGCCAGCGGCCTGCCTTGAAGCATCTATAAATGCATAACGTTTGATGGCATCATCTGCGGCTTCATTGATCTCCTGTGCAGGTCCTTTTAAAGGGTCGCCCAGATATATCCTGCGAAAATTTTTCGCCATACCCGGTGGAGCCGGTATAGTCAGTGAGCACTATGACATAACCCGGAGCGGCCAGCAGGTGATAGTTCCAGCGGTATCCCCAGTTATCTTTCCAGGCTCCTGCAGGTCCGCCGTGCATAACCACATAGAGCGGATATTTTTTGGAAGGGTCAAAGCCGGCTGGCCTCACTATCATGCTGCGGATCTTTTTACCACGACTAGTGGTGGTCCAGAAGGTTTCAGGTTTCTGTAAGTCCAGGGCTGCCACAGCGCTGTCATTGAAATGAGTAAGAAAGTTGCCATTGGGATTGGCAGGGAGAATGCGAATGATTTCTGCAGGCTTTGATGCATTATCATAACTGCTTACTATGGTTTTGGTGTCGGCTGATGAAGAGACCGCAGTGTATGAACCCGGTATGCCTGGTTGTTCTGTAACGTGTTCCCTTGAGGTAATCGATCATCATGATCTTGTCATTGCCCTGGTCTTCCACGCTCATGATGATCTTACCCTGCTTTACGATATAGTTATTGACGGGCCTGTCAAGTGTGGATGCCATGATCGTCCTGTTTCCCAAGGAAGGCCAGTCGAAGCGAACCATCTTTGCAAGGTTATAAATCTGTCCGTTGTTCTCGGATTCAGCAAGGCAGAAAAAATATTTGCCATCTGGTGAGAAAGCCGGGTTTGAATATCCGAGATCATCATTCAAAAGTGGAATGGCATCCCCTCCATTTACCGGAACTTTATACAAATGGGATACGGAGTTTTGTGTGGCGGAGAGATTCAGATCTGTTGCTGCGGTAAAAACCACTTCGTTTCCATTTGGTGCCCATGCAGGAGTGCCGGTAAATGAAAAACCTTCTTTTGCAGTTATTGATACCTGGCTGAAAATATCTTTAGGACTTGCGCCAGGTTCTGCAGATTGTATAAAAACATGCGTTTGTTTTTCATCCAGCCAGACATCCCAGTTGCGAATGGGGAAGGAAGTATACGTCCTTGCATTATATTTTATTTTCTTTTTTTCCTCCGCCATTTTCTTATTGGCAGAATCGGTGAACTGTCCCGGGAAAACTTTACTGGTGAACATGATCATTTTGCCATTTGGGCTCCACTGTGGTGAAGATGCCCCGGTGGATATACTGGTCAGGCGTTGTGCTTCCCCTCCTTCTGTAATATTGAGTAGATAGACCTGTGAAACTTCATCTTCTTCGCGTTTGGCAGAGAATGCGATCTGTTTGCCATCAGGGCTCCATTTGTAGCCGCTCTCGGCACCTTTGCCAAAAGTTAATCGCCTTGGCTTTGTGGTTCCGTCAGATGCCACGATCCAGATGTCATTCACCACTTCTTTATCATTATAGGAAGGTTCTGTAACACTGAAAGCCACCCATTTGCCGTCGGGGCTCACCTCGGGAGCGCCTACGCGTTTCATCATGATCATTGCTTCATGGGTGATGGGCTTTTTGATTTGTGCCTGTAAAATCGAGGTCGATATCAGGAATAAGAAGAACACGGTTATTTTACGCATATAGCAGGAAAATGTAGTTGAGTAAATTAAGGACTTATAATATGATAAACCTATGAAATATTATTTAGAGTTTAGTGAAAGCAGGCTCATTTGATTTATACCCGGAAGGGTTGCGTACTTTTTCGAATTATCATTAGCGCCTCTTATATGTTTATTCTTTGTAACTATTGATACTACAATGTTTAGACATCAAGTTTTTATGCTGACGTCTGTGATTTATCTTCAATATCAGAGGATCGCTTTTCAACGAAGGGATTTTTGGTACCTTCTCAGGTTTGGAATGATCCTGTTCATCATATTATATTTACCACTGATCATTGGGTTCAGTTTTTATTTTATCTTCTGGCACTCCGTTTTGTCCATGAGTAATATTTTTCAATACCTGCGCAGGGATAATTTGGTACTTTTTTATTCGATCGTGAAACAAATTGCTTTATACAGTTTGCTGGCGATAAGTGGCATCCTGCTGACAGGGGTTGCCGGAATAATGTTCCTTAGCAGCCATGCGCTGATGGGCTATGTTTTTATGGGACTGGCGGTGTTGACTGCCCCGCATATGCAGGTGATGCATGATATGTACAATAAGATACGCGCTAATTAAGCAACATAAAGTGCAGAATATGGATTCTTAAAATATACATGCTCACCATTTATTTTAAACTATGTCATTATTAAAAATAACTACTCCCCACTACCATCATTCCTGTTTCCCTTCTCAAGTAATTCTATTGTCTTTTTTGCCCTTGCGAGCCTTATGCTTTTATTTTTATCTATCAATTTATTAATAGCCCATTTTTCTGTTTTATGGTGAAGAGGTGCCAGCAGGGCCCCTATACAGGCTAATGCCAGCAACATCAACAAGGTTGAATGTCCTGTTACCCTTTCCAAAAAAGGGTGCAGTAGTAAATTAAAAAACTCAAACACAATTAACAAAGCTATAATGCCTAAACCTTTTATAAATTTTGTGTTGGTTATAAAACTCCGGCTTAATAATAAAAATAAACCGATAAAAATAATGATGCCGATGCCAATGAGAATATAGGTAATAGTTTGTTTTCGTTCCGCCTCTTCTTTTATTTTAGCAGATTGTATTTCTTCTTTTCGTAATTGTTCCTGCAAGTACATTTGCTGTTGATTCCTGGTTTTCTGTACAGTAAAGAGCGAATCCTTAATGGTTGCTGCCCGGCGAAAATATTTATATACACTATCCCGGTATACAGTATCCTGCTCTTCTGCTTTTTCAAATACTTTGTAAAGCCATTCATACGCATGCATTAGTTCTTTCTTATAATTAGGTTCGGCAAACCAGGCAGATTTATAGGCGTATTGTAATGCGACGTTATATTCGCCTGTTTTAAAAAAAGATTCTGCCAGGCCGCTGTAAATATTTGCTATGATGGAATAAGAAATATTGTTGGCGTAATTAAGGCCTTTAGTAAAATAAGCTCTTGCCAATGTCTCATCTCCCCTTATAAGATAGGTTTTCCCAATAGTAGCGTATATGAGGCCGGAGTATCCGCTGTCTTTGCTTTTTTGCACCTGGGTTAGTGCCGTATTTATTACCGGGAGTGCAGAATCTGATTCGTTGATTTGGTTGTAACAATTCGCAATATTATTCAGGATGAGCGGATATTTGCTTTTATTGTGATAGGCTTCTATTACCGATTTACACTGGTTGTAATAGTAAAGACCATGCGGAATATTCTCGGAACCAGTAAAAACATCACCAATTTCTATTAAAGCATTAATAATTTGTGATGTATCATTTAGTTTTTCGAAATTTTGCAGCGCAGGAAGGGCATAAGCTAAACCGTTGTTATAATCCCCGGTTCTTCCAAAAAGAGTGGCTAGAAAAAGGCCTATTCGCCCAGTTCCTATTCCGCTTACGTCTCCTTCTTTTTTAAAATAGTCATGCGTTTTTATCAGGTCACGCAATGAGGTTTTTAATTCATGATCTCTAAACGATTCAAAATAGGCATTCATCAAATTATTTTTGTCAGCCTCAGTTTTAGCCAATCTGTATTGCTGATAAAGAACTTCAGGCGATGATTGACTAAATGCCATAACGGCCATGCAAAAAAACAAAAGGAGTAGAAAAATATTTTTTAACCAGGCGTCATTTATTTGTTTCGACATACAAAGTTGTTTATTAGGTCAGTCCTATCAATCTGCATGAACACTTCCATTAAATTTTGGATATTAAACAGTACTATTTATTTCATATTTTGGGATATAAAAAATCCATCGCATTGCCGGACTTCAGTTCAAATAAACTTTCAGAAAACAAACCTACACGTCCCCTTCCAGAGCTGCCGCCTGTGAAGAGAGTAAGTCGCATAGCCATAAAATAAGGAATTCATTTTCATCTGCACCAAAGTATTCCGCTAATTCAATCACTTGTTGCCGGGTTGCCATTTGTTTTCCCTGTTCAATCTTATTAAATGCGTCCGGGTCTAAGTCAATATAATTAGCCACTTTTTGTAACGGCAATGTCCACCTTTCCCTGTATTCTTTTATAGTGCTTCCGAAACTGTTCATTTTGGAATGAATTTGTTTTGACTTTATACCGATGCGATACCTAAGGTATATATATTCTGCTGCTGGAACAAAATTAGAAAAAGCGAGACATCAATATGCATCTTTATACAATGTGAAAATGAATAATCTGTGAGCTCAAGTTATTGGAAACAGTTATAAGGTACAATTCCAGCGCAACGGTTTTGCTAATCCTTAACGGGGTTTTATCCTTCATTCCTAATATCAAGTTCATGTAATCGTGCCAGGTTAACAATAATATATAATCATCTGAATCTGCCTTCAACCATTAATGTGAGTAACGACCAGACCTATATCGGACAAAAAGGCAATATTTAGTATTTATATGATGCTTCCGGGTCAAAGTTTGAAAAACAAGTATATGAATATCCAGCAGCAGCAAATAATAATATAGAAAAACAACACTACAGTTTACATCGTTGAATTTGCCTATGAAAATGATGAAATTAAAATTTTCTTCCATGAAGTAGGCAGGGCAAGGTGGGTGCAAAAACTCCCCGAGAACTCCGAAAGCTGAGTATATGATTTTTTCAAATGTACCAAGTTTGGAAATCGGAATAAGATAAAAATACCCAACAGTGGGTATTGTAAATGAGCATCGAGCAGTCAGACATTTGAAATAGCAATTATTTGCCACGCTTTATAAATAATCAAAACAAAGAACATGAAAAATTTGCTCTTTTTCGTTTTTCAGTTTACAGCATCTTGCCTGTTCGCTCAAAACATTGGTCAGGTCACTCAAGGCGTAAGCATATTGGAAAAAGGTCTTTGGCCAAATAATACTTGTGAAGTTTGCTGGGAAAATCCCAGTGCTGCAGATGCAACGCAAAGAGCCTGGGTGAGAGATGCGGTAAGAAATACCTGGGAACGTGAATCTGAATTCAGATTCACGGGCTGGGGTACCTGTAATGAAAGCAGCAGGGGAATTAGGATTTTTATTTCAACACGTACAAGTGATACGCCCCGTGTTGAGGTATTGGGTGCATATTTAGATGGCATGCAGAACGGAATGGTGCTCAATTTTAATTGGTCTAAATGCGGACCTTTTATCGGCGAAGATTGTATACGTCCAGTGGCCGTTCATGAATTTGGTCATGCGCTGGGTTTTGCCCATGAACATAACAGAACGGATCGCGCTTTGGATTGCCACAAAGATGCCCAGGGAGAAAATGGAGATTGGTGGGTTACAGGATATGATGCAGAATCTGTTATGAATTATTGTAACCCTAAATGGAATAACCATGGAACGTTGAGTGAGCTCGACAAATATGGCATTCGGTTCTTATATGGTGGCAGCGGATACATGACTGACCAGATCCTGTATACACTGAACGATAAGAATCAGTTACTATGGTACAAATACATTGGTCATGCCAATGGAACACCAGAATGGGCTAGAAGTGTAGGCACTAAAGTAGGGGACGGATGGGATTTTAGCCAAATTGTAGATGATGGCGATGGTCATATTTATGCTATTCGGAAAAATGGTGAACTGTTGTGGTATAATCACGTTGGTTTTCATGATGGAACTTACCGTTGGTCTCAGGCTTCCGGTTCCATAATAGGGAATGATTGGGTTAGCGGTTTCAGGGGTGTTTTTGCTGCCGGGGCCGGGGTAATCTATGTTATTAAAGACAACGGTGATTTATTGTGGTATAAACATTTAGGATACCAGGATGGTAAAAACTTATGGGATGCAGCAAGTGGAAGAAAAGTAGGTAGTGGCTGGAATGATTTCTATGCCGTTTTTTCAGGGGGGAAAGGTGTTTTTTACCTGGTTGATAAGAAGGGTGACCTTTATTGGTACAAGCATGCAGGTATATCAACCGGATCAAACAAATGGTATGGTGGCTTAAGCAACAAAATAGGAAAGGGGTGGAATACTAAATTGCAAATGCTTTCAACTGGTAACGGTAATATCTATTGCGTAAATGCAGATGGAACGCTTCAATATTTTTACCATCAGGGATTTAATAATGGCAGTTCAGTTTGGAGAAATCCAGGTGGAAATGCTGTGGGCAACCAGGGTTGGGGGAAGTTAGATTTGATTGGAATGGGATCGATAGATCACGATGCTATTGGCTATGCAAAGTATGCAGACAATAGAATCACTTCAGATATAAAGAATCCGTCTGCTACTCCTGCACCGGATCTTGCAACGTATTCAAATTCAAAAGATTTGGCTCAGATGTAAAGAAAGCGGCTGATGCTGTGGGTGGTTCAGGGTTCAAATCATTTGGCTCAGATGTAAAGAAAGCGGCTGATTCTGTGGGTGGTTCAACTAATTCAAATGAATTTGGCTCAGATGTAAAGAAAGCGGCTAATTCTGTAGGTGGTTCAACGAATTCAAATTCTTCAGATAAAGGAAACGATGTCAGGAAGCAGATTTTACAGACGAGGGCTCGTCAGTTAAATTGGATTGAATTCAAGGAGTACGTTTTTGACGGGGCCAATATCCAGGGAGCACTATATAATAACGGAGCAATTTTTATCAACAACAACCAGGCTTTTGAAACACATGGTGCTATTTATTCTAAATGGAGATCCCTGGGTGGATATGCTGCCCTTGGGAAACCTATTACCGACTTAAAAACATGTCCGGATGGTGCAGGGCAATACAATCATTTCAAACATAAGAATGGATGGGAGAGTTCTATTTACTGGAATCCCAAAAATAGAAAGTCGTATTGGATACATGGAGCGATCAGAGATTTTTGGATAGCTGAAGGCTGGGAAAGAGGTCCATCGGGCTATCCGACTTCTGATGAAAAAGAATCCAATAACCGCAGTTTTGATCGTATGCAGGATTTTGATAAACGTCAAATTTTTTGGTCTGCCAAAACGGGTTGTAGAACTGTAAAATATTCTACCATTGATTAACCGCCAGTAAGATAAATGAAAGACTGATGATTTGATAAACCTAAAAAAGCCCCGCATCGCGAGGCTTTTTTTGTGGACCCTGATGGACTTGAACCATCGACCCTCTGATTATGAGTCAGATGCTCTAACCAGCTGAGCTAAGGGTCCCTGCCCTGGTTTTTTACCGGAGCGGGGAGCAAAAATAGAGAAAAAACGCGCAAAAAGATCCCAAAATAAATGTTGCACAGCAGGATGTTTTACATTTAAATATGAAAATGAGATTGCTGTCCTTCATTCCCCTGTTCATCGCCCTTTCCGTTTTCAGCCAGAAAACAGAAAAACTCAGCGATAACCAGTTACTCGACCTGGTGCAGAAACAAACCTTTTCCTATTTCTGGGATTTTGCCCACCCGGTCAGCGGACTGGCCAGGGAAAGAAGCAATAAAACTTTTGGTTATGGTGATGAAGTAACTACTACCGGCGGAACCGGGTTCGGTGTAATGGCCATTGTTGTAGCCACAGAAAGAAAATGGGTGAGCCGGACTGAAGCAACTGACAGAATGCTCAAAATGGTGAATTTCCTGGCCAAGGCCGATGCCTATCACGGCATCTATCCGCACTGGCTGAATGGAGCTACGGGCAAGACCATCCCTTTCAGCAGGAAGGATGATGGGGGAGACCTCGTTGAATCCTCCTATTTATTCATGGGATTGCTCACGGCCCGACAGTATTTTAACCAGGACAATCCAAAAGAAAGGGATCTGCGCAACAGGATCAACTGGCTCTGGCAGGAAGCGGAATGGGACTGGCATACAAGGGGCGGGATGGATCTCTTATACTGGCACTGGAGCCCAAATAATGGCTGGGCCATGAATTTTGAGATCAGGGGCTGGAATGAATGCCTTATTACCTATGTAATGGCAGCCTCTTCTCCCCGTTATCCGATCCCTGCATCTGTTTACCATAAATGCTGGGCAGAAAGCAATCATTTCAGGAATAACAGGGAATATTATGGCATCAAACTCCCGCTGGGCTTCGATTACGGAGGCCCGCTCTTCTTTTCCCAATACAGTTTCATGGGACTCGATCCACGCGGATTGAAAGATCAGTACGCCGATTACTGGGAGCTGAATAAGAATCATACCCTGATCAACCGGGAACATTGTATCCGGAACCCGAAAGGATTTAAAGGATATGGGCCGGATTGCTGGGGACTCACCGCGAGCGATAATCATGAAGGGTACAATGCCCATTCACCGGATAATGACCTGGGTGTGATATCCCCTACGGCGGCACTTTCCGCCTTCCCTTATACCCCGGAATATTCCATGCAGGCATTAAAGCATTTTTATTATGACCTGGGTAGCAAGATCTGGGGGCCTTATGGTTTTAAGGATGCATTCAATGAATCAAAAAACTGGTATGCCGATTCCTACCTGGCCATTGACCAGGGACCGATAATAGTGATGATGGAAAATTATCGTTCCGGCCTGTGCTGGAAACTTTTCATGAGTTGCCCGGAAATACAGGGCGGACTTAAGAAACTTGGTTTTACCAGCAACCCGGATTAATAGCTATTAACTCAGGCGTCGTCGTAGGGAAAACTAAAGGCAGATTGTTAAAAAACGCCACAGATTTTTCACAAATTCCGGGGCCCGCCTGTCTGTATTTCCAGTAATTTTGAGGAATGGCCAGGTATATATTTTATGCACTTGTTGCTTTTCTCCTGTATAAATTCATTTTTGATTTTATCATTCCCATTTTCAGGACATCGAAAAAAATGCGGGAACAGTTTAACCAGGCAAGGCAGCAGATGGAAGATCAGTTCCAGCAATCCGGGCAACAGCCGCAGCAGGATGCAGGTAAGCACAATGCTTCAAAGGGAAACGCCAAGATTGGCGAGTACATTGATTTTGAGGAAGTCCGTAAATAACACGGGATATCAACATATGAACTCTCGCACCCGATGTTCAGGGATGGATTTTGGAAGCCACCTTATCGATTCCATCCCCAATCTTTTCAGTAACATTATCGACCAGTTTGCCCAGCCCGTCCTGTAGTTTTGGGCTTTGCAATACCCGCATCACCAATGCGTTCCAGAATCCCGCGGGAGAAGCTATGGTGCTGGCCAGTCCAACCCCCAGGATGGAATTCAGGACCAATGAGCCGGCATTTTTTTTCAGTCCCATGACATTTTTATCCAGGTTATGTTCGATCTCCTTCTGGCGGAGTTTTAACCGGTAGATCTCTTTTTCGAGCGTATCCAGGTTGCTGATTTTTCCTGTTAGTCATATTATGGGTTTTCTTCTAAATCCTTGGCGGTTTCTTTGATGAACATCCGTATCAAAGGGCTCTGGAACAATGGTTTGCGAAAGGCAATGGCGGTAATGAGCAACAGGGTGAACAACGCTGCTGCACCGGCAAACCCGGTAACATTGCTTCCTGTTTTTACAGATAACCACCAGGCGAAACTGAGCCCGAGGAATAATATTACGAATAGCACCAGGATGCCTACCAGGAATATAACGATCAGCAGGCTTAGTATCCGGGAGATGGATTTAATGCCCTGCAGTTTCAGCAGGTTAAAACGAATTTCCAGGTACTCCTTTAATAAGGCCTTGTTTTCCTGGTAAAAACCAGTGAAATCCTTTTCGGTACTCATATAGATTTTATAATGTACTAAAGATAGCCGCTTATACCCATTTTAGCAATGATGTACATCATTCTGCTGTTCCGGGCATTAGCCAGAAAAATATTTTGTTTTCAACCCTTTTTCCTCCTACATTTGCCGCAGGAAATAGAACGAAGGAAGGGAACGGGTTTCGTTCCCTTCTGTTTTTAACGGACATGAACACGGATCAGCAAATTGCAAGACTTGAAGGCCTCGTAAATGAGGTAATTGGACAGGAGGAGGGATTATTCCTGGTAGAAGTCAGGATAAAGCCAACCAATAATATCAAGGTATTCCTGGATGGCGAAGCAGGGGTAAGCATTGAAAAATGCGTCTTTGTTAACCGGAAACTGTACAAGCTGCTGGAAGAAAATGAAATGTATCCCAACGGGGATTTTTCCCTTGAAGTGTCTTCTCCCGGCCTGGATGAACCATTGAAACTTCACCGGCAGTATATTAAGAATATCAACCGGAGTGTTGAAGTAACCCTGAAAGACGGAGCAATAACCGGGGGAATTCTAAAGAACGTAACAGAAAAAGAAATCCTTGTGGAAGAAACGAGGGGAAAAAATAAAAAGAAAGAAACGGTTGAACATACCATCCCATTCGATAACATTAAAACAACCAAGGTTCAGGTAGTTTTTTAAAAATCCCTTCACGGAGGGTAAAACGCATATGTTATGGCGAGTATTAATTTAATAGAATCCTTTCAGGAATTCAAAGACGCGGAAAACATTGACCGCCCCACATTAATGAAAGTTTTGGAGGATGTTTTCAAAACATTGCTCCGGAAAAAGTATGGTTCCGACGAGAACTTCGACGTGATCGTGAACACCGAAAAAGGTGACCTCGAGATCGTGAGGCGAAGGACCATTGTGGAAGATGGTGAAGTACAGAATCCGCTGGCGGAGATTGCCTACAGTGAAGCCACCAAAATTGAACCCGATTTTGAGGTGGGAGAGGAATTGTATGAAGAGGTTGATATCATGGATTTCGGAAGGCGCGCCATCCTTGCTGCAAAGCAGACACTGGCCAGCAGGATCAGCGACCTGAAGAAAAGCCATCTCGTTAAAAAATATGGCGACCGTGCAGGTGAAATCATCAGTGCGGAAGTTTACCAGGTATGGAAAAAGGAAGTGTTATTGCTGGATGAAGATGGCAATGAACTGATCCTTCCCAAATCTGAACAGATACCATCGGACTATTTCAAGAAAGGGGAAAATATCCGCGCCGTGGTGAAGAAAGTGGAAATGAAAAATAACAGCCCGGTAATCATACTTTCCCGTACACATCCATCCTTCCTGGCTAAATTGCTGGAGATTGAAGTGCCGGAGATTTTCGACGGACTGATTGTGATCCGCAAGATTGTCCGGGAGCCGGGTGAAAGGGCCAAGGTTGCGGTGGAGAGTTATGACGACAGGATTGATCCGGTGGGTGCCTGTGTGGGAATGAAAGGAAGCAGGATACATGGTATTGTTCGCGAGCTGAAAAATGAAAACATCGACGTCATCAACTGGACCAATAATATTCAATTGCTCATCCAGCGCGGATTAACACCTGCCAAGATCAGCAGGATGAATATCGATGCGGAAAATAAGAGCGCTGAAGTTTTCGTGGCCCCTGAGCAGGTTTCCCTGGCGATCGGAAAGCGCGGCGTCAATATCAAGCTGGCAGAAGATTTGACAGGTTATAATATTGATGTGTATCGTGATACGGAAGGTGAACTTGATGAATATGATATTGATCTCGATGAATTTACTGATGAGATTGAACCATGGGTGATTGATGAACTGAAACGTATCGGATGTGATACGGCCAGAAGCGTACTGGATCTTTCAGTGGATGAACTGGAAAGACGTACCGACCTGGAGAAAGAAACCATTGATGATGTGAGGAAGGTTCTGCAGGCTGAATTTGAAAAAGGATAAATACCGGGCCTACGGGTTGCAGGATAATAAAAAGTTTTAGGAGGATAAATGTCAGAAACAAATACACCGCGATTAATGGCCGCCGCCAAGGAATTCAACATCGGTAAGGATACCCTTGTAGATTTTCTTGTAAGTAAAGGTTTTAGTAAGGATGACCTGAAGCCTACTTCCAAGCTATCGGAAGACATGTATCGTTCCCTTCAACTGGAATTCTCGTCAGATAAAGCTGCGAAGATTAAAAGCGACCAGATCGAAATCCCCAAAGGAAGCGTTGCGGAAGCCAAGAAGAAGAAGGATGAAGAAGAGATTCTTTTCAAGAAGGAAACGAAAAAGAAAGTTGTAGAAAAAGAGGTACCCGTACCCGTTACAGTACCGGAAGTTGAAGTGGTTGTTGAAGCCGCTCCTCCGCCTGTGGTGGTTCCGGAACCGGTTCCTGTTGAGCCACCTGGTCCTGAGAAGCACAAGATTGAAGCACCTGAACTGGTTAGCCCGAAAGTGATCGACAAGATTGACCTGGATGCCATAGATTCATCAACAAGGCCAAAGAAAACCCGCAAAGCTGAACCGGCTCCTGCAGAAGAAACTGCTCCTGTTGCGAAAAAGAAAAAAGAAAAGGTAAAAGAACCGGAACCTCCGCTGGAAGTACCAGAACCGGTGAAGGAACCTGTTGACGAAATAAAAGAAGTCTTTATCGATACGATGAAGATTGAAGCTCCCGAACTTGAAGGTCCGAAAATCATAGGTCGTATTGAATTACCTGTGGAGCATGACCAGAAGAACCGTGCACTGGAAGAAAAAAGAAAAAGGAAAAGGATTCCTATAGAGAAAAAAGGAGCACAGGCTCCGGGACAGTTCAAGCCAACCCTGAATAAAGCCGGACAGGGCCAGGCCAGGCCTGCACAGCAGGGAAGCCAGGCACCTCAGCAGAGGTCGTCCCAGCCATCAAGATTCAAGGCAGAAAAGAAACGTGAGGTCAAAGAGATCGACGAAAAAGAAATCCAGGAAAAGATCAGGCAAACCCAGGCTAAACTGGCGGGATCAGCCGGCAGGGGCAAGAGCCTCAAGGCAAAATACCGCAGGGCCAAACGTGAAGAGATGGCCGATGCCATGGGTGAAACCACAGAAGATAATAAACTGCAGGTTACGGAATTCATCAGCGTCAGTGAACTTGCTTCACTGATGGATGCCAGTTTCGCGGAAGTGATCGGCAAGTGTATGAGCCTTGGTATCATGGTGTCTATCAACCAGCGCCTCGATGCAGAAGTGATTGAACTCGTTGCCAGTGAATTTGGCTTTGAAGTGGAATTCATCGACATGGAAAAGCAGATGGAGATGGAAGACGTGGTGGAAGATGATGATGAGGGCGAACGCGTTCCGCGCTCCCCGATCGTTACTATCATGGGTCACGTTGACCATGGTAAAACATCATTGCTCGACTATATCCGCAATACCACTGTGGTGGCAGGTGAAGCGGGCGGTATTACACAGCATATCGGTGCATATAAAGTGGAACTTCCGAATGGCAAATCAATTACCTTCCTGGATACACCGGGTCACGAAGCGTTTACGGCTATGCGTGCCCGTGGTGCCAAGGTGACGGATATCGCAGTTATCGTAATTGCTGCTGATGATGCCGTGATGCCGCAGACCAAGGAAGCCATCAGCCACGCACAGGCTGCCGGTGTTCCGATGATCTTCGCCATCAATAAAATAGATAAAGACGGAGCCAATCCGCAAAAGATATATGAGCAGCTTGCCGGTATGAATCTTCTTGTTGAAGAATGGGGCGGTAAATACCAGAGCCAGGAACTGAGTGCCAAGCAAGGGCTGAATGTAGACCTGCTGCTTGAAAAAATATTGCTCGAAGCGGAAATACTTGACCTGAAAGCGAATCCCGACAGGGAAGCCAATGGTTCGGTGGTGGAAGCAACACTTGATAAAGGACGTGGATATGTGGCCACAGTGCTGGTTCAGAATGGTACGCTGAAGATGGGAGATATTGTAGTGAGCGGTCAGCATTTTGGACGTGTTAAAGCCATGTTCAATGAACGAAACAAGAAAGAAGAAAATGCTCCTCCGAGCAGCCCGATACTGATCCTTGGACTCAATGGCGCTCCACAGGCCGGTGAAAAATTCAAGGTATATGAAGATGAAGCGGAAGCCAAAGAAGTAGCCAGCCGACGTGCACAGATCCTTCGTGAGCAGGGGATCCGGACGAAGAAACATATTACGCTTGACGAGATCGGTCGCCGTTTGGCACTGGGCAACTTCAAGCAGCTGAACATCATTATCAAGGGTGACGTGGACGGATCCGTGGAAGCATTGAGTGATTCATTGCAAAAACTTTCCACTCCTGAGATTGCGGTTGCGGTAGTACTTAAAGGTGTGGGCCAGATCACGGAAAGCGATGTATTGCTGGCTACTGCATCTGATGCCATCATACTTGGTTTTAACGTAAGGCCATCTATGCAGGCCAACAGGCTTGCGGAAACGGAAGGTGTGGAGATTAAATTGTACTCCATCATTTACAACGCCATCGAGGAGATCAAGAGTGCGATGGAAGGTATGTTGGAACCAAAAATCCAGGAGAAGATCGTGGCGAATGTGGAAGTCCGCGAAGTGTACAAATTCGACAAAGCCACTGTTGCCGGTTGTTATGTACTTGATGGAAAGATCCTCAGGAACAGCAAGATCCGCGTCATCAGGGATGGTATCGTGGAATATCCCAAAGGCGAAGGCCAGGCGGCAGAACTTGGCAGCCTGAAACGATTCAAGGATGATGTGAAAGAAGTTCCGTCGAATATGGAGTGCGGACTGACAGTTAAAAATTATTCTGATATCAAGGTTGGCGATATTATTGAGGCGTTTGAGGAAGAAGAAGTGAAGAGGACGCTCTAATTTTTGCCGAAGGCAAAAATTAGGTTGACGGATGACGGATTGCGGATTGCGGATTGCGGATAGAAGATTAATAAATGGCGTGTAGGAATTAAGCATTAACCCATTTGATCATATCATTTGCACATTTGCACATTTTCGTATTTGCACATTGTTAACATTATTTTTCTCACTTTTGGGCATGCGTAAGTTTTTCTTCATCATATTATCCATTTTCCTGGCTACCGCAGGCCAGGCGCAGTCGGCCAGGGTGCTTGCTGATAAGATCGTAGGTATTTTGGGCGATAAGATCGTGCTGAAGTCTGACATCGCCAATTACATCGACGATATCAAGCGTAAAGGCGGTGATGTTCCACCTGATGCAGAATGCATCCTGCTGGAAAGAATGATGATGGATAAGGCACTGGTATTGCAGGCTGAAAAAGATTCCCTTCCCGTTGCTGATGAGGAGATCGAAGCAGAACTCGACCAACGTATTCGTTACTTCATCATGGAATATGGTGGAAAGGAAGCGGTGGAACAGATCGCCGGCCGCACCATTTACCAGATCAAGGAAGATTCAAGGCAATCGGTGCGTGAAAAGAGACTCGCTGATGCCATGCGTGCCAAAATTGTAGACAATATCAGGATCACTCCCCTGGAAGTAAAAATGCACTTCCTGAAAATACCCAAAGACAGCCTTCGTTTTTATGAAACAGAGCTGGTTATCGGCCAGGTAGTGCTTTACCCCAAAGCGGGACGTGAACTGGAAAAGTATGCTATAGACGAACTCAATGATTACCGCAAGCAAATCGAAGCCGGCAAATCTTTTGACAACCTCGTGAGGTTATATTCGGAAGATCCGGGTAAAGCCCAGAATGGCGGCCGTTACGAAATGAATAAGGCTGATAAGCAATGGGATCCGGATTTTAAGAATGCCGCCTTTCGTTTAAAGGAAGGCCAGGTTTCGCAGGTGGTAAAAAGCAAATTTGGTTATCATATCATTCAACTGGTCAGCAAGAATGGTGATGATATAGTGGTCAAACATTTACTCAGGGTTCCGCAGATCACAGAGACAGAAATTGAGGAAACCAAGAACAAGCTTGACAGCATCCGTGCCAAACTTATTGCAGGCACTATTAAATTCGGTGAGGCGGTAGACAAATACAGCGAGGACGAAAATGCAAAAATGACAGCCGGCCTGGTTATGGGACAGACAGGATCAACTTCAGTAACCATCGACGAGCTGGATAAAGATATGGTGAAAGACCTTGGATCATTGAAGGTGGGGGAATTCTCGAAGCCGCTTGAATTTACAAATGAAAGGGGGATCAAAGCCGTCAGGATCATTGTTATTCAGAGTAAAACAGAACCGCACCGGGAAAATATCCGTGACGACTATAATAAGATCGCTCAACGGGCGCTTGAAGAAAAGAAAATGGCTGCGGTTGAAAAATGGTTTAAGTCCAAGCTCCCTACTTATTATGTGATGATTGATCCTGAATATGGCAATTGCAGTTCCATAAAAGAAACCTTCCCTGTTGTAGCGCAAAAAACCGTTAGCCAGTAAATCATTAGAATTGGTGAACCGGTATACCTGGTATCCTTTCCGAAATCGCCACCCAAAACCCTGATTTCGACATGGGATTAATATTATTCTTCCCATTTAAAATTCTAACTTTGCGCTTCATATCACATTCATGAGTGATGCTATAAAACATGAGTGCGGCCTTGCATTCATTCGTCTTCGTAAGCCTTTTTCTTATTACCAGCAAAAATATGGTACGGCGCTTTTCGGCCTGAATAAACTGTATCTCCTTATGGAGAAGCAGCATAACAGGGGTCAGGATGGAGCCGGCATTGCCGCAGTAAAACTGGATACTGAACCCGGATATCCATTTTTATTCAGGCAGCGCAGTATTGCCGGGCAGGCCATTGCGGATCTGTTCCAGACCATTGGAAAGGAGATCATGGAACTGGAAAAGTACCAGCCGGAAATCAGGAAACATCCTGGCCTTATGAAGGGTCATCTTCCATTTATGGGAGAAATTTTACTCGGACACCTGCGTTATGGCACACAGGGTAAGAACAATGTGGAATTCTGCCACCCTTTTATCAAGCGTAATATCATACCGGCGCGAAACCTTGCCCTTGCAGGTAACTTCAACCTGGTGAATACAGAAGAACTTTTTTCGCTTGTCAATATTGATCCCGGAGTATTTCAGAAGCAAAGCGATCTTGCTGCAATGATGGAAGTTGTTCATTATTTCCAGGTAAAAGAAGATGAAGCCAACCCGGGAAACCTTTGTGTAAGTAACGTACTAAGGAAAGCGTTCAGCCTGTTTGATGGAGGTTATCATGTTGGCGGATTGCTGGGCAATGGTGATTCTTTCATCATCAGGGATGCTCATGGCATCAGGCCATCTTACTATTATATCACCGATGAGCTGATTGTTGCTGCATCAGAACGTGCGGCAATCCGTACATCTTTCAATGTTGGAGAGAACGAAGTTCTTGAATTGATGCCGGGGAATGCCATCATCGTAAAAGCGGATGGAACCTATTCCATTGAGCAGATACTGGAACCAAAAGAAAGAAGGGCATGCAGTTTTGAGCGCATTTATTTTTCCAGGGGCAGTGATGAAAAAATTTACCGGGAAAGAAATGCACTGGGATATCACCTCAGTTCACTGGTATTGAAAGCGATCAATAATGATTTAAAGAACACCATATTTTCTTTTATACCCAATACTGCGGAAACGGCGTTCTACGGGCTTTTGAAGGGCATGGAAGATTATCTCAATAAAATCAAGATCCAGCGCATCATGTCCTGGGAAAAGGATTTTAATGAAGAGAAACTATCGGAGATGATTAATCGCCGGATACGCGTGGAAAAGGTGGCCATCAAAGACGTGAAGATGCGGACCTTTATTACAGAGGATGCCAATCGTTCCGAAATGGTGCAGCACGTATATGATGTTACCTATGGAACGGTGAGGCCTAATGAAGATACCCTGGTGGTGATTGATGATTCCATTGTAAGGGGAACTACTTTAAAGGAAAGTATAGTAAGAATGTTGTCGAGGCTTAAACCAAAACGATTGCTCATCCTTTCTTCTGCACCACAGATACGTTACCCCGATTGTTATGGTATTGATATGAGCAAGCTGGGTGATTTTATAGCATTCCGTGCAGCCATTGAATTGTTGAAAGACAATAACCAGGAAGCTTTGCTCACACAGATATATGACTGTTGCAAAGAATTACAAAGGAATAACCAGTTGCATAAGGAGAATATGGTGAAGCAGGTGTATAAGCCATTTACACCGGAACAAATATCAAAGAAGATCGGTGAACTTATTACTCCTCCTGAAGTGACAACACCGGTAGACCTCATTTTCCAGACCATTGAAGATCTTCATGAATCCTGTCCTACGAATACGGGCGACTGGTACTTTACCGGAAATTATCCCACCCCGGGAGGAAACCGCGTGGTTAACCAGGCCTTTATCAATTACATGGAAGGAAAGAATGTGCGGGGATACTAGGGTAATTTGCAAATGTGCAAATGTGCAAATGTGCAAATGAAATAAACTCCGATGTCATTGATATTCATAATTGTAATTTCCCGGTATACCCTTATTGCGGAACACTTATTTCTCAATAAGCCCTTGCAAAAAAGCGATCCTGATCAGGTCAGCGGTATTCCTGGCATTTAGTTTCGACAGCAGGCTCTTTCGGTAAGTATCCACGGTGTTGGTACTGATGAAAAGCTTTCCGGCGATCTCAAAGTTTGTAAGTCCGTGTGCCAGCAGCGCCAGGACTTCTTTTTCCCTCCGGCTTAAGAGCAAAGGTTCAGTAGCTGATTTTTCTGCCGCATGCAGGGTTTTGGCCACTTCAAAAGCCATATAGGTTTTGCCAATGGAAGCCAGCCTGATGGCTTCTGTAAGTTCTTTGCTGGTAGCGTTTTTGAGGATATACCCCGAGGCTCCGTTATTCATCATTTCACGGATAAAGCTGGCCTGGTTGAATGTGCTGAGACCCAATATATATACCTTGGGAAACTGTTTCCGGATCTCCCGGCAGAGGTCGATCCCGTTACCATCAGGAAGGCTGATGTCCAGCAATAGTACGTCAGGTTCCTGTTTTTGCAGAAATGCCATGCAACTCGCAGCATTGGAAGCAGAACCCATGAGTTCTATATCAGTTTCTCCTTCCAGCAAGGACCTGATACCCTCCACCACCATATAGTGGTCGTCCGTGATAAATACCCTGATCATTAGACAAATTAAGCAAATCGTTCAGTAATACTGACTCCCTTTTTTAGGTGAACCTGTGTAGGTAAAACAACGTAAAGCAGGGATTGACTGCATAGATCAAAGAACTGATTTTTGGGAAAACGATCCAGCATGAAATGGCTGTTCTTTATCATATGCCTGATGGCTTTCTGCTTTGCAGGAGCACAGTCAAAACCCGCAGCGCCTGCACCTAAGCCTGTATCCGGACAGGATGTTAACAAGATGATCGAAGATGAAATGAATAAGATGGGCCTGTCTGAAAAAGACAAACAGCAAATGCGTGAAGGGATGAAAATGGCAAAGGACATGCAGGAGAAAGGAGTTCCTGCAGGATCTGGAGACAGGACGCTAATCAGTCTGCCTAAAAAACAAACCGGGCTTATTTCAAAGATTCCTGCATTGAATTCTCACGGGCAATACCTGGAATATCTTCAGTTACTGCTTTCAGATTGCCATAAAACAATTCCTGCAACAACAATTTCACAGGTCAATCAACTCATTGCAAATTATAAGGGCAATATCAATGCGCTAATGAATATCGGACCGGTATTCCTGGTACAGAAAGACCCGGTGTCTGCCGTATATGCCATGCTAAGCGTAACAGCAGCAAATCCAGACCAGCCCCTTGCCAGGAATAACCTGGCGGTTATCCTCCACCAGACCGGCTATTCGCATAATGCCATTCCCATTCTTCAATACATGGTAAAGGAAAAAGAAGATGCCCGGGTATTGAATAATCTCGGTCAGTCTTATCTAACGCTTGGTGATACAGCAAAAGCGTTATCTTTTTTCAGGAGAACAATACGCATTGATCCGGATCATCCGGATGCCAATTGCGGAATTGGACTGATCCTGTCTGAATCAGGAAAAGTCAGTGAAGCCACACCACATATTATTCGTTCCCTCAAAAACGGTTACAGTCCTACAGCCGATGCCCTGCGGCGGAAGCATAAAATCAACATAAAATTCAGTGATGTCCGCCAGGATGTTCCTGAATATTTTAACCCGCAGAAATTTAAACCAATCACTGCTGCTATCCAGATGTCGGAAGTATTGCCCACATTGGACCAATGGTCACAATTGGATGCATTGACCCAGGGCTGGGTGAGAAAGAAAAACGCCCTGATCCGTGCAGACGAAAAAATGATGAAAGAGAAATATAATGGTGCGGGTAAAGAAACACAGAAAGCGATGGAGGTCATGCAAAGAGGGAGGGGGTATGTATACAAAACACCACTGGGCAGAAAGGCCGAAATGATGATGGAACTGGTGTGGGAAGAAAGAGCAGACCTGGTTGGACCGAATGGGATGAAGTACCTGGAGTTCTATGTACAGCGGGATAAACAGTTACAAAAGGAAATGAGTGTGGCGCTTGAAAAAGTGATAGGGAAAGGCGAATCAACATTTGGAGAATGCGAACTGGAGAGGCCTATCCTCGATGCATACCTGAAAGCATCAGCTGAAAATTATGAAAACTGTGTACGCGGCTCGGTGTTCAAACTTTATGATTTTACGAATCAGTCGCTTTACTGGGAATATTTTCTGCTGAACGAAACGCAATACAATCTAACCTGGAACAGACTGGTTTCCGGTTTCTTTGAAAGCCTCTACCGGTATAAAGAAATACAGCCACTGAACAATGGTGAATTTCTTGCACGTAAATGCATGGATGTGGAAAAACCCGGGAAGCAAGATTCTCTTCACATGGATAGCCTGGAGATGAAATGTCCATTGAATTTGAAAGCACCCTTGGGCATCACCAAACTAAAGGTAAACTGCGAGGGATGGGAATTTGAATTGGGTAAAGGAGTCATTTTCAATGCTGAAAAAAACTATATGACCGGGGAATTTTCATTACTGATTGGCCCAGGAATAGACTGGGAGGATGGATTAGCACTTGAAACCGGATTAAAGGGGCAAATGTTCATCAAATTCGACAATGATCTGTCTCCGGTTGATATCGGCTTTAAAGTTGAAGGCGGAGGTGAGATCAATGTGGGTGGTGTAGTAGCTGAAGAGAAACTGAATGGCGTAATAGGCATGACCAGCGGGGTGAATGTGGAATGGAATAATCTGAACCAGAAAATTGACATCTTCAGCTGGAGCCCTGTTCAATCGAAATAAATCATTCAACAATGAAATGCAATACAAAATATATCCTGCTGATTATTTCAGTGCTATTCTATTTGGGCATGCAAGGCCAGGATTGCACGGAAGAAAAAGCTGCGCAGACAAAAGGCAAATGGCAACCTACTTCCGACTATTTGAATAATGTGCAGGAAGAAAGCAAGTCAGTGATTGCAGCAGTAAAAGCAAGCAAAGCCAAAATGATGGCCATCATGGATTCACAGGCTGTTATTGTAAAGAAAGCGATCCCCGAAATGAAAGGCATTGACGGTGTGATGATACGTAATATATGGGGCAGCTCAGTGGTGGATACAGCGTATCTCGCCTATGGGTTGTATTCACATTATTTTGACTATTACTGCTCCGACCAACATAAATTGAAAAGGGCCACTGAGGCAAACACAAATTTCCAGGTTGGCGTCAATGTATTGAACCAGGAAGAATTCATTAAAAAGCAATATGAACTGGAACCTGCAGGCATGCTGTTGTATAGTATTCCCCCTTCCGCAGGCCGTGTACAGGACTTTCCTGCTTACCAGATGTACAGTAATGGGGAGAATCCGAAAACATGGAAGGAACGCTATGCGGTACTTGTAACCAGGGATTCCACTGAAAGGCCATTCACACCAGTATCAAAAGGCGAGTTTTACAAGTTACTTCGGAAACTGATCCAGGTAAAAAGGGATGAACAGAAAGCAGGCATTAAAAAATCGACCAGGATCAGGCCAAAAGAAGTATTAGAAGCTGAATTGAAAGCAGAAATGGATGAGATCGATAAAAGCAGCCTCGGTCCGGATGCAAAGACTGCTCGGAAAAACCGGCTGAAACAGGATTTCATGACCGATGAGCAGATGCTGGATGAAAAACTGAAACAGGTCGACAAGCAATACGATGGATACCTGGAACGCCTGGTGGAAATGGAAAACTATTTCAGGAATGAGTTGCAGCGACCGGTTTTTTGCCCGGAGTATATATTCAACCTGAACAATCTCAATACCAGTTTCAACAACGCCCACTTGTATAATGATTCCCTTCATGGATATACGATTGTCAAAATGAACCCGGCATATTTCCGGAAAAATGTTGAGAAATGGAGGCCCCAGTTCATGCTCGTCACCTGGACCCGGAGTAATGGATTTGCCTTCTCACGCAACCTTGAAACTGTCTGGCGAAATAAACTCGATTTTCCTTCACTCAAGTCAATGCTTGTAAAATGAAAAGAAATTTTATACCAGTCCTGATCATCTGCATGATCTGTTCCATATCACTTTTCGGACAGAAAAAGGAAAAAGTAGTACCTGCCACACAATCGGCCCTTACTGTCCTTCCACTTCCTGAAGGCAGCCAGCAGGACAAAAGGGGACTCAGTACCTTTACTGCCAAAGTTCTCTTTGAAATGGAAAGCAAGAAAGCCGGCGTAGGAGTCAAGACCCCGGAAGTGTTTCTTTTACCTCCGGTCAGCAAAAGCCATTACAATGCAGACAGCCTGGTTGGCAGTTTGCAGTCTCTTGGCTGGGCCATTCAGCCTGTGCAGGGCGATGCAAAGTTTGCATGGTTGCAGAAAGACAATCGCTATGTGATGGCATATTTCTCGATGGGAAAAAACGGGACTGATCTCTATCTGGCAGAGACGCAGGGGATACCAGCGATACCTGCAGTATCTGGTCCGGTGGTTTCTTCTAGCGGTCAGGGACAACCGGGAATGCCACAAGGGACAGGAATGGTAGTAACCGCTCCCGGGCAGGGGCAACCGAATTCTGGAAATCAAATGGGTAATAATCCTGGTGATCCTTTGGGTAATCCTGGTGGAAACCCGGTCACACAAAATACAACAGGCGCACCGGTTGTTTCAATAAGTGCAAATTCAAGCCAAAACAATATACCTACTACCGGAGGGTTTGTATACCACACAACCAATTTTGATGATGGATGGACTTCGGCCATCGCAGTTGATAAAGTGATTGTCACAAAGGGTTCTTTGCGGGTTTTTATTTATCAAACGGTTGTCAATTCGGATGCATCTGGAAATTTAGACAACAGGGACTGGGCATGGCAGCATATCATATCCCGGGATTTTACCATCAGGAATAAGCAGTACCGGGATAATGGCAGGTCATCCGAAGTCATGATAGCCCCTTATATAGAAGGCCAGGCGATTGAAAAATCAAGCGGACGAAATGTTTTTATTGCCATGTATGTTCTTTCAGCATCAAATCAGATAAATACCACACTGGCGATTGCGCCGGACGAACAAACGATCCGTAATGCCTTTCCCAAGGCAGATGACAAATTTGATTCAGACTTACATGCCATGAGGGAATATAATCGTTTCTCCGTTGATGCACGCGACCTTATCGGGACATGGGCGGGGAATAGTGGTGCCGGTATGAGTTCTTTTGATGTCTATTCCGGTAATTTATTGGGGATGAGTGCTGCAGAAGTCTCAGACAAATTTGTTTTTGCAAACAACAGCGCCTATACCAGCAAGCACACTGGCGGTACAGGACAGGTTGGTGGTTCACAAAAATTCCAGCAGGAATATAAAGGAAATTATACAGCTGACAAGTGGAGCATGACTATGAGCAATCGGTTCGAAGGTAAAACAGATCATTATAATTGTTATTTCGAAGTTGTCAAAGGTGGCCGCATACTGCATTTGCAGAATAAACAGTATACAGGAACATGGTACCACCTGGTAAAAACGAATTAATCAATCAACCTTATCAATGATTCCTTGATGGCTGGGAAAAAAATTTCAAAACATTACCCCCAGGAAATTCTTTGTTGAATTTGTATATGGCAGGTTGATTTTGTTTTTTTACCTTACAGTAAATGAAGACTATCTACCTGGTTCGACATGCAAAAAGCGACTGGTCAGGATCAGTTGATGATAATGAACGACCACTCAATGATCGTGGCAGGCGGGATGCACCGATGATGGCGAATCGTTTATTGGAAAGAAAAGCGAAGGTCGACAGGTTTGTTTCCAGTCCGGCGAAACGCGCTTTCAGCACGGCCTGGGCCTTTGCCTCAGCATATGACAGAAAGAAATCGGATATTATCCAGGAACCTGAACTTTATCTTCCCGCACCTGAAGCCTTTTTTAGTGTAATGGAAAAGTTTGACGATAAGGACAAAGCAGTTGCCATTTTCTCGCATAATAACGGCATTACAGATTTTGCTAATTCATTGCAACTGGTTAACCTGGATAATATGCCAACCAGCAGCATTTTTGCATTCCGGGTAAAAACGGATAATTGGGCATCTGTCCGGAAGGCGGAAAAGGAATTCATGTTTTTCGATTATCCCAAAAAGCAATGAGCGTTAAGTTCGGACCCCTGGCAGAAAAAAACAGGGTCATGATGCCCTGTTTTAGCTTTCCGGGATTTGCCGGGAATTTGTAGCCCCCTTTTATTTTTTCATAATATGCAGTACCACGGCTTTATCCAGCAGTTCTATCAATGTAGAACCGGATGCAGTAACGATCCAGTCTTCTTCCAGCTCAAGAATGGTGCTGTCTGTTACGCTGGCATCAAAATCCAGGATGAATTTTCTTTGTCCGCTATCGATCACATCTGACCACGTGCCACTGTAGACAGCGCCGGTTTTTGACGCTGTAAAAGTGCCATTGCTGTTAAAAGTTAAGGTATACGCTGCATAATTGCTGGTCTTGTCCGTAACATCAAAATAATAATGAACCATCCAGTTGCCCGGGATAACCGGAGCTACTGCGGGAGGTGTGCCGGAGTTATTATTATCATCCTTTGAACAGGAGAATATAAAAAGAATACTGAGCAGGCTGATAAAAAGTGCAGAAATACGGATGGTTTTCCTGAATGAATATTTCATATTCTAAGTTTTTCCAAATTTAATGTCTGAACACTGATATAAAACATGACCTGCGTTAGCATTTTGGTAAAAAGTTTCAAAGTGACTTTACCGGGCCAATAGGTATAATGGCCTGATGATAGAAAATGAAGGAAGGTTGGGTGCATAAAAAAATGGTGGCCAGGTGGCCACCATTTTCACATTTTCGTATTTGCACATTTTCACATTGCCGGAATCACTTTGTTCCAGAGGTGAGACCGTATTTATGCATGTACTTGTCATTGAGTTCTTTATGCTTGTCGTTCAGGTCAATCATCCTTCCCTGGATAATTGCGTGCGTGATATTATTACTGCGCATATCCAGTATATCACCTGTGCTGATAACGATATTCGCATCCTTACCGGCTTCTATTGACCCTGTGCGGTCAGCAATGCCAAGTATTTTGGCGGCGTTCAGGGTAATGGCCGACAATGCCTGTTCTTTGGTAAGTCCATATGCAACGGCAGTTCCGGCATTGAAGGGCAGATTTTTACCGCGATGCTGTCCGTCTTCGTCATTAATGGCGAAAAGTACTCCGGCGTTCTGCAATTGTGCAGGTGTCTTGTACGGCTGATCAACAGCATCATCACTTAATGTTGGCAGGCTGTGCATCTGGCTAAGGATAACAGGGATATCGTATTTTTTAAGGAGGTCAGCTACCAGGTAGCTTTCGCTTCCTCCAACGATCACTACATCAAGCCCCATTTCTTTTTTGAAATCTATCGCCAGCAGCAATTGCCTTACGATGTCGGCATGGATATAAAATTTCTGTTTCTTTTCAAACAGTCCTTTCAGCGCCTCAAACTTAAGATTGGTTTCCTTAACATCAGTGGAGGCAGCATAGGATTTGGCTTCCCTGAGAAACGCTTTGGTTTTTTCAATTTCATCCATGCCTCTTTTTACAGGATCGCCTGCAGGTGCCTGGATACCCAGGAACGCCGCAAAAGGGTTTGGCCTGTTGATCAGACCCGGCATATTATAGTGAATGCCATTATCAGCGACATACGCTGCATCTTCCCAATTCCAGGCGTCGAGCTGAACAATACTGGAGGATCCGCTGATGATTCCCCCCTGTGGTACAACATTGGCAAGTATCACGCCGGTTGACCTTAATGTATTGATTACTTTGGAATCGGTATTGTAAGCTACCAGTGAACGGATGGAAGTATTGTATTCCCCGATTTCCGTATTATCTGCAGTAGCCCTTACACTGTTGATTTCCACGAGACCAAGATTCGAATTGCTTAGTATAAGACCGGGATAAACATGCTTTCCTGCCGCATCGATCACTTTAACGTCATCAACAGGTGTTGGCGCATTTGGGCCAACTTTTACAATTTTCCCGTTATTGATTTCTATAGTGCCATTTTCAATTACCTGTCCATTACCCACATGAATGGTGGCGTTCTTGATAAAGAGAAGTCCTTTATACTCTTTTGCAGGATATACATTATCCTGTGCCGACAGAATGTTCAGCAGTAAGAGTGAAACGATTATGCTGAGAATTTTTTTCATTTGCTGATTTTTGATGGTTGATATATTCCTGGTTATTCGCCTTCAACAGATAGCAGTCCGTGACTATGGTCATGGTCGCCGCAATTCAGTATGATGCTCATGGTTGGGGTAGCAGGAGCCATCGGGCCACCGCTTCTTTTTTCTGAAAGCATTTTCTGGATGATACGGTTACGCTCTGCTGTATTTTTTTTCTGCTGTTCTGCATCTTTCTGGCGATCGAAATAAACGATACCGTCTACGATGGTTTTTTCAGCCCTCGCATAAATGCTCAGCGGGTTATCGCTCCATAAAACGAGATCAGCGTCCTTGCCGGTTACAATACTTCCCACTTTTGATTCCACATGCATCATGGTTGCCGGGTTGATGGTTACCATTTTCAGGGCATCTTCCTCGCTCATTCCGCCATACTTGATGCTCTTTGCCGCTTCCTGGTTCAGGCGCCTTGCCATTTCAGCATCGTCAGAATTTATGGCAACATTCAGACCCACTTTCTGCATGATGGTGGCATTGTAAGGAATGGCATCCTGCACTTCCATTTTGTATGCCCACCAGTCGGAGAATGTTGATGCATTTGCACCATGGGCCTTCATTTTGTCGGCCACTTTATAACCTTCCAGGATATGCGTGAATGTATTGATGGTATAGCCATATTTGTCAGCCACTTTCATGGCCGCATTGATTTCGCTCTGCACATAAGAGTGCATGGTAATGAATCGTTTTTTATTCATGATTTCCACCAATGCATCCAGCTCAAGGTCTCTTCTTACAACAATGGGAGTGGCGCCTTTTTTCTTGTTATTTTCATCGGCGGCCTTCATTGCTTTCTCATAATCTTTGGCACGGTTAAATGCATCAGCCATTACCTGTTCAACACCCATCCGCGTATCGGGGAAACGTGTATTGCCTGAAGTGGCGCTGGAGCGTTTTACATTTTCACCCAGTGCGAATTTGATAAATCCGGGAGCTCCTTCAAACTTTAACTGATCATCATTTGCGCCCCAGCGAAGTTTAATGAGCTGTGTTTGTCCGCCGATGGTATTGGCCGATCCATGCAGGATATGCGAGGAGGTAACACCACCGCTGAGCTGCCTGTAAATATTGATGTCATCAGGGTTCAGGTTATCGGCTATCCGCACTTCTGAAGTTACCGACTGGCCTCCTTCATTGATGGAAGCAGCGGCAATATGCGAGTGTTCGTCAATGATGCCGGGGGTGAGGTGTTTCCCGGTTCCATCAATCACTTTTGCAGATGCATCGCTCAGGTTTTTTCCAACCTGGGCAATTTTGCCGTTCTTGACAAGTACATCAGTATTTTCAAGTTTTCCGGCTTTATCACTTGTCCAGACGGTAGCATTTTTAATCAGCAGGTTTTCCTGTTTGGGCAGAGAATCATTTCCAAAAGGAAGGAAGGGATAAGTGACCTTGCCCAGTCTGGGAGATTCTTTCTTTTTGGTACTGTCTGCCTTTGCAACGGTTTCCTTCATCCAGGTAGCCGTCCACGTTAGTTTGTTTCCGGCGGAATCTTCGCCATACCCATTCCAGATGTCGCCATTGCTGACACCGCTGAGACGGATATTATTTTTAGATTTTTTTTCAGGGGTGAAATTGATCTTCACCATTTTCCCGTCGAAACTGAACTTCGCGGTAACCGTATCCTTGCCGATAACATTTGCGGCATTGGAACCCTTTACATCAAGCGTATAATTTGAAGCTCCTGCTGGTCCGGTTACGGCAAGTGTATAAATTCCTTTTGCATCATTCCACATTTCTTCTTTTACGCCATATGATTCGCCCTGTATCCAGTTCTGGAGGATACTTGTTTTTTCTGCGAATACCGGGCCGCTGGTGATAATAAAGTTTGCCAGTTTTCCGGCTTCGAGGCTTCCAACTTTATCGTACATGCCCAGTGTGGTGGCAGGCGTTTTAGTCAGTGCTTCAAGTGCCTTTGTTTCTGACAATCCATATTCCAGGGCCTTTTTAAGGTTGGACATGAATTGTTTACTATCCCTGAGGTCAGCGGTGGTAAGGCAGAATGGAACGCCGGCTTTCTCAAATGCAGCCGGGTTGGTGGGCGCAAGTTCCCAGTGCTTCATGTCGGCCAGTGAAACAAATCTCGCTTCGTTAGGATCTTCCACATCCATTGCCTGGGGATAATTCAGGGGGAGGATAAAAGTTGCTTTGGTGGCGGCGATTTCTTTGATGCGCTGGTATTCATTACCACCGCCTTTGATAATATACTGAACACCGAATTCATCACCGATGCGATCAGCACGGAGGTCGGTCCATTTGTCAGTGGCTTCAAATACCTGGGGGAGCGACTGGTTATTGTTCCAGGCCTGGAGGGTGATATTCAGGTTTTCTTTGCTTTCGTTGGCTTTATACCAGCGTGCATCCAGGTAGGTCTGGCGCAATAAGGCAATGCTTCCCATCATTGAACTGGGATATACCTGGCCTGAGGAACCCTTACTGAAAGAATAATGGGCGGATGCTTTGTCTTTCAGTATCACCATGTTTTCTTTTTTATTGGCGAGGGTCACTACTGCACCTGTTCCCCTGGCTATGCCGTCTTTATGGTGTGTAAGTACCGTTCCGAAACCATTGTCCCGGAGAGCCTTTGCTTTTGCATCATCAACTGCGAAAACCTTTGCTGCATCTATATCTGATTTGAGCGCCTGGTTCCAGCCGAACGGCCCTTTTTGATTGGAGTTCAGTTGAGCCGGCCCTGAAAAGCTGAACCTTGCCGGAGGTGGAACTGCAGGTGTTCCATAGTCTGAATAGATGTCAATAAAGGAAGGGTAAATAAATTTTCCTTTACAATCTACTACCACAGCATCTTTGGGAATAGATATCCCTGCGCCTACTGAAATGATTTTACCATCCTTTATCACGAGGCTGGCATTTTGAATGGTTGTCTGGGGATCTTTTACAATGGTGGCATTAGTGAAGGCGAAAGTGCCGGCACGGGGGTCTGCCACCCCATTAACAGGGAAACCCGTTTGCGCGGAGGCTGAAAATATGCCTACGGCAAACAGTAATGTCAATAACTGTTTTCTCATGTTGTGATTAATTGAAATGTCAATGTAAATATGATGATCTAAAATGGTGTTCCGGTAATAGCAATAGATGCCGGTTTTAAAAATATCCTTTAGAAAACATGCTGTTTTTTTAAGGATCCGGGGTACAAAATTGAATTTTATTCAATGTACGGGCTTCCATTTACCCCGGTTCACCAAATATACGCCAGCGAAGATGAGTAAGGCCGAGAAAATTTTACGCGCCGTTAAATGTTCTCCCAGGAATATGACGGCCACGATGGTGGCGAATATGGGTTGCAGGTAAATATATGCGCCGGTTGCCGAAGCCTGCAAATGGGTGAGGCCGTAAATATTAAAAAGATATGCCAGGAAGGTAGCGCCAATCACTACGAAGGCAATGGCACTTAATTCTGTTGTGGTAAATGATGACCAGGGCGCTTCCATGAATTCCGTCCATCCAAAGGGAAGGATGAATATGGTGCCGAAAGTGAATGCCCACCTCAATACCTGGGAGGGTGAATAATAAAGTATCAGGGGCTTGACAAGAACAAAGTAAAATGCATATGAAATGGCATTCAGGGCAATCAATATATCCCCAAGGATAATATTATCTCCGCTACCGGAACTTTCCCTTGAAGAGATCAGCATTACGGCCCCGGAGATACCGCATACCAGGCCACTGATAATAAATCCATTGACTTTTTCCCGCAGAAAGAAAAATGCGGTGATCGTTATCAGCAAAGGCGTACACAACATCAGGAGGGAGGCATGGATGGAATAGGTAATAGATAAACCTTTAATAAATAGCAGCTGGTTGATGGAAATGCCGGTTAATCCGCAGGCAATGAAAAGCGGAATGTCTTTTCGCCTGAGTTTATTAACTGGCTTCTCCCATATAAGCATCAACCAAAGAAGGGTTGTGGTCACCAGTACCCTTACCACATTCAGGCCGAAAGGCTTAAGCAGGCCGGGGGTAACGAACTTTACCACGCTGAAATTAATACCGAAAATCAGGTTGGCGGCAAGTACGGCAATATGTGCTTTTAACCTGGTACCCAAGGATGGTTTGAAAAATGAGTTATGGCAAAGATTGCATAAATCGGCTTAAGACTTCACGGTATTGATGGAAATCAGGTTGGAGTTTTATAAACGGGAATTGGCAGGCTTCCTGGAGGGCTTCCTGGAGATTAAAGGATTGTTGTCCGGCTTTCATAAAAACCCCCTGTTCCTGCATATAATCTGCGAGGTATTCCTGCTCTGATTGTCCGGGTGTGGGAATCAGGATGGCTTTCTTTTGAAGTTTTACCAGGTCCATAATACTGGTGTACCCCGATCGTGTAATCACCATATCAGCATTGCTGATCGACTGGTTAAGTTCTGTTACGCCCAGGTAATTTACAGTGAAGGGGCTGGTGGAAGGTTGTTCAGAAGGAATCCCCCTTACCAGGAACCAGGATCCTGTAAAAGATTGAAGTTGAACCATTAATATAGATTCCAGCAAGGTTCGCTGCGGTTCAGGTCCGGATAATATGATGAGCAGGTCAAGGTGGTCATTGCCCGGGACTGGCTCCAGGCGTGATACGGGACCAAGATAAGTAGTGTGCGGAGGAGTTTGGGAGGGATGCCCCAGCATTCCTGAAAGATTTGGCATGCCCTCTGTATCGGGTACCCAGCATGCATGAAATCTGCGGATCCATTGGTAATGTATCTTTCTCAGGAGATAATCAGCAAAGGGCCCCAGTCCGCTAATGATAGATAACTGGTGCGTGATAAACACCGAATACGTTTTCGGATGATATAATCCGTATCGATTATCAGAAATGACAAGGTCGAAGCCATGAATCTTCATCTGGTCACACAACCAGGCATTCTCTCGCCTGATAACGCCATAAAGTCGGGGTATTTGCCGCAGGATGGTGATTGCCAGATAGTTGTTTGTTGAACCATATCGGACATTATAGCCCTCGATTTGAACATAATTCAATCCATCGAACTCCTGTTCCAGCATTTTTCTTTGGTCCTGGGTTGCCGCAATGAAAATTTGGCACTGGAATTGCCGCAAATAGAAGATTAAAGGGATACTCCGGGCAGTATGGCCCAGTCCCCAGTCGAGCAATCCTATGAGGACCTTTTTCTGTATAAGTTGTTGTGGTTCAATAAGGCTGGTAATGTTAAGTTTTACAAGAATTTATATCGGCCCGCAATAAATTTTACGAAAAATAGTTTATTTTACACAAGCGGCCTGATGAAAAATGTGAACAGATATCTCGTTTTGCTGTTATTGGTTTTAATGGTTGCAGGAACATCCTGCAGTGCATTGAAAAGCAACAAGTGCGGATGTCCCAGTAAAAAAGGAATGGTTGGTTATTAGATTAGTATCCTTATAAATCCTTTAAGTATGAAGAGTCCCAACAGAGATCTGCTGGTGCTATTGAAAGATGAATCAATGAGTGAGCAGGCCATTGAGCAGGAAGTGGAAAAGCTCAATGCCATGTTATTCAATGTAGAATCCATTGATAACTTCTGTACGGCTCATGAGATGATCGATCTTAATAAGTACAAAATAGTGCATAACAGGAAGCAGGTTATGCAAACGATCAGGCAAAAGGAAATAAAGCCTTTTGTTTTCCTGTGTAACCTCAACTGAGGAAATCGCTTCCAGGCTACTGATCCGGTGGTACTCCGGACAGGTGGTGTTGAAAAAATTGTACTGCTTTACCTCAACTAAGAAATTGCTTTAAAAATATTGATCCCGCATCTGCGGGATTTTTTTTGTCCTGCAATGAGCCATTAATTTCAGTTATCCGAAAACTTTGTTAGGTTAGTTTCTTCAGGGCATCCCGGAGTTTGTTCAGCATCTCATTAATTTCTTCCTTTTTGCAATTCCCGACACTCAGCCGGTACCATGATGCATTCCTTGAAGCGCCAAAAGCATGGAAAGGGACAAGGGCAAGTTTGGCTGTATTCAGCAGGTATGAAGTGACGTCAGATTGTTTCTCCAGCAATTTTCCATCAGGAGTTGTTTTGCCAACAAGGTCTATTTGCACGGTCAGGTAAATGGCTGCCTGAGGTGTAACCGCATCTACGGAAAATCCTTCATTTTTAAGCTGTATAAATCCTGCGTATATTTTTTCCAGTCTTTCAGCTAACTCAGTTTTGAATATTTTCAGGTACTGGTCAACAGATCCTTTCTGCATCAGGTATTTCGCGGTGGCTTTTTGTTCCGGAAGCGGGCTCCATGCACCAACATGTGACAGAATTGCTTTCATTTTACTGATCACATGAGCCGGCCCCATTGCCCATCCCACCCTCACACCTGTAGCGGCGAAGCATTTACTGATACCATCAATAAATATAGTGTATGGCTTTAATTCCGGGTTTAAGGAAACAGGATTTACGTGCTCAGTTTTGCCAAAAGTGAGTAACCAGTAGATCTGGTCGAACATCACATATAATTTTTTCTCATCCCCTGTTCTCCTGTTATTTTCGGCCATTACAAGGTCGCAGATATCTTTCAGCTGTTCAGTTGAAAATGTTGTTCCGGTTGGGTTGAGGGGAGAGCATAATGCCAGCAGCGTAGCTCTTTCAAGATGGGGGGCAATCATTTCTGCGGTGGGCATGAAATTGGTTTCCGTGGTGGTTTCAATCACACAATGTTCACCATTGGTAAAATGTACATAGTGGTTATTATTCCAGGAAGGAACCGAATAAATTACTTTGTCACCTTCATCCACAATTGCCCTGTACAGTGTATAGATCAGCGGCCTGCCGCCGGATGCAATGAGAATTTCTTCCGGACTGTAATCAAGTTTTTCCCTTTCGCGAATAAAATGACTGACTGCTTTCCTCAGGTCAAGCTCGCCTTCTCCCAGCGGATAGTTTGTATAATGTTTGCGATAGCAGTAAATAATTTCTTCTTCAAGTTCTGCAGGGATAGGGAAAATGGAAGGATCAAAATCTCCTATGGTAAAATTATAAATGCGTTCACCCTGTTTCATTTTCTCCCTGATCTCTCCATTCATTTTCACTATTTCCGATCCGATCAGCGTTTCAGCAAGGTGCGAAAGTTTATCCATTTTCTTTATTTCTCCGGGTTCAGTGATCAGGGTTGCATTCACGTTTTCCATCCGGCAAATGTAACTATTTCAGGGAACAGGATCATAAGAAAGGGGACGGTTTACCCGCCCCCCTGATTATTAATATGGACATCAGAAAATTACTCCTGCTCATTGAATAGGAGGATAGTCCCTGAACAAATCCAGTTTCGTGTTTTCTGCATGCTGGCGGTATTTTTTCCATGGGCCATCGAAGAAGGCATTGATCCTGCCAATGGCGCCATCTACCATTTCTTCTGCGCGTTTTACCAGGAATTCTTCCTGCGGACCTGGGGTCAATGTTTTTGCAGCGATATACCTGTTTGCCGTCTGCAATTGATTCATGACAGTTACCTGCGGAACCTGTCCATAACCCTGGCGTTCAAATCGTTTCCCGGAAATGCTTTCCCTGACATTCTTTATGGAATCCTGTATAGCCCTGGTGGCTTTACGGAGGGAGTCGGCCGGTTTTCCTTCAACATCCTTTAGCTGGGCTTCCATTTTCTTTGCCAGGTCTTCAGCTTCAGTCAGCCTGTCCATTCCCAAGGTAAGTTTATCACTGCTTTTTTGCAGGCGGTTGAACATGGCATTTTGTGATACCCTGATATTATTGCGGTCTCCCAACCTGGGATCAGCTTTAACGGTAAACATCGTAGAATCCCTGCTGTTGCCCAGTTCGAACACTACTTTATAGGTGCCCGGTAATACCTGCCTGCCCCTTGGTTCTGGCGCATCGGGTTTTGGTTTGGGTGATCCCGGATTGCGGTAACCTTTCTGTTCCAGTCCCCAGTTCTGCCGGTTGAACCCGGTATCCGCCTTCCATTTCAATTGCCTGATCTGTTCATTTTTATCATCAAAAATCCTTACCGTAACTGAATCCAGCTTTAGTTTTTTGGAGGTATCCCCCGGCTGATATTGAACATAATAAGACAGTGGGGCTCCGGCTTCCCGGTTAGTAGCATCCCATATTCCCCATGTACTCCACTCATAACCGGGAGCATTCCTGTATTCTGCCTGAACAACGTCTCCAACAGGAAAGGCTGAAATTCTTTTCGAAGGTGAAACCTGGCCCTTATTCCGTGCAATTTCCCTGAGCGGGCGGATATTATCCAATACCCAGATAGCCCTGCCAAATGAGGCAATGACCAGGTCTGCTTCCCTTTCCTGGATAGCCATATCATAGGTAGATACGGAAGGATAGCCATTTTTCCATTGCTGGAAACTGCCGCCTTTATCGAAGGAAACCCATAAACCATGTTCTGTTCCCAGGAACAGCAAATTGGCCTCTGCCGGATCCTGGATGACGGAAAGCACATATCCATTTACTTTCTTTTCATCTGCCAGCCTTGTCCATGTTTTGCCATAATCGGCAGTATGAAAAAGATAGGGCTTGAAGTCGCCACGTCGATAGTCATTGCATACAACAAATGCCTCACCCCCATTATGTTTAGACGTCTGGATTTGCGGTATCCATGCTCCTGCCGGCATTCCCGGTATCTTACCTCGGAAATTGGTCCATGTTTTCCCCCCGTCCCTGGTAAGCTGTACATTACCATCGTCCGTTCCCACCCAGATCACGCCTTTATCTTTTAATGAGGGGGCAATGGTCATTATTGTACAGAAATTTTCTGCCCCGGTGATGTCGATCGACAGCCCACCATTTTTGGACTGGTCAATCTTTACGCTGTCATTGGTAGTAAGATCAGGGGAAATGGTTTCCCAACTGGCGCCTTTATTGGTGCTTTTATGCAGGTACTGGCTGGCATAATAAATCGTTGAAGGCTCAAATGGATCCTGTGCCAGTGCGGCATTCCAGTTAAAGCGCAAGGGGGTTTTCAGGTCTGGCACCGGAGGCCTGATGAACCACTGTTCGCCTGTTTTGACATTATATTTTCCCAGGTTTCCGCCCTGGCTCATAGCATAGACCCAGTTCGCATCATCAGGGTCCGGCATCACATCAAATCCATCACCGCCCCAGAGGCTTTCCCAATAATAGTTTTTAATGCCGCCATTGATCCAGGTATAGGCCGGGCCCCTCCAGCTTCCGTTATCCTGCATCCCACCCATAACGTTGTAGGGCATTTCATTGTCTACATTGATATGGTAAAATTGTCCCACAGGTAGCTTCTCATCAAATAACCATGTTTTACCACGGTCCCTGGTGATGCCGATACCACCGTCATTTCCATCAATGATAAATTTAGAATCTTTTGGATTGATCCAGAATGCATGGTGGTCGGGATGAATACCGTTATATGGTATAACCACTTTGAAAGTTTTGCCACCGTCTTCACTGGCAGATATCATTTGATAGATCAGCCATACCCGGTTTTCATTTTCCGGGTCAACGGCAATATCCTGGAAATAGAAAGGCCTGTTGGTTACCCATTGCGGGTCACTGTTGACGAGTTCCCAGTGGTATCCGCCATCATCTGACCGGTAGAGCCCGTTTTTAGTGGCTTCCACCAAAGCATAGATCCTGTCCGGATTGCTGCGTGAAATGGTAATTCCGATTCTTCCGAAATCGCCATCCGGCAGGCCTTCTGCCTTGCCAAGCTTTTTCCACGACTTGCCGCCATCAAGTGTCATATACAATCCGCTGCCTTTGCCACCGCTGTTGAAACTCCAGGGGGTGCGCTTGTGTTGCCACATGGCTGCGATCAGTTTATTGGGGTTGGATGGGTCCATCACCATATCAGCCACTCCTGAACTGTCATTGGTATAGAGCACTTTTTCCCAGGAATTTCCGCCGTCAGATGTTTTGAATACGCCCCTTTCAGGATGTTCCGCGAAGGGATTCCCGATCACCCCGGCATACACAATATCCGGATTGGAAGGATTGATGATGAGCCTGTGTATATTCATCGTTTTTTCCAGGCCCATTTTTTTCCATGACTTACCACCATCCACTGATTTGTAGATGCCCTCGCCAATATTGAGGGAATTCCTTGGATTTCCCTCCCCGGTTCCTGCCCATAATACATTCGGATTATTTTGCTGGATGGCCACCGAACCAATATTCAGTGTAGGCTGTTCATCAAACAGGGCAGTCCAGTCGGCCCCACCATTTGAGGTCTTCCATACGCCACCCGAGGCAGATCCCAGCAGGATGACATTCGGATTATCTGCCAGGGCATCGATAGCGGTGATCCTTCCGCTCATGCCAGCCGGACCAATGGCCCTTGGTTTCCAGTTTTTAAATTGTTTAAGATCAGCCTGTTTCTGTGTCTCAGGCTGTGGTTTGGGTTCGGCCTTCTTTTGGGCCTGAACCGGCTGTTCCAAAAAAGACAGGCCCGCCAGGAGAACTGCGGGAAATAGCCATTTTCTCATGTTAATTGCAATTAAAGCGGAATTTATAGAAAAATGGTCCAGTATAAAAAAGAAAAATAATTCCGTAAGTGAAAGTTTTTGCGGTGAACATCATCCTATTAGTGTTGTTAAACGGTCAGCACGTTTATTAACATTCCATTCAACAAAAACACATTAATTTAGTGTTTAAACATCAATCAACAAATCAAACACGCATGAAACGTAATTTTTCCCTTGTCACAGTAATGTCATTAGTCCTGGCTTTTGCCTTTTCTTCATCCAGTGCACAAACCACCAAATGGACTGTGGACAGGACGCATACAAATGTAAAATTTGCCGTAACCCACATGGTGGTGGCGGAAGTGGAAGGCAGCTTCAAGGTATTCGATGGTACATTAGAAAATACAAAGGCTGATTTTTCTGATGCCAAGGTTAATTTTACTGTTGATGTAAGAACAGTGGATACTGATAATGAAAGGAGGGACAATCACCTGAAATCTGCAGATTTTTTTAATGCCGCGACAGATTCCCTTATGACATTCAACAGTACCGGAATTAAAGTCCTGGGAAGTAATAAGTATGAAATGGCCGGAAACCTTACCATCAGGAACATTACCAAACCTGTTGTATTCCAGGTTACTTATGGTGGTACCATAAAAACTCAACAGGGTGCGAAGGCAGGATTTAAGGCAAAAACAACCATCAACCGTTTTGATTATAACCTGAAATGGGATCGCGCAACAGAAACTGGCGAACTTGTAGTGGCCAAGGATGTGGACATTACTATTAATGTGGAACTGAATCAGGCGAAATAAACAATTGCAAAGCAATTGTTTATTAATGTGGGAAATGTGGTGAGTGTGGTAAATGTGGAAGTGAAAATGAGGAAATGAAATGTATTGATTATTAATTGCGGATTAATAATGTAAAAAGTGGCAGTGATTTTTGGTTACCAAATTTCATTGCCACTTTTTTAATGTGCTAATTTATTTTCTCATTTCACTTCCACATTTACCACACTCATCACATTATCCACATTAATGCGAAGCATTCTTCTTATATTCTTTTTCCGTTGCCTTTGCTTTTTCAAAGTCGAGGATTACACCATTGATACAATATCGTAAGCCTGTAGGCGGAGGGCCATCATCAAAAACATGTCCCAGGTGTGCCTTGCACCGGCCGCATTCCACTTCTGTCCTTTTCATGCCTAAACTGTTATCCGGGGTGTAAATGATACTGGTTTTGGAAATGGGTTCATAAAAACTCGGCCATCCGCAACCACTTTCAAATTTTGTATCGCTCCTGAACAATGCGTTTCCGCAGGCAGCACAATAATAAGTGCCCTTCTCGTCAAATTTTTCAAACTTGCTGGTCCATGGCCTTTCGGTACCCTTCTGCCGGGCAATGTAGTATTGTTCCGGGGTGAGCGCTTTTTTCCAATCCTCATCTTTCAGTTCCACCCTGCTGGTATCCGTCCTGGAATACACCGGGGCTTTTTTTTCATTATTATCCATCGGCTTTTGTTTTTTTTGATCTGCCTGGGAATAACCGCAATGCACAAACAATAGCGGTAAAAGCAGCAATATCAGGTTGAATTTACGATTCATAATTCATCAGGTTATACTAGTAACATTATTGATCCCCTAAAGTTGATGGTATTTACGGAAATGGCGGGGGTTTGGATCCGGGGATAAAAAGTTTTAACATTCTCTTTTTCCTATTATATTTGGCACCACCTAAATATATGGTTAAGCGCTTATGTTCAATCTAATATTATTCGGACCGCCCGGCAGTGGTAAAGGCACCCAGTCGGAGAAGCTGATTGCCAAATATGGCTTCAGGCACTTGTCTACCGGCGATATATTGCGCTCTGAAATCGCGAATAAAACAGCCCTGGGCATGGAAGCCAAAAGCCTGATGGACAAAGGGCAGCTGGTTCCTGATGAGGTGGTTATCGGGATGATCAGGACTGCACTGGATAATAATCCGGGTGTTCCCGGTTTCCTGTTTGATGGCTTTCCCCGCACAAAAGCCCAGGCAGAAGCATTGGACAACCTTTTAGCACAGAAAAACTCGGAAATTGGTATAGTACTGGCATTACAGGTGCCTGATGAGGAACTGATCAGCAGGATGCTCAACCGTGCCCGAACCTCTGGAAGGGCTGATGATGCTGATGAACAGGTGCAGCGTAAGAGGCTTGATGTGTACCTCAGGGATACAATACCTGTCGCTAAACATTATGCGCAGAAAAATAAGGTAAAGGAAATTTATGGTGTTGGTACAGTGGATGAAATTTTTGGTAAACTCAGCGATGAAATTGACAGAAGGAAATCGGCGTAAATACTATTCCGCCAACCCTGCATATTAATCCGGGAAAAGCTGCTGCCTCACCTGTCTAATAATTTATTTATGGAGAAACTGGGAAACTATATCCTTGGCAGATGGGTAACGGGAGATGGTGAGGGACAGCCATTGTATAATGCCATAAATGGTGAACCCATTGCGGCTGCCACCACAAAAGGACTTGATTTCGGGGATATCCTTGACTATGCCCGCAGGAAAGGAAATCCCAACCTCCGTAAAATGACCTTTCATCAAAGGGGCAGGATGCTCCGGGCACTGGCGCTATATCTTAATGAACACAAGGAAGAATTTTATACCACCAGTTACCTTACCGGGGCCACACGTGGTGACAGCTGGATTGATATTGAAGGAGGTTTCGGAAACCTTTTTGCCTATGCATCCCTTCGCCGGAAATTTCCTGACCTCCCTTACTGTACAGATGGAGAACCACTCAACCTGAGTAAAGGAAACAGTTTTATGGCGCAGCATATACTTGTGCCCAGGGAAGGAACGGCCATCCATATCAATGCATTTAATTTCCCCGTGTGGGGGATGCTGGAAAAATGCGCTGTCAACTGGCTGGCTGGCGTTCCGGCCGTGGTAAAACCAGCCACCGTTACCAGTTTTCTCACGGAAGCCGTGGTGAGGTCAATAGTGAATTCAGGCATTCTTCCGGACGGAGCGCTGCAACTCATTTGCGGAAGTGCGGGCGACATGCTCGACCATGTTCAGTCGCAGGATATCATCACGTTTACCGGTTCAGCCTCTACGGGAAAAATGCTTCGCTCACATAAACGCATACTCGAAGAAAGTGTCCCCTTTAATATGGAAGCAGATTCCCTGAATTGCATCGTGCTGGGGAGTGACGTAGAACCGGGAATGCCGGAATGGGATATATTCATAAAAGAAGTCAGAAAGGAAATGACCGTTAAAGCCGGACAGAAATGCACTGCTATCCGGAGAATATTTGTCCCCGGAAACAGGATGGAAGAAGTATGGAAGGATATCAGCAAGGCACTTTCACAAACAACCATTGGTAATCCCAGGAACGAAAAGGTCAGGATGGGATCGCTGGCAGGGCTGGGACAGCGGGAAGAAGTGATCTCACAGGTCAATAAGCTCCTGTCTTCTTCAAGGATCATTTATGGCTCACTGGATAAAGTTGACGTGATAGATGCAGATGCCGGGCAGGGGGCTTTTATGAGCCCTGTATTGCTGGTAAACGATAATCCCATGTCTACCAGTGAGGCTCACGAAATTGAAGCCTTTGGCCCTGTAAGTACGGTTATGCCTTACCGTGATATCGATGAAGCCATTGAATTATCCAGGAAGGGAAAAGGTTCCCTGTGCAGTTCCATTGTAACGGCTGATGACCGTATCGCCGTTGACTATGTGCTTGGTGCGGCAACCCACCATGGCAGGATCCTTGTTTTGAACAGCGATTGTGCCAAGGAATCGACGGGTCATGGATCGCCTCTGCCATTGCTTGTTCACGGAGGGCCGGGAAGGGCGGGCGGAGGAGAAGAGATGGGTGGCGTCCGGGGAGTACATCATTATATGCAGCGGGTGGCAGTCCAGGGATCACCCACAACACTGACGGCAGTTACCCGTATTTACCAGCAGCATGGAAAGACAAGGGAGGAGGAAAGACATCCATTCAGGAAATATTTTGATGAACTGCAGATCGGGGATACTCTTCACACCCATAAACGTACTGTAACTGAAGCGGATATTGTTAATTTTGCCAATGTAAGCTGGGATCATTTTTATGCCCATACGGATCATACATCACTTGAAGGAACAGTTTTTGAAAAGCCGGTGGCCCATGGATATTTTATCCTGAGTGCAGCCGCTGGACTGTTCGTTGATGCAGCAAAAGGTCCTGTGCTGCTTAATTATGGCCTGGAGGAATGCCGGTTTATGAAACCTGTTTATGCAGGGAGTACAATAGGTGTTCAACTTACCTGCAAGGAAAAAACTGAACAGGAACAGAAAGACGAAAATGATATACCCAAAGGAATTGTGAAGTGGCTGGTGGAAGTCAGGGATGAAACCGGAGATCTTGTAGCCTTGGCAACAATCCTTACCATGGTAAGAAAAAAAACTGGTCTATAAAGCAGTACCCATTTTCAACATTAAACTGATTATTTATGGGTGAATCAGACGGTTATGTAAAGACGGAAGTCCACCAAAAGGTGGGTACTATTGAATTCCATCATCCACGGAGTAATTCCCTTCCTGCCATATTGCTGGACGACCTGGTGAAGGCGATACACAAAGCATCACATGATCCCGAAATAAGTGTAATCGTTTTGCGAAGTGCAGGTGAAAAGACTTTTTGTGCCGGTGCTTCATTTGATGAACTAAAGGCGATTACAAATGCAGAGCAAGGCAAAAAATTCTTTATGGGATTTGCACAGGTCATCAATGCCATGCGGAAATGCCCCAAATTCATTGTCGGGCGAATCCATGGAAGATGTGTTGGTGGTGGCGTTGGCCTGGCAGCCGCAACGGATTATTGTATTGCTACCGAGATGGCTGAAATTAAACTGAGTGAACTGGCTGTTGGCATTGGACCCTTTGTGGTTGGTCCGGCTGTAGAGAGGAAAATCGGCACATCGGCATTTTCACAACTCGCCATTGATGCATCGATGTGGCGTAGCGCCGACTGGGCAAAACGCAAGGGGCTGTTTGCAGAAAAGCATGCCACCATTGAGGACATGGATGAGTCCATCTCCAGGTTAACACTGATCCTCAGCCATTCAAACCCGGAAGCCATGGAAGAAATGAAAAAGATATTCTGGGAAGGCACGGAACACTGGGATGTACTGCTGCCACAGCGGGCCGCCATCAGCGGAAGGCTGGTGCTGAGTGAGTTCACGAAGAATGCGCTGGAGATGCTGCGCATCAATTAGTTAATTAACACGAAGTGTTCAAGAGCTTCTGTACGCTATCGGGTGGGTTTGTCTTTTATGCGGACCTAAAAACAACCTTGCATAGATCCTCAGCACAGATAATTCAAGCACAAGGAAATTGATTGATGTCAGGGCGATAAGAATATATTCATCATGGTCCACATGACTGAACATCAGGTCTATGCCGATAAATGAAGGGGTAAATGGAAGGCCAACAAAAGCCAGGCAGGCTACCAGGAACCAGTAACCAGACCTTGGATGATGGTAAATATGACCGTAAAAATCATTGAGGTTTAATTCCTTTTCCTCAACTTTTAATTTTTGCAGGATGATGATCCCTGCAATAGCAGCAAACAACACACCTGCCAGGTATAGCAGTATTTCAACATATTCATATTTGTCATTAAGCTGTGCAATGGAAAGAACGATATATAACTGGCTGATGATAATAAGATACCAGGCTTTCAATGCATTTTTCTTTTCTGCAAAAGCCAGCAATAATAGTAAAGTTCCGATAAATGCAAATAGCAGGTGCAGGTTCTGGTCCACTTGTTTGGGTATGTGATCGTCGAAGGCAAACAGGAAAAATCCAAAAATGAGCAGTACTATAAATCCGATTATACCCCGACTGGCTGTCAGGAATTGAAACCTGGTACCAATGAATTTAAAAGGGTCCCATAATATTTTTTTCAATAAACGATCCATATTCCATTCCCTGATACCAAGTATATAAATGCTGTTACGGATTTTATGAATAAAAGAAAACTGGCTTCTGTAAATTTTTGGTGTATAATTAAAGAACTGTTCATGGATCATATATCCCAGTACGGATGGCGATACAAGCAACTGGTAAGTTCTCAGGAAAGCATTGCCTGAGAAATGTATCAGGGCAAGCAGGTGCCAGCCAAGGGCAACTTCAATGAACATCAGGCCGATCTGCGCAACTGAAGAATAAGCTATTTGTGTTTTAACGGTCGACTGCACCCTTGCGATGGATGTGGCTATTATGGCGGTGCTTGCACCTATTATGATAATGATGATCTTAACGGGGATAACAGTTTCCCAGTAATTATGTGTTCTGAGCAATAAAAAAACGCCTAAGTGCACGGATAATGATCCATAAAATACCGCACTGGAAGTTGTAGGTCCTTCCATGGCCCTTGGTAGCCAGGACGAAAAAGGGAACTGTGCCGATTTGATGGCAGCGGCCATGACGATCATAAGGATCAGGAATATGACATAACCATAATTTCCTGCAATATGCGCAGCCACAAGTTCAGTATCATTTAATTTATTGAATGTAATGTTCTCATGCCAGATATGGTGACTTGTCCATAAGGCCAGCATAAGGCAGATATCTCCAAGGCGAAATAGTGAAATTGTTTTCAGTGCGTTTTTCACCGGCAGGTACCTGTCCCTGTAAAAAGCGATGAGCAGGAAGGATGTTATACCCAGGAATTCCCACCCAATAAAAAGTGTTTCAAAATTGCCTGCGAATATGGCTACATTATAACCAAAGAAAAATAACAATACAGTATTAAAGAATCGTTTATAACCTTCATCCCTGTGCAGGTAATATTTACTGAAAATAACCACAAGGAAGGTGATCAGTGAACCCGTAAGTGCAAATATTGCAGTATACCAGTCGAAGTAAAAGTCCAGGAAAATTTCAATATTATCCTCCTTGTAAAATACAAAGTGTTTCAAATGGAGGAGAGGGGATTTATTGATGATCCAGTTGATGGTAAAGAGGATAACACCGGCTAGTTGAAGCCCCACTGAAGCATATGCGACTGCCGAGATTAATTTTTCCTGTTTGTTGACAAAAATGAAACTGATCAGGAAACCAACAAGGGGGATAAAAATGAAGAATTGGAGTAGTTGTTCCATGACAATGATTACTTGAGTAAAAAGACCGGTAAATTTTCCTGGGTGGCATGAACAATATGGTTGGTCTCCATTTTTTTGGCATTTTCCAGTAATGTGTTCACATCCTTAAAGAAATGAATTTCCCTTGCCAGCGTATGGTATGGTACAAACTCCCCTTCCCTGAAGTATAATAATTCATTTGTTTCCGGATTTATGGAAACCAGGTGCACCCATTCATTGATAAACCATTCATACATGTCAGGAGCAGACTGGATTGTTTTCAGGACTATTTCCGGGAAATGTTCCACTATGATCATTAATCGCAAAGGGTCATGGACCTCTACCATCTGCCATGGCAATCCGGGGCGCAAATCTCCGTCACTGCTGTTGGATACGCCAAAAAGCCCGACTACATTGTGCGGCAGCTTTGTGCCGGCGCCGAGTTTGTAATTGTCTACCCTGGAAAAATAGTATTCCAGGTTTATTCCTCCGCATACAGGGCCCAGGGGTTTCATTACTCCCGTCAGGAATTTTCCATCAGGATCAGATTTATAATTATATGAATTCAGGAACGACCTTCTGTCGAGGAAGATGCCCTTTGTCATTTCCCTGTTTCCAACGATACATAGTGTGTTGGTGCCATGTCCCAGTTCAGGCCTGGGTTCGAATAAGGAAACTGATCTTTCCTTTATGGCTTTCCTGATCTTTTTAATATCACTTTTTGTATTTATAGAAGCAAACCTTCTTGAACGTTCTTTTGCATTCAGGTCCAACGCCCCTTCAAATGCCAGTTTATTTTGCAGGTGACTTCTGGCGTTAACCTGGTTGAGAGAGGCAACATCATAATATTCAATTTCATCGGCTGCAGTATCATGCAAGGCGCCAACAAATTGGGTTTGGGAAGGAATGTCAATTCCTTTTTTGGCTAATGATTTCCTTACTTCCGGGTGATTGGCCATTGACGCAAAAACCCTGCTGTTAACAGACCCCGGCCTTCCGCTGCAGGCTCCGCAGTCGTGCGCTCCATGGTGCGGGTTATTGGCGCTGCTGCTACCATGGGCTACTACATATATGAGATCTGCAAAATCATTGGTGAGTCCGATCCCCCTTAATAAGTTTTCCACCCGAATTGTCATTTCATCAACGGTGAATCCGATCTGCAGACCATTTTCCCTGTCTTCAGGATTTTTATTTTCCACTGTAAGTTTGCCCTGCTCATTCATATGGGCGAAGGCATTTGATATAGCGGGGCTCATGCGTGGCTTGAAGAGATTCTTAAACAGCCGGAAACCGGCCCAGAATCCAAATGTCAGGGCACTGAAAAAACCTGTTATGAAACGGTGTGTATTACTTGTATAGAACAGATCATGTTTTCTTTTTTCTGAAACATCATATTCCTTGATCAGGTATGCCGGCGTAACAGGGGCGGGGCATAGTTTGTCATAAAATTTTGCATGTTCGGCCTGGAAATAAAATTCCACACCAAAGAAACCAGGGCAACCAAAGGTTTCGGAATTTTTGTCGACCGTTTCAAGGTGAGTTCGAAGGCTGCATTCCCGTTCATCTATACAGAACAGTGCCTGGAAACTCTTTTTCCCTTTAATTATCCCGGATTCGGGATTAAGTTTTTTATGCCTGTTCAACTGGATAATCCCAGCAAGGATTTCATCGTAATAGCTCCATTCAAAAGCATCCTGCCAGATCTTAAATACTTCCTGGAGTTCAGTTTGTGGAACATCTGCAAAAAGATCCATTGGATCCTGGCTGATGAGTTCAGAAAGCGGGCGCCATGCTGTGCCCAGTTCATTATCCAGGCTGTCAATTTCGAGCAATAATTCAAGCAGGATTAAGTCGTGCAGTGAAATCTCCCTTGTGCTCAGCAGGCTTTTTGGATTCTCTTCCACGGTAGCCACCATTCCGCTCCAGCCCCTGTGGCTGAATTGCTGGTCAAACAGGTACTGTTCGTAATATTGCTCCCTGCCAACAACAATTTTCAGCAGGCCGGTGATAGAGATGTCTTCCCTGAAAAGCAGTTCCCTGGCCCTTTGTGTTTTAAACAGGCTGGTATAACTGTTTTTTTCAAGGATCTTTATGGCATTAAGCAGACCGGTATGGCCTACCGGGAAACCGGATATCGCGATACCCTGGTCAAGGTAATTACTGAGCAACCTGAATAATAAAGGCTGCACATGGTTATCGAGGTCCAGTTTACATAAAGTCTTCCAGTTGCATCTCAGCTTGCCGATTCTCTGTTCATTATGTTCATCATAGCTTTTGCTGATTGCATTTACTTTCCATGACCGGATATTTTCCTCGCCTTTCCTGCCGGCAATGATATTTTCCAGGATGGTATCATTAATCCTCCCGATCTCATATAGTTTCCTAAAATCCCGGAGAGGTAATGTTGCCTGGTAACCAAAAATTTTAGAGGCTTTGAAAATGGCGTCATAGAATTTCATGTCCTGGAAGGCATGCAGGGAATTATGGTGGATGAAATCCTTTAATGGCGTCTGGGAGGGCAGGTAATGCTTTAGTTTATGTAAAACATCATGTTCACTGAATTCGCTGTTATGAATATGGTTGCTCAAAATTGATTACTACTTTAATGATACTGCTGTGAATACGGGATTAGCATTCACATTGTTTTTTTAACCCGGTCCAATTAATCAAAATGATAAACCTCATGCAGGTCGTCCACACCGGTTATGGTAACGTCCAGGTCTTTAATTATTCCGTCATGAATATCATATGCCCAGCCATGTAAATGCAGCGGCTGTTCCCGTTTCCAGGCATTTTGTACAATGCTGGTTTTACCCAGGTCAAGGACCTGTTCCATTACATTCACTTCCACAAACCTTCTTCCACGTTGCACCTCATCCTCGATGGCATCCAGTTCTGTATGATAAATACGGTAAACATCTTTCAGGTGGCGCAGCCAGTTATCTATCAATCCGTATTGTTTGTTGCCCATTGCAGCCAATACGCCACCGCAACCGTAATGTCCGCAAACAATGATATGTTTTACCTGGAGTACCTCAACGGCATACGACACAACACTAAGCATATTCATATCAGAATGCACTACCATGTTGGCGATATTCCGGTGTACGAATATTTCGCCCGACTTTGTGCCGGTAATTTCATTTGCCGGCACACGGCTGTCGCTGCAGCCGATCCAGAGATATTCAGGGGACTGACCCTTTGCCAGTTCTTCGAAATAATGTGGGGTTTTGACTTAACTGTTTTACAACCCATTCCTTATTGTTACTGAGTAATTTTTTGTATGACTTTTCCATATTTGTATTTTTTGACTTATTATTTCAGGATATTAATTTCCGGAAATTCTGGATTATTATGCACGGCAATTATGTATCCTTTTTTTATCATTGAAATATAGTCTTACCGGCCCGTTTTATTGGCGTTTTTATGAATTGATTTCACATGGCTTGAAATTTCCTCCTGGTAGAAGGGTTTGATGCCAATAACGGAGGCTGCAATATTTTTTTCCACGGCCTGAACATCCGTAAAATCCTTTATTACTTCCATGACATCATAATCAATATAGGTTGAATTTGATGCATCTATGACTACGGTTGAGTTTTCCGGGATCTCAGCCAGGGATTCCTTGATGCTGGCCTTGTTCAGGAATGAGACCTCTTCCGAAAGCCTGATGGTTATTATATCCCCGGTATGAAATGTTTCTTTATTAAAATGGTATGCATTCTTGAAATTCCTTTTCAGGATATAAAAGATACTGGTTGCAGTTCCGATTAATACGCCAATCAGCAAATCTGAGAAAACGATCGCTAAAACGGTAACTATGAAAGGAATAAACTGGTTCAACCCCTTGCTGTACATATCCCTGAACAGTGAAACCTTGGCCAGTTTGTAGCCGGTGAGCAATAAAATTGACGCAAGTGACGCCAGCGGTATCAGGTTTAATACCGGGCTTAAAACCAGTATGCTGACCAATAAAAATACACCGTGCAGAATGGCCGACATTTTTGTTTCTGCTCCGGCGTTGATATTGACTGAACTACGCACAATTACGGAGGTGATGGGAATTCCGCCCACAAGCCCTGAAAGCATGTTTCCAACGCCCTGCGCCACCAGTTCCCGGTTGGGAGATGCTACCCTTTTATGGGGGTCGAGGTTTTCTACTGCTTCAAGGTTAAGCAGGGTTTCTATGGATGCTACAACGGCAATGGTAAAAGCCACCACCCAGACATGATAATTTCCGATACTCCTGAAATCAGGCAGGGTAATCATGGAAGAAATCCCGTCGAAGGGCGGTATGTTAACGAGGTGCTCACTGCTTACTGAAAAAGCGGGTATGTAGGTTTGGAAAAATAAATTGATCAGCAGGCCTAATATCACCACGAATAATGAGGAAGGAAGGTATTTAAATTTTTTAAGCGGGGTTTTATCCCAGAAAATAATGGTTAAAATCGACAGCCCTGAAATGATGATGGCGCCCCAGGAGAAAAATGTAAAAATATTCAGCAGTTCTGAAAATGTATTTTCCCCGTCAGGCTGGAAAAATGAAAAATCACCTTCTGCATCCCTGTCAAATCCAACAGCATGTGGTATTTGTTTTAGAATAAGGATGATACCAATGGCTGCAAGCAATCCCTTGATCACATTGGTAGGCATATAATTGGCTATAAACCCGGCTTTGGCAATACCTGCAGCCAGCTGGATAGCGCCTGCAATAACCACGGCCAGAAGAAAAACATTAAAGTTGCCCAATTGTGTAATTGCCGCGAGAACAACTGCTGCCAGGCCAGCCGCCGGCCCGCTTACGCTGGTTTGCGACTGGCTCAGGATACCAACTACTATTCCACCGATAATGCCGGCTAATACGCCAGATAATAATGGGGCACCACTTGCCAAAGCAACGCCGAGGCATAATGGAAGTGCCACAAGAAATACCACTATGCTTGCTGGTATATCGTTCTTAAGTTTTGTAATCATGACTATTAAAATCTTTTATTAATACTTGCTGGTTATTTTTACCAGTGATGAAAATTCAAGGGTTCACACATAGCCGCGATGATGTATTCTGATGCCTGGGAAAATCTTTAGAAAAAAATAAGGTGTACGGAAAGCTGGTACTATACAGCCGGATTGGGGGGTTGTGTCTGAATATCGTCAGATGAGCGCGTTACTACTTTTACATCTACAGCTTTCCCGGTAAGAAAGGCCCCGGAATCAGGCTCATGGTGTCCATGATCAACAAGGGAATAATAAAAGTGCTTCAGGGAATCATCCGGATTTTTCATTCCTGATTCATCCGTATGGTGTGGAATTTCTTCCGTTAACTGGTTGCTATATAAAAATGAACCCACCTGCTGCACGGGAGCCAGTTGAAAAGAAAACAGCAGGATAAAGAAAAGTCCGAGGATTCGCTTACTTAGCATAAGTGGACAAAAATAGCGAGCAGTTTTTATTGTTAATATGGCAGAATGTTAACTTTTTTAACAACTATGTTAAAAAAAGTTTTAACCCTGGTAATTATTCAGCAGGAAATACTACCTCAGATATTTAATCCGCCGCAGGAACTGATCACCTGCCCGGTTATATATGAACTCATATCTGAGGCCAGGAATAAGGAGGTATTGGCGATTTCTTCGCCGGTTCCGAAACGGCCGAGGGGTATTTTTTCAAGGAATGCCTTCGCTGCCTCACCTTCTTTCAGGTAATGTGTCATATCCGTTTCAATAAAACCTGGAGCTATGGCATTACAACGGATATTCCGGCTACCCAGTTCCAGCGCCATGGATTTGGTAAACCCGATGATTCCAGCCTTGCTGGCGGCATAGCTCGATTGTCCTGCATTTCCCCTCACTCCCACAATGGAGCTCATATTGATGACAGATCCTTTTTTAGCCTTCATCATTGGCCTGATCACCTGTTTGGTCATATTGAAAACACTCTTCAGGTTTACCGTGATCACTTCATCCCATTGTTCAGGGGTAAGCCTGAGCAGGAGGTTATCCTTTGAAATCCCTGCATTATTTACGCAAATATCAATGGTTCCGAATTCGGCCTGCACTTCATTAACGAATTGTTCGCATTGGGAAAAATCAGCCGCATTGCTTTTATATGCCTTGGCTTTTACACCAAAGGCCTTCAGTTTTTCTTCGAGTAATAAGGACCTGTCTGCACTGCTGTCGCTCACATAGGTAAAAGCAATATGCGCGCCGTGTTCGGCAAATTTCAGGGCGATGGCTTCACCGATACCGCGTGCTGCTCCGGTAACAATGGCAATACGGTTTTCGAGTAATTTCATGGTATATATTTGGGCCGCAAGATAGAAATTAATGGGTTCTTACAATCTCCATGATTTCATCCACATATTTACGGTCATTGCTCAGGCGTGGAACTTTGTGCTGGCCACCCAGTTTGCCTTTTTCCTTAAGCCATGCATTAAATGTTCCTTTTGCAAGGCCCTGTACAACGGGCAGGCGAAGGGCAATATCTTTATATCGTTTGGCTTCATAATCACTATTCAGTGATTTCAGGGCAATGTCAAGTTCGTAGGTGAAATGATCCAGCCTGGCAGGTTCTTTTTCAAATTCGATAAGCCACTGGTGAGCGCCATTTTCTTCATCATCAAAATAAACAGGTGCGGCAGTATAATCATTAACAATGGCACCGGTTTGTTCGCAGGCCATGGAGATGGCCTTATCTGTATTATCAACGATCAGCTCTTCACCAAAAGCATTGATATAATGACGGATCCTTCCGCTGACTTTAATCCTGAACGGATACAGTGAAGTGAATTGTATGGTATCGCCAATACAATATCTCCAAAGGCCGCCGTTGGTACTGATGACGAGGGCATAGTTCTTTCCCGTTTCCACCTCCTGCAGCCCGATGGTTTGCGGATCATCCTTGCCGTATTCTTCGACCGGCATGAATTCCATGAAAATACCATGATCCGTGAAGAGAAGCATGCCGTCAGAATCCGGACTGTCCTGCGCAGCAAAAAAACCTTCGCTGGCATTGTACATTTCCAGGTAATGAATATGTTTTCCGATCAGTTTTTCAAACTGCTCACGGTATGGGATAAACGAAACACCGCCGTGCATGTATAATTCCAGTTCCGGCCACACTTCACTGATATTCTGCTTACCGGTGATCTCAAGGATTCTCCTGAACAGCACAATGGTCCATGTGGGGACGCCGGAAATAGAGGTCACATTTTCCAGGATCGTTGCCTGTGCAAGTTTTTCTATTTTATTTTCCCACTCATCCATCAATGCGATACTCAGCTCAGGGGTCCTTATCCAGGATCCCCAGAATGGCGTGTTTTGCATCAGCACCGCGCTCAGGTCCCCGTAATGGCTTTCATCATTCAACTGGTGCACGGTATGGCTACCACCGATCACCAGCCCTTTTCCCGTGAGTAAATCAGAGAAAGGGTTAAACTCATAATACATGGTGACCACATCCTTCACTGCCTTAAAATGGCAGTCTTCCAGGCTTTCCTGGCTTACGGGGATGAACTTTGATTTATCTGAGGTGGTACCGCTGCTTTTGGCGAACCAGTTCACCGGCGTATTCCACAGCAGGTTTTGTTCACCCTCCATGATCCGCTGAACATAAGGCTTGAGGTCGTCGTACTCGTGAATGGGAACAGCCTGTTTAAATGCCTTGATATTATAGAGCGATGAAAAATCGTGTTTACGGCCAAATTCCGTGTATTGGGCAGAGGTAACCAGGTCCTGCAAAACTTCCCGCTGGGCAGCCATAGGATTATCCATCCAGGCCTGGATACGCCACATTCGCATGCGGGCTAATCGTGATATGGCAGGGCTAAGCAGTTTCACTTCTTCAAAATATACAAAATACTTTAGAAATCAATGATTAAGACGTTAAGTTATGCCGGGTAAACGGAGACCCGGGTGCCGGGCCTGTTTATTTGCCTGATTCCGCCCTTGCTTCCTCGTGCAGGTAGTCTTTCCGCTTCAGTTCAAAGTTCCGTCCGAGGTATAGACGCCTGACCTGTTCATCGTCGGCCAGTTCCTCGGCAGTTCCGTGCTTGAATATTTTCCCTTCGATCAGGAGGTAGGCCCGGTCGCAAATGGAAAGGGTTTCATTTACGTTATGATCCGTAATCAGGATACCTATATTCTTGAATTTGAGTTTGGCAACGATGGTCTGGATATCTTCTACTGCAATCGGGTCCACACCGGCAAAAGGCTCATCCAGCAATATAAAGCTTGGATTCACGGCCAGGGCACGGGCAATTTCTGTCCGCCTTCTTTCACCGCCACTGAGCGAATCGCCATTATTCCTCCTTACATGCGTTAACCGGAATTCTGACAACAGTTCTTCCATTTTATCTCTTCCGCTCCTGCTTTGACAGGCTGGTCATTTCAAGTACGGCCATAATATTATCCTCCACCGTCAGTTTACGGAAAACGGAAGCTTCCTGGGGAAGGTAGCCAATACCCATCTGCGCCCTTTTATACATGGGAAGCGAGGTGATTCGCTGGTCATTAAGGTAAACCTCACCTTCATCCGGCTGTATTAATCCCACCACCATATAGAATGTGGTTGTTTTACCTGCGCCATTCGGACCCAGCAATCCTACAATTTCCCCCTGTTTAACATCAATGGAAACCTGGTTTACCACCGTTCGGTTACGGTATTGTTTAACAAGGTCTTTGGTATGTATGGTAACGCTCAATGGATGATTTTATATGGGCAAAAGCCAAAAATACGTAAGTAAATGCCTTAAAAGCATAGGAAAACGCTCTTTAACAGATTTGCAATAAAGCTTATTCTTGGTTTACTTTGCACTCTTATTTAAAAAGGCGCCCATACATGAAAGTTAAAGACCATATCGAACAGGCAAAAGATACCCTGGTTTCATTTGAGATCCTTCCTCCCCTGAAAGGTAAAACCATCAATTCCATATATGACCACCTTGATCCCCTCATGGAATTCAAGCCATCATTTATCAATGTAACATACCATCGGAGCGAGCATGTGTTCAAGAAAAAACTCGATGGTTCCTTTGAAAAGGTGGAGGTCAGGAAAAGGCCCGGAACAGTGGGTATCTGCGCTGCCATAATGAACCATTACAAAATTGACGCCGTTCCTCACCTGATTTGCGGCGGTTTCAATAAAAGGGAAACGGAAGATGCCCTGATTGACCTGAACTTCCTGGGCATAGATAATGTGCTGGTACTCCGGGGTGATGCCGCTAAAAATGAAGCATCCTTTGAACCTGAGCCAAACGGGAATAAATATGCCATCGATCTGCTGAAACAGGCCATTGACCTGAACCATGGAATTTACCAGGAAGAGGATATCAGGGAAGGTTTCCGTACCAATTTCTGTATCGGTGTTGCCGGGTATCCTGAAAAACATTTTGAAGCGCCTAACCTCCAGACCGACCTTAATTTCCTGCGTTCCAAAGTGGATGCAGGGGCCGAGTATATTGTAACACAGATGTTCTTTGATAACAAGAAGTATTTTGATTTCGTCCGGGCCTGCCGCGAAGCGGGAATACTGGTTCCCATCATACCCGGACTTAAACCCATCACCAATAAAAAGCAGTTGTCTGTAATACCCCGGACATTTCATGTTGATATTCCCACTGAGCTCAGTGTAGAGATCATGAAATGCAAAATTGATGCTGATGTGGAAAGGGTGGGGACGGAATGGCTGATTGAACAGTCGAAGGAACTGAAAAAGGAAGGAGTCCCTGTTTTACATTATTACACGCTGGGAAAACCTAAGGTTATTTACAATGCGGTGAAAGAAATCATTTGATTTTGACTTTGGCAAAATCAAAATGTGCAGATGCGAAAATGTGCAAGTGTGCAAATGGCATAAAACGTAGAGGTCTTGCTGCAGTGCGGGCAAACCTTTTTATTTCAAGCTTATTAAGAGCAGACTGGGCATATCAGCAAGCCAATTATTGTATCGACCCCTTAATTGTTTGTACAATTCCGTCCAGCTATTTAGGGGGTCAGTACATATATTCTTTCATCATTTTGTCGATTAATTTTCCCATCGTTTTATTTCATTGAGTGTAAGGCAACTTTATTTCCTTCCGTGTCTAAAATATGAGCCATAAAACCATTTGGTCCAATTGCAGTTTTTGGTAAAAGTATTTTACCACCAGCACTTTCAACTTTTGAAAGTGGTGTACTTAAATCTTCGCCACCATTCAAATAGACTAACGATCCTTTTGTTGAAGGTTCAAATCCTTCGTATTGTGCTATTCCGCCACCAACACCTTTTTCCATATCACAAGGTAACATACCATATTTTCCATCAGGAAATGGCATCTCCATAATTTCAGCGCCATACAATGTTTCATAGAATTTTTTTGCTCTTGCGAAATCTATTACTGGGATTTCGAACCAATTAATTGAATTTGTCATTTTTACTTTTTTTAATTTGTGAACTGTAAATGTACAAAACCACTTTAAATATACAAGTAGTATTATTTTTATATATTTTTGCATTGTGAAAAGTTAAAAGAAAGTCGGACTGTCCGATAAATTTTGCATTAGAAATATTTGGCGATAGATGGACTTTCCTTATTGTTAGAGATTTAATGTTTAAAGGAAAACACTTTTATGGTGAATTTCTATTGTCGGAAGAAGGAATTGCAACTAATATTCTCTCTGATAGATTATCGTTGTTAGAAAGCAATGGAATTGTCAGCAAGTCAAGCGATCCAGGTCATAAGCAAAAAATTATATATCGACTTACTCAAAAAGGTATTGATTTAGTTCCTGTCTTAGTTGAGCTTATAATGTGGTCAGCAAAATATGATAAAGATTCTGCCGCCGATAATAAGTTTGTCAAAAGTGTAAAACGAGATAGAGTCAGTTTGATTTCTGAAATTTCAAGTCGTCTTGTAGATGAATTGGGTGTCTAATAAAATATCACACAACACATGCATTTACGCATTACCATATCCACGCATTCATTTGCACATTTTCGCATCTGCAAATTTGCAAATTATTTAATGATGCTTTCTAAAACGCCCTCGTCAACCTTCACCGGGTATTTTTTCTTTAACTCCCCGATCCATTGAGTTTCAATTTCCTGCTGGTAATCATTCATGACCAGTCCGCGGGCATCATTGAACGTGCGGGGAGTTGGTGTGGGGTATGTTTTGATGATATATGTAAAGGAGGAAGTCCTGTCTTCATTCACCACTACAGGAGTCGCCAGTCCTGCTTTTATAAGGGCCGGCTTAGCCGGTATCTGTGACCATTCAACCCTTCCGCTATCCGCAATAACAGTACCATCAGATGCAGCAGCCAGCTTTTTCCAGGAGGCTGGTTTTAAGGCAAGTTGTTTCCTGATCTTTAACAGCCGTCATTGAATCTGCTGCATTTACCATGATCGCATCAGCGCTTTTATTCCATACATAAGTTGATTTATGCTGGTTGTAATACTTTCTTAATCCGGCGGTGTCTGAGGCAGACACACTCCATACTTTTCTTTCCATAATTTCAAACAGCAGGTTGCCTTCCATAAATTCCTTTAACTGCTGGTTGAATTCAGGGCTGAATTCATCAAGGTGATTGCGATAATATTCGATGGCTTTAGCGGTTTCAAATGCATTCCATACCTGCAGGTATTTATCGTCAGATGCCTGCGCGGGAGATATGGAAGCATACCTGATCCAGTCTGCCGTGGTGATTTTAGCTTTCGGAAATTCCAGCAGGACAGTACCCTCATTTATCGTTGATGACGGTAATGGCTTTTTTTTGAGTGGACGAATCCGTATATCTCCAAAGTTCTGAAGGCGTAAATCCTGTTTTTTTCATGCCTGTCTGAGCCTTCGCTTTCTTTTCAAAAGAATTCCTCGCCAGGCCGGATCTTTTATCCTGGTCCACCGCCAGTTTGATGGAAGTTGCGGCCTCACTGAAATTTTTCTCCACAGGGATATGTTCAAGCCTTTTTACAATATGGATTCCGTTTGATGTTTCAAATGGTTTCGATATTTCACCATTCTTTTTCAAGGCGAAAACAGCGTCTTCAAAGGGCTTTTCATATACGCCAACGCCAACCAGTGGCATCAGTCCGCCGGCCCCTCTTGTAAGGTTATCATAACTGTAATTTGCCGCCAGTCTTTCAAATGACGATCCTCTTATAAGTGCGCTATAAAGAGAATCAGCAATTTTAACCGCATTTGCTTTAACAGCGGCGCCGCCATTTTTATCATAGGCGATAAGTATCTGTTCAACTTTCATTTTGCCGGCAGCCGGGCGCTCTTCCATGTTCTTAAACAGATGATAGCCTGCGGAAGATTGATATGGTTCAGATACTTTGCCCGGGGTAAGTGCATACACAATATTTTCCAGGGCATAAGGCAGACTGAATACGGTAATGAACCCCATTTCTCCTTTATTTGCAGCAGCGGAAGGATCAGCGGAATATGCTGTAGCGATGGTTCCGAAATCTTCACCTTTAAGAATCCTGTTCATGCGCCTCTTTGATTTTTTTTAGCGCAGCTAAGCTATCGGCAGGACTGAAGGGAAGCTCGGCGGAAGGATTGGTGATATACTCCATCCTGAATGGAATAAATATATGTGCCAGTCGGATATCTTTTTGTGACCTGGCAAAAGCTTCTTCCGTGAGCCTTTTGATTTCAACCACATCCGTGAGAAAGGGCTCTTCAATCTGTTTGCGGAAATTCAGCACATCACCCTGCTTGCTCACCAGCGTATCGAGTTTCATGTCGTAGGCTTCCTGCACTTTTAATTTAAAGCGGGTGTAGAGTTCAAGGTAGTTCCGGATTTCTTTTTCCCTGCCGGAACCCGCGGAAGGGGTATTATTTTTTTCAAAGGCTTTCAGGAATTCTTCTTTTGAAACACTGTTATTTCCATAAGTGAAAAGTGTTTGTGATGCAGAAGGATGGATAAAGCCTATTATAAAAATGAGAGGGAGTAGTAATTTCATGTGCGTCAGTTCGTACTGGCTGATTTTAGTTTATAATCCAGGAAATCATTCAGTTGTTCAAAGTTGAGTTTCTTCGCTATGATCCTTTTGTCTTTATCCAGCAAATAGAGCATAGGTGTCTGATAAACATCGAATAACTGCTTATAGCCGGGTTTCCCGGAAGCGCTTTCAGCGCCTTTCATTTCTTCCGTTTGATAAACGTGTATCCAATCCGTCAAATTGTGCTCCCGGATGTACTTCATCCATGGATCCTTGCCACCGGAAGTCATCACGCCATACATTTTGACGCCATTGGATTTCCATTTGGCATGGTACAATGAATCAAGCTTGGGAACTTCCACCTGGCAATGGCTGCAGGAAGGGTCCCAGAAACAAACTACGGTGTAATTGGCCTGTACGTCATACAGCGCCCTTGGCTTTTCCAGTGTATCCACCATCACCAGGTTGGCGGCTTTATCGCCAATGGTGTTCGCCATCAGGCTATACCCCCGGTCAAATATGAACTTGCGGTATTTTTCCGACATCCATCCGTCGGCTTCGCCCGTCACAAAATATTTCTGGAACAGGTAAACGAATACTGCGTCCTGCCCCATATATTTCGGATTCACGTATTTTTCGGTGAGCTGCGACAGGAAATACTGGTACATATCCTTATCAGGCCTTGATTTCAGGATAATGTCATCGGCTTCCATTTTTAGGGTATCGGGGTCCTGGGGAAGCACATCATCGAAATACCTGTCGAGCTTGATCTGCAGTACGGGTGTTCTGATCAGCCTGGCATCCGTCAGGTTTACACCATCCCAGTAGTGGTTCCTGTAATAGTAATAAATAGCCAGTGAATCTTTGATGGCAGTTGGAATCTGCGGTTCATTCAATACAGCGAAAATGGAGGTCAAAATATGTTTGGGATGGTCTTTGCTGAATTGCAGGCGGTAATTTTTCAGCGCCTTATTATTTTCTGCCAGGGCATTCTGGATGGCGGTGGAATCCTGTTTGGTTTTTGCACCGGGATAGGCCTTTTGTAACCGGTTGATCTCGGTCCCGGTTTTTGCGGTAAACTTTTGATAATCTTTAAATGTTGTGTTATCCGGTGACCCCGTAAAGCTTAACTTGTTCAGGAGGTCTGCACTGTCGGCTACAATGGTGAACTGTTGTTCTTTATCGATTACAATTTCAAACCATCCGTCTTTTTTAGGGAAGGCGACCAGGTAAATGCCTCCGGGTAATTTTTCTTTTCCCTTAAATACGGCTTTGCTGTCTTTGTCAATGGCTGCTGAATCCACCAATACCTGTTTTTTGCCGTAATGATGGGCAAGGTAGAGGTATCCTGAATGTATCGGTTTCAGGGTAACATTGATCTGGTAAGCATTCTGGGCGCGCAACTGCAGGGAAAACAGCATGGCAAAAGAGAAACACCAAGTCAGGTTCATGGGTAAGCGTGTTAGAACAAAAGTATTTAAAAACGTTTTGACTTTTTGTTAAAGCATATGGCTGGGTAATTATAATTTTGATGATGCGTCATAAGAAGCAATTGATTGTAAGGCAGGTAGTTGTAAGTGATTATGCCGCTGAAGGGAAGTCCCTGGCAAGGGTGGATGGAAAAGTGATCTTCATTTCGGGTGCGGTTCCCGGTGATAAGGTGGATATCCAGGTCACCAAAAGCAAGAAAGACTGGGCGGAAGCGCGTGTGATCCATGTCCATGAATTTTCACCCCTGAGAACGGATCCTTTCTGCAGGCACTTTGGGGTATGCGGCGGATGTAAATGGCAGATGCTTCCTTATGAAGAACAGCTCAGGTATAAACAGCGGGAAGTGGAAGAGCATTTACGACGGATCGGCAAGGTTGAACTTCCTCCCGTTATGCCGATACTGGGCGCCACAGAGACCAGGTTTTACAGGAATAAACTGGAATATACTTTTTCCAGCAAACGATATTACCCCGAAGCAGAATTTCAACGCCTCAGGGAACAGGGCATTGCACCGCAACCGGCCCTGGGATACCATATTCCCCGGTATTTTGACAAGGTCATTGATATAGAGGAATGCCACCTGCAGCAGGAGCCCTCCAACGCCATCCGCAATGCGGTCAGGGAAATTTCGAACAGGCTTGGCTTTAGTTTTTATGATATCCGGAGCCATGAAGGCTGGTTGAGGAACCTGGTGATCCGGACTTCCACCACTGGTGAGGTGATGCTTAATTTCTGCCTTGGATACCAGGATGAAAAGAACGGGAAGCTGTTGTTTGATGAAGTGTTGCAAATGTTCCCTTCGGTGACTACCCTGGTGTATACCATCAACGGAAAGATGAACGACAGCATCCACGACCTGGATCCGCAGGTTTATTTTGGTCCGGGTTTTATCACAGAAAAGCTGGAAGATTTTCAGTTCAGGATCGGCCCCAAATCATTTTTCCAGACCAATTCCCGGCAGGGTGAAAAATTATACCAGGTGGCCAGGGACTTCGCCGAACTTACCGGTAAGGAAACGCTGTATGATCTATATTGCGGAACGGGAAGCATCGGGATTTTCATGAGTAAGAAAGCCGCCAAAGTGGTGGGTGTGGAGGTGATAGAAGCCGCCATAAAAGACGCGGAGGTGAATGCTGCGGTAAACGGACTGGAGCATACCCGCTTTTTTGCAGGAGATGTGGCGGAAATTTGCAATGATGTTTTTTTCCTTGAAAATGGCAGGCCCGATGTGGTGATTACGGATCCTCCGCGGGCGGGCATGCACGGTAAGCTGGTAGACGCCCTGATGGATATTGCTGCACCCATCGTAGTGTACGTAAGTTGCAATCCGGCTACCCAGGCCAGGGACCTTTCCCTGCTTGATGAAAAATATTCAGTGACCAGGATACAACCCGTCGATATGTTTCCACATACTCATCATATTGAAAATGTGGTCCAACTCAGGCTGAGGTGATTTGTTTAAACTAATTTAGCGCAGATATTAACGATAGCATATGAATACACAGTTAAGGCCCGGGGGAGGATTCCAGGTATTGCCGCCGGTGATAAAAAACCTGCTCATCATCAATGCCCTGGTATGGCTGGCTCAGATCACTGTTTCAAAACAGGGCCTGTTTCCTGTTGAAGATTTATTTGCCCTGCATTATGTACAATCGGAATTGTACAAACCCTGGCAGTTTGTGACCTATATGTTCCTCCATGATCCGAATAATTTCTTTCATATCCTGTTCAATATGTTTGCCTTATGGATGTTCGGAAGTACACTGGAGAATCTCTGGGGCACAAAAAGGTTCCTTATTTTTTACCTTATCTGCGGTGTTGGAGCAGCGCTTGTCCATATGGGAGCACTCTGGTATGATAACAGTACCTGGCTTGAATACTTCCAGCAGGGAAGAATTTCGGAAGGCGATTTGATGATGCTGCTCAATATTCCTACGATGGGTGCCTCGGGTGCGGTCATGGGAATTTTTGCCGCCTTCGCTTATACCTTCCCCAACAGCCAGATGCTGATATTACCCATTCCCTTTCCGATTAAGGCGAAATGGGCGATGATCGGGCTTATTGCTTTTGACCTTATAGGCGGGTTTTCCAACCGCCAGGGGGGAGTGGCTCACTTTGCACACGTTGGCGGGGCCGCTGTTGGAATACTGGTGTTAATTTTATGGAATAAAAATAACAGGAGAACTTTTTATTAATTATTAATTTACAGGAAGGGCAGATTTTTTTAATTTTGAAATAACCCGGGGAGGGAAAGGATTATGGGTTATCGTGATTATTTAGGGCAACGAAAAACATCGATCTGGAGTGAAAACAATGCACTCCTGATGCTAATTATCCTGAACGTATTTGCGTTCATTGTACTTCGGTTTATACTGGCGGTATATGGGTTATCTAACCTGAGATCCGAAGATTTTTACCAGCATATTTTCCAGTGGTTTAGCATGCCGGCAAAGTTTTCTGTTTTCATTACAAGGCCATGGACGCTGATTTCATCGAATTTTACGCAACTCGACCTGTGGTTGTTACTGACCAATATGTTCTGGTTATGGACATACGGACATATTTTCCAGGATCTTACCGGCAATAACAAAATCATTCCCTTATACCTCTATGGAGGTGTAGCCGGAGCCGTGGTGTACCTGGTCAGTTACAATGTTTTTCCGCAGATGAAAGCGCTGTCTGATAACCAGTTTTATTTTGGCGCTACCACTTCCATCATTGCCATTGCCATGGGGGCCACTGTATTTTCCCCCGGCTACCGACTCTTCCCGATGATCCGTGGAGGAATACCATTATGGGTGATGACCATGGCATTTGGTATCATAGATGTATTTTATCTTTCCGAGAAGCCCGGTTATTTTTTCCCTCACCTGGCGGCGGCCCTGGTGGGATTTTTCTTCGTCCAGGCATTGAAGCGTGGGGACGACTGGGGCGAATGGATGAATAAAGTATATACGTGGATTACAGGATTATTCAGCCCGAAAAAGAAAACCGCACAAAGAAGACCGGTAAAGCAGGAGGTTTTTTATAATACACGCGGCCACCAGCCTTTCAAAAAAACTTCCAACCTCACTCAGCAACGGATTGACGAAATCCTGGACAAGATCAATCTCAGGGGCTATGATCGATTAACAGAGGAAGAAAAGGAATTACTGCGAAGGGCAAGTGAGGAAGATTTGTAAATTGTGACATGCTTCGTAATGCCGCCCGGGGTGTATTTGTTACATCCTACTTCATATTACTCATCATTTTCCTGGCGGCATCCGCAACACCTTCATTGAATCCATCCAGGTGGTGGTGGGTTGGTTTCACCGGCCTGATCTACCCATATATCCTGCTGGTGGTAACCATGCTCACCTTGTTCATGATTTTTTACCGGCCCAGGGTTGCCATACTGGGCATTATTGCCCTGCTTTTTTCCTATGAAGATATTGGTGCACTGGTGGCTTTCAGGCTGCCGGCCAAATTCAATATACAAAAGGATCCGGATCATTTCAGGCTGATGACCTGGAATGTCAGGCGCTTTACACCTTTCATGGAAGACAAATTCAATCCAAGGAATAATAATCTTGATTCCATCATTGATGAAGTGAATAAATATTCACCGGATATCCTGTGCTTCCAGGAATTTTATTCTGGGCAATCTAAAAATGAAAAGAATCTTGAACGCATCAAAAAAGAATGCGGGTTCAATTATCATGCTTTTTCCAATACCGGATCATTTAATATGAAGATACAGTCGGGAACCGTCATATTTTCCCGGTTTCCGATTTTAAGAATCTACGAGTACCAGCTCCCGGAGGATATATCCACGGCATCAGAAACGCCTGTATTCGCCGACATACTCGTTGTCAATGATACCATCCGGGTGGGAACCATTCATATGGAATCCTTTGGTTTCATGGGCAGGGATTATATGAGGCTTTCAAAAATTAAAAACCAGGTAGACACGGGCCTGGTGGCTTCGCGTAAAATATTCAGAAAAATGCAATATGCATTTTCACAAAGGGGTAAGCAGGCTGATATTATGCGGGAAAAGATTGAAGGATCCGGTCACCCTGCCATCGTTTGCGGGGACCTGAATGATGTTCCAAATTCATATGTGTATTTCAAGGTCAGGAAGGATATGAAAGATGCATTCCTGGAGAAAGGATCAGGTTTGGGAAAGACATATTACAGCCGGCAATCAAAATCACTGGCCTGGCTGCCAACCCTCCGGATTGATTATATTTTTACAGACCAGGCACTCAGGGTGCAGCAATTCACGATGGTAACAAGGAAACTATCAGATCATCGTGGTCTTGTCACCGATATTGAAGTACCTAAAAAATGATACTTTTGACAACTTATGTCGTCACTCAAAGTTTATAATTCACTGACCCGCCAGAAAGAAGTCTTTACGCCATACACACCTGGATATGTGGGCATGTATGTTTGCGGACCAACCGTAAGCGGTGAAAGCCACCTGGGCCATGCAAGGCCCTTTATCACTTTTGATATCGTTTACCGGTACCTGATGCACCTTGGCTATAAGGTGAGGTATGTCCGGAATATCACCGATGCAGGCCATTTTGAAGAAGAAGGAAGGGAAGCGGAAGATAAAATTTCCAAAAAAGCACAGCTTGAAAAGATGGAACCCATGGAACTGGTGCAGAAATATACCAATCTCTTCCATTGGGCGATGAAACAGTTCAATAACCTGGAACCCAGTATTGAACCCACGGCCACCGGGCATATTGTAGAGCAGATCGTCATGATCGAGAAGATCATTGCTGACGGTTACGCATACGTGGCCAATGGTTCGGTGTATTTTGACGTGGAAAAATATCACCATGATTTTGGCAAAAAGGGCATTCCCTATGGCATACTCAGCGGCCGTATCATAGACGATCAGCTGGAGACCACGCGTGAACTTGAATCACAGGAGGAGAAGAAAAATAAAACGGATTTTGCCTTGTGGAAGAACGCCGCACCGGAGCATATCATGCGGTGGAAAAGCCCCTGGGGAACGGGTTTCCCGGGATGGCATATTGAATGCTCCGCGATGAGCACCAAATACCTGGGGGAACAGTTTGATATTCATGGCGGGGGGATGGATCTGCAGTTTCCGCACCACGAATGCGAGATCGCACAGAGTGTCGTCTGCAATCATCATGTTCCCGCGCGTTACTGGCTGCATAACAACATGATCACCATCAACGGAAAGAAGATGGGGAAGAGTTACAATAATGTGATCAAGCTTTCTGAATTATTCAGCGGGAATCATCCGGTATTGGAACAGGCCTATAGTCCCATGACTATCCGCTTCTTTATACTGCAAACGCATTACCGCAGCACACTTGATTTTGGCAATGAAGCTTTGCAGGCTACGGAAAAGGGATTGAAGCGTTTATGGGATGCTTACGAGGTGCTGCAGGAGATGCGACACGACCCTTCCAAAACAGTTAATGCAGAAATCGAATCACAACTCATTGCGCTTGCCAAAGAATTTGATGACCACATGAATGATGACCTTAATACGGCAAAGGTATTGGCGAACATGTTTACCATGGTCAACCATATCAATTCTTTCAGGAGCGGCGCATTGGAAAAAGATACATTGACGGAGGAAGGGATTGCATACCTGCAAAAGCAATGTAAAACGTATATCGAGGATGTTTTCGGACTGCAGGATCAACACAGGGCCTCAGACGGTAAAATGGAAGGCGTGCTTCAGCTCATTATCGATATCCGGAAAGAAGCCCGGAACAAGAAAGATTTCATGACCTCCGATAAAATCCGCAATACCCTCCAGGAACTTGGCATATCCCTGAAAGATGAAAAAGACGGATCTGTAAGCTGGTCGATATAAAAGCTGTCCAATATTTATCCTTACAAGCCCTGAACTGATCTCTATACTGTTCAATAGAAGGTCTGTCCAATATATCCTTACAAGTCCCGGATTATCTATATGCTGTACATTTTATGCGGGATAGCCAAGGTGATTATCATTCCTGGCTTCTTTGGAAACATAGACCGAAGCACTTCCTTTAATATCTTTTACCTCTGGCAGGAATAGTTTTTCTATTTCCGATAAAACGATATTTTCCATTTGTTTAACCCATGACCTGTACGTTTCTTTATAGTGAATTCGATGGAATAGGAAATAATGCTCCATCCTGGCCAGGTTGAATTCTTCGGAATAAATGCCTGCACCAGCTTTTGCGCCATCCAGCGCATTGCAGTATTGTTCAAAATGACCCTTAACCGGCACCATCATCACCGGTTTCCCCAGGTACATGGCCTCACATACCGATTCAAATCCCGCATTGCATACCAGCCCTTTGCAGTGGGCCATCAGCTCAAGGAATTTATGATCGTTCAGCGAAAGGAAAATGAGGTTCTCATTTATTTTCCATTCGCCCCTGTGTTTATCTTTTACTTCTGCACTGTCTGTAAAACAATATAATACTGTTGACGGGTTTTTTTTATGCCATTTCAGTATGTCTTCGATATAACCGCTGTTTAACAGGTACACGAGGATAAAGTCCTGCTGTTTTACTTCCTGCTGAAATAATTCTTTTCTCAGGATGGGTGGTATAACGACGAGTTTTTTATCTGTTGCCTGCAGCATCTCCTGCATGGAAATGGCGAGGATCTTATGGGAACCCGCTGCGGTGAACCGGGTGTATTGACGGGTGATGAACGATTGAAATGAATTGCCCCTGGGAAAACGGTAGTAGGGATGGAGGTACGTGTACTGGTGTGCGATGGAAACTATTTTGAAGGAAGGCTTGTAACGTAAGGCATACCATCCGATCAGGGGTTCATAGAAATTGATGACTGCATCGGGTTTATATTCATCCGTTAATTTTTTTAATGCCGACAGGCTTTTCCTGTATTCCCCCAACATCATCATATTGGCGGATATGGTCCTGGGAATACTGACCGATCGTTTGTATTTGTCTTTCACAAAATTAGGACTTGCCAGTCGGATGATCGGAACATTGATCTTCCGGATAAAAAAATCAGGTATCTGCCGTTCATTGCTTATGCCAACGGTAACACAGGAAATCGTATGGCCCATTTTCCCCAGCAGTTCGAATACGGCAATAGCCTGTGTTAGGTGGCCTCTCCCTTCTCCCTGGACAGACAGCATAAATCTATATGACTCCATAATCCGCGTTTATCAAATCAATGATTTCGTTTTCCATTTCATTCGGCTCTTCAATTTCATTTCCTGACTCCAGGTTTTTAAGCCATTCCTGGTAGTAAATTATTTTCCATTCATTGTCTTCTGTTTCAACAATTGCACTGAGTGTTTCCACCCAGTCGCCCGAATTGAGATAATGCATATCACCGATAAACTTGTTATCTGCCTGGTGGATATGTCCGCAGATCACGCCATCGCATTTCTCCTGGCTGGCCACTGCGCATAGTTCATTTTCATAATCAGATATAAATGAAACAGCCTGCTTCACCCTGGCCTTTACCACCTGGGAGAGGGAATAGTAGGGCAGTCCCCTCTTCATCCGGTATGTATTATAATGCCTGTTGATCCATAACAGGAATGTATACCCGATATCTCCCAGTTTGGCCACCCACTTGAGGCTGGTGGTCACTGAGTCAAAAATGTCCCCATGGACAACGAAGTATTTTTTACCTCCGGATTCATGGACATGGTTAAGCAGGATGGAAAAGTTTCCAAGCCTGAGCGGGAGTACTTCATCCAGGAAATCATCGTGGTTTCCCCTCAGGTAGATCACTTCTGTTTGTGATCCGGCCACCCATTTCATGATGAGTTTGAAAAAGGCGGTATGCTTCTTCTTCCATTTTCCGGATTTGCGTAATTGCCACCCGTCGATGATATCGCCGTTAAGGATAAGTTTATCGCAGGTGTGATGTCGCAAAAAATGGACGACCTCCCGAACATGGGAATTGTGAATACCCAGGTGTATGTCGGAGAGGATAATGGTTCTGTAGTGAGGTTTCAAATTGTACAGGGTTTTACAAAACTATGAAGCCTGTTTTAACTTAATGTGCAGGAATTATTATCCAATTATTATGAAATCCTGTTTATTCATGTAAAATTGCATCATGCATTATAGTAAGCACCTGGGAAAAGACAGGGTGATGAAAAAACTGATTAAGTCGCATGGTGAAATGATCCTGGAGGGTCAGAAGAATGCTTTTATGCATTTGTGTTTATCCATTCTCAGCCAGCAATTATCCGTGAAGGTGGCGCGCGTGATCAAGGACCGGTTCCTGGATTTGTATTCGGGCAAGTTCCCTGGTCCGCAAGAACTCCGGGATACTCCGTTGACTACGCTAAGGTCAATCGGGTTTTCAAATGCCAAAGCTGCCTATGTGCATAATGTTGCCGAATTTGCCATGACCCATGGGATGGAAGATAAAAAGCTGCATAAGATGAGCGATGCGGAAATCATTGATTATTTAACGCAAATCAAGGGGGTGGGTCGCTGGACTACCGAAATGCTGCTCATGTTCAGCCTGAAGCGGGAAGATGTTTTTGCCTGTGATGACCTGGGTATACAGATGGCCATGGCCGGATTGTATGGCCTGGACATAAACAACAGGAAAAAACTGAAGGCTGATATGATTTCCATCGCGGAGCAATGGTCTCCCTACCGTACATATGCATGTATGTACCTGTGGAGGTGGCGGGACGAGGACGTGAGCGTAATTTGATAATTTGGGAATGCGGTAATGTGGAAGTGAAAATCCCGCACTACCGCATTATCTTTAGTTCCTGGATTAAGTTTTGTCCTCCGCCGAGTTTGTCGATGCACCATAAAACATACCTGATATCAACGCAGATGGTACGGTTGAGGTCTTTGTCGAAGGCTATCTTGTGGCTCAGCGCTTCATAGTTGCCGTCAAAGGCCAGCCCGATGAGTTCACCATTGCCGTTAATCACCGGGGATCCGGAGTTTCCGCCGGTGATATCGTTAGTTGTTATGAATGTAACCACGAGGTCATTGCGCAACTTATCAATATATTGACCGTAATCCTTCCGGGCAACAAGCTCCCTGAAATTGGCGGGCAGGTTAAATTCGTAATCACCGGGAATATACTTTTCCATCACGCCTTTCATAGTGCACACATAATCCATTTTTATGGCATCCCTCGGCTGGTAACTTTTTACATTTCCATAACTGGTACGCATGGTTAACGTGGCATCGGGATACATTCTTTTCTTAGGATCCATTTGCATGATTCCTTTCAGGTATAGCCTTGCGTAGTTATTGTTAGCCTCGGTGAACTGCCTGTAAAAGGGCATGTACTTGGAATCATAGTTTTTCATGAACTGGCTGACCGTTGAATAAGCAGCGTCATTTTGCAGTGAAATGGCATCAGGATTTTTCATGAAAGCATTCCACTTACCTTCATTAAGAATCATGGTGGTGCCGAATACATTGGCTGAAAATTTGTCGTAAGATGCATTTTCCTTCAGGTCACCGTAAGTATTCCGCAGTCCTTCATAAAAACCAATCGGGTGCTGGGGTTTATCAATATTATTGTAGAACATCTGTAAAACACCTGCAAGGATATGCCTGTCTGAATTGAGGTCTTCGCTGCTTATAAAATTTTTCCTCTCCAGGTCTGCACTGGCAAGCAGTTTTTTTACTTCAGGATGGTCTACACCTTTTTTTACCAGTTCACTCTCCAGCAATATGAGGGAAGCGGCATAGGCCATCAGCGGACTCCCTAAAATGCCTTCATTGATGTACACGCGATGCCTGGTGTAGGGCCTCCACTTTTCATATGCGCTATTCCATTCGTTGAAAATATTTTCGTATTCAGGCTTACCCTTGGCCCATGATTGGAATGCCTGTTCCTGCTTTACTTTTTGTTCATATACTTTATACTTCAGCAGTTGTTTTGTTTCGCCATCATAAAACTTCCAGTAATTGGCAATGGTTGCATATGATGAAGCAAGCCTGAGCTTATTGGCTTCAGTTTTCTTCATTTCATTCATCATATACTTCAATCTCAGATCCCTCAGTTCAACAAGCGCTGAATTCTCGATATCAGTTTTCAGTTTAACACCGTAGGATGATTCATATCGGTTGGTTGAACCGGGATATCCCCAGGTCATGGCAAAGTCGCCATCTTTGAGTCCTTTGATGGAAACAGGAAGAAAGTATTTTGGTTTTAAGGGGATGTTTTCCGGGGAATAGGCAGCAGGCTTGCCATTCTTATCCGAATAAATCCGGAAAACAGAAAAATCTCCCGTATGCCTTGGCCATTCCCAGTTGTCGGTGTCCCCGCCATACTTACCAATGCTTTCAGGGGGTGTGCCTGCCAGCCTTACATCCCGGTATCGCTGGTAAACAAATACGAGGAACTGGTTGCCTTTAAAGAGCTGACTGACCCTTGCTTCGATGTTTTCCGCGGGATTGCTGTACTGTCCGTTCAGCGTGGTAATCATGTCCTGCACTTTTTTTGTGCGGTCAACACCTGTTAAGCCGGCAACGGCGCTATCGATATATTTTGTTACGTCTTCGATTTTTAAAAGGAACTGTACCGAGATTCCGGCTGCCGGAATTTCCTCACCTTTCGTTTTGGCATAAAATCCATCCTTCAGGTAATTATGCTCTACCGTACTGGCTGCTGCAATGGCGCTATATCCGCAATGGTGATTGGTAAATACCAGGCCTTCGTTGCTCACTACCTCTCCCGTGCATCCTGTGCCGAAAAGTATGATGGCATCTTTTAAGGAAGCTTTATTGATATTGTATAACTGGTCTTTGGTAAGTTTTAAACCTTTAGCCATCATGTCATTGTACACCTGCTGCCCGAGTAAATGCGGGAGCCACATGCCTTCGTCGGCGAAGGAGAAAAAGAACTGAAGAATGAACCCGGTGGTTAAGATGTATTTTTTCATGGTGCGAGTGGATAAAAATTTACAGGCAAAAATATTTCGTTACGCATGCACTTCAGATGATATTGATCATTAATTCCGGAGAAATTTTTCAGGGCCATGGTCATTTGTCCTTGTTTTCTTCCAGGAGTGCATCCCAAAGCAGGTCTTTTAATTCCTGCAACCCTTTTTGCAGTACCGAAGAAATAAAGACATGCGGTATATCTTTTGGTAATTCCCTGCTGATTGCTGCCTTTAATTCATCATCAAGCATATCAGATTTGCTGATGGCGATAATAAATTTTTTGTCGAGCAATTCCGGATTATATTTTTCCAGTTCATTCACGAGGATATTGAATTCTTCGATATGGTTTTTGCTGTCGGCAGGAATAACGAATAAGAGAACGGGGTTTCTTTCAATATGCCGCAGAAACCGGTGACCCAGTCCTTTTCCTTCCGCTGCGCCTTCAATAATACCGGGGAGGTCGGCCACACAAAATGATTTTCCACCGCGGTATTCAACCATTCCGAGATTTGGATTGATGGTAGTAAATGCATAATCGGCGATCTTGGGTTTTGCTGCAGTGATCACGGATAACAATGTTGATTTACCGGCATTGGGGAATCCGACAAGCCCCACATCAGCCAGTACTTTTAGTTCAAGGACCTTCCATCCTTCAACGCCGGGTTCACCGGGTTGTGCATATTCGGGTGCCTGGTTAGTGGGGGTGGCAAAATTACTGTTGCCCAGTCCGCCCCTTCCTCCTTTTAGCCATACCAGGGTCTGCCCATCTTCCATGATTTCTGCTTCCTTGGTTTCCGTTTCACCATCACGGGCAATGGTACCCAGGGGCACTTCGATAATGATATCCTTGCCATCGCGGCCGGTCATATTATTTTTATCACCGTTCTTTCCGTCTTCGGCCAGTACATTTTTATAATACCGGAGGTGCAGCAGTGTCCAGAGATTTTTATTTCCCTTCAGGATGATATGTGCGCCGCGCCCTCCGTCTCCTCCATCTGGCCCGGCCATGGCATTGAATTTTGTGCGCATGAAGTGTTTGCTCCCGGCGCCACCGTGCCCTGTGCGGCAAAATATCCTGATCTGGTCTACAAAGTTTGATTTTTCCATAAATCTTTTTGGTTGGGCGTTGACCACCTTTGCTTCGCTTCAGTGGTCGAAAATGGTTGTGGATTGTGAGTTAAATGTTGCAACTGTCAACTGACAACCGTCAACCATTTGGTTTATTTTTTATTTTATTCCATGTTTCATAGAGCACTTCCTGTGACGGCCGTCCCTCTTCCGGCGTTGTCAGCGCTTCGCAGGCTTGCCATGATTCCTTCATGGATGCTGGAAGGGACTGGTACAATGCAGTGCCTGCGGTTTTCCAGCTGATCATTTCATCACTGACTTCACGCAGGATTTTTGCCGGGTTACCAGCCAACAGGCTGCGCCCGGGTATTTTTTCATCAGCTTTCACAAAGGATAAAGCGCCAACGATGCATTCATCTCCCAGTTCTACATTATCCATGATCACGCTATTCATACCCACCAGGCAATTTCTGCCGATAGTGGCGCCGTGGATGATGGCACCATGACCAATATGTGCTCCTTCCATTAGCCTGACAGTAATGCCGGGGAACATGTGTATCACACAATTCTCCTGCACATTACAGCCGTTTTCGATTATGATACCTCCCCAGTCACCGCGCAATGCGGCACCCGGACCTATATAAACATCTTTTCCGATGATCACATTTCCGGTTACCACGGCGGCGGGATGAACAAAGGCTGATGGGTCAACTACCGGACGAAAGCCTTTATAGGAATAGAACATAAGTCTGTTTATGAAGCTACGCGAAGATAAGACGGATCAGATGGGAATTCGATAAGGTTTCCTTAAATAGGGATCATGACTACTTCAGGGGCGGCAAACAGGTGCTTTTAATTTATATCAGTGTTTTACCTGTCCTGAAACAAGTACCCTTAAAAAGCGCAACGTGTTCGTCTTTCTGATTGGTTATGGTTATCAGGTAAACACCGGTGCTTCTTCCATTGTGTATTTCTTTGGCCTCAGCGGTCAGTGTGTCGCCAATATGCATGGCTTTGGTAAAGCTGATGGTGACATCCAGCGCAACGGAAAGGTTATTACGGTTATTACAGGCAAAGGCGAATGCACTATCGGCCATTGAAAATGGTATACCGCCATGGACAATGCCGAAACCGTTCACCATCTCTTTTCGGATGACCATTTTAATCCTGCTATAGCCTTCCCTGATCTCCAATACTTCGATACCCATCCACTGGCTGAAAAAATCGTGATCCATCATGTGGTCCACTACGTCCATCGCTAATTTGTCATTTTGCATATGCCGGTAATTATTCTTTGATAAATAGCATTTGAGATTCTTTGAGAGCTACTCTCCTTTAAATTCAGGTATTCGCTTTTGCATGAAAGCTTCCACACCTTCACGGTAATCATAGGTAAGTGCCGCTTCCTGTTGCAGTTTATCTTCCAGTTCGAGCTGCTGTTCATAATTGCCGGAAAGGGAATAGTTCAGTGCATGTTTGGTCAGGGCCAGTCCATGCGTAGGCATCGCAGCCATCTGTCGGGCAAACTGCCTGATCTTTTCATCAAACAATTCATCCTGGATAACCTGGTATATCATGCCCATTCTTTCTGCATCGGTGGCTGAAACTTTATCACCTGTCATCATCAGTGCTGATGCTTTTTGCCACCCTATCAGCCGCGGCAGGAAGTATGTTCCACCGCTGTCGGGGATCAGCCCGATTTTGGAAAAGGCCTGTACAAAAGATGATGAATGTTTGGCAAGCACAATATCGCAGCAAAGGGCAATATTGGCTCCGGCGCCTGCAGCTACACCATTTACACCGGCAATTACCGGTTTGGCCATATTCCTGATTTTCCTGATGATGGGATTATAGTGTTCACTGAGGATTTGTGACATCGTGGGGCCGGCGGGATCTGTTATTTCAGCAAGGTCCTGCCCGGCGCAAAAACCCTTCCCCGAACCTGTGATGAGGACAGCCCTTACATCTTTCAGTGTTGCCGCTTCATCAAGGCAGGCCTGCATTTCCATGGCCATATCCCGGTTAAATGCATTGAGTTTATCAGGCCTGTTCAATGTTATTTTGGCTACGGCGTCTTCAATGGAAAAAATAATGTGTTGCATTTGTTTTATTTGAAAGTCCGGCCCTAATGGCATTTAAAATAATCAAAAGGTTCCAGGCAATCCAGGCACTGGTACAGGGCTTTGCATGCAGTGGAACCAAATTCACTGACGCGCCTGGTATGAAATGAGTTACAACGCGGACAGGCAATTGCTTCATCGGAAAATAATGCAGCATTGCAGGCCTGTTGTTTGGGCATTGGCGGGGCAATGCCATATTCCTTCAGTTTGCTTTTGCCTTCTTCACTCATCCAGTCGGTTGTCCAGGCAGGAGAAAGCACCGTGGTTACGATAACATTTTCAAATCCGTTCTCCATTAATGCCATCCTGATATTGGCAGCGATCATATCCATTGCCGGGCAGCCGGTATACGTTGGCGTTATCACGATTTCCAGTGATCCGTCTTCACGGTCCCTGATATCCCTGATGATGCCGAGGTCAATGACGGACAATACCGGCACCTCCGGGTCATTGACATTACCCAGGATCCGGAAGGCTTGCGCAATGTGGTTATTTGGTAATGTGATAATGTGAAAATGAAAATGTGAAAATGTAATTAAGTTGTAATTAATCCGCAATCCGCAATCCGTAATCCGCTAATCCCGCAAGTCAATGGTAACAGCAATGCTGTTACCATTGACTTGCGGGATAGGCGCGCTGCAGGTATTGAAGTTCTGACAGGATATACCCGAGGTATTCAGTGTGCAAACCCTTTTTGCCTCCTGTCTGTGAATATCCGGAAGGCGGAACTGGTAAACCTGCTTCATCAAATACTTCCTGCACTTTATTATTCCATGGCGACTTCAAAGAGGTAATATCTGCGCCTATACCTGACTGTTGCATGGACATTTCATAATCTTCGGGTGCAAAGAGTTCTCCGGTATATGGCCATAATTCGCCGATGGCATTGAGCATCCGTGCATGGCTCTCCTCTGTTCCGTCGCCCAGCCTGATCACCCACTCACTGCTCCACCGGAGATGGTAGGTTACCTCCTTCAATGCTTTATTGCTGATCGCGGCAATTTGTTCATCCCTGCTTTTAGAAAGTTCCTGGTACAGGAGCCATTGGTAAGCACTGAAAAAAAACTGTCGGAGGATGGTCTGGGCCCAGTCGCCATTGGGTTGTTCAGCCAGCAGGCAATTACTGAATTCCCTTTCATAGCGTAAATAGGCCAGGGTGTCTTCCGTTGCCCCATTGCCTTTGATTAATGCAGCGTATTGATAGAAATTTCGCGCCTGGCCGATAAGATCGAGGGCGATATTGGTTATGGCGATATCCTGTTCCAGTACAGGACCATGCCCGCACCACTCGCTATTCCGGTGACCCATGATAAGGGCATTATCCGCCAGGTGCAATATGTATTTTGTAAGATGATCTTTCACTTTATTTTTATTTGCCTTTGGAACATTACATGTGTTTCAGTTCATCCGGAAGGTCATAGAAAGTAGGATGACGGTACACTTTATCATTGGCGGGCTCATAAAAACTTTCCGCATCGTCCGGGTTTGAAGCATGGATGTACTGGCTTTCCACCACCCATATGCTCACGCCTTCCATCCTTCGGGTGTACACATCACGCGCATTTTCAATGGCCATTTCCGCATCTGCGGCATGCAGGCTTCCCATGTGCTTATGATCAAGCCCTTGTTTGCTTCGTATGAAAACTTCCCAAAGCGGCCAGTCTTTTTTATCGTGATTTTGTCCAGGTGCTGATATAGGCTGCATGCCTTTCTCAAAAACTTTTCCGTCGCTGGTCATGCCTGCTTTCCTGGTGGGTTCCGGAACACCGGTACCTGCATCCTCAGGGATATCTCCGTAATAAAATTTTCTGATGTTCATGCTGCTTTGGATTTTTGTCGTTCAGCTTTTTTGCCCGCATAAGCCAGTGCGGCCTCCCTTACCCATTCGCCTTCTTCATGTGCTTTTTTCCTGGCTTCCAGCCTTTGTTTATTGCATGGTCCGTTTCCTTTTACCACATTCCAGAACTCTTCCCAGTTGATCTCGCCAAAATCATAATGCTGTCGTGATGCATTCCATTTCAATGCGGGATCGGGAAGCGTCATTCCAAGAATTTTCACCTGTTCGGCAATCATGTCCACAAATTCCTGTCGGAGCTGGTCGTTTGATTTGCGTTTTATCTTCCATTTCGTGCTTTGATCCGAATGTGTGCTTTCACTGTCCTTTGGCCCAAACATCATGAGAGACGGCCACCACCAGCGATTGATGGCATCCTGGCACATAGCTTTCTGTGCATCTGTTCCCCTGCTGAGCACCATGAGGCTCTCAAATCCCTGGCGCTGATGAAAACTTTCCTCCTTGCATATCCTCACCATCGCCCTGGCATATGGACCATAAGACGAACGGCAAAGCATTACCTGGTTGAGAATGGCTGCGCCATCCACCAGCCATCCGATAGCACCAATATCCGCCCAGGTCAGGGTGGGGTAATTAAAAATAGATGAATATTTAGCCTTGCCGGAATGAAGGTCGTCGATCATAGTCTTCCTCGAAACTCCAAGAGTTTCTGCAGCGGAATAAAGGTATAAACCATGACCTGCCTCATCCTGCACTTTGGCAATTAATACTACCTTACGTTTTAGTGAAGGAGCCCTGGTTATCCAGTTGCCTTCAGGTAACATGCCTACGATTTCACTATGCGCATGCTGGCTGATCTGCCTTACCAGGGTTTTCCGGTAAGCTTCCGGCATCCAGTCCTTCGGTTCGATCTTCACTTCCTGGTCGATCTTTTCCTGGAAATGTTGTTCTTCCTGATGTGCATCCATACAAAGGATATTATTCATTCAAAGATAAATCAAAAGGCGTAAAATGCTAACAGTTGTTAGTTAAGTTCAACGGGCATCAAAATCTACAAAAACGGTATCCGTTTTTGGATGGCTCTGGCATGTCAGGATAAATCCCTTTTCCACTTCTTCCGCTTCCAGCGCATAGTTCAGGTCCATCTGCACCTGTCCTTCCTGCAATTTTGCCCGGCAGGTTGAACATACCCCGCCCTTGCAGGCAAAAGGCAGGTCAATACCATGTTTAAGGGCTGCATTAAGGATGGTATCTCCTTCTGACGACAACGGAAAGCTGCTGACAATACCATCAAGCCTGATCCGTATATTGGAAATGGTCCTGGTTTCCTTTCTTTCGGCAATAACGGGATTGGCGGCAAGTTCTTTCTGGTGCGCCACAGGGCTGCTAAACAATTCAAAATGTATATGGTCCTGCGGCACCCCTCTTTCTTCCAGGAAATGCTTCACGCTGAAAATCATTTCTTCCGGGCCGCATATAAATATTTCATCAAAGGCGCTGACATCCAGGAGTTTGTTGCAAAGTTCATCGCATTTGCGGGTATCGATCCTGCCGTGATTAACCTGGCTGTCGGTCGTTTCCCGGCTCAGGATATGAATCACCTGGAGGCGGTTCATTGATTTATTTTTCAGGTTCTCCAGTTCTTCACGGAATATGATGCTTTTCCTGTCGCGGTTCCCGTACACCAGCGTAAACTGGCTCTGTGGTTCTGTTTGCAGCGTGGTTTTGAGGATCGACATGATGGGAGTTATGCCGCTGCCGGCGGCGAATGCCAGGTATTTTTTCCTGGCGGCCGGATCCAGCGGCGAATTAAATTTTCCTGTTGGCGGAAGCAGTTCCAGCACATCACCCTCCCGAAGGTTTTGATTGGCCCAGGTGGAGAATTTACCACCACCCATTTGTTTTATGGCCACCCTGAAATCATTGTCACCCGGCGAAGAGCATATGGAATAATTCCTTCTTAACTCCTCTCCGTCAATAGTTTTGCGGATGGTAATATTCTGGCCATGCGTGAAACGGAATTCCTCCGACAGGTGCCCGGGGATGTCAAAGGAAACGGAGATGCAATCCGGGGTTTCTTTTCGGATATTCTTAACCGTTATTTTATGAAAATGCAGAGACACGATGATAATGTGTTAAATGTGGTTAATGTGGGTAATGTGCTAATGGTTATTTCTTCAAACCATTGACCATATGAACAATCATGCTTTCTTCGAGTTCATCGGCGCTGATATTCTTTTTTGTGCGGTGCCAGTATTCAATTCCTCTTACTGCACTGAGCAGGGTAAGCACTACGGCATATGGCTGCACTTTCCTGATCTGCCCTTTCCTGATACCTTCTTCTATGATCTGTTCAAGCCTCCTGACATAAACCCTCCTTTCATTCAGGAAAGTTGACAGATATGGTTCTTCCAGGTATTTGCTTTCATTGTTGGTGACCATCGCCTCATCCAGCCGGTTGATCCACATATTGATATGAAACCTGACAATAGATTCCAGCTTTTGTAATTGGTTTAATGATTCATCAGCTTCTACCTGGAGTAACTGGGCGGTAAAGTCATTGGCAACCCGAAAACATATTTCCTGCAGAAGCTCGGATTTCGACCTGATATGATTATACAGGCTGGCGGCTTCCACACCTACATCCCCTGCCAGGTCACGCATGCCCGTAGAGGGGAACCCCTTTTCCCTGAAAAGCCTCGCTGCAGCCAGGGTAATGACTTCCTTGCGGGTACTATTTTTCCGGTTACTGATTCTGCCCATATGTTAGTGGTTAAGAAGTCACAAAAGTATAAAAAGATACTAACAGTTGTTAGTGTTTTATGGAGATCCGCAATCAATTCATTATTATAAACAACCTTATTTACGCTTACCTTTGCGCCACTAAAATTATCATTCATGTCTTTAGTTGTTGTTGGATCCATGGCCTTTGATGATATTGAAACCCCATTTGGAAAAAGCAATAAAATCATAGGTGGCGCCGCCACTTATATTGCCTGGAGCGCATCCAAATTCAAAAAGCCCATTAAGCAGATTTCTGTTGTAGGAGGTGATTTCCCGGTAGCCGAACTCGATGCGCTCATCAGCCGTGGTGTGGATATGGAAGGTGTCCAGATCAAAAAGGATAAAAAATCTTTTTACTGGTCGGGCCGGTATCATATGGATATGAATACCAGGGATACCCTTGATACACAGCTCAATGTGCTTGGTGAATTTGTGCCGGTTGTGCCGGATAGTTACCAGGATTGCGAATTTCTCATGCTGGGCAATCTTCTGCCGGCGGTGCAGTTAAGTGTGATAAATCAGTTGAAAACAAGGCCCAGGCTGATTGTGATGGATACCATGAACTTCTGGATGGAAACTGCCGGGGATGAACTAAAAAAAGTGATCAGGGAAGTGGACGTTTTACTGGTCAACGACAGTGAAGCCCGGGAACTGAGCGGGGAATTTTCCCTGGTGAAAGCTGCCCGTGAAATCCTGAAAATGGGTCCGGAATATCTTGTAATAAAAAAAGGGGAACACGGCGCATTGCTGTTTCATAAGCAACAGGTATTTTTTGCACCAGCATTGCCCCTGGAAGAAGTCTTTGATCCAACAGGTGCCGGAGATACATTTGCCGGCGGATTTATCGGCCATATCGCCCGTACCAATGATATCTCTTTTGAAAATATGAAAACAGCCATCATTGTGGGTTCAGCCATGGCTTCATTTTGCGTGGAAAAGTTTGGTACGCAAAGGCTGCAGGAAATCACTCATGATGATATTGATGTGCGTATAAAGGAGTTTGTTCAACTGGTTAATTTTGATATCGCCCTGATCTGACCTGTAGTTCATCTCACCAGCCCAACCGTATTTTTATATCTTTTTGTTTTGCCGCCCAGGTGGAAAACATCGGTTAATATGATATAGTGACCTTTCCGGAGGGTATTGTTATTTTCTCCATCTCCGTTCCACCTGAAATGTCCCTTTATACCACAAAGGGCATTTTTCACCAGGTGATTTACCGGCAAACCATTACTGTCGAAGATGGTAATATTGGCTACATATCCCGGTTCCGGAAAATCATATTGGATCAGGATAAAATCATCACGTCCATCCATGTCCGGAGAAATCAAAGGGGAGCTTAGTGTTACCGGGCCGGCTACGGCACCTGCAGGGAATGACTGGCTGTTCACCATTCCGGGTGTGCCATATCCTGATGATGTGGAAGCGGAATGCCAGTTATTGGCATCCTGGGTGGCGGCAGCCGGACTGATCCTTTCCAGTGAAACACCCTCACGGTTAACAATAAACGAAAAATGCCATTTTTCATCATAACTCAGTTCATCGGTTATTACCGCATTATCACTGACCAGGACAACAGTTCCCCGATCATCGGGATAGGATGGCATGGAAGGGACATTTGCGCAACTGAATTCATTTCCCGGGTATTGCTTCTTCAGCCATGCAGGGTTTTCCGTTATTGCCAGGAATTCTCCCGGCAAAAGGGGATAGGGATTTGAAAAAACCTTTTGTAAGCCAGAAATCCTTCCACCTGAATTCCGGTTGGCGACATACAGGGTTGATGCATCTATCACTTTATCGGACCTGTTATAGACTTCCAGGTAGTCGAACCCTCCCGGAACGGGATTAAACAGCAATTCATTAATGATGACATCCAATGGTTTTATGGCAGAGAACCTTCCAAACCTGGTTAATTGTGGCGGACTGTTATTATTGACACAGTCGGACACTATAATACTGTCCATGGTATATATTTTTTCTTCTTTTGCTATACCAGACAAGGTTACTGTAATGGTATTGAACATCGGGGGTTGTAGTGTGAAAGACACAGGTTTCAATTCATCATTTGCTTTCACCGAAACAGGAAGGGAAGACGCGTCCAGTGGTTCTGAAAAAACCATGGTCATGGTAATACTGTCGGGCATATACGTATATAACAGTCTTGGTGAAGCAGTATCCCTTATCGTTGTTGCATTGCTGTTAGTACGACCCGGTGACCCTCCGGATGGATCTTTACTGGCAGACCAGTTGTCTTTCCCCATGCATGGCTGCCCGGCATCCTTCATTTCGATACTCCATCCTCCTTCTTCCTTTATATCATTGCCATACCATTCCTTATCCCAGTGGACTGCATGTATGACATTACCGGCAGGCGATAGTAGGACAAGCGTATCGCCATCATTATTGAGTGCAGGCCAGGGCGATAAAGGTGCAGCCTGGCCAAAGGATTGAAAAGGGAGCAGGTATGCTGAAGGGCAAAGTATCAGCAAACTGTCGGGTTTCAGCGTACCCGTGGTGGAAATCCTGCCAAGGGTGTTGCCGTTATATATGGCAATTTTACCTAGGCTGATTTCCCTTTTACCCCTGTTCCTGATTTCAATATATTCGGAAGCAGGCAGTCCGCGCGATGGCGTTGGATCGGCAAAGACTTCATGAATCACTAATTCGTATCGCCCGGGTTCCTGTGCTGATGCGCATTGAAATAAGCAGCAACACAGCCAGATCATCCATTTCATAGTGGCAAATTGCACAGGAAGGGGAGGGTTTCAACAGGTATTTTCAACTTTTATTTGGTGAAAAAAACATTGAGGATTATTTTTGACGTGAACATGAACATGATTATTAAGCATACGAAGCCATCTAAAAAACGTTTCCGCAAGGGGGAGGTTTAGGAACTTAGTATGTAAACATATATTTCCGGGCCTTCCATTGGAAGGCCTTTTTTTATGATATCAAACTAAAAAAAGCAAACATGAAAGTTGCCGTTGTAGGGGCCACCGGTCTGGTTGGAACCAAAATGTTACAGGTATTGGCAGAAAGGAATTTTCCCGTTGATGAACTTATCCCGGTTGCCTCAGCGGCTTCTGTTGGAAAGGAAGTGGTATTTAAGGGCAAGCCATATAAGGTAGTAAGTGCAGCGGATGCCATTGCTGCGAAACCGGCTGTGGCCTTATTTTCAGCAGGCGGAAGCACTTCCCTTGAACTGGCGCCACTATTTGCTGCAGCGGGTATTACAGTTATTGATAATTCTTCTGCATGGAGGATGGACCCTTCCAAGAAACTTGTTGTTCCTGAAATCAATGCCGGCGAACTGACTGTGGCGGACAAAATCATTGCCAATCCCAACTGTTCCACCATACAGATGGTTGTTGCGCTGAACCCGCTGCACAAAAAATATTCCATTAGCAGGATCGTGGTATCTACATACCAGAGTGTTACGGGTACGGGTAAGAAAGCCGTTGACCAGCTGATGGGAGAAAGGAACAAGGCTTCCGGCGGAAGCGCTACCGAATACCCAATGGCGTATAAATATCCCATTGACCTTAATGCAATTCCCCAGATTGACGTATTTCTCGATAACGGCTACACGAAAGAGGAAATGAAAATGGTGAATGAAACCAGGAAGATTATGGGGGATGAGGGGATCAGGGTAACGGCCACGACTGTCCGAATTCCTGTGATGGGCGGACACAGCGAGAGCGTGAATATTGAATTTGAGAATGAGTTTGACCTGGATGATGTAAAGGCTTTACTGAGCGCAGCACCAGGTGTGGTATTGGTGGATGACCCGGCTAACCAGAAGTACCCCATGCCAATGGATGCTCATGAGAAGGATGAAGTGTTTGTAGGGCGTTTGCGAAGGGATGAAACGCAGCCGAAAACGCTGAATATGTGGATCGTTTCTGATAACCTCCGCAAGGGTGCCGCTACGAATGCCGTTCAGATAGCGGAATATCTTATATCAAAGAATTTGATATAAGAGATTGCGGATTACGGATTACGGATTGCGGATTCATTAGTATGTTATAAACTACAGAATTCGCCAATCCGCAATCCGCAATCCGTAATGCGTCTACTGCGTCCTGTTAATAAAGTCAAGTAATGGTTTGAGGGCAGTGAATGACGCTATACAGGTTTTCTGCAGGGATTTGGAGACAATTTCTTCGTCTGTCAAAGGCCTCGTGGCAATAAAACTTTTGAGTTTAAGGTAGTCCGCGGCAGGGTTTTCGGCTTCATATCCTTTTGGTACGCGCTTCAGTGACATGTCTTCACCTGAATAAAGAACGCCGAATTGTTTTTTAAAAGCAGGCGCCTTCAGTATTGATGTAAACTCCTCCAGGTTATAATCTATTTCCTGCCTGATTTTGGAGAGTTCGGCGGGCATGGGCATCCATAGTCCGCCTCCCACAAATGACTGGCCAGGTTCAATATGCAGGTAATAGCCCGCAAGTGTGGATTTTTTACCACCCGGATTTATCGATGCACCAAAATTCAGTTTGTAGGGAGATTTGTCATTAGAGAAACGCACATCCCTGTTTATCCTGAACATGCATTCCTTTGGCGTCAGCCTTGAAATGGAATCATCTGATTTCCCGTATGACGCAATAAGACCCTCCAGGAAGGATTCCACTTCCTGCTTTGCTTCCGTATAGGCGTTACGGTTAGCATCGAACCAGGGTTTGTTGTTATTTTTTCTGAGTTTCCGCAGGAAACCGAGTACCGTATTCATATACAGGCTTTACTTCACTTTGCCCCAGTTTTCACCACTTTTAATACGGTAAAGGGTCATTTCACTGACGCTGTATTTTTCCGCGAGCTGTCGGAAAGTGAGTTTGCGTTTGGGGTCACCCAGTATTTTCTTAATGCTGCTGACCTGTTTGGCATTCAGTTTCAGGCCGGTATTCCTGGAGGCCTGTATTTTTTTATAGGCAATCTTGGCAGGAGATTTCTGCTGGTGCTTTGCTACTTCTTCCTGGGTGGCCCATTTCAGGTTGGAAGAACGGTTATCCAGTTTATTATGGTTTACATGCACCACGAACTTGTGTTTGGGTGATGGTTTCTTACTGAATAGCTTGGCCACTTCACGATGTATATATATCGTGCCTTTGCTGTTAGGACGATGCAGGTTGAGGCTTTTATATCCTGTTGTCAGGGACCCGTTAAGGAGTTTCCCGTCCTCATGAATATCATCCGTGAAACTTGCAACTCTTCCATGGCTTGATACCGCGTATTTTTTACGCAATTCTTTCCATCCGGGGAATTGCAGTGTCTTCCAGTTTTCGCCAGCTAATTTTTTAATCATAACACGAGGCTTTTGATATTTCTAAATTACTACAATCAGCAACAAATCATAACTTTTTTTATGAAAAGAACAGTATAATTAACAGAAAATAGGCAGTTCTACCTTATGCGTTTACGTTACCCTGATCATTTCAAGGAAATCTTTTTCACTGATGATCCTGATATTGGGGATTTTCCTGGCTTTTTCCAGTTTTGATCCGGCATCGTCCCCCACTACCAGGTAATTCAGTTTGCTGCTCACGCCCGACAATAATTTGCCACCGTTTTCTTCCACCATGGCTTCAGCATCCTGTCTTTTCAGTTCAGACAAGGTTCCTGTAAAAAGGAAAGTCAATCCCTCGAGGTTTCCGTGTTTTTGTACCGCCTGCCTGTTATTCTTAAGGTTGATCCCGGCTTCCTCCAGTTTTTTCAGCATCCTGATATTATCCGGATTTTTAAAGAACTCATATATACTCTCTGCAACTTTGATGCCCACATCTTCCAGTTCCTGAAGTTTCTCCTGCGAATACTCACGGAAGTCGAGCAAATGCTCCACATTATTGGCCAGGGTTTTGGCCGTTGTCTCGCCTACATAACGGATACCCAGGGCATACATAAGCCGGTGCAGCGGCTGTGTTTTTGAATGTTCAATGGCATCTTTGAGGTTTTGCACCGACTTTTCTCCCCGGCCTTCCAGTTCACGTATTTTTTCATATGGCAAATGATAGATACCGGGGATATCCTTAAGGAAGCCCAGTTCATATAATTTACGGATATTGGCTTCTCCCAGTCCGCGTATATCCATGGCATCCTTGCTGGTATAATGAATGATGCGTTCCACCACCTGGGCGGCACAGTTTATATTCGGGCATCTCCAGATGGCTTCATCCTGCGGACGGTAAAGTTTGTCGCCGCAGACCGGGCAGTGTGTCGGGAAATGGATGGGTTTTTCCTTCCCGGTCCTGACCTCCTTAAGCGCCTTTACAATATAAGGTATCACATCACCTGCCCTTTCCACCAATACCTGGTCGCCGATCATGATATCCCTTTCACGGATGAAATCTTCATTATGCAATGACACGGAAGAAACCGTTACACCACTCAGGGGAACCGGTTCAATTTTTGCCACGGGGGTGATACTGCCGGTGCGGCCTACCTGAAATTCAACCGCATTCAGGATGCTGGTGGCCTGCCTTGCCTTGAATTTAAAGGCAATGGCCCAACGGGGATGGTGAGTGGTCATACCCAGTTTTTCCTGCAGGGCTGTATCGTTCACTTTCACCACCATGCCATCAATTTCATACGGGAGACTATCGCGTTTTTCTTCATATTCGCGGCAGTAATTGATGACTTCATAAATTCCGCCACAGATTTTTTTCTCTTTCACCGGGCTCTTAAAGCCGAGGTCCCACAACATTTCCAGCATACCTGCATGGCTCTTTATGTCTTTGGGTTCAGGGTGACCCTTTTCCATATGCATATAACTGACATGGTATATAAAGGCTTCCAGGTTTCTTTTGGCAACCTCTTTTGAATCTTTTATTCGCAGTGTTCCTGATGCAGCATTCCTGGGATTGGCCAATGGTGGCAGGTTCTGGGAAAGCAATTGTTCATTGAATTTCCGGAAATGCTCCTTGGTCATCAAAACTTCTCCCCGGATTTCAATCTGGCTAATACCATAACTTGAAAATTTAGCAGAAAGGGGGATGGAGCGGATCTGTTTCAGGTTAGTGGTGATATCTTCTCCTTCAACACCATCACCCCTTGTGGCGCCGCGGATAAACATATCATTCTCATAGATCAGGGAAATGCTGGCGCCGTCAAATTTTGGTTCAACGCAATATTCGATGGAAGGTAATTTGCTTTGTTCCCTTGCCTTTCGGTCGAAATCGGAAAGGTCCTCTTCATTATAGGAATTTTCCAGTGAGAGCATGGGTACCAGGTGCTGCACACTGGGAAAGGAAGGGGTTAGTCCGAGTGCCACACGCTGCGTTGGCGAATCTTTGGGAATGGAAGAAGGATCTTCTTTTTCAAGGGATTCCAGTGCCTTGTATAACAAATCATATTCGCTGTCTGAAATCAGCGGATCACTGAGCACATAATACCTGTACTCATGAAACCGCAGCACCTCGCGCAGCCTGCCGATATTTTTTTTCAGGTAGGCGTGGTCACCAGGTTTTTTGAGTAAATCATGTGTTGCGGCCTGTAAATCCGTGGTTTCGGTTTTCTGATACATATCCGGGGGATTGGCAATAAATGTAGTATATAGACGGATAGAAAAGATGCGGTTAGCGAGAAGTTATTTACTTTCATTTTCCGCAAAATTTGATTTTTCAAAATGTTATAATAATTTTCGCGGCCATAAACGACGATAAGCTTAATGACGCCACATAGAATAAAACCCAACATTAATACCACACCGGTGGACATCGGCGAATTTTTCGGATTTGCCGTTTCCGTAGACTGCGTGATTTTTGGATTTGATGAAAACGTACTGAAAGTGCTCCTGATAAAAAGTGACCTGGAGGAGTTTATCGGCGAATGGTCGCTCCTGGGAGATCTCGTGCAACTGGATGAAGACCTCGAATCAGCCTCTTACCGTGTGCTTAAAGAGCGCACCGGGCTGGATAATGTTTACCTGGAGCAGGTGTATACGTTCAGCGGGGTCGACAGGCATCCGGCGGGTCGTGTGGTATCCACGGCCTATTTTTCCCTTGTGAATGTTAAACACCACCAGCTACGGCAAATGAACAATGAACTTCACTGGCATAAGGTGGATGAACTGAAAACCCTTGCCTTTGACCATAAGATCATCCTCGATACATGCCTTAAGCGGCTGCAGAAAAAAGTTCAGGAAGAGCCTATCATTTTCAATTTGCTGGAGAACAAATTCTCCCTGCGTGAATTGCAGAACCTCTATGAAGCGATCCTGGGGGTGAAACTGGACCGCAGAAATTTCAGGAAAAAATTATTCACCACGGGACTGCTGGTGGATATCAATGAAATGGAGGACAATGTTCCCCATCGCCCCGGTAAATTATATACGTTTAATGAGCACCGTTATTCCAAGATGAAAAAGAAAACTTTTGTCGGGATTGACTTTTAATAAATTCCGGAAGAGGCCTTTAATTTTTTATTAACGTATGCAGCACTATTAAGATTAGAAACCTGTCCTAAAACTTGCCCCTGGCTATACTGCCACGTAAACATAAATCGATTTAGCAAATTATTTTGATTAAAAAAAGTATCAAGATTTAAATTTTTGTTAAGGATTTTTTAGCAATATGTAGAATTTACATATCTTTCGGCCGACTTAAACTAAATACTGATTATGACCCAAAAACGATTACTGCCAGTAATTGTAATTTCTTTTTTACTGCTGGCACTTCAAACCTTCGCTCAGCAAAAAATCATCACTGGTAAGGTTTCTGACAACGCCGGCGCTCCTGTTGCAGGTGTAACGGTTACTGTTAAGGGAACAAACCTTGCCACGCAGACGGCTGCTGATGGATCGTACAGGCTCTCTGTACCGGAAAATGCAAACACATTGGTTTTTTCTGCCGTTGGCTTCGGATCTCAGGAAGCTTCCATTACAGGATCTGGATGTTAGCCTGGCCCTGGCACCCACTTCCGCCAACCTGAACGAGGTTGTGGTAGTAGGTTATGGTACGGCCAGGAAAAGAGACCTGACCGGTTCTGTTGCATCTGTAAAGGCCAAGGATTTCAACCAGGGGGTATTTAACTCACCTGACCAGTTGATCCAGGGTAAGGTTGCAGGTGTACAGGTACAGAATAATTCAGGTGCTCCCGGGTGGTGCTGCAACCATCAGCATCAGGGGTATTTCTTCTATCCGTTCAGGCAACCAGCCGTTGATTGTGGTGGATGGAGTTCCTCTTTCTGGTGGAACCACGGCTCCAACCAACGGTACTCCATTCGGATGGAACACCTGCGGATAACCCGTTAAACTTTATCAACCCGTCCGATATCGCCTCTATGGATGTATTGAAAGATGCATCTGCAACGGCGATCTTCGGTTCAAGGGGTGCCAATGGTGTGATCATGATCACTACCAAGAAAGGCCAGACCGGTGCTCCCACGTATTGAATTCAATACTTCAGTGGGTGTACAGCATCACTCCTGAAAAGGATTGATGTGCTGGATGGTGATGAGTACAGGGCTGCATTGAAAACATATAACCAGACCGGCGGTGATTTTGGATCAAATGTGGATGCCTGGATGAAATCCTCAGGACAGCCTATACACAGAATTATAATTTCGCTGTCAGCGGTGGAAACGAAAATGGCAAGTACCGCGTATCTGCGGGTTACCTGAACCAGGAAGGTATCGTGAAAGAATCAGCGGATTTAAAAAATACTCTGCCAGCCTTTCTTCTTCTTTCAAATTCACGGAAAGTAAAAAACTGGGTCTGGATTTCAATCTTATCGCCACCAATACAGTAACTGACCTGGCACCCATTTCAAACGATGCAGGTTTCCAGGGAAGTTTGATCGGAACAGCACTGCAGTGGAACCCGACACATCCGCTTACGGAAGCCAAATGATTCTATCTGGATCGATGACCAGCTCTGGGCAATACCACCATTAATCCGCTGGCTTTACTGGCAGCGCATATCTGACAGGCTACGGTGAACACCATCCTGGGTAGCATTTCTCCCAGTTATAAAATGACTCAAGAATCTTGAATACCGGATGTTGTATTCAGTCAATTACAGCACGGGTGAAAGCAAGGACCGAACTTCAGGAACTGGCTTAATCTTACCGGAAACTAATGGATTCGCCCGAATCATATAATAACAAGTTCACTGAACCAGCACTTAACTCATACGTTTCACTACACTCCCCAGTTGACCAAGAATATCAACCTGAATGCGGTGTATTGGTTATGAGTACCTGAAATTTGATAACAAAGGACAGGGCATGACGGGAAACCGTTTTGTTGATTATCCCGGTATTCCTTATACCAATATATGGGCAATGCTCCTGCCGGTTGACAGGAGCATTTATTCTTATGCCACCCCGATCTCTGAATTGCAGTCTTATTTCGCAAGGGCAACTTTCAATTTCGGTGACAGGTTCTTATTGACAGGTACATTCAGGGCCGATGGTTCTACCAAGTTCGGTGAAAACAATAAATATGGTTATTTCCCTTCCGTAGCCGGTGCCTGGAATATTATCCAATGAAGATTTCCTGCGGAGCAGCAAAACCTTCAGTAACCTGAAACTCAGGGCCAGCTGGGGTCAAACAGGTAACCAGGAATTCCCCGCAGGTGTCTCACATTAAAAGGGTTGAAATTGGCCGAACGGCTCTAACCAGCAGGTCGTCAACTTTCGTGCTCCTGATTTGAAATGGGAAACCAATACAACCACCAATATCGGTATGGATTTCGGATTTTTGATAATCGTTTAACAGGTACTATAGACTGGTTTACCAGGCAAACTACGGAAGACCTGATCTTCGAACTGACGTTGTAGCTCCCGGCCCTGTGCAGGTCAGGTATGGAGCAACCTTCCCGCGTACGGTTAACAACAGCGGTTTTGAATTTGCACTGAACTCGGCCATTATCCGCAACAGCAATATGACCTGGAATCTCGGTGGTAACATCGCCTTCCTGGATAATGAAATCAAGGACCTTGCAGGGTGCTTATGAAACAGGTGCATTAAGCGGACAGGGTATCTCCGGTGCCACTTCACAGAGAATGGTTTCCGACCAGCCGCTGAACGTTTATTACCTGAGGAATTTTGAAGGAATTGATAAAACCACAGGACAATCAGTATATACTGATGATGGCAATACACTTTATTATTCCGGTTCACCCAACCCTAAGAGAGTATATGGCATCACTACTGATTTCACCTATAATAAGTTCTTCGCTATCTTTAACATGAATGGTGCTGCCGGACAACTTATTATACAACAATACGCGAATTCAGTGTTAAATATCGGTAACCTCGGAACAAGGAATATTGCCAGCAGCTGTACTGGAAGGCGGTGTCAATTGAAAGCTTGTCAAACCCGATCGCACCTTCTACCCGTTACCTTGAAAAAGGTGATTATATGAAATTGGCAAACGCCACCGTAGGTTACAGGCTTGGAAATCTTGGTAAACCTTTCAGAAATGTAACTGTAACATTGACTGGTCAGAACCTGTTCGTGATTACCAAGTTCACCGGATTTGATCCTGAGGTTAACGTGGATAAGAGCATTGGAGGAATTCCTTCACGTGGTATCGAATATATCCCTTATCCATCAGCCCGTACCATTTTATTAGGTCTCACTTTCGGTCTTTAATTAATTCATAACAAGTATCAAATATGAAGTATATCAAAATTCTAACCGCACTTGTAGGAGCTTCCGTACTAAGCTTCTCCTGTACAAAGCTTGATGAAGAACTGAGGGATTCACTGACACAGGAAAGTGGCAGTGTTAATGCAGCAGGTCTTCTTCAGTCTGCGTATGAAACAATGAACACACCCCTCCAGGATCAATCCAGGGTGTGGGCCGCACAGGAACATACAACCGACGAAGCACTCGGACCCACCAGGGGACCAGACTGGGATGATAATGGTGTTTGGCGCGTTCTCCATGCTCATACATGGAATGCTGACCACGCTTTCCTTCGCGATACCTATCGTGAACTGCTGCAGGTACAGTTTGCTGCATCATCGGTTTTAACTAAAAACCCAACAGCCTGCACAGGCTGCAGAAGCAAAATTTGTCCGTGCATTGTCTACCTTCTATGTGTTAGATATGTGGGACCAGGTTCCTTATCGTACTGATCTTTCTGACTATAGTAAATTGCCGATCACTATCAAAGGAACAGCCGCTGCTGATACCATTATCAGGGAACTGAATGAAGTTATTGGCACTGCTTCGCTGCAGAATGCTAATGTAATCAGGGGCAGTAAGGATGGTGCAAAAGCCCTCCTGATGAAGACTTACCTGAACTATGGTGTTTATGCCAACAGGGCCGCTCCAACATTTGCAGCTGCAGATATGGACAGGGTGATTGCCCTTGCTGATGAAATCATCAACAGCGGAAGGTATTCACTCAATACCAACTATTTCCAGACCTTCGCTGCCAATAACAGCACCGCCAATAAAGAGATCATCTATGCACTGGAAAACACAGTGGGTGTTCGCGGTGGTAACAACAGGTTCTTCTGGTTCTGTACCCTGCACTATAACCAAAAGCCCAGCGGCTGGAATGGTTTCACCACACTGGCTGATTTCTATGACAAGTTTGAAGCTGCTGACTCACGTCGCAGTGCCGCTTACACTGGTGTTACCAATGTAACCGGTCTCAGGGTTGGTTTACTGGAAGGACAGCAGTTCGACAACAACAGGTGTTGCATTGAAAGACAGGAAAGGTAACAATCTTGCTTTCACCCGTGCCGTTGCACTGAAAGAAACAGGTAATGATCTTGAAATCACCGGTATCCGTGTGGTTAAATATCCGCCGGATTTCGCACAAGGGATTGATGGTAACGCTGAAAACGAACTCGTTCTCTTCCGTTATGCTGATGTTCTGCTGATGAAGGCAGAAGCCCTCCTCAGGAAAGGAAGTGCCGGACCTGCACTGACTATCGTAAATGATCTTCGTGCAGTTCGCGGAGCCACTCCACTCGGAGCCCTGACCCTGGATAATTTACTGGCTGAAAGAGGCCGTGAGTTTTACTGGGAAGGCTGGAGAAGGAATGACATGATCCGTTTTGGTAAATTCCTTGCTCCTCTCCCTGCAGGTGCAGGTACAACTTCAACACGTCCAACAGCATCAGGAACCGAAAGACTGTTATTCGCTATCCCGAATCAACAGCTCGCTGTTAATCCTAACCTGGAACAAAATCCTGGTTACCAATAGCAGATAATGTTAACTTTATCATACAAAAAGGTCAATGTAAATTGACCTTTTTGTTTTACTACCATATGCGCAGATTCATTTTCTACATTGCGGTTTTCATTTTCCTGTCTTCCTGTTCTGAAAAGGAAAAAGCCATGACGCTGTTTACCAAGGTGGATAACAGCGGTATTCAGTTTAGCAACAATATCTCCAATTCGCGCGACTTCAACATTTTCAGTTACCGGAATTTTTATAATGGTGCAGGAGTTGCCACGGGAGATATCAATAATGACGGACTGGCGGATGTATTCTTCACGGCCAATATGGGCCCAAACAAACTATTCCTCAATAAAGGAAACTTTCAGTTCGAAGACATTTCTGAAAAAGCAGGTTTCAGAGACAAAAAACAATGGAGTACAGGCGTTGTGATGGTGGATATTAATCATGATAACCTGCTCGATATCTATGTCTGCAATGCAGGTTTTCAAAAAGGTGTCAGCAATACCAATGAACTCTGGATCAATAACGGCAACCTGACTTTCACTGAAAAAGCAGCAGAATACGGACTCAATGAATCCGGTTATACCACCCATGCTGCATTCTTTGATTATGACCTTGACGGTGATCTTGACGCATACATTCTCAAAAACAGTTTCATTCCGGTGAATACGCTGAATTACTCCAATAAGCGCGATCTCAGGGCAGAAGACTGGCCCGTGGCAGATTTCCTTAAAGGCGGAGGCGATAAATTACTGCGCAATGATAACGGACATTTCACGGATGTAAGTAAGGATGCAAATATTTATGGAAGCCTGATCGGCTTCGGACTGGGCGTTACTGTTGGTGATGTAAATCATGATGGCTATCCCGATATTTATGTGTCCAATGATTTTTTTGAAAGGGATTATCTCTATATCAATCAACAGAACGGAACTTTTAAGGAAGACCTGGAAAACCGGATACAACACCTCAGCCATTCTTCCATGGGGGCCGATATGGCAGATATCAATAACGACGGACTGGAAGATATTTTTGTAACCGAAATGCTTCCCGATAATGATTACCGGCTAAAAACCACCACCTCTTTCGAAAATGTTGACGTACAGCGATACAAGGAAAAATCAGGATTCTACCACCAGTACATGCAGAATACGCTGCAGCTGAATAATGGCAATGGAAATTTCAGTGAGATCGCGCAGTATGCCGGTGTGGCAGCATCCGACTGGAGCTGGGGAGCCCTGATGTTTGATGCGGATAATGATGGCTGGAATGATATTTATATCTGCAACGGCATTTATAATGATGTTACCGACCAGGATTTTATTGATTTTTTTGCCAATGACATTGTTCAGCGGATGGTGATGACGGGCAAGAAAGAAGAAATTGAAGAGATCATCAAGAAAATGCCATCCAATCCCATTGCCAACAAGATGTACCGCAACAAGGGCAACCTGCAGTTTGCTGACATGGGGGAACAATGGGGAATGTCAGACAAAGACATTTTCTAACGGTGCCGCCTATGCGGATCTTGATAATGATGGCGACCTTGATCTTGTCATCAATAATGTGAACCAGCCTGCCCTTATCTATAAAAATAACAGCCGGGAAATCAATAAAAATCATTTCATCAGTATACGCTTAAAAGGCAGGGAAAATAATACCATGGCCGTCGGTAGCCTGGTTACGGTATATGCCGACAGTATCACCCAGGTCAGGGAGCTGATCCCATCACGCGGATTTCAGTCGTCCGTGGATTACCAGCTCGTCTTCGGCCTTGGCCAGTAAAGACAGAATCGACTCCATTACCGTCCGCTGGCCTGATCAGCACACCAGCACCATACTCCAGCCTGCAATGGATACCATGCTGACCATTGAAGAAATCAATGACGTAACCGCCAGGATACTGACGTTAATCCGACAAGGAAACCTTATTCACCGCTGTTACATTCACCATTTGAAAAGCATGCCGAAGATGATTTCGTTGACTTTTATATGGAAAGAAATATTCCCCAGCTATTATCGAGGGAAGGTCCAAGGGCAATCTGTTGCGCGATGTGAATGGAGACGGAATGGATGATATTTATATCGGAGGCACACTGAAGCAGCCCGGGCAATTATATATCAGGAAAGGCAATGGATTTATGGTGTCGGCCGGATTATCAAAGCAATTGCAGGGTTTTGAAGATTACTCGAGCGTATTCTTTGATGCTGATAAGGATGGTGACCAGGATCTTTTCCTGGGGGCGGGCGGCAACAATAAGCCATCATTCAATAAGGAACTTCAAAATCGTTTATACATTAACGATGGTAAGGGTAATTTTTCTCCGAGTCCATATCCGCTTGCCGTAAGAATATGGGTAACACCGGTGTATTGCTGCCCTTTGACATGGATAATGATGGCGATACAGACCTCTTTGCAGCTACCCGCTGCATGCCATCGAACTATGGCGTAATTCCTGAATCCTATGTGTATGTAAATGATGGAAAAGGGTCAGTTACCCTTCTTCCAAAAGAGCAGGCGGCCCGCTTGCAGATGCAGGAATGATCACAGGTGCCGACTGGGTTTCTGACGGCAAGGGAGGTAGCACACTCATTGTGGTGGGGGACTGGATGGCGCCAAGGCAGTTTGCCTGGAATAATGACAAATTCACCGAAATAAGTACCAGCCTTGCGGGAATGCATGGATGGTGGCAAACGGTAACCGCGGAAGACCTTGATGGTGATGGCGATGATGACCTTGTGCTGGGAAACCTGGGTGGGAACTTTTATCTTAAACCCGACAGTGCACATCCGGTTAAACTTTGGATCAATTCATTCAGCCAGAGTATGATCCCGGAAAAAATTATCACCCGCACAATCGACAAAAAAGATGTTCCTGTATTTCCTTAAACGTGAACTTACCGACCAGATACCGACCTTGAAGAAAGCAGAACCTCAAACACCAGGACTATGGTAATAAATCCATCCAGGAGCTGTTTGACGAAGCCATGATAAAATCCAGCACCGTAAGGAAGGTCACATATACCGCTTCCTGCATTGCATGGAACGAAGGAAATGGAAAATATACTATTATGGAATTTCCGCCTGAGGTACAGTTATCTTCGGTCAATGCCGTACTGGTTACTGATCTGAACGGACGATGGCAGGAAAGACCTGGTGATGGGTGGAAACCTTACCCACTGGCAACCACAATTTTCGCGTATAGATGCCAGTTATGGCCATGTTATCCTCAACCAGGGCAACAGGAAATGGAAGTTACCTGCCTTCCCTTGAAACCGGAATTATGGACAAAGGGCGAAGTTCGCGGGATAACGGAAATGAACCTGAACAACAACCGGCATTTTATATTCCTTGTCAACAATGAATTTCCCCTCATGTATAGCCTGAACAAGAAATGAAGCTGCAGCAGAATGCTATAATTATTCTTTTTGTCCTGTTTGTTTTTTCCTGCCGTGAGAAAAAAACGGAGCACGGCTATTTTTGACCTGCTTGAATCAGGGAAAACGGGGCTGGCATTTAATAATAAACTCACTCCAAGGCCGACCTGAACATGCTGAAGTACATGTATTTCTATAATGGCGCAGGGATTGGGCGCAGGGGATTTTAATAATGACGGGCTTACCGATCTGTTTTTCGCAGGTAACCAGGTGCCAAACAGGCTTTACCTGAATACAGGCAATTTATCTTTTAAAGATGTAACGGTACAGGCCGGAATTCCTGATGATAAGGGATGGTCTACCGGCATTTCTGTTGCAGATATCAACCAGTGACGGATTGCTGGATATCTATGTTTGCCGTGTTGGCAGGTATGCTTCCCTGAATCATCATAACCTGTTGTTGATTTGCAAAAGCATCGGTAAGGATGGCGTTCCGGTTTACGAAGACCAGTCGGCAAAGTATGGACTTGATTTTTCAGGCTTCAGCACACAGGCGGCATTCTTTGATTATGACATGGACGGAGACCTGGACATGTACCTGTTAAACCATTCACTGCGGTATAACAGCACGTTTCAGCCGAGGGCTAATTACGACAATACTTATGATTCTCTTTCCGGCGACAGGCTGTACAGGAATGACGGAGCACAGGTTCACTGACGTTACCAAACCAGCGGGCATTCATAGTTCCGTGATCGGTTACGGGCTCGGAATCTGTGTTTCTGATATAAATCTTGACGGATATCCTGATATCTATATTGCCAATGATTTTCATGAGAACGATTATCTCTATATAAACCAGGGAAATGGAACATTCAGGGATGAACTTGATGAACATATCATGCATACCAGCCAGTTCTCGATGGGAGTGGATATTGGTGATATCAACAACGATGCATACCCTGAAATCATTACACTGGATATGCTTCCGGAAGATCCGTATATATTGAAGAGGTCACTTGGGGAAGATGAATACAACCTGTTTAATATGAAACTTAAATACGGGTATAATCACCAGTATACCCGTAATAACCTTCAGCTTAACAGGGGGAACGGAATGTTCAGCGAGATTGGTTTTTACGCCGGGATAGCGGCAACGGACTGGTCATGGTCGCCTTTGTTTATGGACTTTGATAACGACGGCAGGAAGGATCTGTTTATTTCCAATGGCATTCCCAAACGGCTGAATGATATCGATTATGTGAATTATATTTCGAACGACCAGATACAATCCAGGATAAGGGATAACAGATGGATGTAAAAGGACCTGGCCTTTATTGATAAGTTTCCCCAGATCAAACTAAAGAATACAATTTTTCAGTAATGATGGGGCGCTCAGGTTCACCGACAGGGAAAATGTCATTGCGAATGACAAGCCCACATATTCTAACGGTGCCGTATATGCGGATTTTGACAATGACGGGGACCTTGATATTGTGGTGAATAATATTGACGAAGAGGCATACCTCTACCGGAATAATGCCGATACCGGAAAATCACTCAAAATTATCCTGGAAGGCAGTGCAGCGAACAGGAATGCATTGGGCTCCAAACTTATTGTTTACAGCGGCGACGAAGTCCGTATTGCTGAAAAATATCCTGTCAGGGGATTTCAATCAAGCATGGAAATTCCTTTGATAGCGGGCCTTGGAAGTGGGGTGCCCGATTCAATGATCATAGTATGGCCGGATAACAGTTATGAGAAATTGTCTTACAACAGTAGGATAAAACAGGTTAAACTCACCTACCGGAAAGGGCTTCCCCCTTTTAATTATAAAAGCCTGCGAAAGGAGGTACCCGGTTGCGTCATTTGAAAATACCGCAGCTGCGGCCGGACTGGATTACCTGCATAAGGAAAACACATTTGTTGAGTTTAACCGCGAACCGCTCATGCCTTTTATGGTATCCACAGAAGGGCCGGCGCTGGCTGTTGCAGATTTTAATAAGGATGGATTGGAGGATATATTTATTGGTTCATCCAAAGGAACAAAAGCTGTATTATACCAGCAGAATGCAAACCATGTATTTATAAAATCGAGTCAGCCTGATCTGGATGCTGATAGTGTATTTGAAGACGTAGATGCTTTGTGGGCAGACGTCAATGGAGATAGTTTTCCCGACCTGGTTGTTGCGAGCGGCGGCAATGAGTTTTACGGGAATGACAAACATCTTCTCCCAAGATTATATATTAATAACCAGGGAAAGCAGCTGGTGCGGCAGGATGCATTTCCACAGATTCAGTCTACGGCTTCGTGTATTGTGGCTTTTGATTTTAACAACGATGGAAGGATGGATATTTTCCTTGGCGGAAGGGCTGTTCCATTCGAATACGGAGAGGTTCCGCGTTCCTTTATTTTTATCAATGACGGCAAGGGAAAATTTACTGACGCAACGTCTGCCATTGCCCCGGAATTATCACTGGTGGGGATGGTGAAAGATGCCGAGATGGCTGATGCAGATGGTGACGGAAAGAAAGACCTGGTAGTGGCATTGGAATGGGGTGGAATTATAGGATTTGTACAGGGTAATAATGGGTTTTCCCGTCGAACTAATGACGGCTTCAAAAGGATGGTGGAACTTCGTTAAAGGAGCAGATCTGGATAATGACGGCGATATTGATTTTGTATTGGGCAACCTGGGGAAAACAGCCGGTTAAAGGCATCGCCAAAAGAACCTGTACGTTTATACCTGGATGATTTTGATGGAAACGGGAAGAATGAGCAGGTCATGAGTTATTACCTGGAAGGCCAGGAAATACCATTTGCCAATAAGGCGGAACTTGAGAAACAGATGCCGGGGATGAAAAAGAAATTCCTCTATGCTGAAGATTTTGCGAAGGCTACCATGGACGAGATATTTGATCGGGTCAAACTCAATAAATCCCATCTACTGAGTGCAGATAATTTTTCCAATGCCATACTGATCAATGAGGGGGGAATGAAATTTACTTTGAAGTCAATGCCTGCCATGGCACAATTCAGTGCTATACGTGATGTGGTGATATCAGATGTCAATCATGATGGATTAAAGGATATTATTACCGGGGGTAATTTTTACGGCAGTTCTGTCTCTGTTGGAAGGAGTGATGCCGATTTTGGCACTATGCTGATCAATAAGGGGAAAGGAAATATACAGGCGGCACCGATGCCGGGCCTCATCATCCGGAACGAGGTCAGGAAGGTCCTTCCGGTAATTGTTGGAAAAGATACTGCATGGGTGATGGCGAGAAACAGTGATAGTATGATGCTGATCAGAAAACGGGGAAACTAACCCGCATCTTCACCACCTGTGTATCGGCAAATCCATATCCGTCACTGATATATTTATGGAAAGGGATGGCCATGCTGACACGTTTATTATCTTCCTTATATTCCTCCATGGCGGCATACACTTTCATCACATCTTTATAGGGTCCTTCAAAGTCGGCCACCAGTAATTTTTTCTGGTAAGGCATCATTTTATAACTGACCACATCATCATCCGGAGTATTAATCCTTTTTGTGACACCAATACCGGCAAAGAGGGAAGAAGTACCATCACCATTTTCCAGCCAGTTAAATATCCTGACGCCATTATAGCCGGCATCTCTTCTGGAAGCTTCTGCAATCAGCATGTCGAACAACGATTTGGTTTCATTCGCAAATTCGTCAGATGGAACGGTCCGGGAAGCGAACAGAAACGAAGTATCTGTAACGAGCACTTCATGTATATTATAGCCATATACTTTCACAGGGTCTTTCATATAATCACCAAAAGCATCCATATTCCTGAATGTTTCCGCCAGCAGCGGGTTCTTTTCTGTTAGCTTTCTCCAGGGGGTTGTGTTATAGGTAAGGGTGAACCGGGTGATATTTGGGTTATCGACCAGGGGACTGGCATCAATAGCATATACCAGTGAGTCTTCTCCGTTGGAGCGCCTGAATTTCATATCGATGAAACCCTGCTGAAGGGCCTGCAGGGTATCTTTCCCCAACACCATTAGCTTGGGTTCGATCAATAATTTTCCCGTTTTGTCGCCCGCAAAGGGCTGCATCCATTTACTGATCTTGCGTGTATCCCTGAAATAGTCTACGGCTTTGATCATTGTAAAGGGAATGTCAACTGAATATTTTTCACTGTTTTTCTTAAAGATGAGTAGGAATAGGAGGGCTGCAATGGCAATGACAGCCAGGAAAAGGAGCGATCTTCTAATCATAATTACAAATGTAATTATGATTAGAAGATAATGTGCTAATGAGGTTAATGTGGTAGTGTGAAAGTGGAATTTGGAAATTCCAATGGTCACATTTTTCAGGAAAGTGCTGGTTTGATTTTCACATGAATGCAGAGCTATCTGTTTTCCCCATCCATTTGGGGGTAATTTTACAAAATCATCAAAAATTTTACTGAAAATCAATAAGTTATAAGGGTCCGATAAAAATTTCTTTCCATTTTTGTACTTTTTGGAACATCTTTCTCTTACCTTTGCGTCCCTTTAGGGCACTACGGGGTTGGCTGTAGTGATTAATAAACCATTCCGCATTGGGCGGGATCAAAATTAAAATTGAATGAGTAAGTTACATTTCACCACCAGGCATGCGAATGCAGCTTCCGTGCAACGTAACTGGTACGTTGTTGACGGGACCAATCAAACTGTGGGGCGCATGTGTAGTAAGATTGCCGCAATTCTTCGCGGAAAGAACAAGGCTTACTATACACCTCATGTTGATTGCGGAGATTTCATTATTGTGATCAACGCTGAAAAGGTCGTATTTACTGGAAACAAATTAGACCAGAAAGAGTATCTCACGTTCTCAGGTTATCCTGGCGGACAAAAATCGGAAGCTGCGCGTGACCTCCTGAAACGTCGCCCGGAAGTAGTCATTGAAAGGGCTATCAAGGGAATGCTGCCGAAGAATCGTCTCGGGCGCCAGATGTACAAGAAATTATTTGTTTACACCGGCAGTGCGCATCCTCATGTTGCTCAAAGGCCCGCAGAACTTAAATTCTAAACGCTGTCAAAAAAAGTATAATGGAAAAACAGAAAAACGCAGTTGGTCGCCGTAAAGAAGCCGTAACGCGAGTTTTCATCGCAAAAGGTGAAGGCAGGATTACGGTCAACGACCTTGACTATAAAGCATATTTCCCACAGGTTTATTTACAGAACCAGGTTGAGATGCCCCTGAAGGCAGTTGACGCCGTTGGAAAGTATGATATCCAGATCAACGCAACAGGTGGTGGCAAAAAAGGCCAGGCCGAAGCCGCCAAACTGGGCATAGCCCGTGTACTGGTGGAATTAAATGCGGAATTAAGGCCAACATTAAAGCAGGCTGGTGTTCTTCGCCGTGACCCACGTGGTGTGGAGCGTAAGAAACCAGGCCGCAAGAAAGCCCGCAGGAGCTTCCAGTTCAGCAAGCGTTAATCACAAAATTGTTCAACATTTTTATATACAAATACAATGGAAAATAACACTTCATTACAACAGCAGTTATTAGAAGCCGGTGTTCATTTCGGACACTTGCGTAAGAAGTGGAATCCTAAGATGCTGCCTTATATCTACGCAGAGAAAAAGGGCATCCATATCATCGATCTGAATAAAACCGTGGAATGCCTGCAGGAAGCATCATCTGCTTTGAAGAGCATTGCAAAAAGCGGTAAGAAGATCATGTTTGTGGGCACAAAAAAGCAGGCTAAGGAGATCATCACGGAATGTGCCAGGAAAGTAAACATGCCTTTCGTTACAGAACGCTGGCTGGGTGGTATGCTCACCAACTTCAACACTGTTCGCAAGAGCGTGAAGAAGATGCAGAGCATCGAGAAAATGCTTACTGACGGAAGTTTTGATAATATCACCAAGAAGGAACGCCTGCAGCTTGCGCGCGATAAGGAGAAGATGGAAAAAGTTCTCGGCGGTATCGCCCAACTGGGAAGGGTACCTGCTGCATTGCTGATCTTCGATATCGGACATGAGCACATCGCTCTTTCTGAAGCCAAGCGCCTGGGCATCCAGACCTTTGGTGTGGTGGATACTAACTGCGATCCTAACAAAGTTGACTTCCCTGTTCCTGCCAATGACGACGCAACTAAATCAATCGCCATTATCGCCAATTATATCACTGCAGCAATTGCAGAAGGATTAGCTGAAAGGCAGGCAGAGCGTTCTGAAGAAGGCGCTGAAGAAACAGAGGAAGTACAGGATAAAGGACAGCGTTTTTCCATGGAGGAAGAAGAGAAAAGGGGTGACAGGCGTGGAAGGCAGGGTGGTAGTACCGGTGATAATAAAGGTGGTCAGCCTAAGCGCAGGGTAGCGGGTCCGGGCGGCGGCGGTCGCAGGCCGGCAACGAAGAGATAAGAATAAGATCTATTAACAGAAAACTTTAGATATGTCGACAGTAACAATTACCGCGGCGGATATCAACAAACTGCGCCAGACAACCGGCGCCGGAATGATGGATTGCCGCAAAGCTCTTACCGAAACGAACGGTGATTTTGAAGCGGCGATAGACTGGCTTCGCAAAAAAGGCCAGAAAGTTGCTGCACTCAGGGGCGACCGCGATGCGAAAGAAGGTGTTGTATTGGCTAAGACTACAGCCGATAATAAAACAGGTATCGCATTATGCCTTAGCTGCGAAACAGACTTTGTGAGCAAGAATGCCGATTTCGTTGCCTTCGCACAATCCATTATGGATGCTGCAGTTAAGAACGATGTAAAAAGTGCAGAAGAACTGAATAATTCAAGCATCAATGGTGCTAAGATCTCTGATATGGTCAATGATAAACTGGCCAGTATCGGGGAGAAAATTGGCATCTCTAAATTCGAAAGGATTGATGCGGATTACGTTGCCTCTTATATCCATGGTGCAAATCGTATGGGTGTATTGGTTGGATTGAATAAAGCCGAAGGTGAAGCCGGGAAAGATGTTGCCATGCAAATTGCAGCAATGAATCCCGTTGCCATCGACGCAGCTTCAATTCCTGCCGATGTGGTAGCCAGGGAAAAAGCCATCGTTGTTGACCAGATCAAGAACGATCCTAAAATGGCAGGCAAGCCTGATGAAATGATCGCAAAGATTGCTGATGGTAAACTCAATTCATTTTTTAAGGAAAACACATTGCTTGCACAGGCATTCGTAAAGGATGGTGGCAAATCAGTAGGTGATTACCTGAAAGAAGTGAACAAAGACCTTAAAGTGGTTGCGTTCAAGAGAGTAGCGTTGGGATAATTTCGTTTCAGATAATTAATATCATTTAATCCCGGGTTTTGGCCCGGGATTTTTTTATATATCTTCGTAAATATGCAACCTGTCTATAAAAGAATCCTGCTAAAACTTTCCGGTGAATCTTTAATGGGTGATAAAAGTTTCGGCCTTGATCCGGAGGTCATTGAAAAATATGCCAGTGAAATCAAAACCATCGTAGACCTGGGCGTACAGGTTGCCATCGTTATCGGCGGCGGTAATATTTACCGGGGCATGAACGAATCGGAAACCGGCATCGAAAGGGCACATGGCGATTACATGGGCATGCTGGCCACCGTAATCAATGGAATGGCATTACAGGCCATGCTCGAAAAACTTGGCGTATATACCCGCCTTCAAAGTGCCATTAAGATGGAACAGATCGCGGAACCCTATATCCGGAGGAGGGCCATCCGCCACCTGGAGAAAAACAGGGTGGTAATCTTTGGCGCGGGTACAGGTAATCCATATTTTACCACGGATACGGCAGGTTCTTTGAGGGCCATAGAAATCAGCGCCAGTATTATTTTAAAGGGCACTCGCGTAAACGGAATTTACTCAGCTGATCCTGAGAAATTTCCTGATGCTACCCGTTATGATCATATTTCCTTCAAGGAATGCATCGATAAAAACCTGCGGGTGATGGATATGACGGCATTTACACTTTGTATGGAAAACAATCTTCCGATACTTGTATTTGATATCAATGAACCAGGCAACCTGAAGAGGATTGTCACAGGAGAGAAAATTGGAACACTGGTGAGTTGAGAGTTGAGAGTTGAGGGTTGAGGGTTATTTGCACATTTTCGTATTTGCACATTTGCATATTGTTTTTTATGTCAATTTCAGAAATACGGCGGGAGTACATGCGGGAAACTTTTTCCGAAGATGATGCGGAACTGAATCCATACCATCAATTCTCAAAATGGTGGAAAGAGGCCCTGGATTCTTCCATAGATGAAGTGAATGCCATGACCCTGGCTACCGCCGACAAACAGGGAATTCCTACCGCCAGGATTGTGCTGCTGAAAGATTATGATGAAAAAGGCTTTGTGTTTTTCACCAATTACTTAAGCAGGAAGGGCCGGGAAATCAGCGAAAATCCACACGCTACGCTGCTGTTCTTCTGGAAAGAACTGGAACGCCAGGTCCGCCTGGAAGGGATTATCGTGAAAGTGGATGAAAAGGAAAGTGATGATTATTTCCATTCAAGGCCGTTGGGCAGCAAGATTGGTGCCTGGTCATCACCACAGAGCCAGGTGATCAGCGATCGTTCTGTCATTGAAAATAATGTTCAGCAGTATGAACACCAGTTCGCCGGAAAGTCTGTCATTCCACGTCCCCCGCATTGGGGAGGGTACAGGTTAATTCCATCTTATATTGAATTCTGGCAGGGAAGGGAAAGCAGGTTGCACGACAGGATCGCTTATAAAGCGGAGGAAGACGGCTCCTGGAAAATTCAAAGGCTCGCTCCCTGAATACATTTTTTATTTTTCCAAAATACAGGCAGTTTACCACCTGCCTGCTCCATAAAATTTCATTAATCATGAAAAAGTATGCCCTGCTGGCGATCATATTTCTTTTTGTCAGCGTCCTGGTTGTTGGACAATCCAATGATGAGAAAGAAGTAGCCGCAACAGTTGAATCCCTGCGAAAGGCAATGCTGTCGGCTGATGCAACCGCACTAGACCGGCTCACTGCTGAAAAACTTAGTTACGGGCACTCTTCGGGGCTGGTGGAAGACAAAAAGGAATTCATACGCAAAATCACCAGTAAGGAAAATGTTTATACTGAAATTATACTTTCGGATCAGACAATATCCATTAGCGGCGATGCTGCCATTGTAAGACACATGTTGGATGTATCTGTCAATGGTAATGGTAAGGCAGCACAATTAAAACTGATTATCATGATGGCCTGGCAAAAACAGGACGGGCAATGGAAATTACTCGGCAGGCAGGCTGTCCGTAAGCCTGAACCCCAATGACCAGGTATACTGATTGAGTAATGTATTTATATGCTTCCCTAAGCTGCATACACTTTGCGTCTTGGCAAATTCTCTGCACTTTGGTCAATCATAGCGACTTGGCAAAACTTATGCGTCTTCCGTTCCCGTGACTCCTGCCTCGCTTAAAAGGCTTATTTGGCGGCTTTTTTCTTCGCAGCTTCTTTCTTGGCGGTAACAGCAGGGGTAACCTTGTTAGCCGGCCTTGACTTTCCAAAAGATCCTTTGAAGATCTTTCCTTTCTTCGTTTTTTTATCTCCTCTTCCCATAATGACTATTTTTTAAAAGTTATATACAAAAATAAAAAAGCAAGGCACTTCTGTGTCTTGCTTTTTTTTGCAGAAGGCTCAGATTACAATTTAGCTGTAAGTTCTTTACCAGCTTTAAACCTTGCAACTTTTTTGGCTTTGATTTTAATCACTTCGCCAGTTTGCGGGTTACGGCCATTACGTGCAGCCCTTTTGGTAACAGAAAAGGTTCCGAAACCAACCAGGGTTACTTTACCACCACCTTTCAGTGTTTTGGTAACGGCTTCTATAAAAGAATCTAAAGTGGCATTAGCCTGAGTCTTGGTGATGCCTGCATCATCAGCAAGTTTTGAAATTAATTCAGCTTTGTTCATAGATGAAGTTTTATAAATTTAACGCGAACAAATATATCCAGTTTTTGATACTGTAAAAATTATTTTTTGTTCGCTATAATTCAACCCTGTAGCGGATTACAGCATTTCGAAGCGGGGATTAATTTTTTCCTGCATACAGGTGGCTGCCTGAAAAGCCGCTATGGCATTGATTTTCAGAGGATAGGCTGTAATCCGCTACCATAGCAGGGTACAGCATATAACAAAATTAAGACAGGTAGAAAAATCAACTATAATCTTATCCACACTCAGTTCACAACTTCCATGAGGGTTCTGAAGGCATGGAATTGATCAGACCACATGGCAAAAGTTTTTTCCCGCAGGGCTGCGGCATAATGTTCAATATAATAATCATATTTTTCCCTTTGGGATGCAAAATACTGGATGGCATAAGTTGGACCGTCAGTTTCATCCACTTCCAGGAGCCTGAGCATCCTGTGGTGGGTAAACATCCCGGTACCCATAACTTCGGGAATATGCACTTCCTGCATCCAGGGCAGCCATTCATTATGGATGGTCCAGTTAACCTGGATGGTGATATTGTAAATAATCATCTTTCACTATTGCGCATTTGAGCTTTTAAGAGCATGTTTTTCTCAGGAATGCAGCTCTGCATATACCGGGCAATGGTCGCTATGCTTTACGTCAGGATAGATTTCCGCGTCTTTAAGGTCTTTTGCCAACGCCGATGTCAGGTTAATATAATCTATGCGCCATCCTTTATTACTTAACCTGACAGAAGGAAACCGCTGGCTCCACCAGCTATAACGATGCGGCTCTGGATGAATGGTCCTGAATGCATCAATCCATCCGCTATCAAAAAATTTATCCATCCAGGCCCTTTCTTCCGGCAGGAATCCCGATGAATTTTTATTCCCCTTCGGATCATGTATATCGATTTCCTTATGGGCAATATTGTAATCTCCGCAAAGAATAATTTTGGGATGTGTCTTTTTCAGTTCATCGAGGTAGGTATTGATTTCTTCCAGCCAGGTCATTTTATAAGACTGGCGAATATCTCCTGAAGTGCCTGAAGGGAAGTATGCGTTGATCAGGCGGATATCTCCAAAATCCGCCTGCAATACCCTGCCTTCATCATCACTAATTGCATGGCCGCTTCCGTAAATGATATTATCCGGTTTTTTTTTGGAGAAAATGGCAACACCGCTATAGCCTTTTTTCTGTGCGCTGAACCAATAATCGTGGTAACCCAGGTCATTTATCTTTTTGAAATCCACATTATCCCGGTGGGCCTTGGTTTCCTGCAGGCAGATGATATCGGCAGGATCGGTTTTCATCCAGTCGATCAGCCCTTTGCCCATTGCAGCCCTGATGCCATTAACATTATAACTGATGATCCTCATTATAGTAGTATTGCAAGATGATTAGACAAATATCGCGTTGAATGAATACTGCAATTTCACATTATTCCAGGACAGGCCTTAGCCATTTGGTAGCTTCTTCAAGATCCATGCCTTTCCTTTCGGCGTAATTTTTCAGCTGGTCAGCATTGATCCGTCCCACACCAAAATATTTTGATTCAGGGTGCGCAATATACCATCCGCAAACTGATGATGCGGGATACATGGCCAGCGATTCCGTCAGCTGTATACCCGTAGACCTTGTTACATCCAGCATGGCAAACAGTTTATTCTTTTCCGTATGGTCCGGACATGCAGGATAACCCGGTGCCGGCCTGATACCTTTGTATTCCTCATGAATCAGCTGTTCATTATTGAGGGATTCTTCAGCTGCATATCCCCAGTATTCCTTCCTGACAAGTTTATGCAAAAATTCTGTATATGCCTCTGCCAGCCTGTCGGCCAAAGCCTGCAGCATGATCTTGTTATAATCATCATGCTCCGCTTCGAATTTCTGTATATATGGTTCGATGCCTTTGATGGTAACCGCAAATGCCCCGATATAATCCTGGCTATTGCTGTCGGCCGGAGCAATAAAATCTGCCAGGGAAAAGTTTGGCTGCCCTGCAGTCTTTTTAATTTGCTGGCGGAGGAACTCTAATGAAATTACGGATTGCGGATTACGGATTGCGGATTCGGCTTCGCGATTACGGATTGACGGATTGGCGAATTGCGGATTGCGAATTGACAATTGCGGATTGACTTTCTTTCATTTTTGCCCAATCCGTAATCCGTAATCCGTAATCCGTAATTGATACCCGCAATCATATACATGCACTGAATCCCTTCCATCGCTGTTCGCAGGCCAGAAGCCGATAACGGCATGCGGGCTCAGCCATTTTTCCCTGATGATCTTATGCAGCAGGTCATTCGCGTCTTTAAAGAGTTTCGTTGCTTCCGTCCCGATTTTTGGATCGGATAAAATATCAGGAAATCTTCCACCCAGTTCCCATGCGATGAAGAATGGCGCCCAGTCGATATATTTTGCGATTTCCTCCAGCGGATGATCATGGAAATCCTTGGTTCCGGTAAAGGTTGGTGTTACGGGTTTGTACTTATTCCAGTCGACCTGCAATTTATTCTTCACCGCTTCCTCATAAGTCAGGTATTCCTTGCTGGTTTTCCTGTTGGCAAAATCCTCCCTTAACTTATCGTATTCCAGGGCAACCTGTTTTACCAGTTCATCACGGTTATCGAGGTTCAGTAATTTACCCGCAACACTCACACTTCGCGAAGCATCAAGGATATGCATCACACCGTTATCATATTGTGGTGCAATCTTTACGGCAGTATGTGTTTTTGATGTTGTGGCACCTCCAATAAGCAGGGGTTGTTTCATTCCCCTCCTTTTCATTTCATGGGCCACGTGCACCATTTCATCAAGCGATGGTGTGATCAATCCGCTCAGTCCGATGATATCTGCATTCTGCTTAATGGCCTCATCCAGTATCCTGTCGGCAGGCACCATCACACCGAGGTCAACAATATCATATCCATTGCAACCCAGCACAACGCCCACAATATTCTTACCAATGTCGTGCACATCTCCCTTGACAGTAGCCAGCAGGATTTTCCCCGCGGCCGATTTCGTTGCTTTTTCAAGTTCTATATATGGTGTCAGTACGGCAACACTTTTTTTCATCACCCTTGCACTCTTTACCACCTGGGGAAGGAACATCCTTCCGCTTCCGAAAAGATCTCCCACCACATTCATTCCATCCATCAGCGGACCCTCGATCACATCAAGTGGTTTGGGATATTTTTGCCTTGCTTCTTCCGTATCTGCATCAATATAATCGGTAATACCATTTATCAGTGCGTGTTTCAGCCTTTCTTCAACAGAATTATTTCGCCATTTTTCGTCCTTTACTTCAACCTTTCCCTTTCCTTTAACGGTTTCAGCCAGGCTGATCAGTTTTTCCGTGGCATCCGGCCTGCGGTTCAGGATAACGTCTTCACAAAGCTCACGGAGTTCAGGTTTGATTTCATCATATACCTGCAACTGGCCTGCATTCACGATACCCATGTCCATACCAGCCCTGATAGCATGATACAGGAACACGGAATGCATTGCTTCCCTCACCACATCATTGCCGCGGAATGAAAAGGAAAGATTGCTCACGCCACCACTGATCTTTACGAGGGGATATTTTTTCTTGATGATTTTCGTGGCATCAATAAAATCAACGCCATAATTATTATGTTCTTCCATGCCCGTGGCAATGGCGAATATATTCAGGTCGAAAATAATATCCTGCATGGGGAAGCCCACCTCTTCTGTCAGGATTTTTATGGCGCGGTCAACGATCTGTACCCTTCGTTCCACATTGTCGGCCTGTCCTTTTTCATCAAAGGCCATGACAATTACTGCAGCACCGTAACTGTAACAAATGCGTGCCTGTTCCCTGAATTTATCTTCTCCTTCTTTTAGTGAGATGGAGTTTACAATGCATTTGCCCTGCACGCATTTTAAACCTGCTTCAATGATATTGAATTTTGAAGAATCGATCATGATGGGAATGCGTGCGATATCCGGTTCACTCTGCAGGAGGTTTAGGTAAGTGACCATGGCCTTTTCACCATCGAGCAGGGCATCGTCCATATTAACATCAAGCACCTGGGCTCCGCTTTCCACCTGTTGCCGGGCAACGCTCAGGGCTTCTTCATAAAGGCCTTCGCGGACAAGCCTTGCAAATTTTTTCGACCCGGTGACATTTGTTCTTTCACCGATATTGATAAAGTTCGTTTCCGGTCTCACCACAAGAGGTTCAAGTCCGGCAAGACGAAGAAAGGGTTTAATATGAATAGCTTCTGTCATGGTTCTAAGGTTAAGATAAACTGGGTTCTGAAACGGGTAGCGGCCTTGGTTCAATATGCCTTACTGCCCTGGCGATATGCGCGATATGATCGGGAGTTGTGCCGCAGCATCCGCCAACAATATTGACAAATCCTTCCTTCGCCCATTCTTCAATATGATGTGCGGTGTCTTCCGGCTGTTCATCGTATTCTCCCATGGTATTTGGAAGTCCGGCATTTGGATAGGCCGATGTATAACAGGCGGCGATCTGCGACAGTTCCTCAATATGCGACCTCATTTCCTGCGCGCCCAGGGCGCAGTTCAGCCCGATGCTTATCGGACGTGCATGCATAACCGAAGTATAGAAGGCTTCGAGTGTTTGTCCGCTTAATGTCCTGCCCGATGCATCGGTAATGGTGCCGCTGATCATTACCGGTAGTTGCGGTTTGCCTGATTCGGCAAAATATTTTTTAATGGCATAAATGGCTGCCTTTGCGTTCAGCGTATCAAAGATGGTTTCGATCAGGAGCAGGTCTACACCGCCTTCGCAGAGGGCCCTGACCTGTTCGTAATAAGCCGCGGCCACTTCGTCGAAAGTCACTGACCGGTATCCCGGGTTATTTACATCAGGCGAAAGGGAAAGGGTTTTATTCATGGGTCCGATGGCGCCTGCAACAAAGGGTCCGCCTTCCGAAGCGGAGCGCTTGCCGGATTTCTGGTATTCTTCCACGGCCTCACGTGCGCATTTTGCAGCAGCAAGATTGAGTTCATAAGCAATGGAGCTCATGTCATAATCAGCCAGTGAAATAGCCTGGGCATTGAAAGTATTGGTTTCGAGGATATCGGCCCCTGCTTCCAGGTAGGCTTTATGAATGTCCCTGATGATATCGGGCCTGGTAATGCAAAGCAGGTCGTTATTTCCTTTAAGGTCGATATGCCAGTCTTTGAATCTTTCACCGCGGTAATCCGCTTCATTGAGTTTGTATCGCTGGATCATGGTGCCCATGGCGCCATCAATGATCAGGATACGTTCTTTTAATAAATCCTGGATAGACTTCATGCCTGTAATTTTTTAGTAGATGGAAGCGGAAGGAAACTGACTGTAAACGAAGATGTTAGGAATGTAACAGTGGCATCGTTTATTAGTTCAGTTTTTTCCTGCTACACAGGCCGAACAATAAACAAATCTGCCTGCGCGGCAAAGGTAAGCAAAAAGCCCAATACATTGGGCTTTTTGCACTTTGCCGCGCAGGCAGACCTGTTTATTAATTTGATAATTTGAAAGTGTGGTAAATGTGGAAGTGCAAATGAGGGAATGAATTCGCTAATTCGCGCAATCCGCAATCCGCAATCTCTGAAGGAGCTCATTTCCCCGCGACATAACTTTCGATGGGCAGGCGGTTCTGCAGGCTCCGGGCCAGGGTCATTTCATCGGTATACTCCAGCTCTCCGCCGAAGGCGATACCCCTGGCGATGGTGGTGATCCGGACGCCTTCCTGTTTCAGCTTTTTCTGGATATAGTAGATCGTTGTATCGCCCTGGATGGTTGGACTTAAAGCAAAGATGATCTCTTCCACCTTTTCCTTTTGCATACGGTTAAGCAGGGACTCTATATTCAACTGATCGGGGCCGATGCCATCGAGCGGAGATATAACGCCGCCGAGTACATGATACACACCGTTGTATTGTTGAGTGCCTTCAATGGCAATGACATCCCGAAGGTTCTCCACCACACAGATGATCTCATGCTTCCTCGATGAATTGCTGCAGATGCTGCATATATCCGCATCCGCCACATTATTGCACCGTTGGCAGAACCTGATTTCCTTGCGCATCCGGCTGATCACTTCGCTGAACTGGTCAACTGTTAAGGCATCCTGCTTGAGCAGGTGCAACACGAGGCGCAAAGCTGTTTTTTTGCCGATACCCGGAAGTTTGGCAAATTCATTGACAGCCGCCTCTAATAATTGTGAAGAAAAAGCCATACTGCAAAGTTAATCCTGATTTTGGACCTCCTGTAAATTGATGTCTACTTCATTATCCCAGTTCGCCCGGATCGTAAGTTTATCCTTCCTGGGCTTCACCAGCTCGGGCTGCCTTCTTTCCGGGAAGTTTCCGGTATCCCATTTCCCGTTTGCATTCTTATCGAACAAAATCCTGATCTCATATTCTCCGGGTAATATGCTGGGAATAACAAGCCTGTTGGAATTAAGTGCGAAGGAGTGTTTCAACACATCCGACTTATATAACAGTAATACCGGGTGCTGTGCCGTATCGATATTAAGAATCCGGAAAGTTATATTACCATAATCGGTAAGCTTCTTTGTCTCAAACCGTAGGGTATCGTTTCGAAGTATTTTATTACCCAGGCTGTCTTCCGCAAAATCTTTTTCAATTAACAGGCTGTATTTTGTTCCCGGTATCCATCCATGTTTTATCCTCAGTAAATTGGAATCAAAAGCGAGTGTATATGGACTCACCCTTTCAATTTTTTCATTCACCAGGGATATTTTAGTGGTATCATAGGCAGATGGCCTGCGATCAAATTTCAACTCAAGGTCACCCAGGATGTCGAGTGAACCATTCTCAAGATTGGCCGCATAGCGATATCTTTTATCTTCTTTCGCACCGGGTTGTTTTGCAGTTGTGCTGCTGGCGGGTTTTTGGGGTTGTTCAGGTGTTCCGGCAAAAGCATATATCCTGACGGGTTCAGTTGCTGCACTGATATCAACCGGCTGGTCCATAAAACCGATGACCTCGCTGACCTGGTCATATTTCATGCTTCCATCTGCATCCCTCAATGCATAGGCATTATACCTGCCGTTAGCAAGATACCTGAACGTAAAAAATCCTTCCTTATTGGTGCGCGCAAAATATCTTGGCCGCACTTTTTCAAATGCTGAATCAGACAGGTCGCGGTGAAGCACTACAATGATGGTGCTGTCTGCCTTTCCGTTTTCTGCCAGTAATACACGTCCTGTAAGTTTCCCGCTATCAATTACACTTCCCGTAGAGAATATGTAGGTGAAGTTTTTCATCGGGTTATTTTCATTCACATCCTGTAATGACTGACCAAAATTTATGGTGTACGTGGTATTTGGCTCCAGGGTGTCTTTCAGCCTGATGGTAACCTGTTTTAGTTTGGATTCCACAAGGGGCATCACTTTGGGAATGGGGGAAATGACCAGTTGCTGCTGTGTTCCCTGCAGTTGCACATATTCATTGAATTCAAGCGTGATCCTGTTTGACGTTACATTTCGTGCCGAATCAGCAGGAACCGCTTTTACCAGTAATGGCGGAAGGGTGTCCCTTGATCCACCGGTAGGTGGCATTGGCTGGCCGCATTGGTAAAAGGGTGCGGCAATTATGATGATAAAAAGAAAGACAATTAATCTGCTTGAAAACATATGATGGCTGCAAACTTAGTATGTTTCTGCGCAATGCAGTAAACTCTTGTTGTTAAATCAATTCCGCTTTTTCAGCATCTTCTTCGATCAACTGCATATAGATCTTATTATCCCGTGAAAACCTGCACCATTCGCAGTCTTCCTTCCCGCAACCTGTGTAGAAATCATGGTTTTTGATCTTTTCCCAGGTATCAGTGATTTGCAGGGAGACCTGTTGTTCATCTTCCGGGGTGATATTTACCCTGATGGTGTCGAACTCATTTTTTTTATTGGGTTCGATGAATTCAAATTCCGCATGCTGCACTTTCCAGTTTTTGGGCAGCCTGTCAACCATCAGCTTATAAAAAACCGCCTGTCTCCAGTAGTTGCCGCCATGCGGTTTATGCTCATCCTCCCCGGTTTTTTGAACTGGGCTTTTGCCTTAACGGGATCACCGGTCTTGAAGTCTGTGATGATAATATCATTGCCATAAAAAGTGATCAGGTCAGCAAAACCTTTTAGCGGAACGGTATCAAGGGCAACATTATCCAGCCTGTATTCATTCTGGATTAACTGTTCGGCTTTCTTATTGGCGAATTTATGTTCGTAGTATGCGGTCAGCACGCGTGAGCCATGCTCCTTGAAACGGGCATAACTTTCAGCAGTAAATACTTCGCGTTCTTTATGCAGTGCATGATTGAACTGTTCAATGAAGAATTCTTTTGCGGGATAAGCAGCATGCAGTTTGCTGTTATCGTAAAACTGCTTTAGCGCTGTATGGACAGCAGATCCGAAAGATGCATGCTCAGATTTTGCACCGGGCACTTTAACCAGCGTATTGTAATAAAATTTCAACGGACAGTCGAGGTAATTGTTCAGTGCCGTCACATTCATTGCAAAGGTCGACAGTATTCCGTCGATATAATCCTTCTCAGCCTTTTCCAGTATGGGTTTTCGGATCAGCCCGAAGCGGAGCGACTGGAACCTGAATTTCGCTTCATCATCCAGCGTTATATGTTCAGCTTCCAGGTTTAGCGCAAGGCGGATGTCTTCCACGAATCCGGAAGGCATCAGTTCCTTGCCGTCATTTTTCATTTTGGGACAGGAGATATAGAGATGTTTTTCCGCCCTTGTGACGGAAACATAAAACAGCCGGCGCAGTTCTTCCTGTTCATCTTCTTCGGTTATGGTTGACCGTTCATCGCTTCCTTCAAAAACGGATGGGGGCAGGCTGAAACCCGTGTTCCTCTTCTTTTTGTCTTCCCATATATCCGATCTTGCCCCCAGCAGGAATACGTGTTCAAACTCAAGTCCCTTGCTGCCGTGGCAGGATAAAAGGTTCACGCCTGTTTCATTCCCGGTTGTTTGAACAAGCGGAAGCCTCAGGCTGTTGTCGAGCATAAGATCCGACAGGATAATGAAATCCTTTACCGTACACAACGGGTTACGATGGGTTTCATCTTTGATATAATCAAAGAGGCAGGAAAGCTTTTCCATCAGCCATATCTTCTCTTCGCTCTCCATGATGTACGACAATACGCCGGCTTCATTGATCAGTTTTTCAAACCATTGCTGGAGGGGCAGGTTGTGGGCCTCTTTCTGCAGCATATTCAGGACGGCGCCGATCTTTCCCAGTTCTCCGCTTACCTCATCGGTCGGGAACAGCATCCCGGATTGCTTTGCATCAACTGCGTTTATATATTCCCGTAAGGTTTGCGGTCCTTTTTTGCGCCGCTGGTTTTCATACACTTCATTCGTTATGCGGGCGATGGTCAGTGGCTCGATGGAAAAGAAATGGTAGTGCAGCATTTCAAAAAGCAGGTATTCGCCACTGTAAGGTTTATCATCTTCCGCGATGAAATACCGCATGATGTTGAGGATACGGCTGATGAAATGGTCGTTGAGCAGGTCAAGGGATTTTTTCACATAATACGGGACACCTGCCAGGTGAAGGAACTTCTGCAATTCATCGCCGTATTTATGTTCACGGTAGATGATCCCGATCCTGCCTGCCGGAGTACCTGCATCTATCAGTGCCTTTACGCTGAGGGCAATATGGGCGTTTTCAGAAAATTCATTTTCATATATCCTGATCTCCGGAAGGATATTGAGTTGTTTCAGTTCGGGCCTGGCTGCTGTTAGGTTTTTGGTTAAGCCTGGAACCTGGTTGATCAGCCTTTTTTTATTTTTGTCGATCAGCGCCCTGGCCGCGTCCAGTATGGGTTGTACGCTCCTGTAGTTGGCATTGAGGACAACGGTCTTCAGGTTTTTTTCCAGCCGGGTCCGGATGGCCATCATGTTTTCCACGTTGGCACCCTGGAAACGGTAAATACTCTGGTCATCATCGCCCACTACAAAAAGGTTGGGATTATCTTCCCAGTAGGAGGAGAGCATTTGCACGATTTTGTTCTGTGAACCGCTGGTATCCTGGTATTCATCCACGAGGATATATTGCAGTTGTTCCTGGTAACCGAGCAGTACATCGGGATGATCTTCAAACAACCTGATGACCCAGTTGATCATATCATCAAAATCATACCTGTTGCGGGCAGCAAGGATGGACTGGTAGGTAGTAAACGCTTCAATGGCTGCTTTTGACTTCAACATTTTTTCAATCTGCTTTTGTCCATCGGCGGTAAGCTTAACTTCTTTACTCCTTTTATTGGTATAGTTTTCGGGTACGGTTACCTGTATGTAATGATCGATTTTCTGCAGTAAAACCGCCGGGTCCCAGGCTTCACGTTTCATGTCGGAGAACAGCCGGGCCAGGTGCTGCAGGTCATAATATACTTCTCCCTTGAACCTTTTCAGTTCACTGTCATTGTCGAAGCCATCGATGAGTTCCTTGATGTATTGAACACGTTCAAGATCGCTGAGTGGTTCGAGGTCCTGTTTTTTTAACTGGCGGGTATTCTGCTGGATCACTTTATTGCAGAAGGAATGAAAGGTATGTATATTGACCTTGTAGGCTTCTGTGCCCAGGAAATGCAGCAGTCTTTTTCGCATAGCCACGGTACCTGCATCGGTATAGGTAAGGCATAGGATATTTGACGGCGAGACCTGTGTCTCCAGCAAAATGCGCGCGATCCTGGATGCCAGGATCTGCGTTTTACCTGTACCCGGACCTGCGACTACCATCACCGGGCCTTCGATCGTATCCACGGCTTCTTTCTGTTCCGGGTTCAGCCTATCGTACTCTTTCAGAAACCTTTCCCTCATTTGCTGCGTTGAAGTCAACATAAAGCGAAGTTTGGTGTTTTAATGAAGCGATCAAATTACTCGAAAAACCTGCTATAGCAGCAAAATCATTTTCCCCATGTCGGTACACCAGTTAAAGACAGTGCAGCGGATTCCTGTAAGCCTCGACGAGGCCTGGGATTTCTTTTCCCATCCCAAAAACCTGGCGATCATGACCCCGGAACACCTCAATCTCAAGTTTACCAATGAACTTTTTGGAGAGGAAATGTACCCTGGCCAGGTCATGACCTATAATGTGAAACCGGTTTTGGGTATCCCCTTGTTCTGGATGACCGAGATCACGCATGTGCGGCCAAAGCAGTTTTTTGTGGATGAACAGCGGTTCGGGCCTTATTCTCTCTGGCACCACCAGCATCATTTCCGCCCGATTGACGGGGGGGTGGAAATGACCGACCTGATCCATTACAAGGTACCGGGCTGGTTTGTGGGTGATATCGCCAATAAACTGTTCATCAGCACGCAGTTAGAAGAAATTTTTGAATTCAGGTATAAAAAAGTGGAAGAATTATTTGGCAAATGGGAGCCGGTAATGGAGCCTTATTCCCTTAAAAGCGTTTAACAAAAAACAGGGTTTAATCATATTATCGTCACAAAACGGTCAAATTCTTACCACAAAGTGGTATTGTGAGATATAAGGCAAGCAGTAATTTGCACTCTAGAATCAGTCGTTGCTAACCTGACACACACCACGCAACCTGAAAAACATTCGTTTGAATTCTATATAAGAAGCCGTCTCCTTTAAAAGGGCCGGCTTTTTTTATTTTATGGCTGCCGGTTTTTAACCATGCTGCCCATCAATTTCTTCCAGTCTACCCATTATTCCGGTTATTTTTCCATTACCCGGGCATCCTGGAAATGTACTTTTCGATCTGTTTGATCTGGTCGAGTACCTGTTTAGCGGTAGGTTTTTGCGCTTTTGCCCGGCGGAAAAAGTCCTTTGCCGCCCTGAATTCCCTTTTCTGGATCATGATCTGTGACATCTGGAGGTAGGCGAGTGCCGCGCTTTCCTTATCCGGTATCCCTGCTTTGAGGGCTGCCCTGATATAGTTTTCGCCCTGTTTCATATCACCTTTCTGGATGGCCATCATGCCCAGTTGCAGTTTGTTGGAGCCTTCGGCTTCCTTCATCGGGCTGCCAAGGTCGAGGCTTTTTTTCATGTGTTTTTCGGCCGAATCAAAGTCCTGCCTGGTCATGGCGATATTCCCCATCAGGGTATAATATACAGAACGGACGGGTTTATAGAGCAGGTTGGGGAACCAGATATCTTTCAGGATCTTCTCTGCGCCTTCAAAATCCCCTTCTTCCAGTTGTTCCTGCAGCAGCCTTAGCGGTCCGAAGAAAAAATGGGTGAATATCATGAGGACGGCAATAATATACAGGGCGAGTGAAGGCCAGAATCCACTGGTAATATTGACAAGGATGGCCCCTGCGAGGAATGCCAGCCCGATCCAGAACCTGTAACGTATAAAAACATTGAACCATTTCATCCCGCAAAGATAAGCCCCCCAAATGATTTTGCTGATGATGAAAGGTTTTGAGGGGGCTTATCTTTGCGGGATTGACGGATTAGCGGATTATTGCGAATTGTCGGATTTTTGAATTGGCTAATAATTTCTTTTAAAGTATAATTCACTAAGAATCCGTCAATCCGCAATCCGTAATCCGTAATTTGGCTCATGTTTCTTGCCCGCGTTTACCGTCATTCCCGACTCCTCTTCCTGTTTATGGTGGCTTTTATCGCCGGGCAATTATTCGTTGCCTATAACCATGGAATGGTATTCTCTCCATTTTACAATTACTGGATGTATGCATCGAGGTTTACAAAATCGGATTCACTTTCGGTGGTAGAAATATATGCTGAAGGGAAGCCGCTGAGGGGAGGGGACTACAAACAGCAGGATTGGGATAAGATCCTGCTTACCTATCAATATATATCACATCCGGAAGCCAATCAGCAATTATACGGTGAGATCAGTCGACTTACCCGCAAAGCCGGGAAGGAACTGGGTCCCGCGCCCTTCATGATGCCTTCGGTACGGGGAGGTAAGGACAGCCTGTATTCACTCTGGCTTCAGTATGCCGGCCAGGTATCGGGTAAAACCATTGATTCCGTTTCGGAAAATATTTATCGCTGGGACGGGGAAAAACTTGTGCGCCGATGATCTTTACGGAACAGATAAGGGCCAGGATCATCAGGACATATGTTGTCTTGTTTTATGCCCTTGCTGCATACAAATGGTTAACGGGCATGTGGCTTTACCAGCATGACCCGTTTATATTCAGGACCCGTTTCGATGGCATTACCTGGCTATTTATGCAGACGCGGCTCCACCAGGTATTACTGCACCAGCAGGGCGGCTTCCTGCTGATGGATATCCTCTTTTACGCGATGCCATTGATGTATTACAAGGTGTATAAAAATGCACCAAAGTATATGATGTTTGCCGGGTTCATCATGCTGTTGGTGAACTGGTTTTATGTGCAGCTCTATACCTTATACCCGACCAATTCCATGGAAGGGCATGTGGGATGGTTATTATTTCCCTGTGTTTGTTGATGATGAAAGATCTCCGGTCTTTTTATTTTGTATTTCACGGGTTGCGGTATTTTTTCCTGTTCTTTTTTGTTTCTGCCGGGTTATGGAAAATTTATGAGGGAGGGGTCTTTAATTTTAGCCAGATGAGCAACCTGTTGTTGTATCCAGCATAAAGAACAACTGGTCAGTTCACCGGGGGACTGGTATACATCATTTATTTATGGACTGGTGAAGCATCCTGTTGTTTCCTATACGCTCTATTTACTTGCAACGGCTGCAGAATTAGTATTTATTACGGGGTTTTTCACCCGGCGATTTGACCGATGGCTGATCATGGTATTCCTGGTATTTGTGGCGGCTGACCTGCTGGTCATGAAGATCAATTATTTTGAGGTTTTGCCCTTTCTGCTCTTGCTGTATTACGCTAAGTATGAGCTTCCTGCCAATAAATCCACCTGATATTATGGGCAATTTGCCAATTTTCTCTACATTTGCCGTCCTTTTATTGGTTTGGAGATTTGGAGCGAGAGCGCTTTCCTCCTAACTGAGAATTTGGTCCCGTAGTTCAATGGATAGAATAGAAGTTTCCTAAACTTTAGATACAGGTTCGATTCCTGTCGCCTATGAGTTTGCTGAACAGATCAAGTGGGCACTGGAAGGGAAAAATGATTGTTGGTATTTAAATTGAACAAAAGACCACCAAGAAAGGTGGTCTTTTACTAACTATTGGCTTACACTAATTTCTTAAGAGCTGATGTAAGACCCTTATAGATTGGTATGGTGAAGGGAGCCAAAAATGCCATAATAACAACTAACACTTTTGATTGAAAGTTTAATCCAAACGTAAAATTAAATGCTGCAAATAATGGTACGCTTGCCAACAAGGATTCAAAAATTATATAGGCAATAGGGGCTATGTTGGTTCGCTTTCTTAATTGCATGCCTAATAAAAAAGAAAGAGAAAATAATACCATAACAATAGGTAAAATCCAATTTAAGTTATAATCTCGGCTACCTGTTAGTGAGTTCGCCTTCATTATAAAATAGAATATTACTATTGTAAATATACCCGTAATAATTATTGAGAGAAATGATAATATAATTTTCATAATATTTTTATTGACATCCAAGATCTATTCGCAATTGATCGTATGAGATTTCACCCTTCAAAAACTTTTTAACTTTATCCCAATCCGGTCGTGCGGTAATTTCACCTGGACTAAATAGTGCTGCCTGTCCTCCATTATTATTTATGAAATTTACCATGTTTTTCTGGACATTTCTCCACAGATTATCAGCTGCACTAAAACCGATATTGGTGGCATTATTAAGAATTGAAGTGATTATATCTGTTGTTCTATCAACAGCGGAAGTATAGAATGTATATTCTCCAGGAGCATTAGGGTTTTGAAAAATTCCAAATTCTCTGTTTCCCGATACAGGATGAGTATTGTCTAATGGTGAAGTTAACGTAGAATATATAAAGCTATTGCCGTTTACTTTCTCTGTATAATCAGAAAGAACAACAGTTCCATCATTAATTAACTTAATATGAACTAAAGAACTTAAACTATTTTTACCATCCTGATTAAATAGTTGAGTGTCATTGATACCAGAACTAACATATGGACTAAAAGCAACATTCAATGAAAGATCAATAAAAGAATTGGTAGATTTCCGAAACTTCTCCAAAAGTGTTTTCATCGTATAACCATTTGGCAACCGGGATATTCTGACTGGAAAATAATCACAATTAACACTCGCTCCATTTGCCTTCTCAACACTTTGAATATTAAACTTGCTCCTTGGATTTTGTGCGTTAAGTGAAACCAACCTATCTATTACTTCGCTTGGAGATGTAAATTGGGAAATTCTCTGAAACTGTTTTCCATATCCGTTATGAGGGTCTAGGGGCATTATATTGAGCTCATCACATTTTAGTAAAACATAAGGATTTTTATATGATTCTATCGCAAGTATTGATAGATTTTTATACAAGTAACCGCTGGCGTCCTTGAGATTAGGGTTTTCCCACCATAACCAAGGAAACCCATCTTCCTTAAAAGGGTAATAATCTGGTGTTAGCAACTGCTCATCAATAATCCTGTAATCACCACTCTCACACCACCACTCTGAAATTGGACAAATATAACCCCCAGCCCCTGTTGAACCGCCACTTGTGCCTCCAACACCAGAACCCGTACCACCGGTATATCCACCACCTGTACCGGTTGTTCCTACACCAGCGCCACCATCACCCGTAAATGCCCAATAATTTTCCGACCAGCATGAAGGTGGTGCGGCAACAATAACAACGTCAGCACTTGTGGGTTTCGCATAAGCAACACAATTTTCACATTTTTCTTCAATGCAAAACGTAACATTGTATCCTAAATAACTATCTGGTCTGATTTCTGATGTATTTAAGTTTACAACATCTCCACTATTCATTTTCATTTTAATTCTTGCATTTTTGATTTAGACATTTTTAAAATAACCCAGTTCAATCGAGTCAATATGATTTACTCTTTGTTCAAAATATGCAAATACAGCCAGAGCGCTTCGATCAAAACTATTGAAGGTTGATAATGTCAAAACTCGGTACTCATAGTACTGCCTTTTCAATAATTTGTAACTATATTTATTCCCTACTTGCGTACATGCAATAATAGTGTTGACGCTCTTAACATCAGTTCGTTTGAATGGTATAAAATATAGAAGCGTATCTGTGGTAGTTGTACCCAGCGAATTTTCAAGGGCCAATCCATTAATGTTAGCATGATAATTCCCATCCGTTAGGTTCCAAATTGGATACCCATTTTTCTCAATAAAATGTTCAACGAAATTGAAAATCGTATCTTGGCGCCTTAGGTCTTTAATTATATTGACAACTTGAGAATCTAAATCATCATGGTGATTAAAAAATTTCTGTTTGGAAATTCCTTCTGAAAGCCTATTTGAATCGGCCCTATTTATTTCTTCAAAATCTTTTTTCTTACATGATGAGTAACTAAGAATGAAACTAATCAATAAAGAAAGCCAGAGATACTGTTGCTTCTTCATAATTGCCATGTTTTGGTTGATAAAATGAATAACAAACCCAAAGTATCCTAGAAGCGAAGCATACAGAATGGTGTTTTAGCCAAAGTTTCGTGGTTTAAACCTCAGTATTCGATGTGGCTTTCACTTTGGAAATGGCAATAGTGGCATATGCTACTTGAAAAACTGCTCATTTTTGCACCCCCAATCAGTCCTATGACTCATTCAGATACCGTGGGGGAAAAACAGGATTCTATGAGGATTTCACCAATTGAGCAAAAGAATAGGAGTGTACCTTTACTGTATAGACGTCTTAGATCAGTACAGATTGAAGCCAGGGGGTAATCCCTGGCCTCAATCTGTATTAATATAAAACGAATCTGGGGGAAATTTAATTCTATTTTCAAATAACGATTTTGTGAAGTCCTCAGAAGCTGTTTTTTACACTATAGATTAATGTTTATCTTTGATACAACGCAAAGATATTCCAGAGCGGGAAATTTTCCCAGAATATAGCATATTAAGGTGATCTGATGAATTACCCAACAAAACAAAAAATTGATCAACTTCGGTCCCTTCAAGCGGTTCTATAGAACTCCATAACCAACTGACAGTACCAATGTAATGGAATTCAGAAGTCCATACCCCATTTTCTTGGTTTACACCTCTTCGTATTCCTGCGGGGACTACAAGAACGCTCGCTTTATATGGCTACTGCTTTCTTCTCAATTTCACCGCTGAGCTATTTTTCATATCCCCCTTGAAACTTACCTCGTAACGCTCGGATCCATCTTCTATAATTAGCAGGCCGGAATTCGGCGCAATGGAACCGAGGTTTTCTGCATATAACACCAATTGCAGAGAGTCACCCGAAACCGGCGGTATTTTTATGACTTTTCGAAATGTTTGTTCAGAAAGGCCCTGTTTAGGAATAATCACCTCACCATTCAATACTACACTTACCGTGTCTCCATCAACAATACCATTATCATATAAGGTCAATGTAAGGCTGTCAGATTTGAAATCAATAGTGCGAATAACTTCTGTTGTGCGTAACGAAATGTTTGCAGCGGGCGCAATGATATTTGGAACTGTTGGAATTGCATTTTTTCCCTTCTCAGAACTTACCTGTTGTTGTACTTTAACGGCAGCTAAATCTTTCCGGGTTTCTCAAACGCTGCAGGGGCATCTTGTTCTGTTGCCGCTAATACCGGGGTTTCGTCATTTTTTCCCTTCTCAGAACTTACCTGTTGTTGTACTTTAACGGCAGCTAAATCTTTCACCGGATTCTCAACCACTGCAGGGGCTTTTTTCCCCGATTCTGCTACTACAGAGGCCTCTTTTTCTGATGCCGCTACTGCCGGGGTTTCTTTTATAACTGGGGTAGGGTTTGAAAAAGCAAGGGTATTTGACAATTTCAAAGTGTCGAGTTTATGGATCAGCCTTGTCTGAGCTTGGTTATTTTGCTTTTGAAGCGTGATGGTTCCTGTAGCCAGATCATCGTCGCCCTCCCGTAGATCTCGCGTTCGTGTGTGAAATGGTCCGCTTAATACCATATGGCCATCAACCACCTTAATGGATAATTCACAAAACGTTTTGATGTTCCGGGACTTGGTTGTAAAATTATTGTAGATCAGTTTATCATCCGAAATAGTAAAAACACTATCCTTCAGTTTCAGGTTAATTTTCTTAACGGCTATTTTCTCAGCGCCTTTATACATGAAAGTAATCATTGAGTAACCTGTCATATCCTGGTTGATTGCCAGTTCAAATGGCATTTGCACCTGTGAGGTGGCAATCGTTCCCACCCAAATTCCCGAAAGATCCTGTGAAAAGAGTTGCAATGGTAGTAAAATCAGCACAAAAATTGCCTTCATCGTAGGTTGGAATTGTTGTATTTATCTCAACGATAAAACAATTCATTAATTGCTTTGGGCGGCGGGCTATAATCAATGTCACTAAAGCCTGCATTTTCGGGAAGAGGTTCGATATCGATTCTATTTATCATGCTGAGATGATCATCAACCGGTATTACCACTGGTACAATGAGAAACGCAGGCATGGATCGCTGGGTGGTAAATCACCCCAAAAAGTGTGGAATGAATATTTTAATCCGTTTCCCTGGAAGTACTAAAAACTACTAAACTATATTTACAGAACTTTCCAGTTTATAAGGGGCCGATACAGCTTTTTCAGATTTAGGAATTAATAAGATTGTTATATATAAGTAATCTAACAACAAGAATGAAAAACTATACCAGACTAGTGATTGTCTTGTCACTTTTTGTAACTGTTTTTGCCGAAGCACAGCAAAAACAAGATACCACTAAGTCCAAAGTCCAGACCACGGGAAAGCCAGGGTCACCTTCCGCTACGACTACAATAAGGGGGGATGTGCTTCCTGCACCGGATGCCAGGTTTGAAGGTGTAATCAAACAGAAAGCATCCGAGTCGACTTCCGCATGGCCCGCCCGTGTAGTACCACCCAAAGGAGCGCCTAATGTACTCTTGATTATGCTTGACGATGCCGGTTATGGTGCAACCAGTACATTTGGTGGTGTGGTGCCAACTCCGGCAATGGATCGTATAGCTAAGAACGGGGTACGGTATACCAATTTTCACACAACATCCCTTTGCTCGCCTACCCGTGCAGCACTAATCACCGGGCGCAACCATCATGTATCAGGCTTTGGAATTGTTGGTGAGGCTATAACAGGATACCCGGGCTACAATGCAACGCTAAAAAAGGAGAATGGCACCATTGGACGAATCCTTAAAGAGAACGGATATGCTACTTCCTGGTTTGGCAAGAATCACAACACACCCGCCTACCAGTCAACTCAAGCCGGACCATTCAATCAATGGCCGAACGGTTTGGGCTTCGAGTATTTTTACGGCTTTATGGGTGGTGATGCCAGCCAATGGGAGCCGAACTTATACCGAAACACAAGTCCTATCTACCCATTCGAGGGAAATGAGGAGTGGAACCTAACCACAGCCATGGCCGATGATGCGATAAATTACATGAAGGAATTAAAGGAGGTTGCACCTGAAAAACCATTCTTTGTTTACTATGTACCGGGTGGTACGCACGCACCCCATCATCCCACGCCAGAGTGGATTGAGAAGATCAGCGATATGCATTTGTTCGATCAGGGTTGGAATAAACTTCGCGAGACTATTTTCGAAAACCAGAAGCGGTTGGGAATCATGCCTGAAAATGCCAAACTCACTGAATGGCCAAAGGAATTGCCGGAATGGGATTCAAAAAGTGATTTGGAGAAGAAGCTGTTTATCAAGCAGATGGATGTGTATGCTGCTTACCTCGCTTATACCGACAACGAGATCGGCCGGGTTATCCAGAGTGTTGAAGATATGGGGCAACTAGACAATACATTGATCATTTATATTAATGGCGATAATGGAGCAAGTTCTGAAGGAATGCTCGATGGTACGCCAAATGAGTTCACCTTCTTTAATGGCGTTGCTGTACCGGTAAAGGCACAGATGCTTTGGTACCCATTTTGGGGATCCAACAAAACTTTCCCGCACTACGCAGCCGAATGGGCCTGGGCCATGAGTACGCCTTTTAAATGGGTAAAGCAGGTGGCATCACACTTTGGAGGAACCGCACAGGGTGTGGCTATGTCCTGGCCCGGACACATTCAGGATATAGGTGGCATTCGCAATCAGTTTCACCACATTATCGACATTGTACCAACCATCCTCGATGCAACAGGTGTTCCAGCACCCAAAATGATTGATGGAATCACCCAGCGTTCGATCGAAGGTGTAAGTATGACCTATACCTGGAACAAGGAGAACGCAAAAGCCCCAACTACGCATACTACTCAATACTTCGAAATGCTCGGCAATCGAGCCATTTACGATCAAGGTTGGGTAGCAGCAACTACTCCGGCAAACATCCCCTGGGCTCCAAGTACGACAACTCCTCCCGATGTTATTACCGGGTACAAGTGGGAACTTTACAATGTGATGGAAGACCCTACTCAATCCAATGACCTGGCTGCACAGATGCCGGAAAAGCTTGAGTGGTTAAAAGAACTTTTTTACTCGGAGGCTGCGAAATATGATGTACTTCCCCTTGACAATACATCACTCGCACGCTTCACATCGCCTAAACCTAGTCTGACCCAGGGACGGACAGTCTTCAGCTACTCGGGGACTCATACCAATATCACCAGCGGTGGGGCTCCCAATATTAAGAACAAGTCTTATACGATTACTGCAGAAGTAGATATTCCCAAGGGTGGCGGAGAAGGAATGATTGTAACCGATGGTGGTCGTTTTGGAGGCTACGCTTTATTTCTCAGCCCACCTTTTCACTGGTGGTCACATGCAGACTGGTTCCGGAACGGTGCACTGATATTCCTTGTGTTAGGATTGTTCCTGGTTTGGCAAGGGAAAAAGAAAAACTGGGGACGCTTTAAAATGATCCCGAGTTATTTTGTATTGACGTTCGCAGTATTGCTTCTCGCTGCTGTTATTAGTACTAATGTATTTAAGATAGGTGCTGGCAGGCCGGTATTCATTTACAATCTGCTTAATCTTAAGCGAACCACATGGTCAGGACCATCGCTAAGTGCAGGGAAGCATACCATCGTATTCGATTTCAAAATCGATGGCCCTGAATTAGGCGCAGGAGGAACGGGTGTACTGTCCGTTGATGGCAAAGAAGTTTCAAGAAATTCTATGGAACACGGTACCCCGATTACATTCCCGGTAGACGAAACTTTCGATGTCGGTGACGACACCCGTTCAGGTGTCTCGATGTTGAAGTATCGCTACAATATTCCGTTCCCGTTTACAGGTACAATCGATCGACTAACATTCACCCTTAAACCAGGGTCGTTAACAGGGGAGCCAGACAAACCTTTGACTGAGGAGGACGGTAAGCATCTCTTGAACATAGCTGACTCAGTGGGTGTGGAGAACTAGGTGTGAAACTTTGTGACGCTAAAAACTGCTGAGTAAGCCGACAGCAAATAAAATAAGCAAAACATCTGGAAAAGGAAGTCCGATGTTTCCATCGATGGCCAGCTGAAACTCACCACCATTACTGAATTCAGTTTTGATGAAAAGGGAGAGTTGCAGGCAAAAATGATTGACGCCAAGAACCAGGATTATTCCCAACGGGTTAAGTAACGTACATTCTGCACTTCGGGACTTGTTTATAAATCACTAAAAATATGAAGACATTCCTTACAGTAACGGCATTGTTTGAAGGAATTACAGGGCTTATACTGCTGACGATTCCATCCGTATTTCTTTCATTTCTGCTGGGCACAGCACTTAATGAACCTGGTGGAATATTAGCCAGATTAACCGGGGTCGCGTTGTTATCAATCTCCATTGCTTGCTGGTCATGCAGGAATGAGACCCATCATGCTTCGGGCATTGGTAAAGCACTATTATTTTATAACATTGCTGCGGGCTCTTTGTTGATTTATTCCTTCAAAGCTGGTTTCTCGGGAATTGGCTTGTGGCCTGCAGTGATCCAGCATTTTGTATTTGGCATCTGGTGTATTCAACTGTTAAAGAAACAACCTGGTCATGTTACACCTTGAAAAAATAATGCAATGTAAATTCAAGGTATAAAGAAATGGATAGCAGGTCTTATTTTATCGTTCAAGCTTGTGAGCATGCAGCATCTGTCTGCCCAGACAACACTACAGGTTTGGGCCGGGTATATGCTAAAATATCCGTTTGCCAATAATTTCAATTTTGAAAATGCATTTACCTATAGTACCCTGAAGGGAACGCCCAAGTGGCGAAGCTATGATTATTCGGGTGCGCTTGAGTGGTCGGTCAGCAATCATGTTGATATCATTGGGCAGATAGTAGTTTCTTATACAAACCAAGCCGATCATTACAACACATTGGAGCTAAGTGACTTGTCCTGAAATAACTTTACACTCCATAATTTAAGATTTAGCAGTAGAGATTTTTCTCTACTATTAAACGGCCTACTTTCGGGGAATTGTACAGTTTCACCCTTGTGATTCAAAATTAGCCCAGGGCGGCAATACTCCATTGAACTTTTAGGTAAGATAATTGGACGTTTAAGCAAAATCATTTCCTTTCACTAACTCTAGGTTTGTACTCACAAAGATCAGCGCATAGGAAAGGATGTATTTTTCCTGTCTTTGTTGCTTTAGCTCAGTAATTGGGTAAGCAAACCGATACCGAATTCATATGCGTTGAGTGAGGTGTTAGGAAATGCAATTTTATTTGAGGATGCAACCCATCCTGAGGACTAAACAATTAAATAATCATCAAAATTTACTAAAATGAGAACCGCTGAATTGCATTTGTCCATTTCAGACTTAGCTAAAGAGCTTCAGGCTGAGTTTAGAGAGCGAGAAGCCAATTATGATGAGAATGGCCTGTTTGTAAAGGAGAACTATGAGAAACTTAAAGAGCTGAAAATATTTTCTGCATTAGTTCCTGCCGAACTTGGTGGAGAGGGCTGGAGTTATGCAGATATGTGCTTTTTCCTGGGTGAGTTGGCCAAGGGTAGTTCCTCAACAGCCTTGGCATTGTCCATGCATCAGCACCTGGTGGCTGCCAATGTTTGGAAGTACATGCAAGGACAGGGCTCAGCAGAACTTCTTAAAAAGATTGCAGCGAATCAGCTCATATTGGTAAGTACCGGTGCAGGTGATTGGCTTTCCTCGAATGGCATAATGCAAAAAATGGAGGGAGGGTATTTGGTAACAGCACGCAAGAATTTTGCCAGTCAGTCACCGGTTGGTAATATATTGGTAACAAGTGCGCAATACAACGATCCGGAGACAGGCCAACAGGTTTTGCACTTTGGTATACCATTTAATTCACCAGGAGTGCAGGTGGAAGACAATTGGCGTGCGATGGGCATGCGTGGAACGGGTTCGTGCTCAGTAACACTTGAACAAGTATTTATACCAGAAGCCAACATCACGTTACGCAGGCCCATGGCTGAATTTCATCCGTTCTGGAATGTTGTCTTAACCGTGGCAGTACCGATAATCATGAGCACTTATGTTGGTATTGCTGAGAAAGCTGCCGGGCTGGCTATACATCAGGGTCGAAGAAAAGAAGCGCCATTTACGCCTGTATTGCTCGGAGAAATGTTTAATTATTTAACTACAGCACAGGTCATGTTAAAAGACATGATAAGCATTACAAATAATTTTGACTTTAAACCGATGAATGAAAATGGCAATGCCATGCTGGTACGGAAAACGGTGGTCGCAGATTCCTGTGTTAAGGTCGTGCAAAAATCTGCTGAAATTTTTGGTGGACAGAGCTATCTGAATAAAATGCCGATCGAAAAATTATATCGCGATATCCTTGCTGTTCATTTTCATCCTCTGCCTGAGAAGGATCAACAGTTATTTACAGGAAACTACTTACTCGGAAGTAAACTGACAGGGTAATTAATAATAAATAGCTTTGAGTTCAAAACAAACCACTATTTCAATAATAAATGACAAATTATTTAATTGTTCCAGGGCTTGGTAATTCAGGGCCGGAGCATTGGCAAACTTACTTTCAGCATTCCAATAAGTGCTTTTTCAGAATAGAGCAACAGGAGTGGGAGGAACCCATCTGTGACGAATGGATAGAAACGATTGACAGGAATGTTTTAAGATTTGAACTTTCAACAGTTGTGTTAATCGGGCATAGCTTAGGTTGCTCAGCAATTGCTCATTGGGCGGCAAGGTATAAAAGACAAATTAAAGGAGCAATGCTTGTTGCACCGAGCGATCTTGAAGCACCTCACTATACTTTTCCAGCGAAAGGTTTCGTGCCCATTCCGCTTAGCAAAATACATTTTAAGACAATTGTTGTTGCCAGCTCAAACGATCCGTGGGTGTCGCTTGAAAGGGCTCGCCATTTTGCGGACTGTTGGGCGAGTAAATTTATAAACCTTGGTGCAGCAGGGCACATTAATGTTGCTTCAGGGCATACAAAGTGGGAGGAAGGATTGAGTATTCTACAAACATTGAGTTGATATCATTAGCAGTTATTGATTGCTACGGTAAAACATTTTTATACAATTATTCATTAGTAATGATTTACATAACGCAATTAATTTATCTTAAACCAGGTATGGAGGCGATGTTTGATGAGTTTGAAAACGCAGCAATTCCTGTCATCTCCAAATACAACGGCAGACTGTTGTACAGGATCAGGCCTTCAAAGGAGTCTTTTATAGAATCTGTTATTGATCAGCCATATGAGATTCATATTGTTGAATTTGCCAGCCAGCCGGATTTTGAAAGTTTTATGAAGGATGAAACCCGGGAGCAATTTCTGCACCTGAAAGTGCAATCCATTCAATCATCCATACTGTATAAAGGAGAAAGGCTGTAGTATTAAATTACCTTACTATGTATACCATGACTGTTGCTGACTGGATAGGGTTTTCAGGTGTTGGTATTTTATTACTGGCATTTTATGTCTATTGATAACTATAAGGTACGAAACGCTAAACCTGGTGAGTTTGCTGAGATCGGCAGACTGATGGTAACGGTTTATTCCCAGCTGGAAGGTTTCCCGAAGGAAACGGAGCAGCCAGCGTATTATAGAATGTTAGCCCATGTTGGTGAGCTGACTCAAAAGGAAAGCACTGAGATACTGATTGCCATTTCGCCCGAGGGTAAAATAGCCGGGGCCGTTGTTTACTTTGGTAACATGAAGTACTATGGATCGGGTGGTACGGCTACCCAGGAACAAAACGCTGCCGGTTTCAGGCTGTTAGCTGTAAGTCCGGATGCGCGAGGCAAGGGCATTGGTAAATTACTAACGCTTGAGTGCATTCATAAAGCAAGACAACAACAATTGAACCAGGTAATTATTCATACAACTCGCGCTATGCAAACAGCGTGGGACATGTATGAGCGAATCGGTTTTAAGCGATCAATTGATCTGGATTTCATGCAAGGATCGCTACAGGTATTTGGTTTCAGGTATTTCCTAAAATAAAATTTATCAGTAAGGGAACAAGGATCAGCTTGATTTAACGGTTATATGTGATTTTGTCATGGCAAGCCTTTTCCAGGCCAATAGTCTATGGCATTTTTTGCTGATCATTGCAGTCTAAATTATCATACGGGTAATAGTCAGTATTTCTTTTGATTTAATGTTAATTGTACTTCAATTTTAAGTTAACTAACAATGATAGACCTCCGTATGAAAAGTATTATCTTACTGGGTTTCATCTCGCTCATGGCATGTGAACCTAAGGCAACACAACCCGTTGCAACCAGTAATGATCAGAGCGATCTAGACCGAACTTCATTACCTGTTAAAGAACCAGCTATCCAGTCCATCACCGAACTGGATGCCCGCAAGGCAACGGCTCCGGCCCGCTTTGAAGTAAAGGCTCCGGAAAAGGCTCCCAACGTGGTGATCGTACTTATCGATGATATCGGCTTTGGAAGTTCTGCAGCTTTTGGAGGCCCTATCAAGATGCCTACCGCTGATAAACTGGCGGGGAATGGCTTAAAGTTTAACCGCTTTCACACTACGGCACTGTGTTCACCTACCCGTGTTGCCCTCCTCACGGGCGAAACCATCATGTGCAACAATGCAGGAGCCGTAATGGAACTGGCAACGGCCTTTCCGGGAAACGCAGGGATTCGTCCGAATAGTGTTGCGCCACTGGCAGAAATGCTCCGGCTAAATGGCTATAGCACTGCTGCATTTGGTAAATATCATGAAACACCACCCTGGGAAGTTTCTACTTCAGGTCCATATGACCGCTGGCCAACCCGTTCAGGCTTTGATAAGTTCTATGGTTTCATTGGCGGTGAAACCAATATGTGGGCACCCGCCATTTATGATGGCACTATCAGGGTGGAACCTGAAAAAAGTAAGGATTATCACTTTACCAACGATATGACCAACCAGGCTATCAAGTGGGTTCAGTCCCAACAGTCACTAACACCCGACAAACCATTCTATCTTTATTTTGCGACAGGGGCTACACATGCTCCTCACCACGCACCAAAAGAGTATATCGGGAAATATAAAGGTAAGTTCGATCAGGGTTGGGATAAATTGAGGGAAGAAACTTTTGCCAGGCAAAAGGAACTGGGGGTATTCCAAAGGATGCCAAACTTACACCGCGTCCTGCTGAAATACCTGCCTGGGATGGGCTGACTCCTGAACAGAAAAAACTATTTGCCAGGCAGATGGAAACCTTTGCCGGTTTTGCTGAACACACGGATGATCAGGTGGCCCGATTGGTTCAAACGCTTGAAGAAATGGGTGAACTGGATAATACACTGTTCTTCTATATCATTGGTGACAACGGCGCAAGCGCAGAAGGCGGGGAGGAAGGAACCTATAATGAAATTATGGCGCTAAACGGTATTCCAGGTGTGGCCTCACAAATGCTGAACCGAATAGATGACTGGGGCGGATCAAATACTTTCCCTCACTTCGCTATTGGTTGGGCACTTGCCGTCAACACCCCTTTTCAATGGACAAAGCAGGTAGCTTCACACTTTGGCGGAACGCGCAACGGTATGGTGGTGCATTGGCCTGGAGGTATTAAGTCAAAGGGCGAAATCAGGTCGCAATTTTCGCATGTGGTTGACATTGCGCCAACCGTATTGGAAGCTGCCGGTTTACCATTCCCCAAAACTGTTAACGGAACGGAGCAAACTCCATTCAATGGAACTTCGCTGGTTTATTCGTTTGATAGCACCAATGCAGCAGAAAGACATACCACTCAGTATTTTGAAATGTTTGGTAACCGGGGCATTTACCACGATGGCTGGGTGGCCTGTACACGACATTCCATTCCCTGGCTTGCTTCCGCTAAGCTTCCCGATCTTAGTGAAGATGTATGGGAACTATACAATGTAAATGAGGATTTCAGCCAGGCAAATAACCTTGCGGCATCCAATCCGGAAAAGCTGAAAGAACTTCAAAAATTATTCGAAGCAGAAGCCATTAAGAACCATGTGTATCCCATTGATGATCGCAGGGTGGAGCGATTCAATCCCGCCCTTGCCGGAAGGCCTGACCTGATGGGGCCTCGCACCCAGCTAACACTTTATGAAGGTATGGAAGGCATTATGGAAAATACATTCATCAATATCAAGAATCGCTCTTACACGATAACCGCTGAGGTGGAAGTGCCTTCCAATGGCAATGGTGTAATCATTGCACAGGCAGGGCGTTTTGGAGGATGGGCACTCTACATGACCAATGGACAGGTTAATCATGAATATAATTTTTTTGGTTTGCAAAGAACCGAAAATATCCACTGGCAAAATTGCTCCTGGCAAGCACTCCGTAAAATATGAATTCATTGCAGCTGAAGCAAAGCCAGCTACCGGCGGTACCTGCATTTTATATATTGACGGAAATAAGGTTTCAGAAGGAATGATTCCGAAAACAGTTCCGTTCATTTACTCCGGTGATGAAGGTGTGGATGTAGGAACCGACAATGAAACGAATGTGTCAAATGATTATAAAGAAGGTGACAATAGATTCACCGGTAAGATTCATAAAGTGACTGTGGAACAGAAAAAATAGCTATCACTAAAATATGAAGGCATTCCTTTCAGCAACCGCTGTTTTAGAAGGGATTACTGGACTAATACTGCTAACGATTCCGTCAGTATTTGTTTCATTTCTGCTGGGCACTGCAATTAATGAACCAGGAGGTATTTTGGCCAGGGTAACAGGGGTCGCGTTGATATCACTATCCATTATTTGCTGGTCATTTAGGGGCGAGACCCAAAATATTTCCGGCATTAATAAAGCGTTGTTATTTTATAACCTTTTTGCAGCCGCTTTATTGATTTATGCCTTCAAAGCTGGTTTCTCGGGAATGGGCTTGTGGCCTGCAGTGATCCAGCATTTTGTATTTGGCATCTGGTGCATTCAATTGCTAATGAAAACACCAAAGATTTAGGAGTTAAGCGCCTTCTGATTTTTGTATAAACGATACGAGTAGATAGCAGTGATAAGTATACTGGATAGAGTGGTTGTGACAAGGACAATCAGAGAAAGTATAAAAGGTGCAAAGATGCTTACCATAGCAATGAGCAGCCCTCCGGCAAAAAATAACTTTCCTCCCAGCAAATGTGTTTTCTTCCGGTTTTCATCGTCCTACTATAAAGTCCATGGCAACTTCATTTCTATTTCTTTTTAGACTTGAATTGAAGTAACCATTTCATAACTTCATCAACTACTGTGGTATTAGGGAAAAGTGAATAAACTGCCCGCTTTTCTCCGCTGTAACCAACTTCGCCTGCTTCAACAGATCAAGGTGGTGAGAAATACTGGGTCCTGTTTATTTTACACAGGGTTTAGCCAGGGTGTATCTGGCAGACTGAGGGTCAATGGAAATTCATACATTTAAAAAATATCACTGAATGAATGAAAGCCGCGTATTACGAATCCTTTAAAGGCCCGGTCACTATAACCCAACTGGCGGATCCAACTCCCGCTGCCAATGAGGTGATTATACAGGTGAAAGCAAGCGGACTTTGCCGCAGCGACTGGCATGGCTGGCAGGGACATGATTCCGATATTCATTTACCGCATGTGCCCGGGCATGAACTGGCAGGTATCATTGTAGCCACAGGAAGTGACATCCACCGCTGGAAAAAAGATGACAGGGTTACTGTCCCTTTTTGTATCGGCTGCGGCAGCTGTGTGCAGTGTGCCCACGGTCAGCAACAGATATGTGATCGATATTACCAGCCTGGCTTTACAGGCTGGGGATCCTTTGCAGAATATGTCCGTATCCCCTATGCGGAGGACAACCTGGTTCGCTTACCGGATAATATGGATTTTGTGACGGCCGCTGTACTGGGTTGCCGGTTCATTACTTCCTGGAGGGGTGTAACTGCGCAGGGAGCTTTAAAAGCAGGTGATTTCATTGCCATACACGGTTGTGGCGGAGTGGGATTATCCGCTATCATGATTGCCGCGGCAGTGGGCGCTGTCCCGATCGCCATTGATATTGATAACAGCAAACTTGATTTTGCAAAAAGTATCGGTGCCGCCTATACGATCAATGCCCGGGAGGATTTGCAGGTACCCGAAGCCGTTATATCCTTAACGAACGGAGGCGCTGATGTTTCGGTAGATGCACTGGGCAGTTGGGAGACCTGTAAAAATTCTATCCGATGCCTGCGTAAACAGGGAAAACATATCCAGCTTGGGCTGATGGCGGGTGCAGATGCAAATCCCCCGCTGCCAATGGGCGAAGTGATTGCTAAAGAACTGCAGCTGATCGGCAGCCATGGTATGCAGGCTCACCAATACCCTAAAATGATGGAATGGATCAGTTCCGGCAAAATGCAACCTGAAAAATTGCTGGGAAAGGTCATTACTTTGGAGGAAAGCTGCCAGGAACTTTCTGATCTCAACAGTTTCCGGAATACCGGTGTAACGGTTATACGGTTTGACTGACTGTAAGTCATATTATTTCAATATCTGAATGCATGCAGTATTTATTAAAGACATCAGTTGGGGATCTCAGTGTTTTGCGTTACGAAACATATGCCGGTAAACCTACCATTGTTTTCCTGCATGAAAGCCTGGGCTGTATTGAGCTCTGGAGGGACTTTCCAAAAAAGCTTGGGGAATTGACAGAATGCAATGTCCTGGTGTATGATCGGCTGGGATATGGCCAATCAGGCCCATTCTCATCCATAAAACGTGGTATTGATTATATGGACATTGAGGCTGATATTCTCCTTGAAGTCATTGAACTTTGCAAAATCGAAAAAACCATTTTGTTTGGACACAGCGATGGCGGGACCATTGCCCTGATTTTTGGCGCAAAGTATCCATCTAAAGTAGCAGGTATCATCAGCGAAGCCGCTCATGTTTTTTTGGAGGAAGAGGGATTGGATGGAATCAGGCAGGCGGTCAGGGCATTTGAAACGACTAACCTGAAGACAAGGCTGGAAAAATACCACGGTAATAAAACGGATGATGTTTTTTGGATATGGGCAGGGACATGGTTAACGGATCAGTTTAAGGCCTGGAATATTGAGCATTATTTACCATTGATCACCTGTCCGGTGTTGGTTATCCAGGGGGAAGAAGATGAATATGGCACATTGAAACAGGTAGATGGAATTGCCGGTAAAGTTGCAGGCGAAGCGGAAAAAATTGTTTTACCGAAAGTAAGGCATACACCACACAAAGAAGTTCCTGAAACGATTTTGCAGGTGTCCAAAGACTTTATTTCGGATTTGGATACTGGTCAGTTAAACAGGACGGTATAGAACTTTGTCAGGCTGACTTCCGCAAGTGATCGGTATTACTTTTAAGTTGTAATTAATTACGATAATGGTTCCGGCTTTGGCGGAAAATCGGAAGGCCTGGAATTGTCTTCCGGAAGCGGAATGAATTCATGGTCATCATTAGGGGGTAAAATAATCCGTCCCTGTTTCCAGTCTTCCTTCGCCTGTTCTATTCGTTCCTTTCGCGAAGAGACGAAGTTCCACCAGATATAACGTTCACCCAGTGGTTCACCTCCAAGCAACATCAGGGTTGTATTTTCCTTTGCAATGATTAAAGGATCTGAGCCCTTTGTGAAGACCAGCATCTGTCCTTCATGGTAAGTGTTTCCTGCCAGTTCCACACTTCCTTTGGCAATATAAAATCCTCTTTCAGTATGCTCTTTTGGCAGTCCAAAATGAGCGCCTTTATTAAGCACCACGTGCAGGTAAAATAATGGGGAATGGGTTTTTACATCATTCCGCAATCCATATGCATTACCTGCAATCAGTCGCATCCAGATTCCCTGTATCTGTAAATATGGGAAGATGTTCAGGAGTATAATTATTAAATGCAGGTGCAGACTCTTCGTCCTGTTCAGGTAGCGCCACCCAGGTCTGGATCATTTCCAGTTGTCCGCCTGCGAGTGCAGCCGGATCTTCAAACCGTTCTGAATGGGCAATGCCGCTTCCCGCCGTCATCCAGTTTACTTCACCGGGCCGGATGATCTGCTCCACACCCAGGCTATCGCGGTGCGTTACCTGTCCGCCAAAAAGATAACTAACCGTTGAAAGGCCGATATGCGGATGGGGTAATACATCCAGCGATGAAGCAATGTCAGGTACGGTTTCAACTGGTCCTGCATGGTCCATGAAGATGAACGGTCCAACCATCCGGCGAAGCCGAAAAGGGAGGATGCGCTTTACCTTCATTAATTTACTGATTGCTGCAGTACGGGCTTCTATGACTATATCTAACATTGGTTCATAAGTTATTTCCGGACGACACTTATGAAGTTAAATATTTTAGTCCATTGCCATCATTTCATCCCGGGCTTCAAGCCCAATGCCTCTATATAAGATGTATTGGGTTTAATATATTCAAAGCGGCTGTTTTCTGAATATTGAAATAATGCTTTTCTCACGGACATCGTATCTTTTGGCCTTTGTTTCCTTACCTGTTCGAATGTGGTGCGGTTGCTGTCGGCAAAGTTAATAATGAGATCATACCCGTCAGGTTTCGGGAAACTCACGATACCACGGGTATTGTCCATTTTTTTATATGGCCAGAAATGCCATCCGATATTATTCTGCTCCAGGACTTTCCTGAACTTATCGATCCAATCATCATCATTCTCCCCGGTTTCACCGCAGTAGATGGGAACATTATATTTATCGCGGAAATCCATATAAGGTTGAATGACCTCTACAGTAGGAGCGGTCCAGTATTTGTGAAACTGGTACACCAGTTTGTCGTCAAATGGTTTTCCGAATGCCGCAAAATTGGATGCCCATTGTGCGCCTTCCAGTAAAATGATATGGTTCTTATCCTTTGTCCGGATGGCAGCGGTGATCTTTTTCAACAGGGGTTCCAGTAATGGATTCAGGTGGGCGGTATCCATGAAATGGGGGATGGGTTCATTGAAAATGTCATATCCCATGACCGTGCGGTTATTTTTGTAATGATCAGCAATGCGTATCCAGATGGAGCAGATCAGTTCCTGGTCTTCCGGGCTGGTGAAAATAAACGGGTATCCGTAACTGTCATCTATATTGTCGCCCGTTTGTCCGCCGGGCGCCGCATGCATATCCAGGATCACAGGAAGGTTTTCCTCTGCACACCATTGAATAACAGAATCCATTAAAGCAAATCCCCTTGCCTCGCCCCTGCCTCCTAAGTAATCTTCGTCAGTAAATAATTTGTAATGAAAGGGAATGCGAATGGAATTCATTCCGGTGGAACGCAGGTATCGAATATCCTTCCGGGTTATGTAATTGGACAAATGGGCTTTCCAGAATTGTCTGCGCCTGCCGGTCCAATTAATTGGGAAATCACTTCATTGATCATTCTTGGGGACGCAGCATCCTTGAATTTGAACATATATCCTTCGGGACCAGCCAGTTGCCCAGGTTGGTGCCTCTCATCAAAAAGGGCTTCCCGTCAGGGCCGATGATATTTTTACCTTTTACAGTGAAAAAGGGCTGGGCACAAGTACGTACTCAGCCAGATGGTAAAATATAAAAGAAATGCTTTTTTCATAATTTCAAATTGAACGATGGAGGAAAGATATTGATTATTGCTTAGCCTTAGTAAAATGAATGATCAATAAGTTTGCGAATCGATCTGGATTCAGAGTTTTTTACTTTAATATATCATTTGTCTTGATGTTATTACCCAGGCTATTTTCAGAAGAGATACTCATTTATTATTTTACATAACTAAACCGGTATCTTGGAAATAATAAGGATATTAGCTTTATGAAAGGATAAGACCTGGGTATTTTTTGTTATCTCAGCAGGATGCATTGGTTGCGGGGTTATTCGGGATACCCCAAAGTATAGTTTTTCTGCTGGAAATTATTATTCAAAAGTATTTGAACAAAAATCATCAAAGGTTTATGTAGAAAATACAACTGACTCAATTTATGTTTACCGCCTGGTTAGCAGACATATGACTAATTTGTCTGACTCATTAAGCCAGAAAGAATCTCGTTCCCGCAACAACGTCCGGGAAATCAATAAGTCAGCATAATTTCAGGCAAACCAGTTTTGACATTGATTTTCTTACCATACCTTTTAAATACAGACCTGTATCAAATTCACTTCCGGCCCAGTTCAATACAAATCTGAATGGTGCAGTTTATGTTGGTTTCAGGAATGATATATATCGTTTGTGGTATAAGAAAACGCCTTTAAATAACAGCTATATCCGGCAAACCACTCATTATGGCTTTTCAATTGGTTTTTTCAGTGGATTTGGAGGTACGGCAATGAACCCGTGGGTAACAGATGGTCAGATCTCATCTGAATACGATGGTGTTGTTTGGTTAAAAGGTGTTGCAGGAATTCTTGGGGTTAATAATTTCACCATTGGCTTAGCGCTGGGGTGGGACAATCTGCTGGATAAGAATAATAAGGTCTGGATATACCAGAGTAAACCCTGGCTGGGCCTGGCCTTTGGGCTGAATTTAAATTGATCAAAGCCATTTTTTTCGTTTGAACCACCCATAAATAAAAATGGTAATGAGCACCATGACCAGCATGACTCCCGGGTATCCCATTTTTGTATCATTATTTAGGAGGTTGTAAAAATTACCTGGGGTATCGTGGAAAATTCCTTATTGTCGGAGGGCTGTGGATTGGGCAGGATTATTTTAAAGCCCGGAATAAGCATCAGGAAGAATATATGCAGGAGTAATGAATAGTATTTGTTTTTCATATGTAAATATTTTGATCATTCGGCGTACCGAAATGTTTGAGGGGAATTTGTTCTGACATTTTACTGATCGGCTGGCAGTAGGCTGGCCTAAAGGGAAAGCAGGTGGTAATTCCATTACAGTGTCTCCTTCAATCAATGATACATTTCCACGCCACGGATGTCTGTTAATGAGTCGTCTTTTTCTTATTAATGGTAAATAACAATAATGCAATACTGAAAAAGGTTAGCTCCATTTGCATCCAAGAGATTTCCAAAGGATCCCAGGCTGCCTTCGCTGAAAATGGTGATTATTCTGCAGGTTGCATATAATCCCCATAGAATACTCAGGAATCCAAGGCTTTCCACCAGGTTTTTTCTCATGGTATACATGAGGGCTATGCATATGGTTATACCAACACCTCCGTATACACCCCTGATGGAGCTGTAAGCATCATTGTTTGGCAGTTTAACCTGGACCATGTCCATAACCATTTGTGGATTTACGATGGCCATTATACTCACTGATAGAATACTAATCCCTGATAGCAGAATAAATAGCCTGGAAGCAAGATTTAGGGAAATAATTTTTTTCATTTTGCTGATTTTAGAGTACAAAAATTCTCATAAACCCTTAATTGATTCTTGGTAATTACCAACTTTTTGATTTACCCTGCCGTGTGGTGAAACGGTTGATACTTATACATGTACAAGTATTATTGTATATATAAAGAGCTTCTTTTTACCCGTATAAGGCAGATTATCATGCTACGCTGGATATCAGGCACAAATAATAAATGGCCGGAATGTTGCAAATATTTTTTCCTTTGTTTAACTTTATGCGATTCTGAACCTTCTTCCTTTTGAATCAATGCTTTATCCTGTGCTGTGCCTCTAATCCAACGTCCTTCTATTATTCATGATCGACGTAACCTTTAAAACATGACCACAAAAACATTATTCCTTGCCTGCACAATATTTTTATTTGCATGCAGTAAAACTGACGAGTTCAGTGCCCCGAAAGAAATTATCAATACCATTGACGAAGTAGTGAATGATATGCAGGGCTTGCATGAAGCGCCTCCGGCCGGAGTCCCTTTAACCTATACATGGCAGGCCGGACCCAGGATCGGGAAAGGCAACAACCCCGGTACGTTTCGTGCCATGCTTCCCTGGGGACAGATATTTGAAACTGCTCCCGGTAATACATCCACCAATACACTCGTGGAAATCAGGAACCTCAAAGCCTATTACCTGAATAATAAAACAAATAAGTGGACATTATGGACCCAGGCACAGAGGCCTGTCGGATTGCACACATCACAGGATCTTTCCATCAGCGATACCAAGCCTGCCAATGTAGTAAACGGACCGGAAAGCATAACCGTTTCCATGCTGGATGGATATAATTTTTATTTCCTTACACAACTTCGTGTAACCATTAACCCGGCTGATATCGGAGGTGTATTTATCACCTCACAGGCAAGGCTGGTGCTTAAGGATGCTTCCAAACCTGACGACAGGGATGCTGCAAACCTGATGCTTGAGTTCAGGCGGGGATTACTGGCTTGACCTGACAGCCGGCGGAGATAATTTCACCAATAACGGGGATATTGCCATTGGTAAATTCAAAAGGCTGACAAATAACTGGAGGGCCTTTAATATGCATACCCTCACTGCAGACCAGATCAGGGCTAACCCGCCGCCACTGGAATAATTATTTATCCAGGTACTTCTTTTTCAGCCATGCCCTTGCCGGCTCATCGTAAAATTTCAGGGCAGCCCAGGACAATAAAATAAAAAATATAAACAAGCCGATGGCAACGGGAATGATTTCCGATGGCGCGACTTTTTTGTAATAAATCCATTCAGTATACATATAAATGAACGGATAGTGAAGGATGTAAATGGGGTAGGAGATGGCTCCTGCAAATTTGCAAACCTGCGCCCATCGGCCACTGATTTGTCCGCCTGCACCTGCAGCCACTATGATGGGAAAGGCAATGATAATACAGGCTGCCTCATATAATCCATAGAAAGATTTTGCAGGTATGCAAAACAGTATGATCAGCATCAGTGAACATACTGTATAGGCTTTGGGAATGCGGATCAGTTTTCCTGTCCTGAATAAAAGCAGTCCGGCGAAAAAAGGAAATATCATCCTTACCGTGGCAATCCAGCTGTTGGTATAGCTCCAGCCGGTACCCACATGGCCATTCCAGACAGCCACATAAGTAAGAAGGATGCCGCTGATGATCACAATGATCCATAATTCGGTTTTGCTCATCTTCCTGCCGAAGAATGCATAAAAAAGATTGGCGATATACTCCTGCATCAGTGACCAGGCTGGACCGTTCAGCGAATGTGTTTCGCCCCATCCGCGGACATCTGGCGATGGCAGCAGGGTAAAAGCAATGAGCGTTGCACCAACCAGTTTTAATACACTTACATGATGAGCCGGGTCCTTAAAAGGATCGAACCAGAAGCTGATGGCGCCGATCAGATACGCCTAAAATGACCAGCGGATGCAGCCTGACCAGCCTTATCTTAATAAAATCCATAATCCCCATTTTCCCCCATCTGTCGTCATAAGCATAGCCTACTACAAAGCCGGAAAGCAGGTAAAAAAAATCCACTGCCAGGTAGGCATGGGGTATCGGGTGATCGCCAACAACAGGGTAGTATGCTTCAAACAGGTGAAAGATCACCACCATTATGGCGGCTGTTCCCCGTAGTCCGTCGAGAATGGGATAATGCGGTTTGGTCAATTGTTTTTACTTTAGGGTAGGCCTAAGTTATCCATATAACTTCAAAATAATTGTCATGCTGAAAAAACCTGTTATTTTATTGGTCCTTCTTTTTTCTATATGTGCAGCTAATGCGCAAAACAATCCTTCACCTATGCGCATCATCATGATCGGGGCGCATCCCGATGATTGTGATAATGACGGAGGGGGTACTGCCATACTTCTCGCTTCCATGGGACATGCCGTAAAATTTGTATCGGTTACGAACGGTGATGCGGGCCACCAGTCGCAGGGTGGGGGAGCATTAGCCAAACGGCGAATGGCTGAAGCTAAGGAAGCGGGTAAAAGATTTGGTGTAACCTATGATGTTTTGGATAACCATGACGGTGAGTTACTGCCTTCACTGGATGTGCGCCTCCAGGTCATCAGGAAGATACGTGAATGGAATGCTGATGTGGTGATTGCCCCAAGGCCAAATGATTATCACCCGGATCATCGCTATACCGGTGTGCTGGTGCAGGATGCCGCATATATGGTGACCGTTCCCAATGTTACACCAGATGTGGCTCCGCTTCGAAAGAACCCGGTTTTCCTGTATTTCGAGGATCATTTCCAGCGGCCTAATCCATTCCGCCCGGATGTAGTGGTGGATATCACGCCAGTGATTGAAAAGAAGGTACATGCCATGGCGGCACATGAATCGCAATATTTTGAATGGCTGCCCTGGATAGCCGGATATTTTGAAGAAGTGCCGAAGGATCGTACACAATGGGAACCCTGGTTGTTAAAAAGACAGGCAAGGGAATTTTCTCCGGCAACTAAGAAATCACTTGAGCAATGGTATGGAGCAGACAGGGCCGCAAAGGTGAAGTATGCAGAATCCTTTGAAGTGTGTGAATATGGTAAAGCAACCCAATGCTGAAGACCTCAAAAAGATTTTTCCCATGCTGGGAAAATGAGCATACTACAGGTTTTCGAGAACATCACGGTAGCCCCTGCCAATGGGAATGGATACGCCATTAACCTCAACGGCATCGGCAGTATAGGAATCAATCCTGCTTACGGAAACAATATAGGACCGGTGGATCCTCCTGAATAAGTTTGATGGCAGGAGATCCTCTATTTCATGCGTACTCATTTTGGAAATATATTCTTTACCGGTGGTTACTATCCTGATGTATTCCCGCTGGCTTTCAATAAAAATGATCTCTGAAAAAAGGATCCTGACTTTCTTTTTCTGCACATTCAGGAAGAGGTAGTCTTTTGACTCCCGGCTATTTGCCATGCTGAATTTCTTTTTCTCCTGTTTTTACCTTGTTTACGGCAACCAGGAAACGTTCAAAATCAAAAGGCTTTAACAGGTAATCGGTGACATTCAGATCAAATCCCTCTACCGCATATTGATGATAGGCCGTAGTGATAATGACCGATGGCGGGTTGATCAGGGTTTTCAAAAACGCCATGCCTTTTAATTTCGGCAGGTGGATATCTAAAAAAATGAGGTCGTATGGCATGATTTCTCAGGTATTCAGTAGCCAGGATAGCATCTTTGAACGACCCCTGTAATGCCAGGAAGGGCACCTGCGAGATATAATCTGATAATACTTTTACTGCCAGGGGCTCATCTTCTACGATTATGCATGTTATTTTAGACATGGCTTCCCAGGTTAATTTTTAATGTGGCGGTAAATACCCCTTCACCCTGTTTCACCGACAGATCATAATCTGTGTACAGCAAGGCCAGTTGCCGCCTTAGGTTTGAAAGGCCGATATTTTCTTTTACGGTTCCCTGGCCGTCATATTCATCATGGGAATTTTTAACCATGAAAAATAACTGGCGTTTTTTAACGGAAAGATGAATATCCACAAAAGGCTTATGGCGGCTTTCTGAAACACCATGTTTGAATGCATTTTCAACCAGGGGTATCAGCAGCAGGGGTGGTATGGCCTGTTTCATATCTTCTAACATCGTAATTGAAATTAATGCGTAAGGATTCATCATAGCGCAGTTTTTCCAGGTCAATATAATCACTGATGACCTTCAGTTCCTCCTCAATGGAAATATACTCTCCTCCGGCTTCATAAAGCATGAAGCGTAATATTTTCGAAAGCCGCAGAATGGATTCGGGGGCCAGGTCCGATTTATCCCTGGCCAGTGAATAGATATTGTTTAAGGTGTTGAACAGAAAATGGGGGTTCGTTTGTGATTTCAGGTAATTTAATTCAGCTGCCTGTTTTTCAATGCGCAGTAATTGTGCCGCTTCTTTCAGTTTCCTGAAATCATAGCTGTATTTTACAATGCCAAAGAAAAACAGGGATCCCAGGCTGTATTCAAACTGTAGTTCAAGGGCTTTTTCAATCGATTCAAAAACCCTGAATGGCTTATAAATATGCAGGCCGATGCCAATTCCTCTCCATATATATGTTCCGAAAGTATATAACAGCACATGACGCCATTAAAAGGACCGGCGTAACAAGAATTCTTTTCCAGGATAGCCGTATAGATGGAAGTGTGCGCTCAAAGAGAATATAGTGGATAAAAACCAGGTAGCCGGTCAGCCAGATATGATTGATAAATACCCTGAAACTTTCCGGTTTATGCAAAGCATCAGTCAGCAGCATCAGCAGAAGCCAGGCCGACTCCTATCCATACATAAACTTTAAACCTTTTTTTGTTGATCAATATTATTCATCCCTTTGTTAAGCTGGTAAATGTCGTCAAAACTTTCCCTCATTATGCAGTATATCAATAGAATTGCCATTATGGTAAACCAACGTAACAGGATCGTCAACGAGATTAATGCAAAGGCTGTCATCTTCAATATACCTAATAGTTTTTTATCAGCTGGCAAAGGCATTTGCTGCTTCATTTGATGTCCTGAAGCTCCCTTGGATTTTTCTGCACGCAGGCATATTTATGTTGTTTGTTTACGGAAACCTGTATTGTATTGACACATGGATCTTTTGAATAGTTCCATTGGATATTCTTGCAATACAATCAATTGTTTATGAAAAGAAGTCTGTCAATTCTTGCATTCCTGGTCTTTACCTGTACTCAGCTTTTGGCCCAGGTTGAACCTTCAGCAGGCCGGTGGAAAACCTGGTTCATCTCTTCAGGAAGGGATTACCGGTTGTCATCACCATCATCATTTCAACAGGAAATTGCTGAAGGTGCTTTCACGGCAAAAAGCGCTGGATGCTGCCGGATTACAGGATATCATTTACTGGAATGCGGGTGCACCGGGTTATCGCTGGCAGGATATGATGGCCGGAACCTGGCAGAATGATACCAGCTATAATGGCGCCCTTGCCAATATGCTGCTCAGCGTATCCATCTATGATGCCACCATTGCGGCATGGGATACAAAGTATGCGTATAACCGGCCCCGGCCGTTTGCTGCGGATCAGCGGATAAAATCATTGGTTCCCAGGCCTGAAAGTCCGTCTTATCCCTGCGAACATTCTGTTGCGGCAGGCGTGGCTGTTACGATCTTCTCACATTTCTATCCTGCCCTGGCAGATTCTGTGAAAAAAATGGCGGAACAGCAAATGGCTTCAAAGATTGCGGCGGGTATTTCATTTCCGAGTGATACCCGTGCGGGTTTTGCGTTGGGGAAAAAGATTGCTGAGCAGGAAATTGAACGTACAAAGGGATATGTTCCAAAAGGAACCTGGGACGGAAAGATGCCTGATCGTCCGGGTACCTGGAAAGGCAAGCCCATGGCCCCGCTTGCAGGTCGTGCAAAAACAGTGGTGCTCGACAGCAGCAGCCAGTATCGTCCCGCCCCGCCTCCTGATTTTGCCGAAGACATGGACGAGGTGAAAAAATTCAAGCCGAATTTTCGATCCACAGCAAATGCCTTTTTCTTTGCCAGCCAGGATTTCTGGGGTAATGCGTTGCATATGAAGATATTCGAGCATAACCTCCACCTTAATCCGCCCCGTGCTGCAAGGCTGTATGCGATTTGTGCCGTAGGAATGTATGACGGATTTACTTCCTGCTGGGATGCCAAGTATACATATTGGGGTACAAGACCCGACCAGTATGATACCACATATCGCCCGGTTTTATTTTTTACACCGCCATTTCCGGGATATCCGTCAGGACATGCCATGATCGGCAGCGTAATGGCTGAATTATATTCCTATTTCTTTCCGGCAGACACAGCTTATTTCCGTAAAAAGGCAAAAGACGGTGCAGAGTCGCGCTTCCAGGGAGGGATTCATTTCCGGACCGATAATGAAGTTGGGCTGGACATGGGAAAAAAAGTTGCTGCCGCGATAGTTCAGAAAGTGAGTAAAGATGGAGCAGATGAAACTTTGATCAAAAATGCAGGGGTCAGTCTCAAAAAATAAACAGCGAAATTCCGGGTATTTATCAGCATTAAAGAATTATCATTCTTCATAACCACTTTTGATAACGGTGGAAACCATCTTGAACTGCTCATTGGCCGTAAAACGATGTGAGGCATGGGCGGGAATGATGATGCCCTCCCCTAATTTTAGTTTGAGTTCTTTCCCATCAATGTCTACCTGGGCGGAACCATCAATAATCTGGACATATAAATCAAAGGGGGATGATTTTTCAGCCAGTTCCTCACCGGCATCCATGGAGGTGACACTGATATTACCGGTTGATTTTTTAATAATGGTTTTCGTTACTGTTGAATTGGGTATATACTCTATAATTTCAACAATTATATGCGCCGTTGATTTTTCCATTTCCTGCGGACCCTGTAGCTTGCTCATAATGAAAATTTAAGATACGTTTAATAAAGCTCATTCATTTAAATAAATCATAAATAATCATGTTTCAATATATACATTTCAGCATTTACTGATGTAATGGCCCGGACTACGGGAATAAAGCTTACAGATTTTCCAGTTCAATAAGCTTCTTGTATTTCATTTTCCGGAAGAAGGAGGGTGTTAATCCGGTAACTTTTTTAAACTGGTTCGACAGGTGTGCAACACTGCTATAATGAAGTTTTTCAGCTATCTCTGTAAGCGTAAGCTCATTATACATAAGAAGTTCCTTGGCCCTTTCAATTTTATGTGAAATGATATAATGTTCTATTGTTGTTCCTTTTACTTCTGAAAACAGGTTGGAGAGGTAATTGTAATCATAGTGCATTTTTTCACTTAAGTAGGCAGAAAAATTCAATACAGGGGGTTCTTCGCTGTAATGAATCATTTCAATAACAATGTTTTTTATCTTTTCTATCAGGATACTCTTTTTATCTTCCAGTAGCTCAAACCCGAATTTAGAGAAGGCGGATTTGAGCTCCTCCCGTTGTTTATCATCCAGTTCTTCCTCAATTTCCACCTCTCCCAATTCAGCAATTATCAAATGCAGCCCCATTTTTTCCAGCACTGATTTTACAATCATTTTGCATCGAATGCTGACCATATTTTTGATCCGGATTTTCATCAAAGACAACTATTTGTCTGCATATTTAAGCGAAGCTGGTATAGAATTGGCTTCATTGAAAGATAGGATTTTAACATCAAAATATCCAAGAAATGCAGCAGTAGCTTGAAGTGGGCGTCTAATAAGCGGACCTTACAGGCAATCCAGGTGAGTACTGTAAAGTTTTATATCTGTAAATTGCCGGAAACAATCTTACAATGGTGAAACGCCTGTTGTCTATTTTGCTGCTGGCCCTGGTCGCAGTTGTCGCTTTGGTTTTATTCAATACTTTTCGCTTCAGCAATACCCAGCCTTCGAAGGAAGCCCTGCCTGTCACAGGTATCAGTGATTCCGCAGCAATGCATCTCAGTAATGCCATACAGATTAAAACCATTTCCTTTGGCGATACCCTTGCCATCGATACTTCGGAGTTTCTGAAATTCAGGTCCTTTATGGAATCTGCATATCCTCTGATGCACCAACAATTAACCCGGCAAACTTTCAATGAGTTCAGTTATGTATTTACCTGGAAGGGAAAGGATACAACACGTAAACCCATCGTATTGATGGGCCACCTGGATGTGGTACCTGTTGAAGCAGTGGCTGAGTCAAAATGGACCGTGCCATCTTTCAGCGGGCTCATTAAAAACGACACTATATGGGGAAGGGGTGCAGTGGATGACAAGGGGTCATGCATAGCCATAATGGAAGCAGTGGAACAGTTATTGAAAGAGGGTTTCGTTCCGTCCACAAACCATCTATTTGTGCTTCGGACATGATGAAGAGATCTCCGGGAAAAGGGGAGCCGCGGTCATGTCGAAATGGTTCAGGGATAATAAGATCGAACCTGCACTGGTACTTGATGAAGGCGGGATGATCGATACAGAAATTTTGAAAGAGGCGAAACGACCGCTTGCAGTGATTGGCGTTGGCGAAAAAGGATTTGTGAATATTGACATGGCAGTGGAAATACCTGGCGGGCATTCCTCCATGCCCCATAAAGAAACCTCGATCGATGTACTTAACAAGGCCATTGAAAATGTAAGGAAGGAACAAATGCCCGCCACAATAACACCGGCCGTTGATGAAATGCTGAAGAAAATGGGTCCATACCAGGGCTTTACCACCAGGATGGCCATTAGCAATTTATGGTTGTTTAAAGGGATATTAATCAGTGAAATGGAGAAGTCGAACCAGACCAATGCCATGATCCATACCACGCTTGTTCCAACGATTGTACGTTCAGGTATCAAGGACAATGTAATTCCTTCCATTGCCAATGCCACTTTTAACAGCCGGATACTTCCCGGTGAAACAAGCGATGATGTCGTGAATTTTGTAAAGAAGGCTGTGAACGATGAAAGGGTAGGCATTAAAAAGCAAACCATTTCTTTGATGGAACCTTCAACCACTACATCCACGGAGCACCCGATGTATAAAATGATTGAAAGTGTTACCTATAAAACGGTACCCGGCATTGTGGTTTCACCTTACCTCGTGGTTGGTGCAACAGATTCACGTTATTTCAGGGGCTTCAGTGATGCGGTATTTAATTTCACTGCAATACAGAATGCAAAGGGATTTCATGGAATTGACGAAAGGATAGGAATATCAGACCTGAAGCGGATGATCTTTTTTTATAAACTTTTAATAAAGGGGTAATTAGCACCTCCTGACTGGTACTATTCAATCCTCCAGGACTTTGTATATATGGACTGGGATGATTTTATACTTTTCCTGCTTTGCAGGTCAACATCAAACAAACGGTTAAGGTTATTGCCGGCAAGATCGGCGAGACGGGATTCTACCTGAAGTTTATATAAACCGGTTTCCCAGGGTTTTTCAGGAGTAAATAAAAATCCGGTTTCCATGTCGGTGGATTTTATTTCTCCATTTACCAGATTTCCTGCTGAGTCCATCACGGTGATGGAATTCAATAGCAGCATATAATCCAGCAGCTCATTTGTATGTACGGCAAGAGGTTCCTTTGTATCCTTTAGCCGGAATCCTGAGACTCCATTGATCCGGATTTGGTGAAACAGTATCCCGTTCCGTGGCAATAAATTTTTTTGAATATGGCCGGCCCAGTATGGTTCCCTGTTTATCGGGCCATTGGGCATCAATCAAAAGGGTATAGTGCCTGTTTTTTATTAATGGGGGGCCGAATTGTTTATTTGGCTGGAGATCACGTTTTATCCGCCCCGGATCTAACCATAAGGAAAGGACGGTTCCCTCCTCATTCCATAATTCAGATTGCAAATGGAGGAAGCTGCCTGCCAGGCTATCACCCTTTTCATCCTGCAGCGTAATATGATCCATCGAATGTCCTTCCATCATGGGATGGGAAAAAACCAGGTAAATCTTTAACAGGTTTTCGGGTAAACTATCGCTGCCGGGATATATGGCCAGGAGTTGCGGGACTGAAGTATCCCTGGGTATTTCAATTTTATCAAAAAGCTTTCCGCGGACATAAACGCCGTAAGTCAGTCCCCTGGTAAATGGAAGCAGGGGTTCAAAAATTATTTCGTTTTTATTTACCAGGTACTCTCCCGGTATAACAGGTTGTTCAACATCTTTAACCAGCCTGATGTTCACCTGTTGAAGTATGGAATCTTCAGGGACATTTCCCAGTATGCTTTTCAAAATGGATACACCGGTAGCACGATTATCTTTCCATATCAACGTTATCTCTCCCGGCTTATCATTTTTTTTCTGATCACATCCGGCAAACAGGAATGTGCAGTAAAAAATGATCCCCTTGCAAATAGTATGCAAAGGGATCCATTTAAATAGCTTGTTGTTCACAATCCTTTATTGTCTTGTGATCTCAGGTTCAGATCGCCATTTGCATTGCGTTGCAAAAAAACGAATTGGTTATCATCAAGTTTATCCAGCTGCAGCACATTTACAAATGGGAATGAAATATATGGGACCCCGGCTGTAGCATAGGATTCTTTAATCGGCGAATCGAGTGTTCCCTGGAAGGCTTCTATGTCTTTATATTTTACCTTCATCACCGGCCTGTTGGAGTTGGCAATGATGAGAAATGATTCATCGCCCTTTTTCATGGTGATCATATCAAGCGGGCGGTTACCAGCTCCAAATTCTCCTACAGTCCGGCCTTTTACATGGGTTCCCGGTGTAAGATCGCCCAATGGAAATAATACCAGTGGTGTACATGTATAACTTGCCACCAGGAATTTCTTTCCTTTTATTTCTGCTGTGGTAAATGTTTCAATGGGAGCCTGGGTTTCATATTGACCATGTGCGGCATGATAAATTTCCAGGGATGACTGATCCTGCACTTTCGTAAAAGGAAACGGAATGCTGCGGAAAGTTGATCCAAATTCCTGGTTTGATATCCCGCTGACCATTACTTTTCCATCAGCAAAATCAAGGTCTGCAATCGAAGCAACACGCAATGGCCTTCCCCGCTTGTCTTTGGCATCTTCGGCAGGGACATTATTTAATGCGACATTTGAATAAAGAACATCCTTCAGGCTTAGGGCCTGGATATTCCCTTTGTCTATACTTAACAGCAAGGGTGTACCATCAGCAGATTGAATTGCACAGTAAATTTTCTTTGATAATGGATTAACTTTTACATCCAGAATCGAGATGTTTTTTGATTCCGTTCCCAGGAAAGAAGCAATCTTCTGGTCAATATTTTTAATGTCAACGGGATCTGCCTTTTCAACAGTCAGCACATCTTTTGTGTCAACGGCAAAAACCGTTGCAGATTTGGAATCTCCGATGAAAAGAATGCCATTTGGCCCGAAGGCTAATGAATTGATGGATTTAATTTCGGGAGTTCCTTTTATAAATCCATTTGTGTTATGACCCCGGTAGGAATAGGCTGCCAGCAACAGCATGGGTACTGCTGCGATCAAAAGAGGGATTAACTTTTTCATATAAAACTGTTTAAAAAATAGTGAAGCAAATGAATAAATCAGTAAATACTTTCAAATGCCGGGTTCAGGGGTGTGGCATTAAGGTACGAAAATCTATGGATACAATTACCTACCCGGGGATTCTTTATTGCAATCCAAAGCACAGCTCTATTTTTCTACCTCCTGAAATATTGAATTGATTTTACTTCTCTGGCCATGGGCTGATCCTGTATCTCAGCAACAGGAAATTTATTGCCCCAAAAGAAAGCATTGGGAAACAGGAAAATCAAAAAGTAATATAAACCAGGAAACCGTCACTACGGGAACCGGTTTTTGCAGCACTAAAATGCCATCTCCAATGGACCCACTTGAAAATGATAAACCCCTGGGTGAAGTTCCATCCGAAAGTGCATTCCGATCACGGCATATAATGATTTGGTCCTGACGAAGCCATAAGCGTACAGGATGCCGATAATTCCCGTTATTAAGAATACCTGGATCATCTGGCCAATATTCCCGATTACCTCAAAGGAAAACCAGTGGTAGATGCCAAAAGCTACCGATGAAATCAATATGCTATATGCAGCACCTATTCTTTTGATAAGTATATAAAATATTGCACCCCTGAAAATAAGTTCTTCGAACATAACTGATTTAAGGTTCCACCAGATGCCATTAAAAAGTAATCCGGGAGAAAATGATGGATTCAATGTCCATATTTCATGGCCATAAAAGATCCTGAAAAGGAAACCGGAAGAGCAACATGCCATCGAGACAAACAGGAATAAGCATTAATTCAGCTTATCCTCTTGGTGGTTGGCATTAATCCTAATACGGAAAGATTTTCTTTTTCAATAAGCCATAGTAATCCCCAGGAAATCAGTAATTGAACGACGATGCCAGCCATAATTATATTTTCGTATCAATGAAAATAATGCGTATTACCAGAGAAGGTCAGAATTTATAACTGTATCCGATACGGATCACCTGTGTTTCATAGTAATCAGTACTTATATAACTGAAGTCGCTGCCATTGATTTCTTTTTTAATGACCATGGTATTCAATAAATCTGTTGCATTCAGAAAAAGTTCACCCCTGCCTTTCTGAATTTGTTTTTTCATTCCCATATCCAGTGAAAAGCGTTGCCCAATTTTTCCCTGCGGAATCAGGTCCGGTGCAAGGTAAATTGCTGTAAGCTGAACATCAAGTTGTTTGGGAAAATGAAAAATGGCATTTCCTTTTATATTGCCGGATATTATTTTTTCTGTCGGAGCTGAAAAAGTACTTGGTTCGGGATATTTGGTTTCAACAGTAAATGCATTGATCTGGTTTCGATAGCCATTCAGGTTTATATTGAACGTAAAACAGCTTGCTGATATCTTTTGAAAACATCATTTCAATTCCTGTATTATAACTTTTACCGGCATTTTGCATTACAGAATAAATGATCGGACTTCCAGGAACAGTACTGGCGATACGTGTAATGGTCTGATTAGCCATGCGATGGTAAAAGGCTGAATAAAGGTATCCCCTGGTGAAGCTGGTTTTATAACCCAATTCCAATGAATTGGTGAATTGTGGTTTGAGTGCGGGATTCCCGACTTTAATGATTTCAGCGTCATCATATTTGGGAAATACACGTATATCAAATTCATTCGGACGGTCAACCCTCCGGTTAAAGAAGAAGGATATTTTATTGTTGTCATCTATCTTGTAGGCTGCACGCAGGTTGGGGAATGGCTGAGTATATTCGTAACCATCGCTTTTATAGGTATTGTGGTTGGGATCTACATTATATTGAACATTTACATATTCGAACCGTATTCCCCCTTCAAGTCTCAATTTTCTCGTTCTCAAAAACATAATTTCCGTAAACTGCCGGAATGTTTTCTTTATACACAGCCCATCCGCCGGCTGCTGTATCCAGTGGTGAATTCAATCCGGGGAAAAACTGCATACTGGTAGGAATGTCCCGGTATCGGTATTTTACACCCGGCTTCAATACGGCCAAACTTAAGGGGACGGATATAGTCGAGCGTAAAATCAGTGACGTGTTCATCTGATAGTAATTTGAAAGCATCAAAACCTGTATAAGTCAGGCATGATATTGGTGAAAAAATACTGTTCGTCTTCGCGGTGAAATGTGTAGTTCAGTCCAATATTCAGCAAATGCCCGGGTTGGCTGAATTTATGCTGGAAAGACGAAGATGCTGTGATCGTTGTTTTGACCTCATCTTCCAGGAATAGCCACAAACGTAATTGTTTTGCAATGTCTTCATCATAGAATATCTCATCTCCATTATCAAGGATCTTCTCACTGCTGAACAATGCGGAAACGGTAAAAAGATTACTGCTGTTAATATTCTAATCAATGCCTGCCCTGGCGGTATATACTGTTGTTTTCCGGTTCCGCTTTGGTTTGCTGGTTAATTACGTCACCATTTGCAGTATGTGCGGGTGACAAATTCGTTTTTATTTAGTGTGGGATTATAAAAGTAATCACCCTGGAAAAAAGCATTGATGTTTTTCTTTCGATAATTCAGCGATAAAGTAGGATTGATTTTGGGAGTGGCCTGGAATTGTTCCCTGACGCCCGGGTAATTCTCCTCCTTTTCCCATAATGCACCCAGCCGGCAGATAAGCCTGCCTTGCCATTAAAGCCCTCCTGTTTGTTTTTCTTGTATATGATATTGATGATGCCTGCATTCCCATTGGCATCATATTTTGCTGAAGGGTTATTGATAATTTCAATTTTATCAATTGCAGATGCTGGGAATATTGTCGAGACTGGTTTGATTTCCGAAGCCGGTTAATGCGGTTTGCTTTCCATCAACCAGTATCGTTACCTTGTCACTCCCCCTGATCATGACTTTCCCATCCTGTACGGTGACGCCGGGGAGGTTTTGCATCACCTGTAAGACAGATCCGCCGGCCTGGGCGATATTGCCGGAAACAGATATGACTTTTCTTATCCATGCCGGATTGAACCTCATCTTCTTTGCAACAACTATGACTTCATTTAAAGCCCGGGGTTCAGTTTCCAGATCAATTAATGCCAGGTCAAGGTACGCTGAAAGATTGCCGATATAAAATGCCTGTTGTTTTATTTTGTACCCGGTATATGAAAACTCCACGAAATAGTTTCCAGGTTTGATACCAGATATAGAAAAACGGCCATCTTCGCCTGTAATGGTGCCTGCCGTAAATGAACTGTCTTTGTTTTTTTTCAATATCACATTGACATAGGCCAAGGCAGTCTTGGTTATTTTGTCTTTTACCTGTCCTGAAACGGTTACACTGGATACTTGTGCGAGAAGCATTGGTCGTAGAAATATTGTACAGACCAAGAACTAATTTAAAACGATTCTGTATAAATTTTTCCATTCTCAATTGAAATAAGGTTTTTTAACCTTGTTAGATGCCATAAATAAATGAAAACTTCGCACCAATAACTGCTTTTCCGTTATCGTTTCAATACAATTTAACAGTAATAAAGTTTACATGGGTTATGGGAAAAAGCCTGGAGCCGGAAAACCCGGCGTTTCATTAAAATGCATATTTTAGTTACCTCTATTGCTAATTCAGGAAAATGACAGGATGGAACAAAACAATATGTATTCTTTAGCAGGGAAAGCTATCATCATAACGGGTGGTACAGGCATTTTAGGCGGTGCTTTTATCAATGGCATTGTGAAAGCTGGTGGTGCAGTCGGTATTCTGGGCAGGAATGAGAAAGTAGCCGATGAAAGAGCCGAGAAATTAACCGGTCAGGAGGTAATGCCATCGCATTAATTGCCGATGTGATGAAGGAAGACGAGCTCATCCTGGCCAGGGAAAAAGCGCTTGGTCATTTTGGGAAAATCGACGGACTCGTCAATGCAGCAGGGGGAAATATGCCTGCCGGAGTTGTGCAGCCAACCGATGATATTTTCAATATGAACCTTGAAGGATTGCAGCAGGTATATGAATCTTAATCTTTGGGGAACCATCATCCCTACCCAGGTATTTGGTGAGGCCTGGCAAAGAACAGTTCGGCGAGTATTGTAAATATTTCAAGCATGAACTCAAAGCGCGCCATAACCAAGGTACTTGGGTTATAATATGGGTAAAGGCTGCAGTTGATTGTTATAACCAGTGGTTTGCCGTTGAACTGGCGAATCGTTATGGTGATAAAATAAGGATGAATGCGCTTACCCCGGGTTTCTTCCTGACTGAGCAAAACAGGAATCTTCTCACCAATCCCGATGGCACATTTACCGAAAGAGGTGCGGCTGCCATCAGGCAAACACCATTCAAAAGATTTGGTCACCCTGAGGAATTGATCGGGGCGTTGGTGTTTTTGTTAAGTGATGCTTCGGCCTTTGTGACAGGATCGCAGCTCGTTGTGGATGGCGGATTCTCCATTTTCGGGGGAGTGTAGGCGGTAAACATATATTATATTAATTTGCATCTTCTGAAAGCAGGGATCTTTTTCAATACCATGTCCATTGTTAAGAAAATTCACCACTTCAGTTTTTATTGTTGTCTTCATCTTTGTTTGCATTACCGCGATTGAGTATTGCAAGCCAAGGGACACTGAGGTAAAGGGACCTTCCCCGAAAGACAATGCATTTGTTGGCGACCAGCAATGCAAAAGCTGCCATGCGAGTGAATTCAATGACTGGCGGCAGTCGGACCACTTTAAAGCCATGCAGAAGCCGGACGATTCTACCGTACTTGGCAATTTTAATAACGCCAGTTTCAGCGCAGATGGAATCAGTTCCCGTTTTTTTAAGAAGGACGGGAAATTCTATATCAATACGCAGGGAGATGATGGAAAGAACCATGATTATGAAGTAAAGTACACCTTCGGATACTTTCCCCTTCAGCAATACCCGTGGAATTCCCGGGAGGTAAGATGCAGGCAACCAGGCAGAGCTGGGATAGCCGCGATAAAAAATGGTTTCACCAGTATCCCGGTCAGAAGGTTCATTACCGCGACTGGCTGCACTGGACCGGCAATGCACAGAACTGGAATACCATGTGTGCAGAATGCCATAGCACCAATCTTCAGAAGGGCTATGATGTGCAGACGGATGTTTACAACACTACCTATGATGTGTTGAATGTAAGTTGCGAATCCTGCCATGGTCCCGGGAAAAACCATGTTGCTTATGCGGGCAGTGATGCATATAAAAAAGGGGAGAAGGTTGCACATTCATTTATGAAGCTTGGGAAGAACAGCGGGCAGATCGCCCAGATCAATACCTGTATGCCCTGCCATGCGTTCAGAATCGGGGTCAGACGCTCAAAAGATCAATGGCGTTGAACTGATGGATGATTATATTCCCATGGTTCCTACCACGGAAAGGTTTTATGCTGATGGCCAGGTAAGGGAAGAAGATTATAACTATGCATCATTCCTGCAAAGCAAGATGTTCAGCAGGGGAATCAAATGCGGGAATTGCCATAATGTGCACACCGGGAAACTGGTATTGGCGGGAAACAAAGCCTGTATGCAATGTCATACTCCGAATTATGATTCACCATCACATACCTTTCATGCAATAAATACTGCAGGGTCAGAATGCAGGAACTGTGGTGTCCGGCAAGTTTATATGGGAAACGATCTAAGGCATGATCATAGTTTCCGGGTGCCCAGGCCGGATTTCACTGTAAAGTCTGGAATGCCCAATGCATGCAATAACTGCCACACGCAGAGGCCGGCAAAATGGGCGGCGATGCTATTGAAAAATGGTACGGCGCAGAACGCAAATATCATTTTGCTGAGGATCTGTTCCCGGAAGTGATGTCAATGAAAAAAGTGAAGCCCACCTCAACAAATTAATAGGAGATACAGCCGTTCCAAATATTATCAAGGCTACAGCAGCAAATTACCTGGGCAGTATACCCACACAAAGCAGCATGCAGACGCTGTTATCATTGCTGAAGGATAATGATGCCATGATACGATATGAGTCGTTGCGGAGCCTGATACATTTTTCAACCGCAATTACTGACAGGTTTGCCATTGCAGATCTGCT
>CAWGLH010000020.1:0-23663 GCA_963823365.1 uncultured Sphingobacteriales bacterium
TACGCTGTGTTTTTAATTAATGTTTAGTATGCAATCTTCAGCAATGTGAACAGCACTGACGGTGATAGATATCACAGACCATTTTAGTGAACAGCAACCTTAACATTTCCTATAAAAATATCCCTGAAATGCCCTCGTGTGGCCGGGTTTTTCAGCCAGATCGCCCCTGTCTTACTCCTTATCAATCATCAGTATCGTTTTCAATAATACATTGGCGCCATTGGCCATGTCCGAAGCTCTCGAAAATTCCTTTGGCGAGTGGCTGATGCCGCCGACGCTTGGAATAAAGATCATTCCTGCTGGCAATATGTGCCATTTCCTGCGCATCATGTCCTGCTCCACTTTGCATCGTCTTCTGGGAATAGCCAAGCTGTTTTGCAGCAGTCGAAATGGTTACCAGGATATCATTATTCATGAAGGCAGGCCTGGAGTTATTCAGGCTTCTGAAACAGATCTTAACATTGGATGCCTTTGCAATTGCGTCTGCCCTTTTTTCAATCTCTTCAAAGACCAGGTCTGATCTTTTCGCGAAAGGTCCCTGAACTCCAGGCTGGTTATTACTTTGCCGGGAATTACATTGTAGGCCCCGGGGAAAACAGTGATTTTCCCCACTGTTCCCACTTGCCGTCCGGTAAAGCTGGTTACGGCTTCATTCACGGCGATCACAAATTTTGAAGCCGCCAGCAATGCATCTTGTCGCTTATTCATGGGCGTTGTACCGGCATGGTTTGCGAAGCCTTCCACGGTAACCTCCCAATGTGCTATTCCAACAATACCTTCCACCACACCGATCTGGAGTTTTTCCTGTTCCAGTATTCCCCCCTGTTCAATATGCAATTCAAGATATGCGGTATAATCTCCCAGATTATTTGCGGATAATCGAATACTGTCAGGGTTACCTCCGATTGCCTTAATGCCATCATAATTGGTGAGTCCGCTGGATGTCATTACTTTCAAGGCATCATTTTTAAGAACCCCTGCTTTTGCCATACTGCCAATGGTACCGCCTTCCTCATTGGAAAAAATGATCAGCTCCAGCGGATATTCAGTGATAATATTATTTTCTTTGAGCACCTCCATTACTTCCAATGCCCCCATCGATCCTACCACACCATCATAATTTCCTCCGTCAGGAACCATATCAATATGCGAACCGAAAGCGATGGGCTTTTTGGATGGATCCTTACCCTTCCGCTTACCGATGATATTGCCGGCATAATCTATGGACACCTCTAGTCCGGCTGCCTTCATCAAGCCCATATAATATTCCCTTCCCTGGCGGTCGCCCTCACTGAATGCAACACGGTAATTTCTTCCGAGGCTGTCTTTCCCGAATTTCGCCAGCTCCATGATGCGTTGCTCTATCCGCCGTTCATTTACTTTCACCTGGGCAAAAACCGGGCTTAATGAAAGGACAAACATTATTATTATAAAAACTTTCATATCGTAACTATTGATAAGATTACAAATAACTCAGCCACCATTTATCCTTGTGGCTCATTTTATATTTATCGTACCTCTTGCATAAAGGATATAATACCAGGATCGCAGTCGCCCACACAATATATACAACACCCAACGAGAATTTTGGCTGAAAATTTTTCATTCCGTTTGTAATAATGGTATCATGCCAGTCGCCCCCGGTTAAAACAATTGCAATAGTAACCATGATATGCAGGAGGAAAATATGCAGGATATAAAAAAACATCGGCACCCTTCCGAAATGCAAAAAGGGCTGCGCCCACTTTCCCAATGGCTTTTCCATCAGGGCAAGAAATACAAGGGATGGACCCAGTGTCATTAAGGAAAACAAAAGGGAAGGAGGATATTTGGTGGTATTCAGGAAAGACATGATGGTAAATAATGTGTTGTCCTGCACCGACCATCGCGACATATCGCCATACATATTAATGGCCCTGATAAAAAAGAACAATAGTATGGCTGATGAGCCGATAACCAGCAAATATTTCTTTCTTACCGCCTGGCTGATTTCCTTTTTATATAAACTGCCCGTAACATATCCCAATGCCATAATTCCGATCCATGCTAAAACCGGGTAATGAGCATTAATATTCGGATGACCAAAATCAAATCGCCTCGAGACATGCAATACTGCCCAGGTAAATGCTTTCGGGCTGTTCCCTTCCACAAGAATACCATCCAGCAGATTATGGCCAAAGAAAATGACCAGCCCGATAGCGAGGATAAGTTTAAAGGGAAGATGGACGAGTACCGACATAGCCATCATGGATATACCAAGTGCCCAGATAACACCTAATGCAAAGAAACTGAACGAGGGATTGAAAAACCATCCAATATTTATAACGGTCAGTTCCATGAACACCAGCCAGATTCCCCTGGTGAATAAAAACCACGACAATTCAGCTTTGGACTTCCGCTGGCTGATCATGGAAGCGGATGTGCCTGCAAGAAATACAAATGCCGGTGCACAGAAATGCGTTATCCACCGGGTAAAAAATATGGCGGCATTTGTTTTTGTAAGATCGGTGGCATCGAATAAAAATTTATCCGCATGAAAATATCCCCTGGCATGATCAAGGGCCATGATGACTATAACAATACCGCGAAGCAGGTCGATGGACTCAATGCGGGCAGGTTTGGTAGTCAGTTGTCGGTTGAGGGTTGAGGGTTATGTATGAAGTTATTCTAAATAGGTTAGAATGTAAGATTTCCAGGAATCCTTCAATTCCAAGATGATGATTGTCTGCCCAGTCCGATGCATCACCACTGTCACTGATAAATTTATACGCTGTAAAATCAAATCCCAGTATCCTGCATACTTTGGCAATCCCATATGCCTCCATATCGTTTACTTCAAATACTGGCTGAAGCTGAAACCTGTCCTGTGTAGTGCATAACTCACCCTTATCGTCAAAAATCAAAATACCCTGTTCTATATGCGGATGGGTAATATCGTCGAATGGCGTATGCCCCCAATCAGGAGCAAGCGGCCTTGCATCCATATCTGCCTGCTGAAATTTTTTGCACCTGATAATACTATGAATGGTATGATGATTGGACCCGGCAGAACCATAATTGATAACAACTGTTTTTGACGGGTCAGCATTTATCAATGACTGTGTAGCACGGATAGCAGCGTTAACCTTTCCCACGCCGGTGTAGATCAGTTCAATGCCAGTCGGACAAACCTCCCTTGGAAACTCTGAAGGAATGGCAACAAATAATTTGATCTGCATGCAGGCGGATTGTTTGAACTGAATATCACATAATATCTTCAATTTTCGATATTACGGATTGAATTTATTCCATGCCTATAAATAAGGGTGAACGAAAAATCGGATATTTACTAAAACACCTGCATATGCTTAAGGCGATGAATCAATTATTGACAGGAAGTAAACTTCTCTTCCTGCTATTCTTTTTTGGACCGGTCTTTCCGGCATCTGCCCAGCCTGTATCAAACACATCCATCGAATCTGGAAAACAATGGATCGATGTGGATTATGTTGGTGACGGAATTATTGGTCATAAACTCGACATCCATCTTCCAATAAGAAAACCTGGCCCGTACCCGGTAATCATATGCATTTACGGCAGCGCCTTCTTCTCAAATTCGTCAAAGTCTGCCGTGTTCAAAGATGGTTTCGGGCAGTCATTACTTAATGCCGGCTTTGCTGTAGTGAGCATCAATCACCGATCAAGCCGTGATTCCATTTTCCCCGCCCAGATCCAGGATGTCAAATCAGCCATTCGTTTTATCCGTGCTAATGCTGCAAAATATGAACTGAAGGGAGAAAAGATCGGGATTACCGGCTGGTCTTCAGGCGGGCACCTCTCTTCCATGGCCGGCACTACAAGCGGTCTGAGGACTGGAGAACTAAATGGATTCAAGGTTGATCTTATCGGAAATTCTTCCTCATACTCCGGGACATCAGATGAAGTGCAGGCGGTTGTGGATTGGTTTGGCCCCACAGACTTTCTTCGGATGGATTCCTGCGGCAGCACCATGAATCACAATGATCCAAAATCCCCGGAATCATCACTGGTAGGCGGACCCATACAGGAAAACAAGGAAAAAACACGGCTCGCTGACCCGGCATTCTATGTAAGCAGCAAGACACCCCCGTTTTTACTTTTTCATGGAGATAAGGACCCCCTCGTTCCTATTTGTGAAACCGAGTATTTTTATGCTGTGCTGAAATCAAAAAGAGTGAACTCCACATTTATCCCGGTTGCAGGCGGTGGGCATGGCCCGGGTGTTATGATCGATAAGTATTATGATAAGATGGTGGAGTTTTTCAGGCAGTATATTAAATGAACATCATCACGGCTGATTTAAGCAACCTGGTTACTGAACTCAAAGTGCCATTAGATTGTAATCATAGTATGCGGAAAAAAATTGCCATTATTTTATTTGCACTATTTGTCATCATTAATTCTGCCTCATCACAGGAGCGTTACCAGTATAAAGATGGTGATCCCAATGGCATCAATAAATGGTATATGGGCCGGCAGATTGCCAACGTGATGAGCCATTATGGAATCAACTGGCTGGAAAGGGCCGACAGGGATAAAGATGAAAATTCAACTCTGCTGGTCAGGAACCTGGATATTAAACCGGGAATGATCATCGCAGATGTAGGCGCAGGAAGCGGATATTATACGGTACGCATGTCCAAAATACTTGACTGGCGGAAAGATCTATGCAGTAGATGTACAGCCCGAAATGATTGAATACCTCGATAACAGGATAAAGAAAGATAAACTTGCCAATGTGGTTACGGTTTTAGGGGAAGAACAAAAACTTAAGCTCCCTGATGCAAGCATTGACCTTATGGTACTGGTAGATGTGTATCATGAATTTTCCTTCCCTTATGAAATGGGAAAATCAATGCTCGCCGCATTGAAACCAGGTGGCAAATTATTCATGATTGAATTCAGGGCAGAAGATAAAGACCTTGCCATTAAAGGCCTTCATAAAATGACCGAAGAGCAGATTATTAAAGAATTGTCTGCAGCAGGTTTCAAATTTGAACGCAATATCTCCAATCTTCCCATACAACACTGTATGGTTTTCACCAGGCCGGAATGATCCTGTACCTCCCGTATAATTCCGGCGATAATCGCGTATTTTCAAGGATGAGCAAGTCTCTGCATGCCAATCCTCCGTTAAAAAAAATACTCAGGCCGATACATCTCTGGGCTTTGGCTGTCGGACTAGTGATCTCAGGTGAATATTTCGGCTGGAACTATGGTTGGGGCGTTGCCGGCACCGTTGGTTTTCTCATCGCGACCCTGCTTGTTACGGTAATGTATGTGGCATTCATTTTCAGTTTCACCGAACTTACCAGCAGCATACCCCATGCAGGCGGACCATTTGCTTATGCGTATAAAGCCTTCGGGCCCGTCGGCGGACTCATAGCAGGCTACGCCACCTTCATCGAATTTGTCTTTGCCCCGCCCGCCATTGCGTTTGCCCTTGGCAGTTATGTGCATTTCCTGTACAGCAATATTCCCGTGATGTATACAGCTGTAAGCTGTTATGTAATTTTTACCTTGATCAATATCCTGGGCATAAAAGAGTCGGCAGTATTTAATCTTATTGTTACCGTGCTGGCTGTCCTTGAACTTTTACTATTCATGGGTATTGTAACCCCGCATTTTGAACGTCAATAATTTTTTACAGCACAATCAGCATTTCGGTATTGGTGGAATCTTTGCAGCATTGCCCTTCGCCATCTGGTTTTACCTGGGCATTGAAGGCGTGGCCATGGTAGCGGAGGAAGTCACCGATCCCCAAAGAAATATTCCGAAAGGTTATATCCTGGGGATGGCCACACTCGTATTCCTGGCCCTTGGCGTCATGATATTATCAGGTGGTATTGGCGACTGGCAAACGCTCAGCACTATCGATTACCCACTTCCCGAAGCCATCAGCCAGGTTTTGGGAAAGCAGAACAGCTGGACGAAAATATTTGCCGGCATCGGCCTGTTTGGATTGGTCGCTTCTTTCCACGGACTGATTATTGGATACTCAAGGCAGATTTTCGCATTGTCCAGGAGCGGTTTTCTTCCATCCGTCACTAAGCTATGTGAATGCGCGATTCCGGACACCGCATTGGGCGCTTATTTCAGGCGGACTGGTTGGGCTTGTCTGCCTATATAGCGGCACAACGGATAAAGTGATCATCATTTCTGCATTAGGCGCTGTAGTCATGTATTGCATCAGCATGATCAGCCTGCTGAAGATGAGAAAATTCCATACTGCGCATACCGGATTCAAAACGCCATTTTATCCATGGTTCCCAATAATTGCATTGGTTTTATCTGTGGTTTGTTTACTTGCGATAATCTGGTATAACTTTATGTTATGCCTTGTATTTTTTGGTGGTTTGGCCATTTTGTTACTGATATTTGTTCTAACAGGCAGGCATAAAATACAACTGCAGGACAGTATGTTGCAGGATGCTGACAAAATAGATATGGATGTATAAGCAAACTATACAGAATCATACTTACCATTTCAAGGACCTGAAAACACTTATGGCGAAAGCCAGTCCGTTCAGGAGCGGGGATGCATTGGCCGGGATATGTGCCGGATCCTACCAGGAACGCGTAGCCGCTCAGTTATGCCTGGCCGATCTTCCGTTGAGAACATTTTTATCTGAAGCACTTATTCCATATGAATCTGACGAAGTAACAAGACTGATCATCGACAATCATGATGATGAGGCTTTCATGCTGATCAGTTCTTTCACGGTGGGCATGTTCCGTGATTTTTTATTGAGCGATTCTGCTAACGCTAAAACATTGCAGTTTTTACATAAGGCCATCACTCCTGAAATGGCCGCTGCGGTGAGCAAGGTCATGCGAAACCAGGATCTTGTACTTGTTGCACAAAAGATCAGGGTTATTACAAGGTTCAGGAATTCGATTGGTCTTCCAGGGAGATTTTCTTCCCGCCTTCAACCCAATCATCCAACGGATAACCTGCAGGGCATTGCGGCCAGCATCATTGACGGATTAATGTATGGAAGCGGTGATGCCGTAATTGGAATCAACCCCGCAACGGATAACCCGGATAAGGTTTACGCGATATTGAATATGCTGGATAGTTTAATTCAGCGATTTGATATCCCTACGCAATCCTGTGTTCTAAGCCATATTACCACTACCCTTGAACTGATCCGGAAAAACGCTCCTGTTGACCTGGTATTCCAGTCGATCGGCGGAACGGAAAAAACCAATGCCAGCTTTGGCGTTAACCTTGCCCTGCTGAAAGAAGCTTATGAAGCAGGTTTATCATTGAACCGCGGAAAGCTGGGAAACAATATCATGTATTTTGAAACAGGACAGGGGTCATCCTTATCAGCAAATGCGCATGAGGGGGTTGACCAGCAAACCTGTGAAGCAAGGGCCTATGCGGTGGCACGGCATTTTCATCCTCACCTGGTTAATTCGGTTGTAGGTTTTATCGGGCCTGAATATTTGTATGATGGAAAACAAATCACCCGTGCGGCGCTGGAAGATCATTTCTGCGGAAAGTTGCTGGGACTGCCAATGGGGATGGATATTTGTTATACCAATCATGCAGAGACTGACCAGGACGATATGGATAATCTTATTATTGCTAATGGGAGTGGCCGGATGCAATTATATCATGGGCGTCCCCGGCGCAGATGATATTATGCTGAATTACCAGTCCACATCCTTTCACGATACCCTGTTTGTAAGAAAGGCACTGGGATTAAGGCCAGCGCCGGAATTTGAAACATGGCTGATCAGGCAGGGGATTTTTGATAAAGAAGGAAAGCAATTGCCGGCAAGGGAGGATCATCCTTTATTGAAATATTCATCATAATATTTACCTACAGCAAATACCGGTATTTATTTTTCGGATTTATTGATCCATGTAAACTGAAATACATCTTAATGCAACCATCTTTTCTCTTACCTGCGAATGATCCCTGGTTATTATTAAATAAATTTACCGCAGCCAGGATTGCATTGGGAAGAACAGGTGTTTCGATTCCATTAAGGGAAAATTTATCCTTCAGGCTGGCACATGCTTTTGCGCGTGATGCCGTGTATACTACCCTGGATACTGCTGAACTCGCGGAGGCATTTAAAAGTTTAAAATTTCCTTTTTATTGCTGTGCAGCAAGGCCATTGATCGCGGCCAATACCTGCAAAGACCTGATTTGGGCCGGAGACTGGATGATCGTTCCCTTTCAACACTCTCTGAATATGCAGGGTCTTATGATATCTGCATAAATGTTACAGACGGATTATCTGCCAGCGCCATTAACCATCATGCCATACCCCTGTTATCCATATTATTACCAAGGTTGAATTCATCGGGATTAACTATTGCGCCTATTTGTATTATTGAACAGGCGCGGGTAGCAATAAGTGATGAAACAGGTTTTGGACTTGACGCAAAACTCTCTCATCATTCTTATCGGTGAACGGCCGGGATTAAGTTCGCCCGATAGTTTAGGGGTTTACCTAACTTATCTTCCTGCAGTTGGGAATACCGATCACCAGCGTAACTGCATTTCCAATATCGGGCCTAATGGCATGCCCTATAAAACTGCTGCAGAAAAAATTCATTTCCTGATAATGGAATCGCTTCGTTTAAAACTAAGCGGAGTGGGGTTGAAAGATTTGAGTGGTTCAGATTATCAACTAAATAATAAATCGGAATAAATACAAGGCAAGACAACTTAAAGGCTTAATTAAAGTAATTGTAAATAAAATCTATACCTTACCAATATCAAATTGCCGTGAATGCCATAAATAGCGCTATGAAGAATAATCTGTTTTTTCTACTGAGCTGTTTTATTTACATTCCATTTTTCTCATTTGGACAACAAAAGGCTGGTTTCTGTACTTACTATGGCGACAATTCAAAATATTCACCGAAAGATATTTCCGGCTACCTGGAATTACCATCAAATGCAGGAGCAGAAAAAGTAGTTGATGATATTCTTAAAAAAGCAGGCCTGGAAAGGAATTTTAAGCTGACGGAGGGCAAAAATATTGAAAATTGCATGGCCATTAATCTGGTTCAGGAAACCAAAACAGTAAGGTCGATTGTTTACAATAATGCCTTCTTAAACAAAGTTCAAAATAAAGCCGATACTGATTGGGCATCCACCGTAGGTATTCTTGCTCACGAAATAGGTCACCATTTACAGGATCATAGTCTTGCTGTATATGAAAACCGTTCTGAAGAAGAACTTCAGGCAGATAAATTTTCCGGGTTTATTCTACGGAAAATAGGAGCATCCTTACCAAAACGCAGATGGCTTTAGCTGGATTTAAATCAGAAAGGGAATTATCATCTTATCCTCCGGAAACAGCGCGACTGGATGCTATGACACAAGGTCTGGGAAGATGCAAATTCAGTTGCTGCAGCACAATTTAATCCAATATTAAGAAAAAGAATTCCTGGTCTTTCCGACCCGATACCCTTGAGCAATCGCGTTACACTGAATATATAGAGAAGGGGAAAAAGTTGTACGCGGAAAACCAATTGAGGAAGCCATGAAATATTTTCAATATGCGAGCGATTATAACCATTCAGATACAATAATATCTCTGTACACGGGTTTTAGTGCACTCCAGGTTAAAAACAATGAAATCGCAACCAAATACTTCACCCGCTATTTAGATCAGGGAGGTAGTGACCCTTCTATATTTTATACATTGGCAACGATCAGCAGGGATAAAAAGGATTATGCCACGGCGATAAAAGTATTGCAACGGGGTATTACTGCCAATCCAGAAGATGAAGATTTAAAAAATACGGTAACTAATTTTTATCTGGAAAGTGGCGACACATCAAAAGCTATAGAAAACTTAACTAAACAGGTTGCTGCTTCCCCTGCCAACACAAAATATCTATTATACCTGGGTAAATTGTATGATACAAACCATGATAAGGAAAACGCCCTTAAATATTACCAAAAAGTAATTGACCTAGACCGAGACAATTTTGATTGTAACTACAATTTAGGAGTCCTGCACTTTAATGTGGCTGTTGAATTAAAAAATGATGTAGGCAAACTGGATTACAAAACGTATAAGAAAAAAGGCAAAGAATTGGAAGATAAAACATGTTCCAAATTTGCCGAGGCGAAAATATATTTTGATAAATGTATTGCCATGGAACCAAATGATCAAGCCACGAACGAAAATATTGATAAGCTTCAGGAAATCTTAAAAATATGCAAAGAACGGTAATGATTACACCCATCATTTTATTTTCAGGGATGGCAAAGGGATTGGTTTTACCGGAAGCTATAAGAATAATATTAAGTCTGGAAACTGATAACCTGATCAATCATTAATACAGAATATTTTTCAATGAATAAAGCCAAACGATTTACTTTTCTTTTACTTTTTCTTTTGCCATTTATTGCATCAAAAGCAAATGATTCAAAAAGGGAAAAGGCTGATGATCTATTGACCCTCGGACAGGCATATATTAATTTGTCGCTTACTGAAAAGTACTTCGACACATTAAAATATCAGCGTATCCAAAAAATATTGACGTTTGAAGAAAATGAATTGGCCTCCATCAAAGATTCAGGTTTTATCAAAAGTAATGAGTGTATGTACAATATTACATACTCGTTATTGTATTTTGGAAAAGCCCGTATATTGTTTTCAAATAAAAAGGATGTTTCCAGGAAAGCATTACTTCAATGGAAAAGCACTCTCGATAGCGCAATAGCTTATTTCAACAAATCCGAAAAGGAAAAAAACAAGTATTACATTTCATATGTCAGCGATTATGAGTTTTTTGGATTTAATTTGGAAATATTCGATCATCTTTATGATCGGATCCAGAGATTAAAAGATCAATTTACCCCTTATTTTAATAAAGATATTTACCCTGACTTTAAACGAATATTCTTTCAGGAAAAGGCCACACTTCAATTTCAATTTGATTCTCTTCTGAATTATACAAGCCTATATAACATGCCATTAAGCCGATATGTTTTGGAATTAACATCTGATAGTGCCTATGAAATTGCATACCCCAAACATGAAGCCTGGAAAATCAATGGAAGCTACCGTCTTGATATAGCGTTAGATTTAATTTCAAGATATCTTCAATTGAAATTTGTGGCGGTAAATTTTGATTCGCTTTGTAAAGTGGATAAGATCCTGGATGCTTTCCATTACTTTGTGAATCAACTTAACCCGGAAGATGCCATAAATTTTAATCCTTCCTATGAATATAATAGTATGCAAAAGGATGATTTTTTCCGGAATAACCTGGATTCCTCAGCTTGCAAAAAATTATATGGCATGCTGAAAAAAATTACAAAACCAGCTAATTGTCCGGTTGAACCTGACGAAACTCATAATGTAGGAAGCGGTCATGATAATTTCCCTGATCGTAAATATTTCTTCCCTGATCCTGCTCCTTTCCCTTCTGCATACAAGTATATATTTAACTATAAGCCCGGCCTGAATAAAATGAAAGAGGTGGATAAACATCTTAAGGGTATTCTCAGTGTTGCCCGTATACAAATCATATTCAATATTATTATATGAAGGCTGGCTATGCCATGACCACCAGCCTGGAAGCCATATCTAAAGATGGTACACCATTGAGCCAGGATAAACGCTGGAATGTAACGGTGGCAGGCAATAGCAAGTTTTCATTGTATGAAGTTTTTAAATCCATCTTTTTTGCCACTGAGTCTGAGTTCAGGATCTTTGCCCTGGTCATCTCTCCCTAAAGCAGCAGAAATACAAAGCAGTCCCACTTCCATTGGCGCCATGCAGGACCTGCTGATAAACAGTTATTCCTCTTTACCAAAAGACCTTGAAAACTTTGTACTACCTAAAAAAGTGCTTACCATACTGGTATATAGTTTTCACCAGAGCGATATTGGCGAAGTACCCATGCTTGATGTAAGCAAGAGATTATCAGTAGAAGATCACCTGAAAAAATCTGGATTATCAGCTTTATTGAATAATCAATAAATTCATTCGGCATCCTGACGGCGAGATATTCACCCAATTCGAATTCTATAGGAACGGTTTCCCCGTTTTTTAGAATCACTTTTATTTTTATTGTGGGGCAATATCCCCATCCCCTGTAGCCAAATGCAAAGCCCAATGATGGTTTGCTTCCAATATGAATACTATCAATAAATCCTTTGCAGGGCCATTTATACTCCACTTCTTTAATTTCCGCCGCCCTGAATGAAGGCACATCAATCCAGATCAGGAAATCATAATTATTTGTTCCGGATACGGGTACGGAGGTTGCCCTGGAACAATCAACCTATCATATAGGATATGTCTGTTCCAGTTTTAATCGTTTAATTGTTTCCCCCACATCCTGGTTAACGTATTGTTCGCCTCGCCCCTTCATCACGATCCCTAATAATTCCTTTGTAGCGCTATCTGCAGCTACCGCCTTGGCTTTATCGTTCAGCGCTCTTATTTCTGTGATCCTTGACTGAACTGAGTATGCAACCAGGAATGCAATAACAACTAACAGGATGGAGAAAGGAAATGGCGATTTTTTTTCTTTTCGCCCTCCTTATGGCACGGAGGCTTTTGTCTATCCTTGCCTGCAAGTCCGGGGGATAGGAAAGGCTTTGCTGAAATGGACGCAGGTAATCAATATCGTCCTGCGTAAACAATCCCTGCCTTTCTCCATACACTTTATAAATATCTCCGGCCTTCTCCCTCAACTTCATTTCTTCTGTCAGGTTTTGCCCCACTACAAGGGCAAGTACATCATGGCTGATTTCATATTGTGTTTCATCCCCCACTTTTACAGTGCGGACAATGCGGCGTTGTTCCAGTTCTTTCAGCAGTTCGATAATGGGTTTTTCACTCACCACTTTTTTATGTTCAAGGTCTTTCTCCAGGTCCGCTTTGCTGACCTGCAGTTTTGTAAACCGCTCGGAGATCATTGCAGCCAGTAATTCCAGGGAAACCCTCTCTCCAAAATTTCCATCCAGTTCCCTCATCTGCTTTTTCAAAAAACTTTCCAGTACGGCTTCCAGGTCATCGTCATCATTAATCAGGTCCGCACTCAGCACGGGCAACTGACCTTCCTTTTTAGTGGCCTGCGCGCGATCCCAGAGTTCTCCCAGGAATACCTGCACATGCGCCAGTTCAATTTCCTTTCTCTTATCGGGGAGTTTTGATAATATGCTTTCTGCCAGTTTTTGGCTGTCCTCCACATTAAAATAAGCCCGGTATTTTGGGGCTTCGAGTATCTGGTAAATGACTTCTTCCACATTTTTCCTTCCCATCTTCTCTACCCGGAAACGGTGCTGGAAAACTGTGGGGCAGAGCGGCTCAAATTCAGATAAATGACCAATGAACTCTTCCCGCATGATGAGCATGATCCTGCAGGGCACCTTATTCCGGATGAGTTTATTGAGAAGTGTAAAGAACTTTTTCTTTTCTTCTGCATCTCCGGAGATCAGCAATTCTTCAAACTGGTCAAAGAGGAGGTACACGGGCTGATATCGCTCGGTAAATAATTTCTCTACGGCCTGTCCGAATTCTATATGGGCATCCACCGGCATTTTACTTGCAGGATCCAGTTCAATTTTTTCTTTAAGCGCCTTGTTGATACTGGCATATACGGATGCATTGATATTGGTTCCCTTCCTGATCGTAATGGCAAACCAGTCGGCATCTGAAAACTGGTTGCGCAAGCCGCATTCTATCAGGCTGGTCTTGCCGGACCCGGAAGGCCCGTACACCAGCAGGTGCTTTACACCGCTAAGTGCATTGTATAAATCAATGGTTTCCTTTTCCCGTCCAAAGAAAACATCGGCATCTGCCTGCTGGTATGAATCCAGGAACTTGAATGGTGAATGTTGCGGATTCATGATTGCCTTTTTTTATAGGGCGCCAGTACTTCTTCCAACTGTTCAAATAAATCATCCAGCAGGGGCTGGTTGTTATTTTGCGCGGATACTTTTAATGTCTTGTTGGAAACAATATCCCCCTTGCCTCCAAAAGCCAGTTCGTTTTTGTATTGCGAATAGTAGTATTGGCGCTTTGCTTTATCATACCCGGTATAGTAATATATTTCCGGGGTCTGCGTTGGCTTTTCAGTATAAACACTTTGATCTATCACCAGTGGCGATAGCGAAAGGAATGCCTTTGGATCCTTTATATTATTCATGCAGGCTGTTACATCATTTCCCCTGAGCAATAAAATACTTTTACTGTATGTAAAGGAGTCGGTTATGGATTTGGATTTATAATCACCATCCGATGACCCTGCCTCATTATACATGCTATGCAGTTCTCCATACAGGTGTACAAAATTTTTCGCCGTTCCCAGGCGGTAATTGAGGTTTATTTCCTTGATGGATACAAGACCGGTAATTAGCGAGGAAAGAAATATTCCGTAACCAGTATACCAGTGCGGTCAGGTACTCATCGAGGAGGCCGGGAAGTTTCTCATCTTCCGGTATGGCATTGGCGATTAATTTTTTCCGCTGGTCCTCCAGGTAAAGGGCTGTTCCATATAAATCATTGCCGGTATCAGTAAGCTCTCCGGCAAACTCATTTATTTCTTTCATGAAACCGTTCTCCCCAAGAACCTCCGTGCAGGTGAGTAACAGGCTGGTATAATCGAAATCAAGGTACCTGTTGCCCTCCATTTGAACGAAGTCTGAAATTATATCCAGCTTCGGTTTATTTTCCATCTGGAGCACCTGGGCAATTTGAATATAACACAGGAATCGCAAAGAGGCCTGGTAGGCTTCGGCCATAAATGTAAGCCGTCGCAGGTTTTTCTCCTGCCCGGCAGCAGTGCACATCTTTTGCAAGAAGGTCTGAATCAGCCAATCGTAATTCTGGAATATATCCCAGGGCTGGTCGCTCACTGATACGCCTTTTTTAAGCAGCTCCCGTTCCAGGCTCTGAATCCATACATTTCCTTCCCCGATAAGGCTCTCCGCAAGTTGGGAGGGCAGGGCTTTGTCGTGCCCGGCCTGTCCCACCACATACCCGAAATTGGCGTTGGTGATGGTGCCGATATTATAAATATTGTTGGCGGATTGAAGGGATTTAGCCGCCTGTTTTTCCATGAACTCCTGCAGCACGTCAAGCTTTTTCTGTAGCTGTTGTGCCATACCGTCCACCAGCACAGTTATAGTATCCTCAGTTACGCCCTGGATAACAATATTTTTTTCCGGTGTATTGGCTGGATCTGCCATGATGTATCAGGAATTAAAGTTTGCGTTATCAATATTGTCAATATTATAGATATTTTTCGCGTTCTGGGTGATCGTAGTGGTACCTGCAATATTTTCGGGCCTTTTGTTTTCGGTGAATCCATCCGCTTCAAGCCTGTCCAGTTCTTTATTAAACTTGTTCCAAAGATCATTGATGTCGGTAAAATTGGAATAGAAATGTTTCAGTTCGCTCAGCTTCTTTTTGAAATCGGCCAGGCTGTCCTGCGCAGCATCCGGAGGAGTTTTAAAGTATGTAAAAATGAATGGCTTCTCTGTTGATTTGAACTGCCCGAATGCATGTTCAAATTCCTCTTCGGTATACATGCCCACTTTCGAATATGCCAGGTAAACAAAGAGGTCGGCTTCACTCACGAATTTGTTGTATTCACTTTGTGAGCCCGTCAAAGACATGCGGGCTGATAAATCTTCCCAGATATCCAGGTAGAAAGACACCTTTATCAAACCATGCCTTGCACTTCCGGTAAATTTCAATTTCAAATTTTTCCCTTTTCCGGTTTCAGTTCATTGGAAGAAGCCAGGAAGATTTTTATTTTCTTCATTGTATACAATTATAATTTGATAAGTGCCGAAGCGCAGGATTCAACGAGCGGAAATGTATCCAGCGTTATATTAAATCTAACCCTTAGCCTTATAAATCAGAAGTTAATGAAATTTCCCTTTAAAATGACATTCCCGGAGTAGGTATTACCATGCTCAGAACTCATTATTGAATCCTTCCTTCAATACCCTGAAATAATTCTTCTTGTTGAAACTGTATAAATATGGGGCTTTATGTGCTCCGCCGGCAAACAATTTTTCTTTCTTGTCGAGTATTCCTGCAGCAAGCATCTTTCGGTTGAAATTGGAGCGGTCGAGTTTCCTGTTCAGGATGGTCTCATAGATCGACTGAAGGTTCTTCATCGTGAACTCTTTCGGTAATAGATTATAACCGATGGGTTGATAGTTCAGGTGATGGCGCATCGCGGTCAATGCGTTCATGATAATATCACGGTGATCAAATATCATCGGGGGCAGATCATTGATATCACGCCAGTCGCAGGATGCTGACAACCGGTCGGGGACCGGAACCACTTTTTCGAATTCCACCAGGGCGTAAAAGCCAATAGTAATAAAGCGATTGAGAAACCATTCGTTCTCTTCGTAATCCAGTTGCATCGACTTCATAAATCCTTTGACAACCGCTTTCCCCCGACCGGCGTGGATCGCCAAAAGCATGGAACTGCTGCAGGTAAACATTCTTAAGCCCGGTACGGTTAAGCAATACTGTGGCAGCTGCTTCTTCCAGGGATTCCTCTTTATGTACAAAACCTCCCGGCAACATCCAGTCCTTTTTATTCAGGCATTCCAGCAACAATACCTTCAACTGGTTATCGTGGAACCCGAAAATGACATTGTCGACAGATAGTCCGGCCATATACTGGCTAACATCAAAATTGATCCTCTCCTGCAATTTTCTCGAAATCCCGGCCATGATCAAAACAAGTAATTTTTGTGATCTGGACCAAATGTAGTACTATTGTGTCATAATGACTCAATAATATTTCTCATCATATTTATTCATCTATCATGAAATCATTTTACCGGAGAATCAGTTTGTCTTTTTGTTTCCTTGCAACCTTTGTCATTGCAGGGGCACAACAGGCTAATCTCCCGCAATTGGGCAAAAGCCCGGTCAGTGAAGTCGTCAAAGCCATGACCCTGGAAGAAAAAGTATCGCTCCTCGTTGGAGGTGGCATGTATGTTCCCGGTATGCCAATGCCAGGCGCATCTAACACGCCTACCGATGCACAGAAAAGGGTGACCGGTGCCGCCGGTACTACATTTGCCATACCCCGTTTGGGAATTCCCGGTATAGTTGTTTGTGACGGACCTGCGGGGATCCATGCTTTCAATGCAGGCAAGAGCCGTATGTATTATGCCACTGCCTGGCCAACGGGTACTTTATTGGCATCAAGCTGGGATACAAGTCTTTTGAAGAAAGTCGGCACCGCCCTCGGCGGCGAGGCAAAAGAATACGGGATCGACATCCTGCTGGGACCCGGCATGAACATACACCGCAATCCGCTTGGAGCGCGCAACTTTGAATATTATTCTGAAGATCCTTTACTCACAGGTTACATGGCATCTGCTATGGTGGATGGAATACAAAGTGCTGGAGTTGGCGTTTCCGCCAAGCACTTCTTCGCCAATAACCAGGAAACCAACCGCAATACTGTAAATGAAAAGATCAGTGAAAGAGCGATACGTGAAATCTACTTAAAAGGCTGGCAAATGATGGTGAAGAAGTCGAATCCATGGACCATCATGAGTTCCTATAACCTGGTGAATGGTCCGTATGCCGCGGAAAATCCCGAACTGCTGACCACCATACTTCGTAAAGAATGGGGTTTTAAGGGATTCGTGATGTCTGACTGGTTCGGCGGAAGGAATGCAGTGGAAATGATCAGGGCGGGCAACAACCTTATCATGCCGGGATTGCCGCAACAAAAAGCCGCCATCCTCGATGCTGTAAAGACAGGAAAACTTGAAGAAAAAATTATAGACCAGAATGTGAGTGAAATTCTGGGTGTCATCATGATGTCACACAGCTTTCAAAGGATATAAGTTCAGTGATAATCCTCCATTAAAGGAAAATGCCAGGATTGCCCGCGAAGCAGCAGCCGAAAGCATGGTCTTGTTGAAGAATGATGGCAAATCCCTGCCAATTGCCACTGGTACAAAACTGGCGGTATTTGGCAACAATGCCATGGAACTGATTGCCGGCGGTACCGGCAGTGGTGATGTAAACAAGATGTATTCCGTTCCGTTAAATGATGGATTATTCCGTGCAGGTTATGCGCTGAATACAGACCTCTATCGTGCCTATACCAGTTACATTGAATCAGAGCAGCGCAAGAAGCCGAAAAAGAGTGCGATGGAAGAACTGATGAGCCCGACAGTACCCATTCCTGAATTGACTGTTTCTGGTGATGATATACAAAAGGCTGCTGCCAATTCTGAAATGGCAATCATTGCCATCGGAAGAAATGCAGGAGAAGGAAATGACCGCAAAGAGAAGGACGATTACTACCTGACAGATAAGGAAAAATCTTTGATAGAGCTGGTGTCCGGTGCTTTTCATGCACAGAGCAAGAAAGTTATAGTAGTGCTGAATATTGGCGGCGTGGTTGATGTATCGCAATGGCGCGACCAGGCAGATGCTATCTTACTTGCATGGCAACCGGGTCTTGAAGGTGGTAATGCCATTGCCGATGTACTATCTGGAAAAGTAAACCCATCCGGAAAACTTGCTACTACATTCCCAGCAGCATACCTGGATGATATCACGGCAAAGAATTTCCCCGGAAAGGAATTTAAGGATCGCCCGGTTCCGGGAGTATTTGGACAAAAAGCATTTGAAGCCGAAGTAATTTATGAAGAAGGTATCTATGTAGGATACCGCTATTACAATACATTTAAGGTCAGGCCGGCATACGAATTTGGATATGGTTTATCCTATACAGATTTCAGTTACAGCAGCCTGAAAACTTCAGGTCCTGCAATGGCTGAAAATTTACAGGTAAGCGTTACTGTTACCAATTCAGGAACTGCAGCAGGAAAAGAAGTGATACAGCTTTATGTCAGCGCTCCCAACAAGAAACTGGATAAGCCGGCTGCTGAATTGAAGGGATTTGCAAAGACAAGGTTGCTGCAGCCTGGAGAATCACAGGAGGTCAGTTTCAGTTTAACACCCGCTGATCTGGCTTCATTCGATTCAAAAACCTCCTCATGGATCACGGAAGCTGGTAATTACACCGTACGTGTGGGTACTTCAGAGAAAACAATTCAAAGTGCCGTGTTCAAACTGGCAAAGGATGTAGTTGGTGAAAAAGTTAATAAAGTGCTGTTGCCTAAAGAACCGATCAATGAGCTGAAGAGTGCTGTGACAAAAGGAAAATAAATTACATAAAAAAGGCCGGCAACTTAAATCGAAAATTTTACTGGTTTAAGTTGCTGACCTTTTGGTTTCCGGAAGTGCACAGAAACCGTCCGTTGAAGCGTTTAACCGCTTCAATCAGTTGTGATGCGTGTCAATATTAGTGAAAGGGCCCGTTGAATAAGCACTGCCCTGATCTAATGAACCTGTAGGATTCATTTCAGGCGATGCCATAGGCATAGGCTCTTCCTGTATTTTGGCAGCCCCGGCATCCAGCGCTCCTGCTGCAGAATAAGGCATGCTGCCTTGCATGGATGGTGAAGGAGTTGTACTTCCTTCAGACTGGATACCATATCTATCCGGAATGCGTGCCGCGCCGGCATCTATCGGTGATGCAGAAATAAACGTTGCCAGGTTGATCTCCGGCTGTTCCATAACAACACTGGGTTCTTTTTTTATTTCAGGTTGCTTCGTGCCGGTATCATCAAGTTCTATTATGATTTTCATACCCCTTATGTTTAGTTAATTTAAAATGGCATATCGTCCTTCGAAAGTGAGCGTGTTCGCCGTTTCATTCTTTACCGTTATCCAATACGTGCAAACCGATCCGGCGCCTTTTTCCACAGCCACACTCCAATTCAGTTTGGCGCTTCCTATGGGGGTCAGTGGCATCATTTCCCAAATAACATGCAAGGATGTAGGCCAGTTAAACGTGAACCAGCTCTGTGTTTGATTCGGGGTCAATGTTCCGGTAAATTGAACTCCTGTAGTCATAATGAATATTTTTTGTTTGTTATTAATAGAAACTGAGTATTTCATACCTGCCTTCAAAGTTTACCGTTTGATTCGTCAGGTTAGTCACCGTTATAAAGTAGGTAACATATTCTGCACTGGCACGTTGAACGGAAATCTTGCTGGTTATTTTTGCTCCTGGCGCAGGTGCAACAGGCATCACTGTCCAGAGCATATGCCAGGTGGCGGGCCAGTTAAACGTGAACCATGTTTTTGTCTGATTGGGCGCAAGTGATCCATTCCACTGCACACCACAAACTGGATTGGTCAGCCATCCGTCAACTGGTATTTCCCATACACCGCGGTTGCGCAATGCAACCCTTAATACCCGTGCGTTAGGCTGGAATAACAGGTCGATAGCCAATCCGTTTGGCAGGCCATTGGCAAATGCAGTCCATGTAGCTCCCGCATCGAGTGATTGATAAACGCCTACATCTGCGGCTACCCATACCCGGTTGGCATTGGAGGAATGAACCTCCACAGCATTCATGGGTAAATTGGGCAAACCTGCCGAGCGATCAATCCAGGTGGCTCCGCCATTGTCGGAACGGAACAAACGGGCACCTCCAACAGAAGAAGATGTGACCCAGATACGGTTGAGGTTGGATGGGTCTACATAGATATCACTGATCCATGCCCCAACTCTTGGAGAAGCCAGGGCGGTAGCACCGGACCATGCGCTTCCCATCCAGGTGATCCGATATAACCTGCCATCTGTTGTACCCACATAAATATTATTTGGGTTTGGCATATGCATGGCAGAGGCAACTCCGGCAGCTAACGGAATATTGTTCCAGCTGGTCCCCTGGTTGCGTGATACATATACCGTTTGGCCAGCCATCGCCACTGTATCATTATTGCATTCCATCGGGGGATAGAACAGGTTGCTGTACCCGGATGGAATGGCAGGGAATATCCAGCTGAAGGATCCGAAATTTCCTTTACTGGTAGATCTCTCCATACCCATATTGTAATAGGTATGGTAGACAATATTCGGATTGGCCCTGTTGACTCCACAATCTCCACCATCACCGTCTGCAATATGATCCCAGATAGCGCTGCCGGTATAACGGCAGGTTCCATTATCCTGAGTGCCGGCTATTAGCCAACGGGAGGAGCCATAGTCCTGCGCCATGTATTCTATCTCGGTTATCCCTAAACCCTTGTTAAGGGAAACCCAGCTGGTTCCGCGATTGGGTGAAAAGAAAATTCCTCCATCACAGCCTATATAAATGTTATTGGCATTTGAAGGATCAATAGCTATTGCGTGTTGATCAGGATGTATATCATCACCTGTCTTATTGGAAATCGTTAACCAGTTCCAGGCACCAAGCTGGAATGTTCCCCGGTATGCTTCAATAGCCCCCAGGTAAACCTGCAAATGATTATCAGGGGAAACCGTAAGGAACCAGTCATACCATGCCTGCCCGGTAGAAAGCCCGGCCGGTACAGGAATGGCGACCCATGTGCCCGTAGCATTCCGCTGGTACAGGTATGCTGTGCCGCCGGCTGCACCGAATGCATATGCAAATGCCGGATTGCTTCTCGAAATTTCTGCTGCCAGGCGGGTAAAGCTGGCCGGGGCTCCGGGTAAATTTACCTTGGTATAAGTGGTGCCGCCATTGGTGGATCTGAATAAACCATTACTGCAGGCAGCAAGTACTTCGGCACCGGGTCCGCCGGCCGGACTGGTAGTCAGATCCCAGCACCTTGCACCATGGCGCAATGTCCATGCTGTGCCTCCATTGGTGGATTCATATACACCACTGGTTGTAGCGGCCAGTAAATGATTTCCATTGGCCCTGTCAACAATTAAGTTGTGAAATCCCTGCCCGATAAAAGGTGCAGCAGTCAATAAAGACCAGGTAGTCCCGCCATTGGTGGAGCGAAGTATACCGGCTCCCAGGCCTGCATAGAAATTCCCTTCTCCGGTTCCGCAATACACGATATTCGGTGAAGTGGGATTGAATGCAAGGGCTCCTGTGGCAAGGGTTGGCATATAATCGGTGCGTGCTGCCCAGTCGGAACCCCGGTTAAAACTTTCCCAGATCCCGCCTCCTGCAGACCCGACAAGAAGATGATTACTGTTAGAAGGGTCTATCGCCATGGTGGCTACTCTTCCGGACACCACCACGCGTGTGTCGCCATAGGTTTGTCCGTTGGGCATTCCGCTGGGCCCGAGAAAGCGCCATTGGGGACCTGTTGCCGTTGGCGGCGATGTGGAAATAGTGCCGGTGGTTTCAGGTTCCATTACATCTGTACTTAAAACTGCACCGGGCTTAAGTGCAATGGATGCTTCAAAAAGCGTTTTCGCATAATCATAATCCGCGTCATAGCCATGCTCTTCAGTTGTTCGTTCCGGTGAAGCCTTTCCTTTTTTGGGTTTTGTCCCCAGTGAAGCGGCCATTGTGGCATCCGTATTATCACCATTCAGTGAGGATTCCTGGTGAGTGGACAGGTGCCTTTGTGCAGAAAAAAGTTGCAGTCGTTTCAGCGCCTTGCCTCCTTTTGGTTTTACCAAACTCTTTTTACCTTCGGCAGCAGGTGTGGTAATTTGTTCGATCTGAGCTTCCAGTGGCTCAAGTATGCTTTCCGCTGGTCCTTTCATATCTTTTGTTTTTTTTGTTATTGGTGATCACATTGCTTCAATTGCTAACATTTCAATTCATCCGTCGCTTTATCCGGCTGGTCATCTTTATCCTTCTTTTTGGAATCTTTTTTTTTATCTTTTTTATTTTTATCATCATCCGGATTTATGTCGGGTACTGCTTTTCGTGATTCTTCGAATTGCCGGAGGCGTTGCAACGCCTTGTTATCCGGTTCATCGCCTTTTCGTTTTACCATGTTGAAAAATTTAATCGTGAAGAAATATATTCAACCGAATCATTCAGAATAGGAAGTATATTCTGCATAATCCAATGAATGCCTGCTGCCTGGCATACAGTTAAAAGTGAAATCAACAGAGCCTTAATTAAGCGCCTCTTTCCGCCTGGATAAGATATGATTGATAACGAAGCTGAATGTGTACCAGGTAACCAGGAAGGCAGAACATTCCAGCATAAAACTTCCAAATTTGAACATGGCTTCTGAAATCAGTAGAGAGGCACCGAGTGAAGGCGTTTCCGTAATGAAGAATTTTTTAACCCCTTGTTGCTTGAGAAGTGTGTACATAGCACAACAGTTTAATCGTTAACTAATAAATGGCTACGTTCAGGAGTTTAGAGTAAAACTATATTCAGAAAAAGTTTACAAGGATGCGAACTGTCACCTGAAGAAACTATGCAGATTATAAATCCTGGTTGAATGATCCTTTTAAATATGGGGTAGTAAGAAAACTAAAGGTATAGATTCTGTTCTTATAATGCAAATACCCTATTAGTAGTATTTTTTAGTGGCCGGATACATGGCCGGGAGTTTTGTAGCCCTTAGGTTTTCATCCTCCTGGTGGACACCCGAAAGTGACAATGCCCTTACCAGACGAACTAACCCTGACCGGTCGAACTAAGTATTTATTGTTCTTTCCCCGGCCGGTTTGGAATCCCGTGGTAAATATCTGACTCCAGGCTTTGATCTGAAAGATTCCGGCCTCCGTACAAGTCCAATAGTAGTTTTCTTCAAATCCCCCAACAACGTTTCTGTTTGCATAAAGCACTCCTAATTCAGTTCGGCTTGGTAAATGCCAATCATCATACTCATTCAAAACCAAATTA